>WRKR01000011.1 GCA_009782175.1 Cystobacterineae bacterium
ATTAAAACCTTCCTGGGGCCGCTCGTAAGCCCCCGGCAGGGTGGTTTTTTTTGGTTACTTTTTTTGGACATCCAAAAAAAGTGACTCGCCGGTAGGCGAAAAACCCTGCCCGGGAGGGCGAAAAAACCCTTCGCCGGAGGCGACACTCCCCCCCCCTGGAAGGGAAAAAACAAAAACCCCCCTCATTTAAATTGCCCGCCGCCAGGCGAAAAAACCCTTCTGAAACTTTTCCAGCAACTTCCTGGAGACTTTCTCCGCTTGCTTTCTCAAAAAATTCAACTATAGTTCCCCCTGGTGTTCAAAGCACCTCACAAGCGGCTCTACCCGCGCCCGACAGACGTGGTTTTTTTGTGCCATTTTTGGCCGGGTGTGGACGGATACAATACCCGAAAGGGGAAGAAGTCCACCGTACTTGTGAACGGTTTTGAGCACCCGGCCACCTTTCAAAAGGTGCCGTCACTCAAATAACTCACAAGGAGAACCAGAAATGGCTGACACAAACAAAGAAAAAAATATGGGCATACAGCGCAACACCGGGCCGCCTCGGGTGAAGCTGCGCATTCATGAGAATGCGCTTCCCGCCCCAAATCCCCAAACGAGTTAAGAATCCGACAAGCCTTAAAAAACCTTAAACCAACGCACAAAGAAACCCCTGTCTTCTCATGAAGGCGGGGGTTTTCATGCACAACAACCCTCCTTGCAGCGCCTTAAAAACAAAGCCCGCGTTTGCTTTTTGCAGTGTCTTTGTTTTTTGACATAATGTCGCAATAAAACTTAACACAATGTCCATGTTTTTTGACATATATCGCGCCACAACTGAACACCCAACGCGCATAGAGGCGAATGTTTGCAATGCTCCTTGGGCCCATAAAAAGCGCAAAGCACGCGGCCCGGAGGAAATGCATTGCTGTTTTCAAAGGTGGCGTGGAAAATGGGGAATACGCTGTGTGTGGCGGTTAACAGAGGCCGCAAGAAAGAGGAATGCGATGCGAATAAAAAGCATGTGTCTGGCAGCCATGTTGTCCATGTCGCTTGTGGGCTTTGAAAGCCGTGGTGAGGAGCCTGCAGACAGCGGCAAAAAAACCGCAAAGGGCGCACAGCCTGCACGTGGCGACAAAAAGGCAGAGGGCGGCGCCGTGGACAACAAACACTCTTGCGACACGCTGACAGGCATTCAGGAGCTGGAAAACCAATAAGACGGCGGCATGTCCCAAGCCGCGCCTGCTTCGAGCCCCGCTGAAATAAGCCGCGAGGAAATAACAGCGGAAGTCAATGCATGGGTGAGAGAAACAGGTTGCTTTGCCATTGCCCCTCCTTCGGTATGCTACCGCCCCCTGGTGCCCCTGGTGCCTTGTATCCCCCTGTGAGGGTGGGGTGGGTTTTTGTTTGCCGAGCGTGGATGAAAAAATTGCTGAATACACAATAGAAAGTAGACTCAACAACACAACAAGGCTGGGCAAAAAACCGCTATGGGTGGCAAAAAGGGTAGCTCAGGGTAGCTCAGGGTAGCTGACATTTCTGCCTGATAACAAGCCGACATATGAGGACTTATAGGACTTATTTTTCAGCCCGCACCCCTCTGGGAATGAGGAGCCCCACCGTGGATAAGCTTCCCCTTCGCACGCCCGACCTCAGCAAACGTCACTTTGACGCCCTTGCTGCTTTATTCCCCAATGCCCTCACGGAAACCATCGACGAAAACGGTGTGCTTGTGCGCGCCGTCGATGCCAACCTCCTCCAGCAGGAGCTCAACACGCACGTTGTTTCAGGCCCAGAGGAACGCTACCAATTTACTTGGCCGGACAAGAAGAAAGCCGTGCTTTTGGCCAATGCCCCCATTGCCGCAACACTGCGCCCCTGCCGCGAAGAAAGCGTGGATTTTGACAACACACAAAACCTTTATATTGAAGGCGACAACCTTAATGTACTTAAATTATTAAGGGAAACATATTTGGGCCGTGTGAAAATGGTGTATATTGATCCGCCCTATAACACGGGGAATGACTTTATTTATGAGGATAACTTTGTGGGGGAGGTGGGCGCGTTTTTGGCGAGGGACTGTCAATATAACCCAGAGGGCAACCGTATGGTGCGGAATATGGACAGCCATGGGCGCTTTCATACGGATTGGCTGAATATGCTCTATCCGCGTCTGCGCGTGGCGAGGGACTTGCTTTCAGATGAGGGTGTTATTTTCATCAGCATTGACGATGGCGAAGTAGAAAATTTAAAGAAAATCTGCACCGAAGTGTTTGGCAGCGTGAATTTTGCGGGGCAGTTTCCATGGCGCAAACGCACAGCAAAATCTGACGTGCCCTTTGGCATTTCTCAAGATCATGAATGGCTTCTGGCCTATGCAAAAAGCAAAGCGTTTTCAGCCTGTTTGCAAGGAGGTACCCGCAAATATTATGAAACGGACGACTTTCCTGGCAGACCCTGGCGTATTCACGACCTCACCAAGCAAACAAGCGCCAGCGAAAGGCCCCATAGCTTTTTTACGCTGGTGGATCCAAAAACAGGCAACAGATACCCCCCCAACCCCAACAGGACGTGGGCCATTACGGAAGAGACTTTCCCCAGATATTATGCTGAAAACCGCATTGTATTTCCTGGGGATTATGAGTTTTTAAACATTTCAAAACCCGCCTTGCGCTATTTTAAAGAGGCCGACATGGAAAAAGCCGGGGATAAATTTGGCTTTATTCCCGTCAGCACCCATTTCCCCAGTGACATTGGGATGACCCAGGACGGTACCAAAGACATGGATGTGCTTTTTGGGAAAAAAATATTTGGTTTCCCTAAACCCGTTGCACTGATGAAGTATTTGATACAAATGGTGACGGCCATCACCAAGGACGAAGGAGAGCTGATCCTCGACTTTTTCTCCGGCTCCGCCACAACCGCTCATGCGGTGATGCAACTGAATGCTGAGGATCAGGGCAAACGCCAATTCATCATGGTACAGCTGCCCGAGCTCTGCGACGAAGGCAGCGAGGCTGCCCAGGCAGGCTATAAAAACATCTGCGAAATAGGCAAAGAGCGCATCCGACGCGCAGGGCAGAAAATAGTGGACAGCTTGAAGCTGCCCATGGCCCAAGAGGGGGTGCCGAAAACGGAAAACCTTCCAGACATCGGCTTTCGCGTCCTGAAACTCGACAGCAGCAACATGAAAGACGTCTATTATACGCCACAAGCGCTGCTCAGCAGCGGCGGCGCCTTCCAAACCCCTCTCGATGGGTTGCTCGACAACATAAAACCCGACCGCAGCGCCGAGGACTTGCTGTTCCAAGTTATGCTGGACTTGGGCGTCCCACTTTCTAGCAAAATTGAACAGCGTGAGCTGGGCGGCCAAACCCTCTTCTCTGTTGCAAACAACTACCTCATGGCCTGCTTTGAGCAAGCCACAGACGAAACCCTCACCGAGCTCGCCAAAAACAAACCCTATTATGCCATATTCCGCGACAGCAGCTTCGCCAACGATGCGGGGATGGCGAATGTTGAGCAAATTTTCAAAACCTATAGCGCCAAAACGATCAGAAAGGTGTTGTAATGAACAACCTCCTTCGCGGTATTGCCGAAATAATGGAGCATACACAGGCCTATGCGCAGGCCCATGTGGACCCAACCGCTGAGTGGGCCCTGTGCATGAGCTTTAGGCCTGATGCTCAAAAGAGCAGAGGAGGGGAAGGCGCGGGCCCCATAGGCGCGCGGGCTTTTCAAGGAAGGGGCGCAATAGCTCGGCAAGCATTGAGGCAAGCATTGCGGCAAGGGTTTTTTTGAGGCCACTTAGGGAGGATAGAGCAGCATGAAGTTGAGCTTCAAAATACAGCCCTTTCAGAGCGAGGCGGTGAATGCCGTGTTGCGCGTTTTCAACGGTCAACCCAGGCAAGAAAGGCTCAGCTACCACCGTGAAGGGGGCACCCCACAGCGCAAACCCGCCAAACCCACTCAGGTGCCACTCTTTGATGAGGAGGAGAACGGGTATACAAGCTATGGCAATGCGGCCATAGCGCTTTCGGATGAAAAGCTTCTGCACAACATCCGAAAAATCCAAACCGAAAACCATATTCAGCTTTCACCCGCCTTGGTGAAAGCACTCGGCGCACCAAGCTTGGATCTGGAAATGGAAACAGGCACAGGCAAAACCTATGTCTACCTCCAAACCATGTTTGAGCTTTATCAGCACTATGGCTGGAGCAAATACATTGTCGTCGTCCCCTCCGTTGCCATACGCGAAGGTGTGAAGAAGTTTTTTGAAATAACACAGGAACACTTTATGGCGCTATACGGCATGAAGGCCCGCTTCTTTGTGTATAACTCCTCAAACCTGCACACCCTTGACGCGTTTTCCAACAGTTTTGGCATCAACGTGCTCATTATCAATACGCAGGCCTTCGCCACCAGCCTGAAAGAGGATGGACGCAGCAAAGAGTCGCGCATCATCTATTCCAAGCGCGATGAGTTCGGCTCCCGCCGCCCCATTGATGTTATTTCGGCAAACCGCCCCATTGTCATCCTCGACGAGCCTCAAAAAATGGGCGGCGCCGCCACACAAAACGCTTTGAAAAATAACTTCAACCCGTTGTTCTCTCTGAATTATTCCGCGACACACCAGACTTCACACAACCTGGTTTATGTGCTGGATGCCCTGGATGCTTTCAAAAAAAAGCTGGTCAAAAAAATTGAAGTCAAAGGCTTTGACATTAAAAACCTGCGCGGTACGGATGGCTACCTCTACCTGGCGGAGCTTGTCTTAGACAGCAAAAAGCCACCCCGTGCCCGCCTGGAGTTTGAGATAAAGCGAAAAAATGGAATTCAAAGGAAGGTGCAGCTCCTCGGCGAAGGCGAGAGTATATATGCCGCCTCTAACCAACTGGAGCAATATAGAGGTCTATCCATAGCGAGTGTGGATCCATTCCGAGGCATCGTCACTTTCTCAAACGGTGAAAGCCTGACAGCAGGCACGGCCTGCGGCAACGTCAACGAGGATGATGTTCGCCGCATTCAAATACGAGAAACCATCTACTCCCACCTGGACAAAGAGGAGGAGCTGTTCCAACAGGGCATAAAATGTCTCTCTCTGTTCTTTATCGACGAAGTGGCGAAATACCGCCAATATGCAGAGGATGGCAGGGAGCTGCTGGGTGAATATGGCAAAATGTTTGAGCAGGAATATATAGCCGCGCTGAATGAGCGCCACACGCGGCTCCAGGCTGAATACCAGGGATACCTCAGGAAAATTGAAGTACACAAAACCCACCGCGGCTATTTTTCCATCGACAAACAAGGGCGCATGATGAACAGCGCTATTAAACGCGGAAGCGAATTTTCAGACGACCTCTCGGCTTATGAGCTGATTTTGAAAAATAAAGAACGCTTGTTGTCCTTTGAAGAGCCAACGCGCTTCATTTTCTCTCACTCGGCACTCCGTGAAGGTTGGGACAACCCGAACGTGTTTCAAATTTGCACGCTCAAGCACTCGGACAGCGCCACGGCGAAGCGCCAGGAAGTGGGGCGTGGCCTGCGCTTGTGCGTCAACCAGTCCGGCGACAGGCAGGACATGGAGGCCTGTGGCGAGGCGCTCGTCCATGAGATAAACAAGCTGACGGTGGTTGCCAGCGAGAGTTATGCCCGCTTCGTCTCGGAGTTGCAGAGCAAAATCCGCGAAGACTTATATGAGCGCCCTACAAAGGCGAGCATAGAATATTTCACCGGAAAAACTTTGGTGCTTGCGGGTGAGGTGCATAGGCCGGTGCATAGGTTGGTGCATAGGCTGAGCGCGCAGGATGCGATGGCCATATATAACTACCTGGTGAGGAACAACTATGTGGATGACGATGGCAACATAACACCCGGATACCGCAATGCCCTGGAAAGCGGGCAGCTGGCCGCGTTGAAAGAGAGCCTGGCTCCATGGGCGGACGGAATACACGCGCTGATTCGGTCTATTTTTGATCCACGTGCGCTGCAAGCCATGGTTGAAGACGGGCGCGAAACCAAGCTTAGGGAAAACCCGCTCAACGAGAATTTTTATAAAAAGGAATTTCAAGAGTTATGGAAGGCCATCCACAGGCGATATGCCTATACGGTAGAGTTTGACAGCCTTCAGCTGATTGAAAACACCATAACAGCCCTCAATGCTGGGCTGCGTATTTCCCAACTCCAATATACCCTGACGGAGGGCACTCAAACAGGGGTGGAGTTTGAGCTTTCCCGCACCCAGACGCGGGCGCTCCAACACACAGAAGCCAGCTCCGTCAGGTATGATCTCCTCGGCAAAATTGCCAAAGGGGCAACGGTGACTCGCCGCACGGCAGCCTCCATCCTCAAGGGGCTCCTTCAGCAAAAGCTGCAGATGTTCAGGCTCAACCCGGAAGAATTCATCCAGAGGGTTATAGAAGAGGTTGGCCGGCAGAAAGCCGCGGTGGTTGTAGAGCATATCTCCTACCAACCCAGCGCCGAACAGCCCTATGCGCACGACATATTCAACATGAGCAAAACCTCACAGGAATATGCAAAGGCATTTAAAACGAAAAAGGCAATACAGGACTATGTGTTTGTAGATGGAACGGCCACAGACAGCATAGAGCGGAAGTTTGCCCAGGAGCTGGACACCGCCGACGAGGTGGTTGTCTATGCCAAACTGCCGCGAGGCCCCAGAGGCTTTTATATACCCACACCCGTAGGCAACTATACGCCGGATTGGGCGATAGCCTTCAAACGCGGCACTGTGAAACATATTTTCTTCATAGCAGAAACAAAAGGCAGCATGGACAGCCTGCAATTGCGCCCCATTGAGCAGGCAAAAATGGCATGCGCCAAAAAACTGTTTAATGAATTTTCAACCACGGGAGTGAAATACCACAACGTGGACAGCTATAAGAGTTTGCTTAATATTATGCAAAGCTTATAACTCAGCGCCTTTCAACCTTATTTTAACCTTCAACCCTCATCCGGCCTATGCCTACAGTTTTTTAAGCATGGCTTTGGCGCGTGAGGCCAGGGCATTTTCGGGTTGTGCTTCGAGGACTTTATCCAGGAGGGGGAGGGCTTTCTTTCTGAGTTGGGTTTTCTCTTCAGAGGAGGAGGCGGCCAGGAAATAATCCACATAGAAGGCGCCTGCGCGCAGCTGCAACTCGAGGTTGTTGGGCATTTGGTTGAGGAGAAGGAGAAACTCTGTTTCTGCTGCGCTCCAATTGTTTTCAGCTTGGAAGCAGAGGGCGAGGCTGAGGCGTGCTTGGGTATTGCCCAAATAGACGGCCGTTTGGAAATATTGGCGAGCCAAGGGCCAGTTGGCTTGTTGGGTGGCCATCTCGCCGAGTTTGAGGTAGGCATTGTCCAGGAAGGGGTTTTTTTTGATGGCCTGCTCATATTCTTTTTTGGCTTCCTGGGGCCTGCGTTTAGAGGCATAAAGCTCTGCCAAATAAAAGTGGTTGAGGCCGTTGTTGGGGGCCAGGGAGATGGCTTTTTTAAACTCTTCTGTGGCGCGGCCGGCATCATCCAACCTTTGGTAGGCCAAGCCAAGCAAGGCGTGGGCTGTGGCCAAGTCTGGAAAATCCAAGAGTATGCCTTCCAGGAGTGTAACCGCTTGCTGAGGTACATCTGCAACATTGAGCCAGTGGATGGCCTCATCCAAAGCCTGTTGAGCGGGGGCAGGGAGGTGCTCATCGGCACCTATGAGGGCGTTCATCAATGTTTTGGCTGTTTGGAGCTCAGCGGGAGAGAGGGCATTGTCCAAGGAGTTGCCCAGGGCGGTGAGGGCCATTTCATTTTTTCCAAGCCTGAAAAGCGCTTTGGCCAGAGGGAGTTGCCAGGAGGTTTTTTCTGGGGCCAGCCCAATGGCTGTTTGTAGTACAGCAAGGGCCTGCGCATCGCGCTCCAGCTCCAGCAAAGCCAAGCCCAGCCTATAGTGGAACTCGGGCTCTGCGGGCTGTGCCGCAATGGCTTGCTGAAAGGCGGCAAGGGCCTCATTTTCAGCGGTGCTGGGGTGTGAATAGAACAACAGGCCGCGCATATAAAAAGCAACAGGGCGCACGTCATTCTGAAGGCGGGCCAAGAGCGTTTGGCTTTGCCCGAGTTGCACATGCGCTTCAGCCAATGCGCGAGCCACTTCCAGTTGGGAGCTGTCTTTTTGAAAGAGGCGCTCGAGTATAGGGAGTGCCTCTTTGGGTTTTTTGGCTTGGAGTGCTTCTGAGGCTTGTTGGAATTCGCTTTTGGGCACGTGGGCTGAGGTGGTGTGGCAGGCAAGCAATGCGCAGAGGAGGAAGCAGCTTAAAAAAAGTCTCATGGGGGTGCAGGTGGAGAGGGTTGAGAGAGAGGAGGGGGAGTTTGGGTAGGTTTTGAAGGCCCGGCACAGCCCCCCTTGCCGCCCAAGGCTACATTTTGTTGGATGATGAGCGCTCTAATATGCTCAGCAAGCTTAACAGGCTCGTCCTTATAGTCCGTTGTATGGATGGGGGGCCCAATTTTGACATGGACGGGGCCCGGTTGAATATTCCATGAGTTTTTGGGCATGAGTTGAGCGGAGCCTTCAATGGCAATGGGGCAAATGGGGACGCCGGCTTTGAGGGCGAGGAGAAAAACCCCCTTTTTAAAGGGGAGTATTTCACCCGTCTCACTGCGCGTCCCCTCCGGAAAAGCAATAATGCTGGTACCTGCGCGAATGCGCTCCGCGGCGTGCGCCAACTGCTCAATGGCTTTTTTGCGGTTTGAGCGGTTGATGAGGATGAAGCCTGCCAAACGCAAATACCAGCCCAGGAAGGGGACATAACCCAGCACATGTTTGGCAATAAAGCGGACATTGAGCGGCAAAATAGAAAACAACACCGGTATATCCGCCGTGGACTGGTGGTTGCTTGCAAAAATAACCGCTTGGTTTTTCGGGATGTTTTCAATGCCCTCCACTTTGAGTTTGACGCCGCCCGCCCATAACAAGCCGGCCGACCAGGGGGTGGCCCAAAACGTCACAGCAGGGGAGCGGCGGGCGAGCAGTGCATGTACCATTCCACACGTGCACATGAGTACTGTCCAAAAAGCGGTGAAGAAAATGCAAAACAGGTTGCGCAACATGGCATTCAACGTGAGAGGAAAGGGCAGGCAAAACAGAAAGGCGACAGAGGGCCCAGGCCTAAAACTGTGTACCTCACAACACTCAAGTCCACCTCAAGCCGGCCTGGCGCATTTTTGTTTTTGCGTTTAGCACAGTTGTTGAGGAGGGTGGAGAAATGAGGAGGAAAAAATGGGAGGAGGCAGGGGCATATTTGCGGCAGGGGTTGGGTTTTGAGTTTTTTTGGCAAAGGCCTCGTTTTTTTGGCAAAAGGGGGGTGTGAAATTTTTATCCGCGCCGGGCAAGCTTTTTGTTTGTGGGGAATATGCTGTTGTGTGGGGTGGCACAGCGAGGGTGTTAGCCACAGGCCCGCGTGCCTTGGCGGCTTTTCAGCACAGGGAGGACTGTCGCGTCCACGTACAGTTGGAGGCGGGGGGTTTGGCTGGGGACATAACGCCGGCGGGGGTTTCATGGGCGCAGCCTGTAAGTCAGCCTTTTTTATTTGCTGCGCGTGCAGTTGACGGCATATTGGCCAAGCATGGGAGGGCCTCATTGGGGTTTAACTTGGCCATGGCTCCCACGCCTTTGGTGGAGGGGCACAAGTTGGGCTTGGGGAGCAGTGCTCGCGCGGCGGTATTGGCGACGAAGGCAAGCCTTATGGCCTTGGGCATGGTGGAGGAGCCGTTGGCCTTTGCTTTGCGCGCGCATGCTGAGGCGCAGCAGGGCAAGGGCAGTGGTGCGGATGTTGCTGCATGCAGCCTGGGTGGCCTGGTACGTTATATGGGTGGGCCCTTGGGTGGGCCTCTCAAAGTCCAAAGCCTCCACCCCAAGCCTTTTGCTTTGGCTTATGTGTTTATGGGCAAAAGTGCTTCCACCGTTTCCATGCTCAAAGCGGTTGAAGCGCGCCATGAGGCCAAGGCCCGGCAAGCCTTTGTGTTGTCCTCGGAAATTTTTGGAGAGCAGTTGGAGCGTGCCTGGCTGCAGGGGAAGTTTGAGGTTTTGGCAGAAGCCGTTGAGGTATTGCAGGCCTTGTTGGACAAGTTGCTTGCGGGCATTTCACCGCCTCTGGCCCAGGAGCAAATTTTTCGTTTGGTGAAGGCCTATGGGTGCAGCATAAAGCAATCGGGTGCAGGGGGCGGGGATGGTGCCATCATTTTTGCGCCTGACGAGGGGAGGCGTAATGCGTTATTGGAGGGCCTGAGGAAGCGGGGTTTTTGGGGTATGCCCATAGGCATGCAGCCCGGGGTGGTTATGGAGCCAGACAGCATGGAGGGTGCGGAGGCGGAGTTGTTAAGGCAGTGGCTGGTGCACCCTTAAGGGTTTCTTCCAGGGTTGCCTCTTGCATTTCTTCGGGGGGCAGAGGCATAGAGCCGTTGGGGGTGAAGAGGTTCAGCAGCAGCCCAAGGAGGTCGAGCAGGTTTTGTTCCAGGAGGAATTCTTGTTGATCGGCCTCTCCATCTCCGTCGTTGTCCCACTCTTTGAGGACGGGTTTGCCTTCATCATAATGCAGCCACAGGGAAGGTTTGCCTTCAAAATTTAAGTCATAAGTTTCCAGGCTTAGCTGGCCATTTTCGAAATAGCGGCGGACTTCGGGAATGCCATCGCCATTCCAATCAACGTTGTTTTCTTCAGGTGCATAGAAGACGTCGGGAATTCCGTCTCTGTTGAGATCATAAGCCTTGGAGTGCCATGGGTGTGGCCAAGGCAGGTGGGGTCGCTGCTTGGCGCAATGGAGGCAGAAAGCCAAGGCCATCAGCAGAAATAAAACCCAAGTGTGTTTGGCTTTGCACACAAAGCATTTGTGGCATATCCATAGGCTTATGGCGCGCAAAAAGATGAGCACGACCATTTATATTACGGCTGAGCAGAGCGAGTTGCTCAAGTTGCTCAACCAGAAGACGAAAGTCCCCATTGCCGAATACATTCGTCAAGGCATTGACTTGGTGCTTGAAAAATACAAAACGCAACTGCCTGGCCAGAGCAGTTTTGACGATCTGCGCTAAGGCCGGTTTCTCCAGACCGGTTTCAATTTGGCATGAGGTCGAGGCGGGCGAGGCCTAAGTCCCGAGGGGAAGGCGCGATGGGAGTGCACTTAAGTGCATGACCTGAGCGAAACCGGAGCCCAACGAAGAGATCATGTCAAAGTGAAAGCGGTCTAGAGTTAGGCGGAGGCCGTGGGCGGTAGCGGCTTGGGAGGCCAGGACTCGAGGGCGAGCTCGAGCACTTCATCCATGGTGCTGACGAAGAGGAATTCCACTTCTTTTTTGGCTTGCTCGGGCACATCCACCATGTCTTTGCGGCAGCGCTCGGGGAGGATAATCCGTTTAATTCCAGCTCTATGGGCTGCGAGGACTTTTTCTTTAATGCCTCCGACGGGGAGCACGAGTCCGCGCAAGGTGGCCTCGCCCGTCATGGCCGTATCAGAGCGGGCGCGTACATGTGTCATGAGGGAGGTCAGCGCAGTGAGAATGGTAACCCCTGCGGAGGGTCCGTCTTTGGGGATGGCGCCGGCGGGAAAGTGGAGGTGGATGTCTGTTTTCTCCATAAAGTCTGAAGGAATGCCCAGCTGTTCTGCCTTGGAGCGCAAATAAGAGAGCGCTGCTTGGGCGGACTCTTTCATGACTTCTCCGAGTTGCCCTGTCAAAGTCAGCCCCCCCTTGCCCGCCATTTTTGTACACTCAATGAAGAGCAAGTCTCCCCCGGCTGTTGTCCAAGCCAAGCCTGTGGCGACCCCTGTCCTTTCGGTGCGCTCTGCAACTTCGGAATAATAGCGTTCGGGCCCCAAAATTTCGGGAACGCGCTGTGCGTCGATGGTTTGTTTGTCGGTTTTTCCGGACGCAAAATCCACGGCAACTGCGCGGCACAAATCCGCAATGCGCCGCTCCAGGCTGCGCACGCCCGCCTCGCGCGTATAGGAGGTCAGCAGCACATGAAGGGCTTTTTCTTCAATGGTGAGGTGGTTTTCTTCCAGGCCATGCTCTTTGAGTTGTTTGGGAATGAGGTGTTTGACGGCGATGGCCTCTTTCTCATCAAAAGTATAGCCGGACAACTCAATAATTTCCATGCGGTCGCGCAAAGGGGAGGGGACGGTGTCCAGCTGGTTGGCTGTGGCAATAAACATGACTTTGGACAAGTCATAGGCCACATCCAAATAGTGGTCTGCAAAACTGTTGTTTTGCTCCGGATCCAAAACCTCCAGCAATGCGGAGGAGGGATCTCCGCGAAAATCCGCTCCCAATTTATCAATCTCATCCAGCATCATCACCGGGTTGACGGTGCCTGCTTTTTTCATGTTTTGAATGAAGCGCCCTGGGAGGGCGCCCACATAGGTGCGTCGGTGGCCGCGGATTTCGGCTTCATCGCGCACACCACCCAGGGAGAGGCGCACAAATTTTCTTCCAATGGCGCGTGCGACGGATTGCCCCAGGGAGGTTTTGCCTACGCCGGGGGGGCCCACCAGGCAGAGGATGGGGCCGCGCATGTCATTTTTGAGTTTGCGCACCGCGAGGTATTCCAAAATGCGTTTTTTCACCTTTTGGATGCCGTGGTGGTCTGCATCCAAGGTTTGGCGTGCGTTTTCTATGTCTAAATTGTCTTCGCTTTTTTTGCTCCAGGGGAGGTCCGCAATCCAATCCAAATAGGTACGCGAAACAGTATATTCACTGGAGGCTGTGGGAATAGAGCGCAGGCGGTTGAGCTCCTTGGTGGCGACTTTTTCCACTTCTGGGGGGAGGGCAGCATTTTTGAGGCGCTCGTCCAGCTCGTCAATTTCTTCTTCTTCTTCGCCGAGCTCCCCCAATTCTTCTTTGATGGCTTTCAACTGTTGGCGCAAATAATATTCGCGCTGTGTTTTGGACATTTCGCCTTTGACGGCGGAGTCAATTTTGTTGGAAAGTTTGAGAATTTCGCGTTTGCGGTTGAGCACCTCGAGGACGAGGTTCATCCGCGCTTTAAGCTCAACGGTTTCCAGGACGGCCTGTTTTTCTTCTAAGGGCACATCAATGTTGGCGGCAATGAGGTCGGCCAGGTGGCCTGGGTGGTTAATGCTTTCTACCAACTCGCTTGCCGCGGAGGGCAACTCAGGCATCAACTCAATCACTTCGCGCGCAAGTTTTTTGAGGTTAATGCCCAAGGCTTCAATTTCGAGGTTTTCTATGGGTGTTTTGTCTTCCAAAGGCTCTATGCGTGCTTTGAGGTAGGGTGTTTCCTGGACCAAGTCCACCAAGCGGAAGCGCGCCAAGCCCTGGACGACGAGAGAATAGTTTTCTTCTCCCATTTTAAGGAGTTTGACAATTTTAGCCACGGTCCCCGTCATATGGAGATCTGTGGATTTTGGATCTTCCTCCTCTGCTTTTTTCTGGGTGACGACACCGATAAATTGCTCATCGCGAACGGCGTCTTTAATGAGGGCGATGGTTTTGGGGCGCCCCACAGCAAGCGGGAGGACTCCGCCGGGGAAGAAGACAGAATTTCTTAAGGGCAAAATAGGAAGGACTTGAGGAATGTCTTCTTTTTGGATGAGATGGGAAGCACCTTGAGGAGAGGGCAAATCGGTTCTGCTGCTTTTTTTTGAGTCATCCGCCATGAGATGGTTTTCCAGGTTTCTATGTGAACAATAGAGCATAACGCAATTGACAACCTAGCCGTTCCAAACGTTTCAGCAAGCTGGCTTCCCTTTTTTTCGAGAAAAGAATTCAGTTTAGATAAACAAAATTCAAATGCTCAACAACAAGATGCACGCATACTCAACAGAGACCAAACTTATTTTTGTAGATCTTTTTGAGCGCTGAATACAACAGGAGATTTGGGGCAGTCCACAGGAGACGCTTTTTGAAGCGGTGCGCCTGGCTTTGTTGGATGAGAATGTGGGCAAAAAACCCTTATATAGCGGTGGGGATAAGGGGTTTTGAGGAAAAGGCGCGCACTTGCTGGTGCTGATGCGCTTTGGTGAAGGGGATTGCAGTGAGCGCTTGGACTTGCTTAACTCTCTGTGGCTTGGGTTGGATTTGAGGATGGCACTCCCCAAAGTTGCGTTTTGCAAAACGGAGCGATGGAGTTTTGGGAAGAAGAGGAAGGCGTACAACTGGCCCGTGCCTATTTTGCATTGGAGGTGTCCTCGTTGGGCTTCGGAGAAGAAAATAGAAATAATACGGTTATGTATACATTAGCCATGAAGGGTTGTTTGCCCATGGGTGGGGCCTAAGTGAGCGTTGCTTTTTTCGATCTGGACAGGACGTTAATTTCCCAAAATTCAGCACTTTTGTGGATTCAGCAGCAATGGAAGGCGGGGGTGTTAAAACGCACAAGCAGCATAAAAACGCTGGGGTGGTTTGTGCGCTATAACCTGGGGTGGGGAAACTCAGCGGCCCCCTTGGTACAGGCCATGGAGGGTTTTGCGGGGGTTTCTCATGGGGAAATTTTGGAGAAAACCAAAAAATTTTATGAGGAGGAGGTACGTCGTTTTTATCGCCCGGGTGCACTCAAAGAGCTTGAAGAGCAGCAGCGAGAGGGGCGAGAGTGTATATTGTTAACCTCTTCGACTCAATATTTGGGAGAACGGGTGGCCGCGGATTTGGGTTTGGATGATTGTTTGGCCAATGTGCTCGAAGTTGACGCCCACGGAAAGCTGACGGGGCGCATAGAAGGCATTGTCTGTTATGGGCACGGCAAGTTGCTGAAGGCAGAAGCCAAACTTGCCCAGTTAAATATAGCCCTCTCCGAGTGCAGTTTTTATACGGACTCCTATGCGGATTTGCCTGTGATGGAGGCCATAGGAAACCCCGTCGCCGTCAACGCGGATTTGCGGCTTAGGCGGTGGGCCAAAAAGCATGGCCACCCCATTGTGGACTGGGGCCGCTAGACCGCTTCCACTTTGACATGATCTCTTCGTGAGACGAGCTAAAGCTCGTCTCAATTGAAACCGGTCTGGAGCATCCAATCAGTTCTAAGTAAAAGCGGTCTATTCAACGTGTTTATTTAATGCCGTGGGGGTTTTTTGAGGAGTTGTTGCTCAATGGCTTTGCTGGTTTTGAAGGCCAGAAGCAATTCCCCTTCGAGCCCCAGGCCTGGCAGTTGTTGTCGGTTGGCGATGTGCAGGGGTTTGCATTTGGACTCCATAAGCTCTCCGCAAAAGCCCAAGCCGCCGTCCACTTCAGCGTTGTTGGGCATGAGGGGGAGTTTGGCCTCATAGAGGCGCTCATGTGGAGCATTCAACTGGGGAGAGGAGGCGAGGCGCACATGTTGGCGAGCGAAGGGCAGCAGCTCTTCCAGGCACTGTGCCATGGATTTCAGTTGTGCTTCCAGTTGGGCTTTGAAAGTTTTTTCTTCTTTGGGGTGAAACCATGAAGAAGCCGTCAAAATACGCAAAGGCTCGGGCATGCCGCGCTCCAAAGGTGCAGCTGGAATGTTTTGAAGCCACAAGGAGGGCAGGAGGACTTGCTCTTTGAGGGCATAGGGGAGGGCTTCCTGAGGGAGGAGCCAATGGAGGCTGATGCGTTGAGGCGAGGGGTGCGAAGGTGGGGGGGCGGAAGCATATTTGAGGACTTTGGGGTTTTCAAGGCAGCGCGCGAAGGCTTCAATGTCTGCAGCGCACAAGGCCGTGCGCACGCGATAAACCGTAGAGTCCCCGCGCAGCTGCAGAGAGCAGCCTTTGTTGTCAAAGGCCAGTTGTGTCAGCTGAGAAGGAAAAACCACGTCCACCCCCAGCTGTTGCATGCGTTTAAGCAACCACTCCCCGAAGCCCTGTCGTCCTTGGTGGAAGCCATAAAAGCCCAGCAACACACCTCCTGCAAAGTGTTGCAGTGCATAAGGCGAGGGCTCTATGCCCAGGCTGAGGCTTGCCATCAGCTGAAGTGAAGGCCAGGCCGCTGTGGGGAGCCAGTGTAGGGGAGGAGACTCGAAGAGGCGTGCCTGGCGGCGCAGGGACCAGCCTTCCAGCAGGCCTTGAGGGGGCAAGTTGGGGAGGGTTTTCAGAAAGGCTTGGCTTTGGGTTTGGAATTCCAAGAGGTTTTTGAGTTGTGTTTGGTTTTCTTTCCCGAAGAGTTTTTGCCACTCGTTTTCATGCTCTTCAAGAGCAGGGGGAAAATCCAAGCGTTGTTTGGGGACAACCCATTGGGTAGCCAGGGGAATAGCTGTACGTTGAAAGTCCGTCGTCAGCTGCATTTCCTCAAGGAAGGTTGAGAGCAAGGCAGAATGACGTGGGTTGGGCAGGAGAATGGCCTCATAGGGGAAGTGCTGCCCCTGGTGCTCATAGGGGGGGGTTGTTTCTACAGCCAAAACTTTATAGCCCTTGCGCGCCACGAGGGCTGCGCTGGCCAAGCCTGCCAGGTGGCTGCCGATGACAACCAGATCATAAAAATGCCGCGAAGGGGTGCTGACAAAGCCCGAGCCCATGTTATGTGCAGGGCCTCCTTTCATGGTGAGCAACCGTTGAGAAAGAAGAGAGGGCCTTTGTTGTGCACATGCCCTTGGGCAAAAAGGCGCGCCACGTGGGGATAGAGTTGGTGCTCTGCGCTTTGGATGCGAGAGGTGAGGCTGGAAACATTGTCATTCTCCAAAACGGGCACGGCGGCCTGGGCGAGAATGGGGCCTGTATCTATGCCTTCATCAACCAAGTGGATGGTGCAGCCCGTCATTTTGACACCTGCTTTGAGGGCTTGCTCGGGGGCGTGTTTCCCAGGGAAAGAGGGCAACAAAGAGGGGTGTGTATTGAGGACACGTTGGGGATAGGCACTCAAAAAGCGGTGCGTCAAAAGGCGCATAAAGCCGGCCAAGCAGACGAAATCCGTCTCATATTCCTGCAGCAGCTGCACAAGCAATTTTTCATGGTTTTGCCTGTCCTCTTTGCCTTCATGGGGAACAAAAAAGGTGGGGATGCCCGCTTCTCTTCCACGGGTGAGGGCATGGGCAGAAGCCACGTTGGAAACCACCAGGCTTATTTCAGCAGGGGAGGAAGGCACATTGAGTTGGTTAATGAGTGCCTGCAGGTTGCTGCCATTACCAGAAGCCAATACTGCAATGCGTTTCATTGAAGCACCTGGGCTGTGGGTGGGGAAGAAGCGGCGTCCGCTTCAATGTTACCAACGTGCCAAGCCAAAAGCCCCTGCTCTTTGAAAAAATTTAAAACGAAAGAGAGTGCCTGCGGGTTGATGACCAGGCAATAGCCCAAGCCCATGTTGAAAGTGTTATACATTTCTTCTCTCAAAACCTTTCCCCATTGGGCCAAGAGGCCAAAGAGGGGGCTGGGTTGCCAATTTTTTTCATAAAGGACAGCTTTAGTGCCTGCAGGCAAACAACGCGGGAGGTTGCCGGGTATACCTCCTCCTGTAATATGTGCCATGCCTTTGGGTTTTGCATGGCTTTGGGCATGCTCTATGAGAGCCAAAATCTCCTTGACATATATTTTTGTAGGCTCCAGCAAAGCCTCTCCCAGGGTTTTGCCCAGCTCAGGAAGGTGCAGCTCCAGTGGGAGCCCTTCATCCTGGATAATTTTGCGAGCCAAAGCATAGCCGTTGGAATGCAAACCTGAAGAAGCCAAGCCTACAATGGCATCCCCAGGCTGAATATGGCGGCCGTCAACCATTTCTGATTTTTCGACAATACCCACGCAAAAGCCTGCAAGCTCATAATCTCCCGGAGAATAAAACCCAGGAAGTTCAGCAGTTTCCCCGCCAAGCAGGCAACAATCCGCCTGGAGACAGCCTTCGACAATGCCAGAAATGACGCGTTTTGCGACTGAGAGTTCCAAGCGGGAGGTGGCAAAATAATCGAGGAAAAAAAGTGGACGAGCCCCTGAAGTCAGCAGATCGTTAGCGGACATGGCCACCAAGTCAATACCAACAGTTTCATGGCGTTGCATCGCGAAAGCCAATTTGAGTTTGGTCCCCACGCCATCTGTGCCAGAAACGAGGACGGGGTTTTGATAGAGGCCTTTAGGGAGTTCAAAAAGCCCGCCAAAGCCACCGACGCCTGCAAGGAGTCCCGGTTTTTTTGTTTTTGCGGCCAAGGGTTTAATAAGCTCGACAAATTCGTCTTGGGTGGCGATGTTGACTCCGGCGTTTTGATAGGTGCTATTCACGAAAAGCTCCTGGTGTTAGAATGAAGGGAGTG
Source organism: Cystobacterineae bacterium (assembly GCA_009782175.1). GTDB lineage: Bacteria > Myxococcota > Myxococcia > Myxococcales > Myxococcaceae > WRKR01. The sequence continues at coordinate 18,155 of WRKR01000011.1, forward strand.
AAGAGAGGAGGGTGGCATATGGCCTTAGGGTGGCAATTTCAAGCAGGGGCGCCCCCATGGTGGGGCGGGAACACGGGTGTTTTATGAAAGCTGAAGACACAATGTTTCAGCGGATTGGAAAAGAAGTCCCAGCAGGAACAGTATTGTTTCGCGAAGGTGAAACAGGCAAGGAAATGTTTGTCATCCAAGCCGGGCAGGTTTCAATTTCCAAGCGTATTCGAGACATAGAGAAAATTTTGGCTGTTTTAGGCCCGGGTGATTTTTTTGGGGAGATGGCCCTTATTTCCAACAAAGTGCGCAATGCTTCTGCTGTTGCAGACAAAGACTCTCGCCTGTTGGTGATCGATCTACGCACTTTTGAAATGATGATTCGCTCGAGCACGGAAATTGCGGTTCGGGTGATCCGCAAGTTGGCAGAGCGCCTTGCGGATGCTGACGCGCAGATAGAGTCTCTGCTGTTGGCGGATCCGCCCAGCCGCATTGTGCACTGCATGTTGCAGGCCTGTCAGTTGAGGGGGGTTCCGGTAGCTGGGGGGATAGAGGTACCCCTTGCGCTGAAGGAGCTTCCAGGTCAGCTGGGTGTAGGAGAGGCGGCCTTAGGCTATTGGGTATACCGCTTAGAGTGTATGGGGCTGATTATTGTGGGCCCGGACAAGCTGATTGTTCCTGAACCTGCGCGTTTGGGTGAATTTCTGCAATATTTGGATATGCGTTGGAAATATGGGGAATTTTAGTTGAATTCCCTGAAGTTTAGAGGGGGCTTGAGCTTGCTGCTCAAGGCAAATAAGAGGGCAGGAGCTCTCTAAACCCCCATGGACGCTTTGCCATAGAGAAATTTGCGTATTGTTATGAAAAACTCCAAAAAATGTGTAAGACTCATTCTGTGCTTGGGGGAATGTAAGGATGGTAGCTGACAAGTGGTTTTGAGTAGGTTTGGGCGGAGCATGTGTATTTGAGGAAGAGGAATTCATGAAGCGCTATTTTGGTATATTTCTCTGTCTAACGGCTGTGCTTGGAGCTGTGGTTTTCGCCGTGAAGAAGTGGGGTGAAGCCAAGTTTGAGGCAGACAAAGCGCTTAGCGAGATACGGTTGAAGGCGGATTATTTAGAGCGTGTTTCCTGGATGCGTTCTATGCCCAGTGAGGTGGCCTACCGCAGCGAGCTGGGGGCTTTTTTGCAGTGGTATTTTGCTCAGACGGATGCACACATTCAAGCTTTCAATTTAAATCCTCAGTTGGATGATTATTTGAAGGAGTTGTCATGGGCTGGCAGCAGCATAGACAGGCTGGAGGAGCGGAAAAAAGTGTATGAGGATGTTCGTTCCGTCTTTGATCTGATGCAGAAAGGGCGCTATCATCCTCAATGGTCAGCCTCCAGCCAGGGAGTGCGTTTAGATGTTTTGTCAACGCGGACGGTTGTGGAGAAGGGGGAGAATAAAATCCGTTATCAGCTTGTTATTTGGGGATTGCCGAGGATTCGGACGGAGGATAGACAATTGTTGCGCATACACAATAGAGCCTCATTTCGAGCACAGTGGCGCATGTTTGATCTCAAAGGGAAGTTGATAGCGGAGATGCGCTCAGTGGGTGACATGGCGGGGCGTGTAGATTGGCCTGAACGTTATGTGAGCATGTTTCCGGCCGATGTGACATTAGGATACTATGATGTGGATTTAATGCCTTCCAATGCGGAGACTGTGGAAATAAGCTTTAACATTTTTTCTGCTTCATTAACGGGAGGTGATATGCGCCCGGCTTTTGTTTGGAAGCAGACCATTCCCCCGGAGTGGCGTCTAAGGCCTGGTGAGGTGTGGGAGGCATTGCCCGTAGAAAAATTGTCGTCAGTCCAATAGCCGGGCGTTGGGCCAACAAGGATGCGGCGTTATAGCCTGGGTTGAAAACGTGAAGACTTGAAAATTGAAATTTTTTTCCAACACCTATGACTTTTTATGAGGCAGCACTTCAGATTTTAGCCCAAGCAGGCAAACCGCTGACATATCAGGAGATAACCAAGCTCTCTTTGGAAAATGGGCTTTTATCCCATATAGGCAAGACTCCTGAGACGACCATGTTGGCCCGTTTAAAGGCAGTGGCTAAACGCATGCACGACAAGCCGATTGTGGTGAGCTCGAAGGATACCTTTGCTTTGACAGAATGGATGTTGCCTGAGGATGCAGACGCGCTTGCTTTTTTAGATGCGCCATTGCCGTCTTTTCGCGAGGGAGTGTTGCCGCTGCGTCCTTTGGAGCGCCATCCTCAAGTGAGTGAAGAAAACGTTCGTTTCATTGGGAAGAGTTTGGAGCGCAAGCGTCGAGAAGAGGGAGAAGGGCGCAGGAGGCGGCTTTTGCCCATTTCCGAAGTGGGGTTTGAGCTTTTGTCTGCTGCCCGTTCTCTCATGGCAGATGAGCTTTTGCGTGAAGCCAAAGCCAGGGAGCTTGTCAGTGGGGATTGTGAGGTGTCTACACTTTTGGCAGCGTTGGCTGAGGACAACCAACGCCGTATAGATGCGGGAGGGAAGCCACAATTTCAATGCCAGGAGGCAGCCCATGGCAAATGGGAGCTTCAACTGGAGCCTCGAGGGTTTGAGCTTTCAGGCATTCAAGAAGGCTTTGCCCGGGCATTGAATTTCCAGCTTGAGAATGGGCGCATTGTTGCTGTGAAGTCTGGCATTGCTCAGGTTGTTTCTCGGCAAAAAATGGAGGCGCAGCAAAGCAATTTGCGGGCATGGGCGAGGGATGAGCGCAGAGCCACGTGGAAATTTTTGAAAAGTTATTTAGCGGGGCTTGAGGCGCGTGTTTTTGAGAGGACAATACTCAGGCTTTTGGGAGCAGATCGCTTCCGAGAAATAAAAGTGGCAAAGCGTTCCAAAGAAGCCGTCTTGTTAACAGCAAGGAAGCGGGAAGGCAGTTTAGATCTCCGTTATACCATTCGACTGTTTTCTGGGGCAGCGTCCATAGAACGCAAACATATTCAAACGCTCCGAAGCGATCTCAACCATCACCGTGCTACATTGGGCATGCTTTGCTCTGCGGGAGATTTGCGCGGTGAAGCAAGAAGCGAAGCCTTAAGCAGTGGTGAGCCTTTGGTGATGTTGTGGTGTGGAGATGCCTTGGCCGAGAAGTTTTTGGAAGCGAGTTTGGGGGTCAAAAAACACATTATAGAGTTTTTTGAGTTTGATGAGGCTTTCTTTGAAGAATTGAAAAATGAAGTTGAAGCCATACATGCAAAACGAGAAGCACGCCTGCGTGAGAGGTTGGCATTGCCAACAGGAAACGCGGATGGTTTTTCCGAGAATGTGTCGACACAAGACAAGCCCAATGAAGGGGGAGAAGCAGCCCTTGCTCGACGCAGAAAAAGCCGAAGACGTCGCAGAGTCCGCAGGCTGTTGCCTGAAGAAGAGAGCGCTTTGCAGCCTGCGTTGGCCTTAGAGGACACCTCCACAGAGAAGAGGGTGCAAGAGGGTTTTTCTGAGAGGGCGTGTGCAGAAGCAGCAGAGCCGACGGAAGCATTGCCTCAAAGTCCACTGCCTCAAAGTCCATTGCCCCAGGAAACTTAGCATTGCACCGACAAAGCCCATTTTTGTTTTGTGCACGGGGGTTGGCATTGTGTTGGGCATGGGGGTTGGCACGGGGGTTGGCATTGTGTTTGGCATTGTGTTTAACATTGTATTTAACATTGTATTTGGGGTGCTCTTCTGAAGCTCCTTTGCGTTATTGGCGCGTGGATGTTTCTATAGACGAAGCGGATGGGAGTTTAGGGTTGGACAAGGGGCAAGTTGATCAGTTGCTGACAAAGCGAATGGCTCAAATGCCCAACTTTAAAAAAACCGAGAAAGACGCGCAGGCCGCTGTTATGGCTTGGAGCATTTTATTGGACGAGCATTGGGAGGATGCGAATGCCGTGCTTGTTGTGAGTTTCAAGTTTGGAAAGCACTCCGAGACGGTTTGGCGTTTGCAGAAAGAAAGTTGGCTGCAAGCGCCGATACACGCGCTAAGCCTCCAAGAGGTTTATGCCGAAACAGACACTTTAATAAACGAGTTGCTCAAGGAAGCAGAGCTGTTGTGGAAGGCCAGCCAACTTAAGGATGGGCGGTTGTTGAAAGAAGCCCAGGGCCAAACCTCTCCTATGCGTTTTGCGGCGATGCAGGTGTTGTCTGCTCGAAAAAACAAAGCTGTTTTCCAAGAGGTTTTGAAAGAGCTTCAAAGCAAAGACATTGGGCGAGTGAGAAGAGCAGTGGGCTTTCTCGTAGAGCTTCGGGATGAGCGTGCAGCGCCCGCTTTGGCAGATTTGTTCCTCAGAGAAGGGCCTTTGCTGCGCCAGGAGGTGCTTTATGCTGTTGCAGCGGTGGGGGGTGAAAATGCGAAGGCATTTTTGTTTACGGTTGCGCAGGGGGAGGACGATAAGAATTTGGCCGATCAAGCCAGAGGGCTTCTAGAAGAGCTTGAAGGTGCTGAAAAAAAAAGACTGTCTATACAGCAATGACGGCATTAATGTTGGCACATGGGCATGAGTTTCCCGGATGACTCTGCAAGGCCTGCTGAGGTGAAGCCGTTTTTGCGCACGACCTGGTTGGGAAAGAATTTTTTCCACTGGGAAAGCCTTGCTTCCACCAATACGCAAGCCAAGCTGTTGGCTCAAACCACAGGTTGCCATGGAGATGTTGTGCTTTGCGAGAAGCAAACGCAAGGCCGAGGGAGAAGAGAACGGAGTTGGTTTTCTGCGCCGGGTGGTTTATTTTTTTCTGTGTTGCTAAAGCCGCATTTGCCGGCGCACCGGGTTTCTGAGCTCACCTTGGTTTCTGCGGTTGCAGTGGCCAAAGCCCTTCGGGAGTTGGGCATAGACGCTTGGATAAAGTGGCCGAACGACCTGCTTGTGGGCGAGAAGAAACTCGTTGGAATTCTCACAGAGCTTATTGCTGAGGGAGGAAAAACCCAAGGAGTTGTTGTTGGGATAGGTGTCAACGTCAACAGCTTAGAAGAAGACTTTCCTGAAGACTTAAAAACCAGAATGACTTCTTTGGCTATGGCTTCAAGGAAGTTTTATTCCAAAGCATTTGTGTTGGCTGTTTTGCTGAACCACCTGGAGAGTGAGTTGGATTTGCATGCGAGTGAAGGATTTATTCCCATAAGGAATGCCTGGACGATGCTTTCTTCGACGTTGGGCAAACGTGTGCGAATACATTTGGGGAATGAGGTGCAAGAAGGAAAAGCGCTGTGCATTGATTCTATAGGAGCTCTGGTGTTGGAGGGGGATGATGGCAAGCAGTTTTCCATTTTGGCAGGAGACATAGAGCATTTGAGGCTTGCTTAAAATTTTTGATAAATTCAGCGAGGGATGGGGATGTTGCTTTGCATTGACGTAGGGAATACCAATACAGTCCTGGGTATATTCCGTTCAGCTCAGCTGTTGGCTCATTGGCGCATAGAAACTTCAGAGAGAAGAACATCTGATGAGTGGGGAATATTATTGCTCCAATTGTTTGCGTTTTCTGGGCTTGACGCGAAGGCTGTGACGGGAATTGCCGTTTCGAGTGTTGTTCCTTCTGTGCAGCACGGGCTAGAGCAGATGGGGCAGCGCTATTTTTCTCAAAAACTTTTTTTTGTGGGCCCTGGCATTAAAACAGGAATGCCTGTTTTATATGACAACCCGAGAGAAGTTGGAGCAGATCGCATTGTCAACGCCATTGCCGCGTTTGAGAAAAAGAAACGAGCGCTGATTGTTGTGGATTTTGGGACGGCAACCACTTTGGATGTTGTCAGCTCCCGTGGTGAATATTTGGGTGGCTCCATTTGTCCCGGCATTGAAATTTCCATGCAAGCCTTGTTTCAGCGGGCAGCCAAGTTGCCCCGTGTGGAGTTTGTTCAGCCACCTTCTTGCCTTGGAAAAAACACCATTCACTCCATACAGGCGGGACTCGTGTTTGGTTTTGCGGCGATGGTGGATGGCATTTGCGAACGCATTGCGAAAGAGAGGGGAGAAACATTATTTATTATGGCAACAGGAGGACTTGCGATGAGTTTGGCCAAGGAAAGTCGCTGCATTGAAGAGGTAGATCCATTCTTAACCCTGGAAGGGTTGCGCATTCTTTTTGAGAGAAACAGAGAATGACAGATGGCCCCTTGCTGGTGGACACTTTGCCACCTGCAATACGCAGACATATAGACTCCTCCTCACCTATTCCTTTGCGGCTGATGGCTGCAAAGGGAGCCTTGCCTTTGGTGCCAACGGACTTTGCCACCGTGCTTTTTCTGTTGAGTGTCGATCTGGTTCCGGAGATCCGAGAAACAGCTCAGCTTTCGGCGCGCAATATTTCTGAAAAACTCATGCTCAGCATTGGGCATGCTGTGCGTTTGAAAACAGAAGTGCTGGATTGGTTTTTGGACTTGCACTGGGCGAATGCCGGCTATGCCAAAGTGTTGGTTGCCAACCCAAGCGTTTCAGATGAAGCCATTGCTCGCTGTGCCAGCCATTGTAGCATGGAGGTGTTGGAGCTTATTGGCCTCAACCAGCTGCGGTTGCTTCGACATGAAGAGATTATTTGGCGCATTTGCCAAAACCCCCATGCGGCGCCTGCATTTGTGGAGAGTGTGTGTGAGTTTGCCCTGAGGAATGGTGTGGTGTTCGAGGCTTTGCCTGAAATGCAGGCCGTGGCATTGCGTATTTTTGGCAAGGCCGCCCCAAAAGCTGCGGATGAGCCAGGAGGGAGCTTGGCAGAGGGCCCAACAGCGGTTCAGCTGGTGAAAGAATTTTCAAACATTATGGATGAGAAGGCAGCGCCTTTGGAAGAGGGAAAAAGGCTGACCTTGTCTCAGAAAATTTCGAGGATGAGCATTGCTGAAAAAATAAAGTTGGCAATGCGCGGCAACAAAGAAGTTCGAAGCTTGCTTTTGAGAGATACCAACCGCCTGGTGGCCATTGCAGCAGTGCAAAGCCCTCGCATTACGGAAGCTGAAATCCTCAGCATTGCGCAAAACAAGAGCGCCTCTGATCAGGTTTTGCAGGTTATTTTTCAAAACAGAGAGTGGACAAAACTTTATCCAATTAGGTTGGCGCTCACAAAGAATGCGAAAGTGCCTCAAGCCGTCAGCATGCGGCTTTTGTCTACGTTGAGAGAGAGTGAGATTAAAGCCCTCGCCAAGGACAAGAATGTCCCTCATGCTGTACAAGCGATGGCCAAAAAACTGATGAAGCCGAAAAGGTAGCTGGCTGGCCTTTGGGCCAGGCTTAGAGAGTGCTTTTTTCTTTGGATTCTGAGGACTCAGATTCGGAAGCCATCTTCTCATCTAAGAGTTGCACGGCAATGGCAAGGGCCTTGCGTGTTCGCTCCCGCGTTTGCTCATCCGCCCGAATGCGATCATAAAGACGACCTAAACGTTCGTTCTGTCTGCGTTGAGCCTCTTCAAGCCCCACAATTTTCTGCTCCATGGCTGCTTTCTCATCCGCAGCTTGCATCAACTCACGCTCTCTTTGCGCCTGTGTGTCTTCAAGGGATTTGGAGAGGTTTGAGACGCGGTTTTTTTCATTATCCAAATCTCTCGAAAGGGAGCCCAACTCTGCTTTGAGCCCCATAATTTCTCTTTCAGAGCTTTTTCTGAGCGAGGCCAACTCTTCATCCAGCTCCATTTTCACGGTGCGCAAGGTGTCCAGCTCTGCACGTGTTCCTGCCAATTCGCCGCTGAGTTGTTGGTATTCAGACTGCAAAGTCATGAGCCGAGCAGCATTTTGGCGTGCTTCGTCTTTGCTTGAAGACAAGCTCTGCTCCAGGCGCTTTCGCTCTGTGCCTAGCTGATCTGCACGCGAGCCTAGCGTTTTAAGCTGAGCATCCTTTCTTGTGGACTCATCATTCAGCTCGGATATGTTTTGCTCGACAAGGTTAATTTTGCCGCGCAAGTCGATGGTCTCTCGTTCCCGCTCATGGAGTGTGCTTTTTAGCTGAAGCAACTCTTTGTCACGTTGGTGGATGGTGTTGCGCAGAGAGAAAATTTCTTTGTCTTTGTTGTCCGTAGAAATGCCGGCGCGAGCTGTTTCTAAATCCGTCAGCGTTTTTTCAAGCTCTTCCTCAAGCTCTTGGATTTTTTCTTGGAGCTCTATTTTGGAAGTCTGCGTTTCCTTCAGAGAGTCTTGCAGCTCTGCTGTTTGTGCACGCAGGGAGAGCAACTCTGCCTTTTCGCTTTCAAGAAGCAAACCACCGCCGGGTTGATCTGTAGATGGCCACAAAGTAACCCCGCTTTTGCTGGGGGAAGTTGCAGGCGGTAGTGGTGGAGAATAGGACGAGCTTGCTACGGAAACCCCGGGGCGCGTTGTTTCAGAAAACTCTTCATCCACCTCCTGAAAGTCATCATCCGCCAAAGGCTCATCTTCAGCTTCGATGGCACTTGGAGAGACCATTTCCGGCTCATTCACATAGGCCGGCTCCGTAGCTTGGGGCGCACTGGTTTTCCCAATGAGGCTTTGGACGACATAAACGAAAGTCTCCGCATCAAAGGGTGTTGCCAGATAGTCATCTGCACGAATGCGAAGTTTTTTGTGGTCGCTAAACCCTTCTGGGTTGCCAACAATCAGCACCTTCGTGTTGTGAAGGGAAACCTCTTTTTTAATATTTTTGCAGATGATATAGCCACTTTGACCTGCGGGGAGCTTAACGGCCAACACCGCCAACTGAGGATGCATGCGCCGAACCAACTCAACACAAGTCCTCCCATCCTGAGTGTATTCAACTTCATACCCCTGTAGATAAAGTGCCTGCTGCATGGAAGCAGCCAAGGAAGCATCGCTCTCAACGATCAAAACTTTTTTGTTCATGTGGACAAGGGGAAGCTACCGGGAGGAAGGCCTAAGGTCAATGGGTGAAATACCTTTAAAAAGCTTTTTAGAAGCTTTGAGTGATAAAAAAGCAGAGTGTTCATAGAAATAGACACTCAGGGAAGAAGGAGGACTTGACTTTTTTTATCCCTTGCCCTGGGGGCTGGGCTTTGTCCTCTTGGGACGGGAAATCTCCTCATGTACATTTCAGCATGCTGCAGACAATCAGCATAAGGCTCCATTCAACCTCAAAGCGTTTTAGGCAACGCATTTATATACAAACATACAGACAAGAATGCTAAAGGGGAGAGTAGATACGGGCCGGCTACACACCGGGGGGAGTGTTGCAAACAGTGGAGTGTTTCAACCCATGTATTGAAAGGACTTTTCTATGCAACGAAAGAATGGCTTGCATGCGTATACCCCAAGGCACGGCACGCTCAGGAGGCTCTATGGGTTTTTGTGTTTGTGTAGCAGCATTCTCCTGTTTGGGTGTGCTTCAGAGCTGGTATTTTGTGACGAAGGTCGCCCGTGTCCGGAAGGCAGCCGCTGCGTTTCCAATGGCAATGCTTTTGTGTGCGAAGCAGAAAACCCCGCTTTCCCCTCCATGGAGCCTGGCATTCGCTTTCAACTTTTGGAAGGGAGTTTCAGCGCGGATGGGCGCACCAACAACGCCGCCCTCAAAATACAAGTGAATATTTATGGAGCTTCTCAAGGGGCCAGCACATGGCTTGAAGCGCCTGGCAGTCGGCGAGAGGCCCTCCTCTGTGAAAAGCGGGAGACGGGTTTTCGGGACGCACAACATTTGCGCCTGGAGTGCTCACCGACGACGGTTGAAGAGGGAAGCTATCGCCTGGGTGTAGAAGCCTATATTGCCCAAGCCGCTACCACAGAATATTTTTCGTGGACTTATGACTTGACACCTCCGCGGGCCAGCATTCTCCTGGAGGACAAAGAGCTGTGGGGAAGGGACGAGGCTCTTTTTCTGCAAATAGAAGGCGACGCGGATTTGGCTTGGCGCAAGGTGGAATTGTTTGTCGGTGAAAACCAGCAGCACCGCGCCACGCGTGCAAGCTGTCCGCCCAGTTTGCCCGCCAAGCCCCATGCCGAATGTTTTGAAGTGTCACTTTCTCAATTGCCGGATTTGCCGCACGGGAATTATAGGCTGCGTTTGACAGCCAAACTCACGAATGAAACAGGCAACGAAAGCAGCCTCAGGCAAGACTTCAATGTGCGTTTGAGCCGCCAGTTATGGACGAGACCATTCCCGTTTTTGTCGGCCCCTTTGGATATAGCCAGAGTCACAACGCGGGAAGGCTTGTTTGTGGTGATGAATCCGGAAGGGTTGAGGGCCCTCAATGCCCAGGGGGAAGAGGTGTGGAGGACAGAGATAGCGAATGCGAAAGTGCAGTTGTTGCTGGGCAACCACTATGGGCGGGACGTGCTGGTTGTGGGCTGCTCTCTTCAAGAAGCCCTCGGAAGCGGCTTTGTGAACGTCGACGGCCTTATGGCCGTGGACGCGAAGAGCGGGGAAATATTGTCTCGGGAGTGCGAAAGCCCTCAGCGTGCTGCTTCCAATGTTGTCCTTGTGCAGGGAGGCCCTGACAAAGGCCTGCTGGTGGCGCGGAAGCATCGGATGGATTATTCTTCCAACGGCTATCCCGCCTATGCCCTGGAGGCTTGCTCTCTATATTCAACCTTCTATTCCCCAGGCACCCTATGGAGATTTGACTGCCAAAGCCAGGCCTTGCCGGAAGGAGGAAATATCGCCGGTAGCATTGTGGCACGCCAAGCACCCAATGGTTGGGCTGAGGTGTTTTTTGGCGCCCCCAGTCCCCGGGAACACGGGTGTTCCATGCAATGGCGGGAGGTCATCAGAATGTGGGCAATGAATTCACCTTGTGACGGCATGGCTACTTTTCCCCCTACTTATTTGTCTGTGGCGCTTCTGGGCGCTGAGCACCTTTGGCTTTATGCCTTTTTATATCCTCCTATCCATCAAGGTGATACTGGCGCTGACGGCATGCACGTTTTTAACCTGAACCAGCTCGACATGGGAATTTCCTGGACCAGCATGCTTCCTTTGTTGGTCGACACCGGCGACGAGCTGATTACGGCGTTTTCAGGCTTTGGCTACGGGAATACCATATATAATGCGCGGCCGCCGCCTTTTCTGTCGCGCTATTCTGCTGGTGGCGAGCTGCTTCAGCGCAGGGAAGGGGCGTGGATCCGCAACGCGACGATGCTCATGGAAGGTGGGGACCTGGTTTATTCCAACAAAAACCATGTTGTGTCGTGCTTAAAATCTGACTTCAGCCATTGTTGGGAAGGAGCGGAAGTGTTGGACAGCGACGGGCAATTGCTGGGAGTTTTGCCCTTGTCCGCCACGCGCAGCATGGTTGTTTTGGGATTTAGGGGTTCTGGAAACACAGATTATTTTGTGTCCGCCTTCCTCGTTGACGCCTCCGGCCTCAAAAAAGACGCGCCCTGGCCCATCGGCGGGCATGACTTGTGCAACAGCTATAACGCCAGCGTGCCCGTCGACAACTGCTGGGACGGGCCGAGCAGCTGAGTTGAAACACTTGCGCTACAACGCTTTGCGCAACTTAAAACATGGCATACAACTTCTGTTCCCAAAACCTTGAGAGGGCCGCAGGCTTTAACCTCAAGGCGTTGCCATAGGCAAAGACGGTGCCCTCTATGTGGCGGACGCCGGCAACCGCCGCATCCGCAACATGGAGGTGAGTGAATAAAGCTCAAGCTCGCTTCAAAGTTGACTCTGCGGCCATTGGGGCACTGTGGCCATCCAATTGAGGGCTTTGCTCTTCTAAATAGCGATATCCAACGCCATGCACTGTGCGGATTAAAATGGGGTTGTTTGGATCTACTTCAATGACTTTGCGCAATTTTGAAATATGCTGATCCAAAGTTCGACTGTTTGGCATGTGCTCATATCCCCAAGCAGCATCAAACAACATATCCCTCGTCACAACTTTGTTTTTGTGCTCATAAAGGCATTTGAGGATTTTAAGTTCACGCAAGGAAAGCTCCAAACGTTTGGAACCACGCATTGCGCACAATTCTCTGGGGCAGACGCTTAAGTCGCCAAACAAAAAAACCTCTGCCTCCGCACTCACAAGTTTTTGACGCAGGCAACGCTTGGCAATGGCTTTTATCCGAGCCCTAATCTCATGGACGCCAAACGGTTTATGTACATAATCGTCCGCGCCAAGCTCCAGTCCAACAACGCGATCGACCTCTTCCCCCTTGGCCGACAAAAATATAATTGGAATTTGCTCATCCCATTTTCGGATTTCCCGGCACACCGAATAGCCGTCTAGTTCCGGCATCATAATGTCCAGAATAATGAAGTCCGGCTTTTCTTTTCGGTAATGCTCCAAAGCTTGGTTGCCGTTTTCGGCGGCAACCAAAACATAGCCTTCGCGAGACAATGCCTCTATCAACCCCTGGCGAATATGAGCATCATCTTCAACCACTAAAATTTTCATTTGAGGCCGCCTTGTGGTGAAAGCAGTTGCTTAGCTTTGCTTCAGCCGCAATACAAATTGCACGCCTGGAACAGGATGGTTGACCAAAATTTCTCCGCCTAAACTTTCTGCCAGTTGACGGGCAATCGTCAACCCTATCCCTGTCCCTGACACGCCTTCCGTAATTGCGGATTTTATCCTATAAAATGGCTGAAAAATCATCTTCACTTCTTTTTCCGGAATGCCAGCGCCATAGTCTCTCACGGCAATGTCCACATGCTCAGCCTGCTTCTCTATCGTCAGATGAACTTGCTTCCCCTTCGCAGCATATTTTTCGGCATTGCTGAGAAAATTGCTCATAATCTGCGTTAGCCTGTCCAGATCGCTGTTGATGCTTATCTGCTCCGGCATGCTCACAACAATTGACATCCCCTTCGCCTGAAACGAAGGCGTGAAAGTGTCCACCATCTGCCGAATCAACGTCTGAAGGTTAATTGGCTGTATGTTCAGCTTCGGCATGCGAGCAAACATCAAAACGTTTTGTATCAAACGAGATAGCCGCTGGCTCTCGGTGGCAATAACTTCAGCATAGCGCAACCCTTCTCCATCCTCAGCACTCAAATCCTCTTTTAACAATTCCGCATAAAGCCGAATGTTGGTCAGCGGTGTCTTCAACTCGTGCGAAACCTGGCTGACAAAGTTGACTTGCTGCTGAGCCAGTCGCGTTGTTTGCGTGTATTCGCGATAGAAACGAAAGACAACCAACCCAACAATGGCCATCAACGCCAAAAGAAATAAGCTGCCCCAACCATAAATAATGAGCGTACTCGCCGGTTGGCCCTCATATTCTATCTGCCATGTCGACAAAGGATAAGGCAGATGAATGGCGCCAAGCCGAACAAGCTTGCTGAGCTGCTCATCCGGCTTGCTTTGATAAAGCAAGCGGCCATTCTCTTTAATTCTGAGCAGATCTCCACCAAAATGAAAATCCGCAGCATTCACTACGTCGAACAACAGCCGAACATAAGAAACCCTAAACCCTATAACCTCGCCATTTTTGTTGCGCCAATAGAGCAAAACTGGCTCCTGCATCTCGTTGATAACAAACCAGCCGGCCAACGGCGCCTGCTCTTCGCTCTCTGTGCTGTGGCCATAAAGCAAGCTCGGCTCCTGAACAATGGGCGTCAACAGCCGAGCCCACTCCTGCTCCTTTTGCGTCAATGGCTGACTTTCATCCGGATAAAGCAACTTGTTCTTTTGCAAAACAAAAACATCTTCAATATCGTCGTCGAGCGTCTTCAAGGTTGAATTGTCGTTTGGCTTCAACTCCATCAGCAACTCGAAACGCGTTGCTCTCTGCTCAAGCCAATTCATTATAAACGCACCAGCCTGCGCAATGCGTGTTTGCGCCAATGTCTGCGCTTGGTAGTGGCGCAGCAAAACTTCATGCTCCAGCGTGCGAAAACCAAAATAGGCAATCCATCCAATAACAGCAAAGATGATGACTATGGCAATGGACAGACTTTTGGACTTTCGCGGACTCATAAGGTTTTCATTGCCGGCAACGGCGACCGCTGCCGGCAGGGCTTGTTAAGGAGCAGATGAACTGTTTTGCCTTTGCGTATTATAGCTTTGCTCTTTAAGCGCTTTGCGTGCAGAGGCCTTGTTTTCCCTTCCCATGCGTTCAATCAACCTGTCGTTTTGGGAGACATTTTCCTGGATTTTTTTCTTCGTTGCAGGCTGGCTTATCGGCAGTGCTTCCAAAGCTCTCGCGCTTGTGTTGAGCACTTCTTTCGCCTCAGCAACTTTGCCCTCATCCATCAATTGGATGGCACGCTCGCTTTCCAATGCCATCAACTGAATGGCAGAATCGGCCAACACATCCTCAACCATTGCGCTCTTTGTTTCCTCTGCCGAGTGGGTATAGCGGACGGCAAGCGCTTTTTGATAGGTGTCCTTTTGTTTGCTTCCCAAGTTTTCATAGCTGACATTAACCTCAGCGAGGGGCTTTGTTTCGGCACGCATTCCCTTGGCCGGAATGACTTCCAGCAATACATATTTCTCCTGGTTGGAATAGAGCTGATTCAGCCTGACTTTCACCTTGTTGCCTTTAATTTCCCCGTCGCGACCCAAAAGGCGCACGGGTATAACATTGTTGGCCAGGTGAATGCTGACTTCGAGGTTTTGAGCAACGACGGACATGACATCATTAAACTCCTTCACAAAAATTGCCTCCAAATCCGCAGGGTGTTTCACAAAGGCATGGTTGCCATCGCTATAGCCGGCAATGGCCGCCATCAAGTCTTCATTATAACCATCTCCAATCCCCAAGGTTGTGATGGCAATCCCCTTTTTGGCAGCAATTTTGGCCAACTCAGACAACTCTCCTACTGAGGTTGGCCCTACATTGGCTTGGCCATCCGATAATAAAATAATCCGGTTGACCTGCTCCTTGTGCAGATGCTTGCTGGCTTGATCAATCCCTTTGCTTAGCCCCGCAAACAGCGCCGTGGTGCCTCGTGGTTGGGTATTCTTCTTAACTGTCTCAATCAGCTTGGCCTTGTCTTTCACCTTCGCTGCCGGAATAATGACTTCGACGACGCTGTCATAAGTGATGACGGACAGCAGATCATCCCCATCTAACATGTTAATGGCCATTATTGCCGCATCTCGCGCCTTTTCAATGCGGTCACCACTCATTGAGCTGGAACGGTCGATAACCAGCGCCAAATTGATGGGGCTGCGTTTTTTAACGTCCAACGAGAAACCTGTCAGCGAAACCTTTAGATAGTTTTTGTCTTGCGTATTCTCCAATATTATCGGCGTCGCAATTTCCGTCTTAATCGTCACGCTGGGCGCCATTTTAGCGCTCGCACTCCATGACAAAACACATGACAGCAACATGCTCACTACAACACGGCTCATTTTCATAAACACTCCCTTATCAACATGGATTGAGCCATTGTGGAACACCCGCTCCATTGAGTTGTTAGATTGCTGTATAAAGTCTGTCAAAAACTTGTAAACAGATGCGCCCCCATCCACCTGACTTTCCAAACAGCCCCCCTCCGGGCCCCTGCCCCCAACGGAAGAAGACAGCGAGGGTGGGGACAAAACAACATTCAGCTCCTTGGCTTTCTAACCGCAAAACTCAACCCCACAAGGCTGAGCAGCGCGACAACTCCCCATGGACCACCAGCAGTGTTGCAGCCGCCGACAAGCATTCCCATGGGTGCCACCTCCAATGGCTCTGTCGTTGTTTCCAATGGTTTTGTCGTCACCGTCAATGGTTCTGTCGTTGCCTGAATGGGGCTGCCATTATAAGTTATTGTCACGGAGGTTCCGTTTTGAGCCATGCTCAACACTGCACCGTCCACCGGCTCTGTTGTGAGGTTGTGTGCCGCAAACTCGAGAAATGGCACATTTTCTGTGCTGCCGTCGTTGAAGTTTAACCTTAGGAGCAGCCCGGACAACTCAAGAGCGCTTCCCTCTGTATAACTCAGCTTTGCAGGCTGAGCGAGAATGGCTATGTTGTCCACCCTTGCTGTGGACGTTGCCGCGAATTCATATGAGAGCATAACTGTGGCGCCGTCGTTGCCTCTCACCGTCGCGGCCTGCCCGTTGATGCTTGCAGCAAAGCCTTCGCTGAACGCATAACCATTGTCCGCCGTCAGCGTGACGGTGGCAGTATAAGGCGTGTTGCCCTCGAAAAGCTCGCCTTCCGGCGTCCATGTGACGTCGCTGCAAGTGAAGTTTGTTCCGCAGGTGCTCACCGTTGTGTTGGGCGTCGCGCCAGTGAGCGGCGCGGTGAGGTGAAGGGCGGCAGCCTCAATGCCGGCCACGGTTGTTTCCGCCACGGCCATGGTGCCTTGGCTCAAGTTATAAAAACTGCCGCTTCCCGTTGAAGTCAGTTTGGAAGCGCGAACCATATAGTGCGTTGTGTCTCCGGGGTTTGCATGAGTCCAATGGCTTGCCTGGACAATGCTAAGCCGCCTATAAGGTCCGTCCGGGTTTGGCGCACCATAGACATAATAGCCGCTCACCGCGCTGTCTTCGGAGGCAGTCCACTGCAGCCGTGTTTCGCCAGGCATGCTGCTTGCTTGTAAATTTGTCACCGGGAGTACCGGAAACATTCTGAGGGTTGGATCTCCCATCAGGGCGATGTGGATGTAGTTTGCGAATGAGCCGGTTGGCGTATATAACCCGCCCGCTCTGTTGTTTTGCGTCAGCCGGGTGCTATAGCCCAGGGTTTCACCCAAAGCCATGTGGTGGAAAAACCAATGCGGTCGCCCCGTCCATGCGTTGGCAAGGCCATAATCCGGCGTGGCGAGAAACGCGCGCATTAAATTGTTGGTGGTGTCCCAATCCCCAAAATAGCTGCCGAAGGTTTGAGCGAAAATAATGCCAAAATTTTGCGCGGAAGCAATGTGGCTCGTCGTTAAACTGCCGCCAACCGCAACGCAGCTCGTATAATTTCCCGGCCCGTTGATGTGCGCCCAGGTATAAGTATCCCTAGAGAGGTTTGGCGCCCACGCCCCCTCGTCTATACGCACGCCCGCTCCCCATAATGCAGGGAACAACTTGTAGCCGTTAAAAACACCAGCATTATCCGCTTGAGTGCGCGCAAACCCCTCGGAAACAAGAGCGTCCTGGGTTGTCCTCATGCGACCCATTCTGTAGTTGTGGTTTTTGTTTAAATATTGCCGCAAGAGCTCTGTCGCGTTTTGTTGAAAAGCGGGCATTTTATCAAAGTCCACCCTTCCTAGCTGCAAGTGCACTTCACCGGGGATGGTTGAAGGAGAATTCTCCCACGAGGCGCTCATTGTCCCATAATAGGCATCCGCCGGCCATGGCCCGCGGTGGTCTGTATGTCCATCCGGCATGATGTTGCCTGATGTGAAAACGGGAATATGGCCCAACAAAATAACGGCGTTGACATGGTTTGGGGCCGCCTCATAATCCGCTTGGATGAAGGCCTTGGCCGACTGCGGCGTTGCGTTTCTGGATATGTCGTGACGCAAAACAGTCCAACCGTCGCCAAGCAAATTCTTCTCAAAATTTTCAAGCTCAACACTCAGCGCCGCCGCTTGCTCCGCCTCCACCAGCAAAACAACCGTTCCGCGGAATTCCACGGCTGGCACTTGGATGCCGGCGAAAATATAACCCGCATAGCTCCCGCTGACGACCCTGTATTCATAGGCCTGCCCGACCGCGAGGTTTGTGTCCTCATAAGAAGTTGCACTGCCGCTTAAAGTGGCTATAGGCGTTCCCCATGAGGTCGCTTCTTTGGTTTTGCGGTAGACACTATAGCTGCTTAGCGGGGTAGGTTTGCTGGGCCATGTCAGGCGGATGCTTGCAGGCGACGCGCTGATTTGGGCGCTGAGCATGAGCACATATTCTTGAGGCGGCGATACTTGGGCCGATGAGCTCTCCGGATAGAGACTCAGTGCCACAGCGCACAGCAGCAAAGGCATGGCGCGTGTTTTGATCTGTGGACTTATATGACTCATAAACTTTCTTCCTTAAAAAATACGGTATTTAGCCCTGAGAAAAACCCTGTTTTGGGAGATGCAAAATGCTTTTAAATACAAAGGAATTGTAGCACATCTACCTTCATCTAATTCGCGAAAATGTAGAGTTGCTCACAAAAATTTCCAACACAGCGCCTGGGAGATGAGTGCAAACTCATGGGTTGGGGTGGGCTTCTTCGTTTTTCATCCTTTGAAGCACCTCCTGGGCCTCCAGGTGCCCGTGCTTTGCCGAAAGCCTAAGCCACTTCAAAGCTTCTGCTTCATCTTGTATCTCATCCACGCCATGCTCAAAACCTTGGGAATAGAGGTGCCAAAGCAAAAATTGCGCTTGGGTGTGTCCACGGCTTGCCGCTTTTTTCAACCACCTTAAAGCCACCACATTGTTTCCAACGCCCTCAACAGCAACATTTTCAATGTTCATCTTCCCAAACGCGTATTGCGCTCCCAGGTGCCCGCGCTTTGCCGCCACCCCAAACCACTTTAAAGCTTCTGCTTCATCTTCTTCAGAAGGTGGATGAGAGTATACGCCTTTCATATAGAGCATCCCCAGTTGGAAGGATGCTTCCAAAGCCCCCTCTCGGGCCGATCTGCTCAGCCGTTTCGCTTCTTCCAGCCTTGGCAAAATGGCCTGCGCCTTCTCATTCCCCTGCTGCGCCGCCCGTTTCATCCACTTGAGCCCCTCTGCTTCATTTGTCTGCACCCATAGGCCATGGAAATATATCCACCCAAGCTGGCATTGTGTTTCTGTATCTCCTTGCTCTGCTATTTTTTTCAGCGACTTGAGCACCTCTGCTTTGTCCTCCCTCGGCACTTGGGGCCCATAGGGCTTTCGGGGCTCAAAATACATCCACCTCAGGGTTTGTTGGGCCTCTGCGTCCCCTTGTTCCGCCGCCGCCTTAAGCCACTTGAGAGGCTCTGCTTTGTCCTTTTGTGGCCTTTCAGGCTCGAAATATTTCAACCCCCAAACGCGTTGCGCTTCTATGTGCCCTTGCTTGGCTGCCCTTCGGTGCCAGATGAGCCCCTCTGCTTCATCTCTCGCTCCGTCAATACCTTGGGAATAGCTCACCCCCAGGTGGAATTGCGCCTTCACATCCCCCTGCTCGGCCGCCTCTCTCAGTTGGTTGCGTGCCTCTACCTTCGGCAAAAAACGTTGCGCTTCCCTATGCTCTGCCTCTGCCGCTTTCCTCAGCCACCTCAAAGCTTCCGCTTCATCCCGAATCAACTCTGTTCCCCAGAAATACATGAGCCCCAGGCGGTATTGCGCTTCTGTGTGCCCTTGCTTGGCTGCTTGGGTATACCACTTGGCGGCTTGGGCTTTGTCCCGCGCATGGCCTTGAGTACCGTTATATGCCATCTCTCCGAGGCGGTATTGCGCTTCTGGATGCCCTTGCTTGGCCGCTTCGCTACACCATTGGGCGGCTTGAGCTTCATCCTTTTCAACGCCTTGGCCTCGCCGGTAGAGCTCCGAAAGGCCATATTGCGCTTCTGCCTCCCCCTGCTCGGCCCGTTTTTGAAGCCTATTCGCTTCCTCTCTTTCTATCTCCTCAAGCGCTTCCTTTGCTGCCGGGTGTCGCCCCCACACACTCGCTAAGCTCAGCCACTTCATCGCCTCCGCATTGTCTTTGGCGACGCCTTTGCCTTCTCTATACATTATTCCAAGGCGGTATCGTGCCTCTACGTCTCCTTGCCTCGCCGCTTTCCGGCAGGCTTCCTGTGTCTCACAGCTGCCTTGCTCAAACACAGGGGGCTCTGGGGCCCGTGGAATAGAGCTTCGGCAGGCCACCCCACAAAACAACAATACGGCCCATAGGGCTGCCCTCGCCGCTAGCTTTGATAGCACCCACAAGAGAATTTTCATCGCTTCCTTCTCCAACAAAAGAGGGGCCTGCCTGCATGGCACAAACGGGAGATGCATAGCGGGCATTGTGTTTCAACGCAGTTAATGGTGTTTCAAGGCATTTAAATGTGTTTCAGCGCATTTAATGGTGTTTCAACGCATTTAAATGTGTTTCAGCGCATTTAAATGCCATGCTTGCTGAGCACAAGGTTTTTAGGGATGGATGCAGAGGGGGGCTTTATGGGGCGCGTGCAGCGCTGCCTTTATTATGAGAAAGGTGCCAGGCATTGCGCGCGCAGGTGGCTTTGTGCTTAAATTTGTGTGCTTAAGTTTTCGCTCAAACGCACAACTTTCGGCCGCTGCCTGGTTTATATGTGAGGCTTCTTCATGCGCACCCCTCTTGCTCTCACTTTTTTCGCCTTCATAACACTCCCCTTGGCTTATGCTCAAAACCCAAAGCCATCGCCATATGTCGAGGCTGGAATTCCCGCCCCGTCACGCCAATGGACGGGGGCTGACTTTGCCCAAACTTTCCAAATTCTGTCCTCGGGCTCTATAGCACTCCCTCGCTATTCAGACAGACATGGCGCCACGCTCTTGCGTCGAATGACGGCAATCGAGAATTTTTCGTTCTATAAAAGCCAGTCCCTGCCTATCCAATTGCGCATGCAGGATTATTCCGTGCTTATGCAAAGTGTGAGCTCGCTTATGAAGTTGTATGTAGCACACTCGCTCAAAGAGACTGCCTCTGCAAACCCCGAGATGGTCTCATTGATGGCATTTACCCTCCGTGCTTGTGTCGTCGGCCTGGAGCTGACCGATGAGTTTCTTCCAACCATCCCCAAGGATGACAAATATGCCACGAGGATGGAAGGCCTAAAAAAAATGAACTCTGGCATAACGATCGTTTTTGTAAGCGCTGAAGCTTCGCTCAGCGAAACCAACTCCTTTTCCTCAAAGGACAGAGCGTTGATTCTGGAAACCATGGCCGCAACTTTGCCAACTTTGAAAAGAGCTTTTGCGCCTGACTATAAGCTTGAGCTTCAGCAGAAGCTTCGAAAACACCGAGCGGAATGGGTTACGGCCATGAGCAGAAAAAAAGAGCTGCTTCACATAGACGCTATGCTCCACGAGCTTGAGGGCTAATCCGGTCTAAGCAGCGCTTGCCATCGACAGTCAGCCGCAAGGCGATGTTTTAAGGCGATGGTTTAAGGCAATGTTTTAAGGCAATGTTTTTTCGCCTGTCGGCGGGGCGAAAAGAAAAATTTTTTTAGCCCTCACCAAAAGGTGAAAATACTCCTCTTCCTTAAAGGGCAAGAAAAACAAACGTAACCCCATCCCCGCCTTCTCCGGTCTCGCCGGCCCTGAAATTTTTGGCATAGGGCGAGGTGGACAAATATTTGCGCAAACTGCTTTTGAGTGCCCCTGTCCCGTGCCCATGGACGATGCATATGCGCTCTTGCGCAGCTTGCATGGCCTTGTCCAAAAACTGCTCCACAACACGCAAGGCGTCTTCCTGCCGCATGCCGCGCACGTCACACGTGGTGGAGGGAGACTCCTCCTCCTGGCCAAAGGCCCTGGGCGAAGGGGGCAAGGCAGGCTTTGCCGAAGTGGGGTGGAGCTCCGCGAGGGCCACGCGGGAGCGCAACATTCCCGCAGAAATGGTGGCGTGCGTGTCGCTGGTTTCCACAATTTCCACGCTGACGCCCCAGGGGGGAAAGAAAGCCGTGGAGCCCACAGCAAAGGTAGCGGGGAGGGGGCTTTGTGCACCCTTGGGGTGTTTGGCCAAATGAAGCTGGTGCTGTTGCTCCTGAATACGCGCATAAACTTCTGTCTGCGCCTCGTGCAGCCGCTTGGCGTTTTTCTCTTCCCGCAAAGCCTCCAGCAGCGTGGCAATGTGTTTTCTGGCAAACTCAAGCTCCGCATGCAGGGCCCGGCGGAATTCTATTTCGTCTGCAGTGCGCTTTTTGTTGGCCTCCTCGAGTTTGGCTTCAAACTCCACGCGGAGTTTTTGCGCCGCTTCCCTCTCTTTCAAAAAGGTTTTTTGCTCTGCCCACGCCGCCTCCTTGGCCGCGGCCACTTCTGCCAAAGCCGTGCCTAAGGCCGAGCCCGAATTTTGAGATAAGGCATGGGCCCTCTCGCAGATGGAGGGCGCCAGGCCGACGCGCCTTGCAATGTCAATGGCCGAAGAGTTGCCCGCACTGCCCAGGTGCAGCCTATAGGTTGGCAACATGCCATTCTCGTCAAAGCCTACGCGCGCATTGCTCAGACGCTTGTCCACATGCGCCAAGGCTTTGAGCTCCTCAAGGTGCGTTGTTACAAAGACGTGCGCGCTTTTTTCCAGAAGCGTTTCCAAAATGGCCGTGGCCAGCGCTGCGCCTTCGCGCACGGCCGTGCCGGCGGCTATTTCATCAATAAGCACGAGACTGTGGGGTATAGCCTTGTCGCAAATATGAGAGAGGGCCTGAATGTGGGCGCTGAAGGTGGAAAGCCCCAGAGACAAGTCCTGCGCGTCTCCAACCAGTGCGTGGATGGAGGGATAGAAGGGCATTTGGGAGGAGGCCTGTGCAGGAATGAGAAGCCCCGCCCTCGCCATGAGTGCACACAAACCCACCGCCGTCAGGGTTATGGTTTTTCCCCCCGCATTCGGCCCCGAAATGACGAGGGCGCGCGCAGGGCTTTCAAGCAAAGCGTCATTGGCGATGACGTCCGTTTTCTGCAAAAGCAGCAGCGGGTGGCGTACATGGTGGAGCCGAAGCTCCTGGTTGCAGGCAGGCTCCAAAAGCTTGGGCGAAGCTGCCTGCATGTCCTCAGCCAAAATGGCAGCGGCCTGGGCCTCGTCCAACTTGGCGCAAGCTTGAAACCCCGCCAAAAGCGCGTCGGCATGCGCGCCAATTTTGGAAGAAAGCTCCGCCAGAATGCGGCGCTCCTCTTCTTCAACTTCGGCCTGCGCAATGGCCAACTCATTGCCCAGGGAAACCAGCGCCTGAGGCTCCACAAACAAGGTTTGTCCTGTTTGGCTGGAGTTGTGGACAATGCCGGGCACTTCGGCCTGGTGTTGGGTTTGTACGGGGACGACATAGCGGTTGTTGCGGATGCTGAAATAGTTTTCGCGGAGGTTGGAAGCGAATTTGGGGTTGGCCAAAAGTGCCTCCAGTTTGGTTTTGATGGAGCGGTGGAGGGCGCGTGTACGCCTTCGTGCCTCATAGAGTGCCTCGCTGGCCGTGTCGCGAATGTCCCCATTCAACTCAATGGACTTTTCAAGTTGACTGGCCACAGCCGACAACACGGGAATGTGCTGCCCCAGCACTCCCAGGCGCGGCAAAAGCGCCTCGCGCTCTTCCAAAAGCGCTGAGGTTTGCTCAAAAACAAACAAGGCGCGCATGAGGGAAAGCAAAGCTTTTGTGTCCAGGATGGCGCCTTTGGCGGCGCGCTCCACCTCCTCCCGGCCGTCACTTAAGTCCGCGAAAGGAAGGCGCAAAGGCTCCTGAAGAAGGCAGCGTGCCTCCTCAATGAGGGCCATGGCCTCCCGGGCCAACTCCAGGCTGTCCAGAAAGGGGCGGTGGAGGGCGCGCTCTTCTCCCAGAGGGGTTTGGCAGCGCAGCGCAAGTGCCGAGAGAATGTCTGCATAACGAAGGTTGGCTTGTGTAGAGGTGCTTAAATGGGACATGAAGAAGCAAAGCAAACGAGAAAAGTTGAAGCTGGTGCGCAAGCACACTAACAGAGTTTAAATGGAATTTTTGCAAGAGAAGGTGGCGGGCATGCGGCGGCGGTGAAACCGGCCTAAACCCCAAGAGAATTAAATTGTCCACAAGAAGAGGAAAAAGGCGATGAAAGCGGGAGCCGCAGTGAAGCTGGGCATAGACGTTTTGGCCAGGGAGAATTTCCGAAGGTTTGGGGGCATGCGCGTGGGCGCCATAGTGAATGCGAGCAGCGTGGACAGCCGTTTTCGGCACTTGGCGGACATGCTGAGGGAGGCCCCCGGGGTGTCGCTGCGTGCCTTGTTTGCGCCAGAGCACGGCCTGGGAGGCGCAGCGGCCTATATGGTAGCTGTTGCAGACAGCCCAGGCAGCCACACGCAGCTTCCCACCTACAGCCTCTATGGTGACAGTGTGGCCTCGCTAAAGCCCCGGCCGGAGAGTTTGGAAGGCCTGGACGTGCTGCTGTTTGACATACAAGACATTGGCACCCGCTATTATACCTATATTTATACGATGGCTTTGGCCATGCAGGCGGCGGCGGAGGCGGGGCTGAAGTTTTGCGTGCTGGACAGGCCCAACCCATTGGGGGGCGTGGCTGTGCAGGGCAACCTGGTGCAACCTGGCTTCACCTCCTTCGTCGGCATGTACCCACTCCCCACCCGCCACGGCATGACGGTGGGGGAGTTGGCGCTATTGTTTAACCAACATTTTGGCATTGGCTGCGAGTTAGAGGTAGTGCCATGCGAGGGGTGGAAGCGCGGGGCATGGGAGGAGACGGGGCTTTGTTTTGTGCCGCCCTCGCCGAACATGCCCAACGTGGAGACTGCGCGCATATACCCCGGCATGTGCCTGTGCGAGGGGACGAACCTTTCAGAGGGGCGGGGGACGGCGTTGCCCTTTTTGCAGTGGGGTGCGCCCTGGGTAGACGGCAAGCTTTTGGCGAAGGCGTTGAATGCGCAGAAGCTTCCCGGCATAGCCTTCCGCCCCACATATTTCAGCCCGGGGTTTGACAAACACGCGGGGAAGCTATGCGAGGGGGTGTTTATGCACGTGACGGACGCGCAAAAGTTTCTGCCCTGGGAGACGGGCATAGCCTGTTTTTGGCTGGCCCAAAAACATTTCCCGGAGCATTTTGCTTTCCGCACAGAGCCCTATGAGTTTGTCGAAGACATTTTGGCGTTTGACTTGCTTTCGGGCAGCGCGCAGCTTCGGGAGCGCATGCAGAGGGCGAAGGTGCTGGAGGAGCTGTTGCAGAAGACGCCCGCTGAGCAGCGCGAATGGGAAGCTTTCATGGACGTGCGCCGACGCTGTTTGCTCTATGAGGAGAGCTGAGCGATGAACATAGCTTTGCTTGGAGGCTCTTTCAACCCACCGCACATGGGGCACGCGCTATGCGCCAGCTTTGCCCATACGGCGTTGGGTGCCGACGAAATATGGCTGCTTCCGGCCTTTCGCCACCCCTTGGGAAAGCCTTTGTTGGCTTTTGAGCACCGCCTGGAAATGTGCCGCCTCTTAGCGGGGCAGCTGGGGCCGTGGGCGAGGGCGATGGACGTGGAAGCGCATTTGGGAGGCGAAGGCCGTACGGTAGATTTGCTGGAGCATTTGGTACCGCAATATTCCGGGTGCCACTTTCAATGGTTGATGGGCTCTGACACGGTGGCGGACCTGCCTTTGTGGAAGGGTTTTCCCCGCATACAGGAGTTGGTGGAAGTGGTGGTCATCCACCGCCTCGGCTACCCCATGGAGCAGGCTGTGGGCCCGGGCCTGGTTTCACTTTCTTCCACAGAAGTGCGCCAGCGGCTTGCCACCCAAAACATCCCCAAAGGCTGGTTGCCCACATCAGTGGCCCATTATATACACACCCACCACCTTTACCTCTAATTTCAATGGTGTTTTTGGCTTAGCCGCACATTGGAATACTCAGGGGCATGTGCAGAGAGAAGAAATGTGGATTTGTCACGTATTCGTTGCGTATTTGTCACTTTTATGTGGCCTATATGGCATTGAGAAATAGTTATTGAGAGAATTCATAAATGTTGCACGACCGAGAATTGAGTTGGATGCGTTTTAACGAGCGCGTGTTGCAAGAGGCACAGGATGAAAGCGTGCCTTTGCTTCAGCGCTTGCGTTTTCTTGGCATTTTTTCCAACAACCAAAACGAATTTTTAAGAGTCAGGGTGGCGAACCTCATTCGCGCTTCTGCCATAAAAAGCAAAAGAAACTTCATGCCCAATAACTCTTCTCCCAAAAAGTTATTGGCATTGGTAAACGCTCAACTCAAGTCCGACCAAGTTGTCTTTCAAAAGACATATGAGCATATACTTTGTGAGCTTGAGCAAAATGAAATATATATTGTCAATGAAAGCCAACTCAGTGAAACCCAGAAACAATTTTGCAGAAGACATTTTTTCTCGGTGGTTAGCGTTCGGCTTGTGCCTTTAATGTTGCGCAAAAGCATTGAAATTCCTTTTTTGCAAGATGGCAAAAATTATTTGGCTGTCAAAATGAATACAGAAGGAATGCGCAACAGCCGCTATGCCATTTTGGAGATTCCTGCCAGTGAACATTGTCGTCGTTTTGTGGTGTTGCCATCATCTGGAAAACGAACAGATGTTATATTTGTAGACGATATTATCCGTCTATATTTGAATGATATTTTTTTCATGTTTTCTTATGATCATATTTCCGCTCATGCTTTTGAAATGATGCGTGATGCTGAACTCACTTTAGATGATGACGTGTCCAAAAGCATGCTTCAGAAAATGGAGCAAAGCATTCATTTGCGCAAAGATGGCAGGCCCATAAGGCTGATTTATGACGATGAAATGCCTAAAGATCTATTAGATACCATCGCCAAAAAACTCAAACTCAAAAACCAAGAGCAACTTGAAGCAGGAGGGCGCTATAGAAGGATGAGAGACTTGATGGATTTTCCAAAAGTTGCATCCAAACTTGAAAATGCAAACCCTCCCGCATTGTTGCACCCCGCCATCAAACCTTTCAAAAGCATTATAAAGGTTATTAAAGAGAAGGACTTATTTCTTTGTTATCCTTATCAAACATTTAGTCATTTTATCGACCTATTGCGTGAAGCAGCCGTAGATCCCCGCGTAGACTCCATATCCATAACCCTATATCGCACGGCAGAACGCTCTAAGGTTGTGAATACCTTAGTTAATGCAGCCAAAAATGGAAAACAAGTTACCGTGCTCATCGAGCTAAAAGCCAGATTTGACGAAGAGCAAAACATTGATAACACAGAAATGTTGCAAAGCGCGGGAGTGAAAGTTTTATATAGCCTGGAAGAATTAAAAGTTCATAGCAAATTGTTGCTTATTGAGCGAAGAGAAGGTGCCAACAAACGCAAAGGATATGTTTATGTTGGGACGGGGAATTTCAATGAGAACACGGCATTCATTTATAGTGATTTTGGTGTTTTCACCTCGCACTCGGCCATTGCTGAGGATGCCCGGAAAGTTTTTGACTTTCTGAGAAGTCCCCACAAGCAATATATATTCAAACATTTACTTGTATCGCCTTTTTATATGAGAACGGAGTTTGAAAAGCTCATCAACAATGAAATAAGAAATGCCAAAAAAGGAAAAGAGGCCTATATTTATGCAAAATTTAATGCGCTTACGGATGAGAAGATGGTTCACCTTCTCTATAAGGCCAGCCAAGCAGGCGTCAAAATCAAACTCATTATAAGAGGCTCATGTTGCCTTTGCCCACAAATAAAGGGGTTGAGTGACAACATAGAAGCCATAAGAATTGTAGATAAATATCTCGAGCATGCCCGCCTGCTGATATGTTGCAACAATGGTCATCCATGCAGTTATATTATGAGCGCTGATTGGATGACACGCAATTTGGACAGGCGGGTTGAAGTGGCCATTCCTGTTTTAGACAAAAAAATACATAAAATTCTGGAAGATATATTTGAAATACAATGGAGGGACAATGTGAAGTCTAGAAGCTTGTCCCTTGGCCTCAGCAAGAAATTGACAAAATCAACTCTCAAAAATTATAGAAGCCAAATTGAACTCTATGACTATTTCAAGGGATTGAAGACTTAAGGGACTTCAGCTTTAAGGCATTGCAGACTCAAGAAATTGAAGACCCAAAAAATTGAAGACTTAAGAGCTTGTGGCCTCATTGCTTTTATTCTCTTTATATTGTTTGAACAAAAGCTCCACAATGCCGTCGCCAAGACTGATGGTGGGGACAATCAAATGCTTCACCTGTGTTATTTTGGCCGCTTTCATATATATTTCTGATGCAAAAACAATAACTTCTGCACGGTCTTTTCGCATGCTATAGGCATTGATGCGTTCTTCTATGGTCATGGGCGCTATGGTTTTATGCAGTTTAATTAAAGATTTTATTGAAATAATATTTTTTTGCTTCTTTTCAGGAGCCAGTTTATATAACTTGTTGATGTTTCCTCCTGCGCCAATAATCTGCAAGTCAGGATAAGCCTTTCGAAACTCTGTGAGTTTGGATTGAAAGATAAACCATTCATTTTCATTCACTTTGTTTTCCATCATTCGCACAGTGCCTATGTTGAATGAGTGAGAAAAAAGAAGAGTGTCTTTTTTGGCCAAAGTGACTTGTGTGCTGCCCCCGCCTACATCAACATATAAGGCTGTGCTGGGTTGATTTCTAAGTGCACGCCCTGTGTGAGTGTCATAAATAATTTTGGCTTCCTCTTTGCCGTCGATTATTTCAATATAAACCTTGGCCTCTTCTTGGACTCTCTCAACAATTTCTTGTGAGTTTTTAGCGTCTCGCATGGCGGAGGTTGCACATATTCTATAACCTATTACATTATATGCATCCATCAAATTTTTGAAACCTTTTATCACAAAAACCATTTGCTTGATTTTTTCTTCGCAGATTTTTCCTTGCAAGAAAACATCTTCTCCCAGCCGAATGGGAATTCTAAGAAACAATTCTTTGATGAGAATCTCTCTTTTTGTTTCTTGCTCTTGCTCTGCACTTTTGATGATCATTTTTACGGCGTTGGTTCCGATGTCAATGGCAGCAAAATTAGTTTTGTTTATCATGACAATATGGTGACGAATATGTTGTGAATGTGTTACAGTTTTTTGTTGAAACGGGCTGTCTTTTAAATACCTTTTTTGAAATAACATGCAAACAAAAATATCTTTTAAAAACCCAAGCGGGTTATTTTATTAAAAAATCAACGCTCAAGGAGGTTTTTGTGCTTATGTGTTATATTATCTTTCACCTCAGAGGCCCCCTTGTATTCTGACGCGCATATCAAAATGTTAATTTCAGAGGATCAGCTTAAAACGCGGGTGCGGGAAATGGCTGAGCAACTGACACGGGACTATCAAGAAAAAGAATTGGTGGTGGTGGCCATTCTCAAGGGTGCTTTGGTGTTTTGCAGCGACCTCATTCGCCACATAGCGTTGCCTTTGGAGATGGAGGTATTGGGCGTTTCTTCCTATACGAGCGGGACAGAAACCACCGGCGAGGTACGTCTGAGCTTTGACTTAACCAAACCTCTGGCCGGCAAACACCTCCTGTTGGTGGAAGACATTGTCGACACAGGACTGACGGTTGATTTTCTCATCAACACTTTTCAAGCCAGAAAGCCCGCCTCCATACGCATATGCGCTTTGTTGCAAAAGCCCGCGCGAAAGCGCGTCCACGTGCCCATCGACTATGTGGGCTTTGTGGTGGAGGACCATTTCCTCGTGGGCTATGGCTTGGATTATGCGGAGCGCTACCGCAACCTGCCTTTTATCGGAGCATTAAAGGTGGTTTAGGCCGGAAAACATGAGGCTTAGGGAAGCTGGGCATATCCATAGAAGGTGATAAAGAGGAGCCAGGGAGGTTATTCTGCGCTGGTTTTTTCGAGAAAGCTCTGTTCCGGGGGAGGGAAGGGCGAGGTGGGCTCAGCATTTTCCTGAGGGTTTTCTTGTAGTTTTTCTTGTAGTTTTTCCAGAGGTTCAGCCGCAGGTTTGAGAGCGTTGGGGAAAAGTGGTGGTGAAGCGAAGTCCTGAGCATGGGGGTATATGAGGGCATTTTGAATGGCGAGGCTCAGTTGGGAGAGGGCGGGTTCCAGAATATGGAGGGCGTGGGAGGCGGCCTGGCTATGCTTGTTGGGCATCTGCGTGGCCAGTTTGAGTTGAGCCAGGGTTTCCTGCAGGAACAGCTCGGCTTCGGACAGGCGCGTTTTGGCTATATAGAAGGAGCCTTCGGCGCGCAAAGCCTTGAGGGCGTTTTGTTGCTCAGGGGCAAGGCCCTTCAAAAGCTCTGCGCGGCGCAAATGGGCGATGCCGTGTTTTTGGTTGAGAGGATCTTCAGAAAGAATCCGTGGTTTTGCAAGCGCTTCCAGAATGGGAAACAGCGCCCTGTCCAACTCCCCGGTATCATTATACCTTGAAGTTTCAATGTTATCGGGCCGAAAACCCTCCAGCGGCAAAGGCGCATAAGCCTCATCTTCCGTATTCCAAGGAGCGGAACCGAAGGGAAGAAGTTTTCCTTTATGAATAAACAGTGTATCGTTAACGACATGCAGGGTGAAAGTTCGTTCATTCTCCCTGGAGAGCAAATAAAGTATCGCAGCTGTGAGGCCAGCGATGACGAGAGTGATCATCAGCCTGACGAAATATCGGACAAGCTTTTTTCCAAAGGATAGAGAAGTGGTAGTGGATGTTGGATTTCTCATGTGCTTTTCAAAATGGAATATAGAGTTATATAGAAAGTTTTTGGGGAGAGAGACTGAAATAAGCTTAGGGGGTTTTTGTGTCTATAACCTTTAAGAGATGGGGTCAAAGCGAACTGCTCCCACGGTACATTTTTGCTGAATCTATCATTACGCACCAGCGTGTTCTTGAAATTGGTGCAGTGGCTTCGACGGGGGGGATGTCGGCATATTTTTTGTTGCTAAAGGGTGCGCGCACTGTTGTTGCCTGCGACAATGTTTCAGAGGCGATGCAGCAGGCGCAAGCGAGGTTTGGTGCACCCAACCTCATGTTTCGTCCCATGGTTTTTGAAGGGTTGAGTCCGGCCAGTTTTGATCTGATAGCGATTACGGATTTGGCTCCTTTCATCAAAGCACCGGCCTTGTTTGAGCGGCTTTTGCGTTTGTTAGCGCCTCAAGGTTATGTGTTGGGTGCTTTGCGGAACACGGGGGGGCTGGCGCTTTCCCAGGTGATGGAGATGGATCCAGAAGAGGCACCTCCTTCTTATGGGCAATTGCTGGATGTTTTGAGGCCGCGGTTTGTCTCCATTCAGATGGCAACCCAAGCCCCCGTATTAGGCTATCAGCTGGCGTTTGAAGAAGGAGACGGGCTGCAAATAGAGGGTTCTTTGGCCGGTGCTGGAGAGGCTGCCTATTATGTCGTCATAGCGGGAAAAGAGCCTCGCAAAAGTGTGGATCCGCTTTGGGTACAATTGCCGCCGGAGCCTTTGTTTCTGAACCGCTCCAAGCTTGAAGAGGCTGTTTTGCGTGCGCGCGATTGGCAGACGCGTTTTGAGTCACAAAAAGAGGCATTTGAGAAAGCGAAGACGCAGCTTGGAGCCTTAGAGCAGGAAAACCGGCACCAGGTGAAACAATTGAATGAGGCGCAAGAAATAGCGACGCGCCTTCAAATGCAAGCCGAGGTGCCTCTGGTCGATCCTTCGGCAGATCTGCAACTGGTTGAGAAAGTTTCTCAACTCAGCACGGATTTAGCTGCTGCAGAAGGACGTGCAAATGAAGCTGAAGCGCGTGTTTCTGCGATGTCCATGGAAATACAGCGCCATGTGCAGGCACTCAGAGAAGCGACAACGGATGTGTTGGCCGCCAAAGAGAGTGCTCGCATTGAACGCACGAAACGAGAAGAAGCAGAAGCAAAAGCCAAAGAGGCGGTCGATCGCTCCTCTCAAGTGCAGGAGCAAGCCGCCCCGCCTCAACCTCTTGCGGCTGACCACATGGAGTTTGAAAAAACAAAGCAAGAGCTTGAGTCACAGAAATTGACCATTGAAGCTTTGCGTCGTGAGTTGGAGCTGTTGCGGGAAGAGCACTTGCGTGCAGTGGATAAACAAAAGGAGGCTTTGTCCGAGTTGGCCGACAAAGAGTCCTTGCTGGTGAAGTTGCAAGAGCAGGAGCGCGCAGTGCACCTGTTGCAGTCCGATTTATGCGCCATGCGAGAAGAGCGGGATGCCTTGGTTTTTCAATTGCGGATGCATTCCCCACCGCAAGAGGAAGGGGCTTCAGAAAAGGCCTTAAAAGAGGCTGCAGAAGAAAGCATACAGAAAGGCATGGCTCCAGAAGCAAGCGCTGAAGAGCTGCAAAAACTCAACACGCAGATGAGAGAGCTGGAGAAGAAGCTCAGCCACAAAGCCGACGAAGTGGATGCGATGCGTGAAGACTTAGCGCTAAGGAGCCACTCTGTTGAGCGCTCCAAAAACCGAATTAGAGAGCTTGAAAGCATGTTGGCCAACGCTCAAACGCAAAGCAAAGAAGACAATGCTTTGCTGGGAGCAGAATATGACAAACTCAAGCAGGACAATGTGGCTTTGCGCTCCATGTTGGAGGCCTTGCGTGCGAAGGTTGAAACGCAGAAGGCCGAAGAGACAAGCGCCGGCATGCATACGGCAGGGACCATGTTGATTGCACTACGCAAGCGTTATGCAGAGCAGGAACACGTTTTAACCCAGACGCGAAAAACCTTGGAACGTACCGAAGGCGAGCTTGAAATTGTGCACAAACAACTCAAGGAACTTTTGAAAGTGCGCGAGGGAGCCAACGAGGTGAAGCCGGCGAAAGCTAAAATTGCAGGCGCTGCTGGACGTGCTGAACAGGCTAGACATGCTGAACATGAAGGGGATTCTGCCCATACTTCTGACGTTATAGAGCCCGAGCTTATAGAAATAGACGAATTTGAGCTGGAAGAAGAAAAATAATATTTTTATAAAAAGGCTTTTATAAAAAGGCTTTTTTTAGGGACTGTCTGCTGAAGGACTGTCTGCTGAATGGGCTGAATGGGCAACGCGTTTTCAACGCAAGCTGATGGCCAGCCCATAAGTTTTGAAGGCCGGCACAACCGGCCAGCAAAACCAGAAGTGTGTCCATGCCTTCAATGACATAGCCTCAACAAAGAAGGAGCTTTTGGCAGCCCACCCTGGGCTTTGGTGGGCTTTGCTTTTGTGGATGGGGTGTGCCCCAAGGCCCCTTCCTCAACACTTTTCCAAGCATAGACTTTGTGGCGAAGTTACGAACAAAGCAAAAGGGCCATTTGGAGGAAGAGGATGAAAGCTCGAAAGCTGCTTGTTTTTGGAATACTTTTGCCCATAAACATGGCTTGCAACACAGGGGGAATTTTTATAGATGCATGCCGCGTAGGCGACAACAGCTGCCCTGCAGCACACCATTGCGTGGGCTTTTGGGGCAACCACCTAGGCTCCGCAGGGAGTTGCCAACCGGAGTTGCCGGAATACCGGTGCCTTGCTGATGATGCAGAATGCCATGACACCCCCGAGTGCCATGTGGGTGACAACAGCTGCCCCGCCGGACAACGCTGCGCAGGCCTTGGCGACAACAAACAAGACGGTGCCCCGGGCACTTGCCAGGCAACGCCCAATGACACTCCCGAGTGCCATGTGGGCGACAACACATGCGCAGAGGGCTATGTGTGTGAAGGCGCAGGGGCTGCACCTCCAGGAGACGCCGGCAGCTGCGAGGACATGGCCGAGTGCCGCGTGGGCAGCACCACCAACACCTGCGCTGAAGAGGACAGCTATGCTTGTATAGGCATTGACAGCGCAGAGGAGGGCGCCCCCGGCACTTGCGAGGACATAGCCGAATGCCGTGTGGGGGAGAGCAACTGCCCGACGGGCCAAAGTTGCATAGGCATACTCCACAACGGGGGTGGCGCCGCTGGTGTGTGCAGGGATGAAACCCTGGGCGAGGGTTGCGAGGAGGACGCCCATTGCCTCCCTGGGCAGCTTTGTGAGGCCGACGCTGGCGGCACAAGCCGGTGTACCCATGGAGAGCGCGACGAAAATGGCCATGTGGTGGCGACACTCAGCAACTTCCAACTCCGCATAGGAGGCCAGCTGATAGTGCCCTTTCGCCCCCACGGCGCCACACAAGACAACCCAAATGCAGGTTGGGTAGGGGCAGGGGAGGCGGAAATGCGTATATTGGCCAGGGGGCCAGGCGCCAACATGGGTTTAGAGGTATATATACCCGGTGGACAACTCAACCCCACCGCATGCAGGGCCACCACCATTTGTACAAACCATTGTGAGTGGAGTTGCACCCTGTCCGCAGGCTGGGCCGGCAGTGGCCCCACAACAGCCATACAAGTGGGTATGGGCCCTATAACTCCACAATTATGGAGTTATAGGGTGAGCACTGCCCCAGGCCTCCACTTTAATGTGCCCCCCACAGCTATGCTGGGAGAAACCCTCACCCTATGCGTGAGCGCAACCACCACGCAGGCCCCTGTGCAGAGCCTCAATATATGGGAGGTGGAGTTGGAGGACAGCCCTTTGCCGCCTGCCCCTCCCACCCGCTTGCCCCTGCATTGGAGAGAAACAGTTATAAGCAACAGACAAAAATGCTGGAGTGCACACCTCCCCTTGAGTTTGGGCTGGCAAGGTACAACCAGGCTGCGGGTTTGGGCGGAGGCCATGGACAGTGCCGGCAACCTCAGCAGCGCACGCTATGCGGAGCCCTTAGAGTTAATACGTGTTTCCTGCGCCACAACATTCCCCGGCACGGTGAGTGCGCCTTTAACCTTTATTAATGGCCGCTTGGTTTTTGCCGTGGACACCCGCCTCCACGTGATGGATGCTGACACTTGCTCCCTGGTGGGCACGCTCAACACAGGCTCCATAAGAGGCCCCATGGTGGCACTGGGGGATGGGCGTTTGGCGGTGGCCAGCACAGGGCGCGGGGGGCCTCCAGGGCGGCAGACGGCGCGCCTCCTCATGATAAATACGTCAGCACAACCTGTTTTTGCACAAAATGCTGCAGAAGAGTGTAGCGTTGGAATGGCCGGCACGGATGCTATGGCGCTTTTTGACAAGGGGCTTTCCCTGCTGAGTTTAAGCCCTGTGCGTTATGCCTCCCCTGCCAACACGGGAAGCAACTCCGTACTGGTGGCCTATGCGCCGGGGGAGGAGGCAAGCCGTTGCATAGGTACCCATGCCATGGGTGCCCCCATTGCGCTTGCCTTGGCACAGGCCGACAATGCAGAGGTGCTGGTTGCTTATGGGAATGCGCAGGGAAACACGATCTCTGCGTTGAGGTTTAATGCGCAGAACGCCCAATGGGAGAGCGGCAGTTGGGTGGGCAACAATGTTTCCTCAGGAAACCTTTTGGGCATTGCACTGAGCAACCATGGAAGCCTCTGGCTTTCCTCCAGCACAACCCCTCCTTTTTCCGGGCTGCAATTGTGGCGGCGCTGGGGGGCAGTGCCCACCAACCACTCTTCAGGCAGTTACCGCTTTTTCCCTGCCGCCGTTGACAGCCAGGGCCGGGCCTATGTTGTGGATTACCGCGCTGTTTCCTCAGGCTCCGCCTATGAGTTAAACCTCTTGCACGCCGACATAGGCGGGCAGATTGATTTTAGCACAGTGCTGCCCTCAGGCATGGTGAATGACATTGTCGGCAGCCCCATATTGGGGCAACCCCCTTCAGGGGATGAGGCCGACGCTGAGCTATATGTTGTGGGCAGCAACGGCAAAATATTTGCTTTCCGCGCCAATGACGTGGAATGGCTGTGGACAGTTGAGTTGGGCTTTAACATTGCGACCACCGCGCAGCCCGTGCTGGTGCCCCACGCCGACGGCGGCGGCACTTTATGGCTCGTGGGTGCACAAGGCCAAGTGCGCGGCCTCCGCGTAGCCAGCAACGGGTTAAACCGCTCAGCACCCTGGCCCAAAGCCTTCAGGGACAATTGCAACACCAGCAGCAGGTTGATAACGCCAACCAACATGCCGGCATGTTTTTAAGGAGCGTCCCCCTTCCACAGGCTGTTGGCTTTTGCATTTTTGCATTTTTGTTTTTTATGAGCCCTTTCATGCTAAACCGGTTTCCAGTTGGATTGAGCTTAGAGGTCGGTTTCCATGGGACAGGAGGCAAGAGGCAGACGAGGCTTTGGCGAGGAACATTATGTATAGGTTTTCTCTCTTCTCTTTTGCCTCTTTGTTGGCGGCTTGTTTTTTGCCGGCCTGTCCTTCAGGCTGTGAGAAAAACCCTCCAACAGCTTTTGCCCCACCGGAGTTGCCCAAGGCGTTGCCCCCCCCTCTCCCGCCAGTTTCCCCTGAGGCAGCAGAAGCTGAAGAGGAAGCCATGGGGCCCTTGCTCAGAGAGCCCAGCATGGAGGAGTTTCAGGCTTTGGGCATTGTTTTGTCCCCCAAACACGAGGAAATAACCAAGGCATTCCACGAGGCCCTCAACACCCTGGGGCAGAGGGAGTTGAAGGCATTGGCCATAGAGTTGGAGCGGCTTTCCACAGAAAACCCCTGGCATTTTTTGGCAGAGTCGGCCTCTTTTGCGGCCATTGCCAGCTGGCAGGCCCTGGGGGAGTGCGAGAGCATACTCAAGGCAGGGTTGAGCTTTGTCCAAGCTTGGCCTCAGGGGGCCTATGCGCCTGAGGTGTGGTTATACATGGCTTTTTGCCAGCAGCAGGTGGGGCAAAGAGCAGAATTTGAAGAGACTTTGAGGTTTATAGCCGAGCACTACCCCCACATGCCGGCAGGCCCCAAGGCACGCATAGAGTTGGGTTTGCCGGATAGTGTTAACAGGCCCTAAAGCTTGCCTCATACATACGCGCGGCTGAAGTGCCAAACGCAACACAAAGTGGGCACTCTCTGGGGGGCAGAGGCGTGGCCCTTTGAAAAAACCTGGGGTTTAAGAGGCCAGGGCATTAATGAATTGGCATGAAGCATTGCTTGGGTGCCTTTTTTATTGGAATACTGTTGAGTTTTTCTGTGCAGGCGCAAAACACTTTTTCTTCCCAGGAGGGCGGCGTACAAACTCTGCCCGAAGGGGGCATACATAAGGTGGCAGAAGGAGACACACTGTGGAGCTTGGCAGAAACCTATTTGGGGGACTCGGCAGAGTGGCTTGGCTTGTGGGCGGCCAATGAGCAAATTGAAAACCCGAATTGGATTTATCCAGGTGAGGTGGTTTATTTAAAACCCCCTCTGCCAGCGGACGAAAGCCCTGTGGTGGAGCCCCCCAACACCCCACAGCCCAACAGGCTTATAGAGAGGCCCGCAGATTTGCCCTCCCTCATTGCCGTTGATACGCTGATAACCCCAGAGCCCATTGAAGGGTGGGGCAGCATTGAAAGCTCCATCTCCCAGTCCGAAATGCTCTCCCCCTTGGATGACATACACATAAAACTCAAACAGGAGAGCAGGGCACAAGCAGGTGAAACCTTTTTGATTTTTAGAAAGCAAGGAAAGCTTAAACACCCCAAAACGGGTGAGTTTTTGGGCCATGTCAGCACTGTCGTCGGGGCAGCGCGCCTCTATTCCCGAGAGGGACAGCATGCCATGGCAAAAATTATAAGGGCCAACGCGGAGGTTTTGCGTGGGGACATGTTGGGGCCCATGGGGGAAAGCAATATACGTCCAGTTTATATGCGGAAAAATGAGAAGAATATGGAGGGCTGGGTGGTGGCGACGGAGCCTTTGGCTTCTACCATGGCCGGCATACAATACCTCATTTTTGTAGACAAGGGTGCAGCGGACGGCGTTGTGCCCGGCAACCGTTTCCACATTATGCGCCAACAAGACGGCCTAAGCCTCCAAACTGTGCTGAGCCCCGCAACAACAGACGAGGAGCTTCCCAAACAAGCCATTGGCTTTTGCACCATTATAGACGTTAAATCCAAGGTGAGCTGCTGCCTGCTGATACATGCCTCCCGTGAAATTGTCCCCGGTGACAAAGTGGAAATGCGCAACGAGAGTTGAGCTGGGCTAGACCGCTTCCACTTTGACATGATCTCTTCGTTGGACTCGTTTTTGTTCGGGTCATGCACTTAAGTGCACTCCCCTCACAAAAGCCTCGCCCGCCTCGACCTCATGTCAAATTGAAACCGGTCTGGAGAATCAAATCAGTTCTAAGTAAAACCAGGCTAGCTGCACGGCGGGCTTTAAACCCTGTTTTTTTAGGCCACGCCGGCTGGGGGCCGGCGAAGCGCGCTTGGGCAAGTGGCTCCCGCCTACAAAAAAACCCGCCCCCAAAGGGGGAAAAAAGGTTTTAAAAACTCCTTCATAGAAGTGAAAAAAAACCTTCGGGGCTGGGGCATTGAAAAAGAAAAGTGGCAATTTTTTGCCCATTGTGCTTCTGCATGGCAACCGAAAGGAGCATATGCACATTATTCCCGCCATTGACTTGTTGGAAGGCAAAGCTGTGCGCCTCTTTCAGGGCAAGCGCGAAAGGGCCGAGGTGGTGGGCCTCCCACTGGAGTTGGCCAAACGCTTTGCCGATGAGGGCGCTGCCCTCTTGCACGTGGTCGACTTGAGCGGTGCCTTCGCCGAAAAACCTTTCCACCTGAAACTGGTTGAGCAGCTGGCCAACATTTTGCCTGTGCAAATAGGCGGTGGCATCCGCACACGTGAAGACATGGATGCCTTTCGCAACGCTGGAAGCCGTTGGGTTATTGTAGGCACACTCGCCACCAGCAACCTGCAGGGCCTTGTGGAGTTGGGCCTGGAGGATGTGGTTGTGGCCGTTGATGTGAAGGGTGGCAAAGTGGCCATAAAGGCCTGGCAGGAAGCCTCGGCCCTGGAGCCTGTGCCCTTCGTGAAAGAGCTGCTTTCCTTGGGCGTTAAACGTATTCTCTGCACCACCGTAGAAAAAGATGGCACCTTGGAGGGGCCGGATTTCGCCACGTTGCGCGATATTTCCCAAGTTGGCGTCCCCACCATTGCCTCCGGTGGCATTTCCTCTCTTGACGACTTGCTTCAACTGTCTCAAATTAACGGCATTGAAAGTGCCATTGTGGGCAAGGCCCTCTATACGGGAGCCTTCACCTATGCCCAAGCCAGAAAGGCCCTCCTATGAAACTTAGAAAAGTCATTCCCTGTCTCGATATTAATGATGGCCGCGTTGTCAAAGGTGTACGCTTTGAGGAGTTGCGTGATGCGGGAGACCCCATTGCCCAAGCCCAAACTTATGAAATGTGGGGTGCCGATGCCCTCTGCCTCCTCGACATTACGGCCACCATTGAAAACCGCGCCCCTTTTGTGCAGTTGGTGGCCCAGGTGAGCAAAACCATACAAATACCCATTGTGGTAGGTGGGGGCATACGCCATGGGGAGGATGTGCGCGCATTGCTGGAGGCGGGTGCAAGCCAGGTTTCCCTGGCCTCCTCCGCTGTGGACAACCCCAAACTCCTGGAGTCCCTCGCCAAACAACATGGCAGCCAGCGTATTATATTAGCCGTGGATGCAGGCTATGACAGCGAGGGGGTGGCGCGAGTATATACGCACGGAGGGAAGAAGGCGACGGCGCTGGAGGTGGTGGCCTGGTGTCAGGAGGCCCAAAAACTGGGCGTAGGCGAAATTCTCCTCACCAGCATTGACAAAGACGGAACGCAGACGGGTTTTGATATTCCGCTTTTGGAGCGCGTATGCCAGGCCGTGCCTTTGCCCGTTATTGCCAGCGGCGGCGCCGGCAAGGTAGAGCATTTTGTTGAAGCCTTCAAAGCCGGAGCCCAAAGTGTTTTGGCCGCCTCGTTGTTCCACTTCCGCACGCTCAGCATTGACGGCGTTAAGGCGGCCTGCGAGAAGGCCGGCTTTGAAATGCAGCGCAAAACGGTGTTTTCCGCGCGGCCATAATATACGGCGACAACTGCATAAAGCAATAAACGCATAAAGCCATGACTGCCGCCTCCGCCCTCAAAACATATTTTAATGCCGAGGACATATGCTTTGGCGAAGGCGGCCTTATTCCCGCCATTATACAACACGCCCTGAGTGGTGAAGTGTTGATGATGGCCTATATGAATGCCCAAAGCCTCCAAAAAACCCTGGACACCGGCCGCACCTGGTTTTTCAGCCGCAGCCGCAAGCAACTGTGGAACAAGGGCGAAAGCTCAGGCCACTTCCAGGAGGTGGTTTCCATAGAGGCCGACTGTGACAGAGACAGCCTGTTGGTGCGCGTCCTCCCACATGGGCCTGCCTGCCACAAGCTGACGCGCAGTTGTTTTCCCCACTCTGCCCCCAGCCTCCTTGCGTTGGATGACGTCCTCGCCCAGCGCATGGCCGCGGCAGACGCCTCAAGCTATACGCATAAGCTGCTTGGCAATGAGAACCTGCGCCTTAAAAAACTGGGTGAAGAGACGGTGGAGCTGGTCATGGCGCTTGTGCAAAAGGACAAGGAGCGTGCTGCTCAAGAGGGGGGGGATTTGCTCTATCATCTCCTGGTGGCTTTGCGGGGGGTAGGGGCCAACCTAGAGGCCCTTCTAGAGGTATTGGCAGGACGAGCAAAATAAGGCGGGGGGTTTTTGCCTATGGGCGAAAAGTGCCGCCTGGGACAAGAAGAGCTTTTGAGGCTCTGAAGTGAAGGCAACGGCAACAAGCTCATGCAGAAACAGGTTTTGGGTGCAATGGAACAGGTGAAGAACAACGCATATGAGGCCACAAAGGCAATGGTTCAAAACCGCTGTGACGAGGAAAAACCCAGCAGGGAGGCTGGCGGGGGCGACAAAGAGGCTTTGGAAAATTTTATAGGTGCTGCCCATTTGGAGGACAGGGAGACGCAATATCACCTGGGCATCATCTATGAGTATATATTTGAGGACTATGAAAAAGCGGTGGAATGGCTCAGCAAAGCCGCGGAGACGAAGCATGTGGAGGCGCTTTTTCGCCTGGGAGAAATATATTCAAAGGGCCAAGGCGTGCCTGTAGATCTGCAGCGGGCCATGGAGTGTTATTCCAAAGCCATCAACAAGGGGCATGTGGAAGCTCACTTCAAACTTGGCCTCATGCATGAGTCAGCTGAAGATCACAAGCTGGCCGTGAGAAGGTTTAAGAAGGCTGCAGAAATGGGGCATGCGGAGGCTCAATTTCACCTTGGAAAAATGTATTATGAGGGGAGAAGCGTCATCATCAACAAGCCCAGGGGCTTCCAGCTTTTGCGTGAGGCCAGCAAAAATGGGCATAGGGAAGCTGTCCAGCTATATGAGCAAGCTCGTGAAGAAGTTTCCAAAAATGCTCCTGCGAAGGTGGTGTTGACGGAAGCCGACAAAAAGCTTTTGGAAGGCCTGAAAAAATCCGCGGAAGAGGGCTGTGTAGAGTCCCAATGGAAGCTTGGCGGGCTATATAGGGAGGGCCTTAAAATAGAGAAAAACTTAAAGAGCTCCAATAAGTGGTATGAAAAAGCGGCCAGAGGCCTGGCAAAGCTTGCCATGAAGGAGAATGCGGATGCACAGCGGAAGCTTGCCGAAATATATAAAGATGGCCTGGGCTCACCCAAGGACAATGAGCTCTCCATGGCATGGTATAAAAAAGCCACAGACTCCTATATGAAGCTTGCGGAGCAAGGAGATGTAGAAGCCCAATATAGGCTGGGAGAAATTTATCTCAAAGGCCGCGTGCTCGACAAAGATCGCCCCAAAGCCATGGAATGGTTTGCAAAAGCAGCCGAACAAGGGCATGCGCAAGCTCAATATTATATCGGCAAAATGTATGCGAGGGGCGAAAGCATCCCCAAGGACACCTCCAAAGCCATGGAGTGGTATACCAAAGCCGCCAAGCAGGGACATGCCAAGGCTGAACTCTATCTCAAAAAAATATGCCTCGAAGAAGCGGAGAACGTTCCAGAAAAGCAAAAAAACAAACGCGCCCACCCCCACCATTAACTCCCTCCAATGCACAAAGAATGCCATATTCTGCCCCACTGCACGGGAGTGCGGCCTGGGTTGAAAGCCAGCGTTATAGCCCAGGGGGAACGGCCTAAAGAAAATAACCGTATTAATATCCAAGTGTTTTGCGCCACCTGAAAGAAATTTTTCAATTTTAGCAACTTTGTGTATGGGGTGCAGATAATAGACAAGAGTCTTACTTTTACTTCTTTTTGATGAGGCTAGAGGCCATGGGCATTTCATTCAATCCATTACAAACGGTTAAAGATCTCGCAAGTGCTGCAAAAGAAACGGTGTCCAATGTGGCAGACAAAGTCACAGACACCGTGAAATCAGCTTCAGACAAAGTCACAGACACCGTGAAATCAGCTTCAGGCAAAGTGGTAGACACCTTTGAAAAAGTGAGTGGTGCTGTTTCAGGGGCAGCCCAAAGCTTGGGCGATAAGGCCAAAGCTGTGGGAGAAACCGTCGGCAATGCGGTCAAAGCAACAGGAGAAGTGGTTGTTGACACGGCCAAAGCAGCAGGGGGCGCCATTGTAGATGGGGCCAAAGCTGTGGGAGGCGCCATTGTAGATGGGGCCAAAGCAGCAGGAGAAACCGTAGGCAACGCGGTTAAAGCCGTGGGGGATGTTGTTGTTGACACGGCCAAAGCAGCAGGAGGCGCCATTATAGATGGGGCCAAAGCAGCAGGAGGCGCCATTATAGATGGGGCCAAAGCCGTGGGAGGCACCATTGTAGATGGGGCTAAAGCAGTAGGAGAAACCGTAGGCAACGCAGTTAAAGCCGTGGGGGATGTTGTTGGCACTGTCGTGGATACGGTGAAAGATATTGGAAATAGCATTGGTGATGCGGTCAAAACCGCGAAGGAAGTGATCAACAGTGCGCTCAACCCCCCTCAAATAACCACAGCCGAATGGTCCGAAAAAATGGCCTTGGCTGAGCAAGGGCTCGTCAGTTCAGATCCAAAAGTACGTGAAGCGGCCGGAGAATTAAAGCAGCACCTGATTGCGCAGCAAATGTCGCTCTTGTCCTCCGCTGTTTATGAAGATCCCATCCAAGCACCACCAGGCTGGAAAGACATCAGCAGCGACCCTGAAGCCCTGAAAGCTTATGGTTTAGATCCTTCTGATCTCAACATTGAGGGAAGCGACTTCCGCGCTCGAATGTTTGTGCCGGATGGCTCTGTGCTTGGCGATTCCATGAAGCCCACCCTAGCCTTTAAGGGGACTTCCACCAAGGAAGACTGGGAAAACAATTTTCGACAAGGGCTCAACATTCATTCTGACTATTATGACAGAGCTGTGGCGCTGGGGAAACAAATTGAAGAGGCCGGCGCTTCAGACAGCATCAACATTACGGGGCACTCCCTCGGCGGAGGA
This sequence comes from Cystobacterineae bacterium, assembly GCA_009782175.1. Classification (GTDB taxonomy): domain Bacteria; phylum Myxococcota; class Myxococcia; order Myxococcales; family Myxococcaceae; genus WRKR01. The sequence continues at coordinate 60,740 of WRKR01000011.1, forward strand.
TTGGCTTCCGCCGCTTCTGTTGCCAGCGGCTCAGACGCTTATACCTTCAATGCGGCAGGCCTGAACGACGCCACTGTCTCTCGCTATGGCGGCACCGACAACAACCCCAATATTTCCGCCTATCAAGTCAAAGGCGAAGCACTGACGGGACTCCAAAGCAATGTCTCCATCATGCCTGAAGCCAGAGGAACAGCCATAGAGCTTCCCGCCAATCCATTGACAACACTCAAAGGTCAACTCATAGGTAGCGCCGCCGGCAACCTCCTGGGTAACGTCCTCGGCGGTCCCATGGGTGGCGCCATGCTTGGCACGGCAGCTTCTATTGCAGTCCCTGCCGTGCTTCACCACCTCGGAGATGCTTTTAAAGGGGGCATCAACCACAAAGTTTTGGAGTCCGAAGCCAACTTGCGCAAACTCATGGAATAGCAACCCTTCCCCCATGCTCATCCATGGGGCCAGGGGTTTGCACTTTCAACGTTTTGCGCGTATAAACAGTGTTTTTAATGCGTCGAAGCAATGTTTTGACAATGGTTTTGACAATAGCCTTCATTGGATTATGTTTGGCAGCGCTCCTCGTTGGGCTATATCTCACCCTCGGCCCGAAGCTTGGAAAAATACCTTTTATGAATGCTCATATGCGTCAAAAACCTGAAGACTTTTTTGTTGAAAAACAGCTGGAATTGGGACGCGCCATTTATAGCGCGGACATCCCCCGGATGAAAACCCTCTTGCCTCAAGTGGATGTGAATGCGCATGGCAAGAAAAACGTGAGTTTGCTGCTGTTTGCCGTTAACCAAGCCATTGCTGATCAGGACAAAGCCGAAAGCATGCGTTGGCAGGCCATTACGCTGCTTATACAGGCGGGGGCTGCGGTGGATACAGGGCAGGTGAGGCCTTTGTCCCTCGCCTTACAAGCCCAAAGCCCTTATTTTTTGCGCGCCTTCCTCGATGGAGGCATGAGCCCGGACCAGATGCTCTCTCAGAAACCCATCCTTTTTGGAGTGGCTCGCGATGCGAGTTTGGCCTCCCTCAAACTGCTCGTCGAGCGCGGCGCCAACGTCAACAGCAAAGACTCATTGGGCAGAACAGTCCTCTATGACGCCTCCAACATGATGCAAATTGAAACCGTCAAATATTTGCTCTCCAAAGGCGCTGATGTTTCGGTTGTCAACCAATTGGGCGTTTCCTATGGCTGGGCACTCAAAGTGAACTTGGAGAAAGCTGACGCCAAAAACCCCTATACCCAACAGATGGTGGCCATCCGGGATGAGTTAATAAAACAAGGCAAACTCAAATGGCCCCCGGATGAGCCGCTGATAGAGCGCGACCGCATGCGCGCCAGAGGTGAAACCCCCGTTGTCCCCGCCGGACAAACCCGATAAAGCCAGCAAGCCATTTTTCCACCCAAAGCGAGCCTCCGAGGAAGGCCTGGGTAGAAAAAGGCATGGGCTTGTCTCTTTTGCCGTTTGGCATTAGAGGTTAACCTCTATGTCTTGGTTCTCCAAAAAACCCGGCATTGCCACACCAGAGCCCTCACGCCGCATGGAGGGCTTATGGGTGAAATGCGAAGCCTGCAGCGAAATTCTCTACCGTGCGGAGTTGGAAAAACAGTTTAATGTTTGCCCACACTGCAACCACCACATGCTGTGGCCCGCCAGAGAGCGCCTGGCCACCTTGTTGGATGAGGGTGTTTTCCAAGAAATGGACAAAGGCTTGTTGCCGGAGGATCCACTCTCTTTTTCAGACACCAAACGCTATAAAGAGCGCCTCAAATCCACCCAAAAAACAACAGGGGAAGAAGAGGCCTTCCTCTCGGGCCTGGGGAAATTGGGAGGCAGGCAGGTTTCCGTGGGGTGCTTTTTGTTTCGCTTTATGGGGGGCTCCATGGGCTCCGTTGCAGGCGAAAAAATTACCCGCGTATTTGAGCGCGCCCATGAGTTGAAATGCCCCGCCATTGTTTTTTCGGCTTCAGGCGGTGCACGCATGCAGGAGGGGATTTTTTCTCTCATGCAAATGGCGAAAACAAGTGCCGCCCTGGCGCGTTTCCGCGAGGTGAAGCGCCCCTATATTTCCGTCATGCTGCACCCGACCACCGGAGGCGTTGCCGCTTCCTTTGCATGGCTTGGTGACATTGTTTTGGCAGAGCCCAAAGCACTCATTGGCTTTGCAGGGCCCCGCGTTATTGAGCAAACCATCCACCAGAAACTCCCCGAGGGCTTTCAACGCTCTGAGTTTTTGCTGGAGCACGGAATGGTTGACGGCATTGTTCAGCGCAAAGAGATGCGGGAGCGCCTCATTCAGCTTTTGGAATTGCTGGCCTGAACGTGAGCAGCAACACCCAGCAAGCCATAGGTGCGCTTTTAGCTTTGCCCATGTCCAAGGTGAAGCTGGGCCTTGAGCGCATTGAAAAAGCACTTCAACTGTTGGGACACCCCGAGCGGAGCTACCCTTGCATCCACGTGGGCGGCAGCAATGGCAAAGGCTCCGTCTGCGCCATGCTGGCCTCTTGCCTTTCTGCAGGAGGCTTGCGTGCAGGCCTTTATACCTCTCCACACCTCTCCCACCTCAATGAGCGCTTCCAAATAAACCAAAAACCTCTGGCGGATGAATTATTGGCTGAGGGCATTTTGGAGTTGCAAAAGCTTTTAAAGAGAAAGCTTGAGTTAACTTTTTTCGAGTTTGGCACCGCCCTGGCCTTTTGGTTGTTTGCCAAACAAAAGGTGGACATAGCCATTATAGAGGTGGGCCTCGGCGGAAGGTTGGATGCGACCAATGTGCTTTTGCCTTGCTTAAGCGCAATAACTTCCATTGCCCTGGAGCATACACAATGGCTGGGCAACAGCGTGGATGCCATTGCTTTGGAAAAAGCCCACATTTTTAAGCCGGGCATTCCCGCACTGGTTAGCGCTCAGGCCTTGGAAGCTGCACCAGTGCTTTTGCAGCATGCCCAAAGCATAGGTGCTCCCCTCTGGGCAGAGGGGGGAGATTTTTCCATGCAAGCCCAAAACTCCGGGGGGTGGTGCTGGAAAGGCTTTGGACGCCAAGTGGACAATATACAACTGGCCTTAAGAGGCCCACACCAGCTGGGCAATGCGGCACTGGCATTGGCTTGCCTCGAGTTGTCCCCATTCCGTTTGGAAGCCGCTGCCTTGAGGCGGGGTTTGCAGGAGACGCATTGGCCCGGGAGGTTGGAATATTTTGAAGGGACACCCCCCGTGTTGTTGGATGGTGCACACAACCCCGCAGGCATAGAGGCACTTACACTGGCCCTGGAGCAGCTTTGGCCCACCGCAGAGTTGCACCTTGTTTTTTCAGTCCTCGAGGACAAAGCACTGGAGCCCATGGCCGCACTTTTGTTTCCACGCTGCACCCGCATTTATTTGGCCCCCTTAAACCATGTGCGCGCTCGCCCCCCCCAAGCATACCTCCCCCTGGCACAACGTTTTTGCCAAAACAGTTTTGCTTGCCACTCCACAGAAGAGGCCCTGCAAAAAGCCTTCGAGAGCTCCACAGAAAATGCGCTTGTTGTGGTGGCAGGCTCTCTCTATTTGGTGGGGAAAGCCAGGGAGCAGCTGTTGGGAATGCGCCCCTGCTGCGCAGGCGAGCCCAACAAAAACAAGCCTTAAGCCGCCAAACAACGTTGAGCGTTTAAGCCAGCTCGGCGAGGCCTTCCTTCCAAAGGAAGGCACTGCCCAAAGTTGACAAGGCGGAAAAACTGGATAGCTTCAACAACAATGAGCGACAACAAAAAGAGCGCACCTTCGCCCAAAGTGAATGACAAACGCAGGTTTGACAATGAAGGAAACCTGCGAAACTCTGCAGAAGACAAAGGCGCTTATAGGCAAGAGGTGGCCGAGGAAGCTGCCCAGGAGAGTATAGAAGAAATACGCGAAGAAACACCGCTGCCCCCCCAGGAAGAGCCCCAGCAAAGCATAAGCCCCGACGAAGTGCTGCACTTGCAGAGCGAGCTGGAAGCAGCGCGTGCGCGCGTGGACATGCTTGCGCGTGCCTACCAGGAACTTGAGCGGGACAAAGAGGACTTTAAACGACGCCTGCAGCGTGAGCGCGAGCGCATGCTTGAGTTGGAAAAAGGCAAGGTGGCACTTTTGCTTATTGAAGCTGCCGACGAGTTAGAGCTGTGCCTGAAAAACGCGGATGACTCGCCCTTGAGTGTGGGGGTGAGGATGATCCGCGAAAACCTCCTCAAAAAACTGAAAGAAAATGAGGTGGTTTTGCTGGAGGTGGCAGGCACGGTTTTTGACCCCAAACTTGCAGAAGCCATAGACTTGCAAAGGGTTGACAACCCGGACGACAACATGAAAGTTTTGGAAGTTTTGCGTCCAGGTTATGCCTATAAAGAGCAAGTTATACGCCCCGCGCGTGTGCGCGTTGCGCGCCATATGCCGCCTGCAGATGCATAGCTTGCATAGCTTGCATAGGCTGCATAGGCTGTGTTGGCTGTGCGTTGCATGTTGGCTGGTGCCTGGCCTCTCATGGAATTCCGCGTGGGCTAAGGCCCCGGCTGTGGGAGCCAGGACAGCTCCCTCGCTGCCGAATTTTGAGCCCCCCCGCTCGCTGGCGCCTTTGGTGAAAGCCGTACGCATGAGTGTAGTCAGCATTCGCGCTGAAAACAGCGACGGCACTCGCTCCCTGGGCTCTGGGTTGGTGGTGTCCAGCCATGGGGAGGTGTTGACCAATGCCCATGTTGTGGGCAAGGCTTTGCAGATACGCGTACGCTTAAGCAATGGTGAGGAATATTTTGCACGCGTTTTGGGCAAAGAAAGCGGTTTGGATTTGGCTTTGTTGCAACTGGAGGGGGCCAAGGCTTTGTCCGAAGCCTATTGGGGGAATTCCGACTCCCTGGAAGTAGGCGACTGGGTAGTGGCCATAGGGCAACCCTTCGGGTTGGACACCACCGTAACACATGGCCTTGTATCCGCCCGGGAGCGCGTCCTTGGCATAGGCCCTTTGGATGATTTTATTCAAATGAGTGTACCCATAAACCCCGGCAACTCTGGGGGGCCTTTGTTTAACATGAAGGCCGAGCTTATAGGCCTCACAACGGCGGTGGTGGACTCTGCCCAAGGCATTGGCTTTGCTGTGCCCATTAATTTTGTCCGGGAAATTTTGCCCCGGCTGAGGGCCAATGAGCGTTTTGTTATGGGTTGGCTGGGAGTGGTTTTGAGGGACTTCAACGGTGGCATATGGGTTATGGACGTCTACCAAAACAGCCCGGCGGCCTTGGCGGGGCTGTTGCCCGGGGATGAAATACGCGCTGTGGCGCAAAAACCCGCCGAAAGTTATTTCCGCTTGCTGCGCCACATTGCCTTTTTGCCTCCCGGAAGCAAAGTGAGTTTGAGTATAAAGCGCCAAGGGCAATTGCTGGAGTTGTCAGCCACCTTGTCCCCCATGCCTGCAACAAAGCAAGTGCTCCACTCCATACAAGGCAGCACACCCGTACCCCAGCTTGCCGTGCTGCTGGGCCATGTCCCCCCTGAAATGCTGCAGAAATTAAAGCTAAAAGGCGGAGCCCTGGTGAGCTCGCTTAACTCTCCACAAGAGAAAAACCCCTTCCGCGTAGGGGATATTTTGTTGGAAATAGAAGGAAAACCCATCGCCAATACACAAGAGTTGGTGGAGTTGTTAAAAAAACACAACAAAACCACCCTCAAACTCCTGCTGCTCCGAGAGGGGAAAAGGCTCTCGTTGACAGCTCATTTTCGCTAAAAAAGGGTTTTATTTTTTTCCCCTTCCAGGGGGGGGAGTCGTCTCCGGCGAAGGGGTTTATTTGTTTTTGGTTTTGTTTTTTTCCACTCCGTGGGGGGGAGTGTCGCCTCCGGCGAAGGGTTTTTTCGTTTTTAGTTTTGTTTTTTTCCCCATCCGGGTGGGGGAGGGGGCCTGCGGCCCGGCTCATTTCGCCCTGCGGGCGCACCTTGCCTTCGGCAAGTCACTTTTTTTGTCTGGACAAAAAAAGTAACCAAAAAAAACCACCCTGCCGGGGGCTCACGAGCGGCCCCAGGAAGGTTTTAATACGAGCA
>WRKR01000012.1 GCA_009782175.1 Cystobacterineae bacterium
TTAAGAGAACAAAAAAAATCACCAAGCCGAGGGCCAACCCCCCCCCCGACGAAGGCGAAAAAAACCCTTCCCCGGAAGCGGCCCCCCCCCCCCCCCCGGAGGGGAAAAAATAAAAACAAAACCCCCCCATTTGAAACTGAAAACTGTTTGCGGCACGCCGCCTCATTTTGTTTTATAGGTGTGTTATGAAATGGAAACTTTGGGTTGTTTTGTTGAGTTTGCCTCTGGTTGCCTTCGCTCAACCGATGAAAGAAGCGGCCTTGCCCTCTTTGGCCCCCTTGGTGGATTCCGTCAAGTCGGCCGTCGTTAACGTGGATGTGCAAGCGGCTTCCGCGCGCTCTTTGCGGGAAGACGAGTTTTTTGAGCGGTTTTTTGGGTTTAGGCACCCAGGGGGTCCGCAGGGGAGAGAGCCTTTGCGTCGCGGCCTGGGCTCAGGCTTTATTATTGATGCCAAGGGTTTGTTGTTGACGAACAACCATGTGGTGGAGGGGGCCGTGAAAATTCGCGTACGTTTGGATGATGGGCGCTCCTTCGAAGGAGAAGTATTGGGGACAGATCCACTGACGGATTTGGCCCTGGTGAAGTTGAAAAATGTTAAAGGTAGCCTGCCCGCGGTGAAGCTGGGGGATTCAGGCAGCATGCGTGTGGGTGACTGGGTGTTGGCCATAGGCAACCCTTTTGGTTTGGCCTCCAGCGTTTCCCTGGGCATTGTTTCTGCTCTGGACAGGAATATTCAGGCTGGCCCTTATGATCAATTCCTCCAGACAGATGCAGCCATTAACCCCGGAAACTCAGGAGGGCCCCTGTTTAACCTCAAAGGAGAGGTGATAGGCATTAACACAGCCATTGTGGGCGGGGGCTCCGGCATCGGCTTTGCCGTGCCTTCCAATGTAGCCAAAGCCCTCTTGCCCCAACTGGAAAAAGAAGGACTCGTCAGACGCGGCTGGTTGGGTGTGGTTATTCAAGACTTAACCCCCAAGCTTGCCCTGGGCCTCAAACTGCCCATTAAAGAAGGCGCCATTATTAGCGTGATGACACCCAACTCCCCCGCCCAACGCTCCGGACTCAAAGTGGATGACGTTATTGTGGCCATTAATGGCGAAACCGTCTCCTCCGCAGGCAGCCTGACAAAAATTGTAGGCATGCAAAAACCCGATACCACCGTCAAAATAAAACTCTATAGGGCCGGAAAACCCATGGAATTGAATGTACGCCTGGGTATGCGACCAGATGAAGCAGGAAAAACCGGCAGAACACCCCTCCCTTCTACAGGACAGGAACAAAAAAACCCACGCCTAGGCCTGGTTGTGCAAGACATAAACCCAAGGCTGGCCGAAGCCCTTTCCCTGCCCAGACACGGCGCCCTCGTGGTGAGTGTGCAACCCAACTCCCCCGCCGAAGAAGCAGGATTGGCCAGAGAAATGCTGATTGTGGAAGCCAACAACACCGCCATCCGCACAGCCCAACAGTTGATCCACGTACTCGCCGAAATACCCAGCGGACAAGTGGCCCTCTTGCGCGTCCAACTCCCCGGAAGAGAAGAGAGAACTTTCTTGCTGGCCCTCGAAATGCCTTAAATATTCCACGTGACACTATGTGGACATATATGTAGTGTCATGAAACCCAGTGTTGCTGCAGGTGGTGGCTGCATGTTAGAGCGAGTTTGAGGCCTGGGCCTCAAGCGGTGCCTCAAGGTTTGTGCCTTGGGTTTGCTTTCAAGAGACGGCTGCCAATGCGAATAAAACGTCTGGATATTACGGGATTTAAGTCATTCATGGAGCACTCACCCTTTGTTTTTGACAAGGGGGTGACGGTGGTGGTGGGGCCCAATGGTTGTGGAAAGTCCAACATTGTTGATGCCATCCGTTGGGTTATGGGCGAGCAAAGCGCCAAAAACCTGCGTGGTCGGGGCATGGAGGACGTCATTTTTGCGGGTGCTGAAAACCACCCTCCCTTGTCCATGGCAGAAGTAACCATGACATTTGAGGTAGAAGAGGAAGATCTGCTTCCCCCTCAGCTGATGGGTTTGCCTGAAGTTTCTATTACGCGACGTCTTTTTAGGAATGGGGACTCTGAATACCAAATTAACAAAACCCATTGCCGCTTGTTGGATGTGACGGAGTTGTTTTTGGGAACAGGCGTAGGCACCAAAGCCTATTCCATTATTGAGCAGGGGAGTGTGGGGCAGGTGGTTTCGGCCCGTCCCGAGGACAGGAGGGCCTTGTTGGAAGAAGCAGCCGGTGTGACGAAATATAAGGCACGCCGAAAAATGGCAGAGCGGAAAATGGAGCATACGCAGCAAAACTTGCTCCGGCTGCAAGACATTTTGGGGGAACTCAAACGCAACCTCGGGAGTTTGGAGCGCGCCGCGAAAAAAGCAGAAAAATTCCGCAGGCTGCGCCAACAGCTGCGCAAACTGGAAAGCCAGGAGTGGGCACACCGCTATTTAGAGCTTAAAGCACTGCACTCCCATGCCCTGCTGCAAAAACAAGCCTTAGAGGCCAAAGCCGAAGAGGAGTTGCTTGTTGTGCAACAAGCAGAAACCTTGCTGGGCAAAGAGCGGCATGCTGCCGAGCAAAAGGCTGCCCATTTGGAAAGTGAAGGCCTGGAGCTTGCAGAGCTGACTTCTCGCATTCAACTGTGCAGACAAAGCCTCAAACATGGGCACACAGACCAAGAGGCCACACAGGCCCGCCAAGCCAAGGCTGAAATAGAGCAACAGCAATTGCAGCAAAAAAGAGAGCGCCTTCAGGCTGAGCTTCAGCAATGCGCCGAGGAGTTGCAGCTTTTGTCCACCTCTAACCTCCAAGAGGCCCAGACAGTGGAAGAAGCGCGGCTCAACAAAGAAAGCAACTTGGCCGCGCGGAACCAACTTGAAGCCACCCTGGGCAAAACACGTGGCCACCTCATGCGCTTGGCCACCACCTTGGCCCAACAAGAAGCCCAGCATGCACATTTGAGGCAGCACAAGCTGGAGTTGCAGAAACGTTTGGAGCGTTTGCTTGAGGAGACACAACGGTGCCAGGCCGAAGAAGAGGAAGGGGCGAGGCAGCTGGCCTTGCATGGGCAGCAACACAAGGAGCAGCAAGCGGCACTTGAGCTTTTGTTGCAACACCGACAAGAGCAGCAGCAACTTTTAAAATGTGCCCAAGAGGGGTTGGACAAAGCCCAGGAAAGCCTCACGCAAAGCCGTGAAGCTTTGTTTAACCAGCGAAGCCGTTTGTCCTCTTTGCAAGAAATTTGCTCCAACTATGAGGGTTTTGACAGAGGCGTCCGAGCACTGGTGAAGGGGGCTTTTGTGGACAACCCCGGGGCATTGGGGGTGGTGGCAGACGCTTTGGTGGTGAAGCCTCGCAGTGAAAAAGCCATTGAGGCCGTATTGGGGCAGAAGCTCCAATGCATTCTCGTGGAGGAGCCTCAAGTGGCTTTGGAGCTTTCCATGCACCTCAAAGAGCATGCCCTGGGGCGCTCGTCTTTTTTCATATTGCCCTGGCTACAGAAAAAGCGCTTGCCCAAGCCCTCCTGCCCCGAAATAGTGGCCATGGCCCTGGAGGAGCTTCAGTGCATCCACCCAGCCTTTGAGCCTCTTTTGGAGCATTTGTTGGGCGAAGTGGCTTTGGTAGAAACTTTGGAACAAGCCCTTTTGTGCCAAAAGCAATTTCCCCACTATGTTTTTGCAAGCTTGACGGGGGAGTTTGTATGCCCCGACGGCTTGTTAACCGGGGGCCTGTTAGAAGGGCCCGCCGTAGGGGCTTTGCAAAAAAAGCGCGAGGTGGCAGAGCTTCAGGTAGAGGTGCTCAGGCTTGAAGAAGCCTATGCCGCGCAGCAGCTTGCCTGTGAGGCACTTGAGCGGCAGCTGCATACACACCAAAGCGCCTTGCGCACGCTTGAAAGGGAGCAGCATGAGGGGGAGTTAAAGCTTTCTTCTCTGAAGAAAGACATTCAACAGCTAGAGGCTCAGCAAAAGGGGGTGGGCCAAAAGTCCGCCTTGCTGGGCAAAGAGAGAGAGCAAACAGACAGAGAGCTTTCTGCTTTGGCACAGAAAGAGGAGCAGCTTCGCTTGCAGCTGGAGGAGCAACACCAACAAAAGCAAACCCAGGAAGCGCAACTTCAGCTGCTTTTGGAAAAGCAGACAGAGCTTTCTGCAAGCTTTGACGCGTTAAACAATGTTTTTATGAAGCTTCGCGTGGAGCTGGCCACACACAAAGAGAAGGAAAGCTCCCTCCAATATAAACAACAGCGCATTTCCAATGAGTTTCAGGGCATTTCCCACAACCTCAACCAGCTTTCTGTGGAGTTGAAAGAAGGCGAGCAGAAGTTGCATGGCTTGCAGCTTTCTCTTGCCCAAGTGTCAGAGGAGTTGCAGCTGCATGAGCAGCGTTTGTTGGCAAAGACGAATGTTTTTGAGCAGGAAAAGCGAGAGCAGCTCCAACATGTGGCCAAGCTTAAAGAGCAGGAGAAAAAGCTTGTGGAGGACAGGCAGGTGTTGGAAGCCTTCAGCAAGAGCGCTTCTGAGTTGTTAATACATGCTCGCTCCCTGGGTTTGGAAATAGAGCATTTGCTGGAGAATGCTTTTGAGCGTTGCGGAAAAGAAATGGGGGAGGTGCTTTATGAAAACCACCTTTTGCTGCCCTTAACTGTGGAAGAGCGCCAACACATGAAGTCCCTCAAAGTGCAGGTGGAGGGCTTTGGTGAAGTGAACTTGACAGCCATTGCAGAGCACCAGGAGCTTTTGCAGCGTTTTGCTTTCTTGTCCGCGCAAAAGGAGGACTTGGAGCTTTCTCTGGAGCGCCTGAAAAAAGCCATAGAGAAAATTGACACTCAAAGCCGACAGCAATTTAGAGAGACTTTTGAAGCGGTGAATGCCAAGTTTGCTCAGGTGTTTCCTCGCCTCTTCGGCGGGGGGCATGCGCAATTGGTTTTGCTGTCCAATGCCTTTGGCCAAGAGGCAGGGGTAGACGTGGTTGCTCAGCCGCCAGGCAAAAAACTGCAAGCCTTAAACCTCTTGTCCGGGGGGGAGAAAGTGCTGACGGCCATTAGCCTTATTTTTTCTATTTTTCTCATTAAGCCCACCCCGTTTTGCCTTCTGGATGAGGTGGATGCTTCTCTGGATGAGGCCAATGTCCACCGCTATAACGAGCTCATCCGGCAAATGTGCGCCCAGTCCCAGTTTATTTTGGTGACGCACAACAAACGCACCATGGAAATTGCCGATGTCCTCTATGGCATAACCATGGAAGAGCCAGGCATTTCCAAGCTGGTTTCTGTGCGCATGAAAGAGTTTGCAGAAACTTTGCCCTTCGCCATGTCGGCCTAGTTCTGCTTAAGGCCCAGGCCTGTGGCCGCAAGGTTTAACAAGGAAAATATTAAACCCATCAGCAAACCCAGCGAAGGCGTAGAGCTTTCCGCAGCAGGCCCCAGCAACTCCGCGGCTGACTGGCTTACCCAAAACACTTTGGCCAACACCAAACATAATAAAATGGCGGCCAACCCCGACAGCCCCTGCAACAACCATGGAAAAAGCGGAAAAGAGCCATGTATACGTTTTCGCCACAGCATGCCGCCGGCACTGGCGATGGCCAGAGGAACTATCAATGCTCCCAGAGAGAGAAAGCCCAACACCTCTCCGCTGCGTTCCAGGTTTTGCCATTGGAAGAAGCAGGAGAAGATCATCCCCAGGGCGCTGATCAGCAGCAACTTATCGGGGCCTGATTGGGCCAAAAAGTCCGTTTTCAGAGAGCTCAGCAACATTTCTGCTTCATTGAAGTCGCTTTTTTCAGGCCGCTGAGCAAGCCACTGCTCTGCCAGTGCTTCATTGCTGGGCGGGGGGCTGTCCGCAGGCCTTTCTTGGGGGGACTCAGGGCTTTGTTTTGAAGGCTTGGCCCTGGAGCTCTGCCTGGAGTCAGCGCCGGAGGGAGAGCTGGGTTTTGCTCTGGGTTTAGGCAGTTGCGCGCGCGGGTTGGTATCATCTGACTTGAGTTGAGAGAGTTGCGCGCGCGGGTTGGTATCATCCGACATGGGTTGAGGCGTTTGTGCGCGTGAGTGGGTACGCGGGTTGCCGCGCGGGTTGCCGCGTGGGTGGCTATGGTCGGGGGTTTCGGCGGGCAACTCATCCAAGAAAAGAGAAGGATCGAGTATATGATCGCATTTTGGGCAAAAAGCAGCGTCGTCAGCGGCTTGTGCCCCACATTCTGGGCAACGCATAAACCATATATTGTTCCCAGAATGCTCCTTTTGGGTCAAAATCTATTTTCATCTCCAAATATATTCCTTAGACTGGACTGCGTTAGGCAGAGCTGATTTATTGGCCACATGGGAGGCCAACGAGGCCTTAAGCTCGGAGAATGTGTGCCAATTTTGGCTTAAGCTTTATTGGAAACATGGCATGTATGATAAAAGTGAGTTGGGAAAAGACACACCAGCAGTATTAAACGAAATAGAAAAAGGGGCTATACGCCGTTTTGCAGAAAGCTTAGGTGACTATAACCCCATATATTATGATGAGAAATATGCCCAAAGCGTGGGTTTGCGCGGCATTGTTGCACCGCCGACTTTTCCCTTTACGTTTCAGTTGGGGGCGGATTTGCGTGAGCGTTTGAATGTGCCTGCGCAAAGTCTTCTGCATGCGGAGACGCAGTTGGAATATGAGCGTCCCATTTTTGCAGGAGACAAGCTTTGGGTCAGCTCTCGTCTCATAGAGTTTTCTGAGAAGCGCAGTCCCACGGGCAAGTTTTTTCTTGTTGTTATTGAGGATGAAGGCAAGGCTGAAGACGGGAAGCGCATATATAGCATAAAAAATACATATATTATCCGTGGCGTGAAATCAGGGAGGCCAGGTGCAACGTAAACTTTATTTTGAGCATGTCAACGTTGGGGATGAGTTGACTTCGTCGACGCGGTTGACATTGGAGCGCACGCAGTTGGCTCGCTATGCCGTAGGCGTAGGTGACTTCAACCCTCTTTTTTTGGATGAGCCTTATGCGCGTCAGCAGGGTTTGGTTTCGGTGATGGCGCCCAACAGTTTGGCCTTGGGGTTGTTTGGTCAACTGCTCATGGAGTGGGGGAAGAGTTGTCGCATTAAAAGTTTGTCGGCCAAGTTTTTGAAACTCTATTGGCCGATGGATCAGCTTTTGGCCAGAGGACGTGTCGCTCAAAAAATGACGGAGGGCACACAGCACCTCGTCGAAATTAATGGCTGGGTCGAAAACCAAAAGGGGGAAATGGTGCTGCGCAGCAAAGCGGTTGTGCAGTTGTTTTTCAACCTGGAGGATGAGAACCGCCACAGGGCAAGCCTGCCCCCCCTGGTGGGCTAGAGCGCTTCCGCTGCGCTCAGTCTCGTTTTTGCTTAAGCGCATACACTGTATAGCGAGCCTCAAAGCACCGCCGAGAGGACGAAAAAAAACCGCCCCCAGGCTGAAATTGAATTATGACGAGCCTATATATGCCCGTAAACCTTCCGAACAATTTGCCTGCCGTAGAAACCTTCAAAGCGGAAAACATTTTCGTCATCACTGAAAAGAGGGCGTGCACGCAGGACATCCGCCCCCTGGAAATTGGAATTGTCAATTTAATGCCCGCGAAAATTGCGACGGAGACACAGCTTCTGCGCCTGCTTTCCAACTCCCCGCTGCAAGTTGAAATTACGCTGGTGCAGATGGGCGGCCACGTGTCCAAAAACACCTCCAAGGAGCATTTGGATGCGTTTTATAAAACCTTCGAGGACATTAAGGAGAAGTGTTTTGACGGCCTTATTATTACGGGGGCGCCGGTGGAAACCTTGCCCTTTGAGAAGGTGGACTATTGGGAGGAGCTCTGCGCGGTCATGGAGTGGTCCAAAACGCATGCCTATAACACCATGCACATTTGCTGGGGCGCGCAGGCGGGGCTTTTCTATCATTATGGCGTTGACAAGCATGAGCTTTCTCAAAAACTTTGCGGGGTCTATTCTCACCGCGTGCTCATTCCGCGAAGCCGGTTGATGCGCGGGTTTGATGATGGGTTTTGGGCTCCACATTCGCGTTATACGGAGAGCCGCGAGGAGGAGGTGGTGGCGGCGGGCCTGTCGGTATTGGCAAAGTCCGACGAGGCGGGGGTTTATATTGCCGCCAGCAAAAACCGTCGACAAGTGTTTGTCACCGGCCATTCGGAATATGACAAAATGACGTTGGATGCTGAATACCGGCGTGACATGGAAAAGGGCCTCCCTGTCACCCCCCCCATCCATTATTATGAAGGCGACGACCCCCAAAACCCGCCCGTCATGCGCTGGCGCAGCCATGCCTATTTGCTGTTTGCCAACTGGCTCAACTATTATGTCTATCAGGAGACGCCCTATAACCTGGCGGCCCTCTCATAGCCCTAAACCGCTTCCACTTTGACACGCTCTGCTCATGCCAAAGTGGAGGCGACCTCGCTTTTGCGAAAGCGAAGCCTGAGTGCTATGAGGTGGACATGAAAAAAATTCTACTCATCAGTTTGTTCCTTTTGTCGAGTTTGGCCATTGCCGCAGAGCCAATCCACCTCTCCTTCAATCCTCCAAAGGGGGCAAAATATGAGCAGCGGATGGAAGCGACACAAAGCATCCATGCGGGGGAGAGTGGCCCCATGGAGACGAAAATGGATGTGACATTTTTGATGGAAATCCTCGAGAAAACGACAGAGGAAGTCCACATGCGGCTGAGTTATAAGGGAATGGCTTATACGGTTTCAACCGGCATGGGGAAGATGAAGTTTTCAAGCGGCACGCAGGAGAAGAAAAAAGGCAAGGCTGAAGACTCCATAGAAACGGAAATAGAGAAGAAGTTTAGAAAAATATTCAACATGCTGATTGGCAAACCCTTCACCATCGTCGTTGCGCCTGATGGCTCGGTAAAATCCATCGCCGGTTTGGACGTTATTCGCAAAAGCATGGCTCAAGCCATAGCCGATGAAGGCTCAATGGCTCAGCAGATAGGCGCATCCATAGAAGAGTGGTTTAGCGATGCTTCCATGAAGGACTTGTTTGAACAGTCCTTGAAAATATACCCCAACAAAGCCGTCCGAACGGGTGAGAGTTGGAATGTGGAATTCTCAAGAGTGGCAGGCGGAATGAACCTTTTGGCCAAGACGACATATACCTTGAAAGAAGTCAAACAAAATATAGCGGTTGTTGCTTTTGAGTCTGACATAGGGATCAGTTTAAGCGCAGCCATAGAAGGCAAACTCACCGGAAAACAGACAGGTACACTCAGCCTGAACCCCCAAACCGGGATGCTTTTGACGAGCAATGCTTCACAAAGCGCAGAAGGCTCTCTCAAAGCACAGGGTGTTGATTTGCCGATGAAGCTGAGCACCCAGGCCAAAGTGTCCTCAAAAGAAGTTAAAAAATAAACATTCCCCCCAAGTGGGGTTGTTTTTTCGCCTGGCGGCGGGCTTTAAAAAGGTTTTTCCTGAAACCGCCCTAGGGCCTGTTAACACTATCCGGGATGCCCAGGTTTTGAATGACAATTCGCAAGACAAGGCGCGAGGAGAGGTTTGTCCGGTGGACAAACCTGCCGTGGAGGGAGGTGGAGGGCGAATATTTGTCGATATTCAACCGACGAGCAACGATGGATTGCGGAAAATGCATCAAAAGATGGGTATGCCGGGTAGTGTTAACAGGCCCTAAAGCTCGCCTGCCTTCACTTCGCCTTCAGCGGGGGGAGGTGGAGGTGGGCCTCATACAAAGCGGACACGGTGGGCTCCATACCCCGGGCTCCACACCCCCGCATCAATTTTCTTGCCAAAACGGTATCTGCTCCATGTCTTTTTGGGCTTTCATTTTTTTTATAAAGTCATTTTTATAAACAGCCTGCCAGTCATGAATACATTCGGTGTCAAGAATGGAGCGCGCTGTTGGCCCCTTCCCGAAAATGCCTCCCGTCAAACTGTTGCATTTTGAACATTCATAATATGCCTGGTATATTCCAAAATGCCAAGGGCTTTGGTTTTTTGTCCTATTCCCATATTTATAGTGATGCCACTTTGCTCCCAAAAGGAAAGAATAAACCAGAAGAACAAGGATTGAACTTATATGAAATAGCTTGAATCCACTTGTTTTGAAAATAAACTTTAAAATAAAACAGTCGATCAAAAATATAATAAATATTGCCGCCAACAAAAGAATTGTATGTATAATGATAGACAAGTGAAAAGCGGATTTTTTTCCTTCTTCCATCGCCTGCATCATTTCTTCTAAACTTATATCCATAAAATGAAAGCTCTTGTTTGGCTGAAATTCTATACAGACTTCGGTCGAGAATGGCTGGGCACAAACACCATTTCGCTTTTGTCTTGCAGCAATAGCGTTAAGGTATTGTTTTTTAAGCTATAGTTGGTGAGCAAATAACTCTGGGCGTTTTTCAATGCGTTGAGAAAACTCTGAGCGAAAAAATCGCCAACGCATGGCGAAGTTATAGGAATGGGCTCAAAACTCAGCTGGTTGTCTTGAATGCGAAAAGTGCCACTGGCGAATTTACAGGGGGTTTGAACCTGAAAAGAGCCGTTTTTGAAGATGGACAAGCGATATTTTGCCGGCTCATCCGGCACAATCCGTGTATTGCCCGGAAACTCTTCCCAAGCCCATATATTTGCTTGAAGCGACGAGGGTAGACCGCCAGGGTCAGAACAGGCCATGAAAAGCATGGCTGAGGAAACAACATAAAAAAGAAAATAAAATTTCTTCATGAAAGTCACTGCGGCATAAATTTAAATAAACCACCCGCGCCGACTTGAACATGAAAAATAGTTTCATCTGTGTAGCAGAGCAACTCATTTGTTTGGAAGATGGCTACATGAGTCTACACCTCAAGGGCCTTGGGGGGGGCCTTGGTTTTGGAGGGGTGGGCTGGTGGCCAGGTTGGAGAAATTGGGGAGCTGTTTTATTTTGAAACCATTGTTCCTTCAAATACAATGCGTGGATCCTCCACATTGACGAGCTCATCCAGCTCATAGACGTTCTCATAGCCATAGCCATATAAATTAATATACGTAGGAATGTTTAATGCCATCATGAGGGGTTTGGCTTGGGCGGCAAGTTGGCTTTGCACCTTGCTGCTGGGCCTGAGGCGTGGCCTGGCCACTTTGGAGGCAAAGTCAACCTCGTTGCCGTCGAAATTGTTGTTGCAATAAATGAGAATTTTGGTGTCCAAAGAGGGGATGACTTGAGCAAGCGCATTTTGGGTGAAGTCACTAAAAGCCAGGTTTTTGGCCCCTTTCACATGCAGGCGCTCATAGCGGAATGCTGAGCGTGAATCCAAAATAACCACACCCGGCTCCTTGCTCATTTTCAGGAATGTGTCGAGGTTGACAAGGCGGCTTGCCCGGTGCGCCTCCACTTTCGCCATGAGCCCCTTGAAGTCATCAAAGCTCACTTTGGCTTTCGGGTATTTTGGGGTTTGCGCGAATACTCCCAGGGCAATCAGCAACATGGCGAGCAATGCAGGTTTCATTTTGAGTCTTCTCACAGTTTGTCCTTTTCTCATTCAAAACATGTACGAAGCATGTACGAAACATGCACAAGAGTTAGAAGGTGTTTTTCATCAACCCAAAACCGCTCTAGGGCCTGTTCACACTATCCGGGATGCCCAGGTTTTGAATGACAATTCGCAAGACAAGGCGCGAGGAGGGCGAATACTTGTCGGTATTCAACCGACGAGCAACGATGGATTGCGGAAAATGCATCAAAAGATGGGTATGCCGGGTAGTGTGAACAGGCCCTAAATGCGGGTTATATTTTAGCCCGCCCGCAAAGCTTTAGGGCCTGCAACGGCTGTTTGGGTTGAAGTGTTCACACATGGCCGTCCGGGTTTGGGGTGTGTTGCTGAATGGCTCGTTTGGTTTTTTCTGCAAAGGGGTCGCCATGGAGGGCTTAGGCTTTTTTCAGCGGAGGTCGCGGTTGGTGGCGCCACAGCTGCACAGAGGGGCGCTCCCACTGGCGCTGAGCATACTGCAGCAGAGCTTTGGGAACAAAATCCCCATGCATAACTAATCGGTTGAGCATGAGCGCCAGGTCGACGTCCGCAATGCACCACGCGCCGAACAGGTTTTCGCTTCCTGTGGGCAACAACGCACTGGCTGCGGCAAACAGTTTTTTTGCGGCAGCCTGCGCTTCGGCAGAGAGCG
Source organism: Cystobacterineae bacterium (assembly GCA_009782175.1). Lineage (GTDB taxonomy): Bacteria > Myxococcota > Myxococcia > Myxococcales > Myxococcaceae > WRKR01. The sequence continues at coordinate 12,142 of WRKR01000012.1, forward strand.
GTTGGCCGACGTGCCCATAAAACAGCACTTTGGTTGAACGCTCCTGCCGTATAGGCATAAGACAGCTGCGGAGCCAAGCCTGCACTTGCCGTGCCTTTGCGCGCGCACGTGGCTCTGCGGGATAGAGGGGGTTAGCGGGCAGTGTTTCGTTCAGGTATTCTGCAATGGCGGATGATTCTGAAAGGGCAAAATCCCCGTGGACCAGCGTAGGGACACGTTGAGTGAGGGATAGGGCTGCATATTCCGGCTCTCTATTCTGTCCATTTTCGAGGTCGACAGTCTGCATGCGGAAGGGCACTGCCTTCTCGTGCAAAGCGACGAAGGCCGACATGGCATAGGGGCTGATATATTGCGCGTCTACATATAAAAGCATGAGAAGAAACTCCAAGGGGGGGTGGGCATGAAGCCTGTTTATTCAACAGTTATTTTTCGGACATGGATGCTTGGAAATCTGGGCTGGCCATCCACGTTAGTGAGGTCGCCCTTTGCATCCAAAACATAGAAGCTGTTTGCCTTCGCGTCCCATGCAATCCTAAAAGGGCTATTAAATTGCGCCCTATCTGCGGGGCCATCCTGATAGCCTGGCTGGCCATTTCCGGCAAAGGTGCTGAGCTCTCCTTCAGGGGAAATTTTCCAGATGCGGTAATTTTGTCTATCCGGCACATAAAGGTTGTCGGCTGCATCAATGGCCATGTCCTCGGGAAACCATTCTATGGTGCTTCCGTCCACAGCGACAAAACGCCTATCGACAAAGGTGCTGAGCGTCTGCTCTTCTCCCTGCGCATTCAGCGTCATTTTGCGGATGCAATAGCAGGCTTGGCTGTCCCCCCCACTTGTCTCTGAGACATAGAGGTTTCCCGCCGAATCCACGACAATGCCAAAAGGATAACGCTGTGTGAAATTCCCAGAAACAAGGCTGGCTTCTCCCGTGGATATGACTTTAGAAATGAAGCCAAACGCCTCTGTCACAAAGAGGTTGCCTTCTTTGTCGATGGTGATGCCAGAAGGTATGGCAAACAGAAAGCCCCCGGTGACGGCCCTGCCCCGGGAAAAAATGTGGGCCTCTCCTCCTTGGGGTGAAATTTTTCGTACACAGCCGGTTTCTCCCTGAATGCAGAATAGATCTGTAACAAAGAGGTTTCCCTCCTTGTCAATGGCGATGCCATAAGGGCGAACAAGCTGCCTATCCGCTAGAGGGGCGGAGCTGTATATGCCGCCGGCAAAAATGCTGTGCTCCCCCTCCGGGGAAATTTTCAAAATACAGCTACTGGCGCGTTCCCCCTCCACCCATGAATCTGCCACAAAGAGGTTGCCCTCCTGGTCTGCGGCGATGCTGGCAGGGTATCCCTCCACCCTGCTGTATGCGCCAAGGTTGGCAACTGTGCTGACGACAAGCTGTGGCACATAGGTGAAGGAGGCTTCGGCCGTAGCTGTTTTTCCATGGGCGCCCACTTGAACGGGGCCGCTGCAAAGGCGCTCGGGGCCTGTGCAGCGCGTGTCTTTTTGCACCTCCACGGTGAGCTTTTCCGGCGTGGCGTGGATAACTTTGGCAGCGATGCCATTGAGCGTGACGGTGTTTTCTGAAATAGCAGCGCCAAAGCCCTCTCCCTCAAGGGTGAGTTGGGTGCCATGTCCTGCCTCAACAGGAAAAAAGCGGTGTATAGAGGGTGCTGGGCTGTTGTCCTTCTTGCACCCCGTAAAAAAGCTCAGCGCAAGGAAAACGAAAAACAGAAAAGGAAGCAGGTACAACTCTTTTTTCAAGTCCATAGAAGAGCAAAACACTTTGGGTATGTTTGTGTTGGGTATGTTGGTGTTGGGTATGTTGGTGTTGGGTGTGTTTGTATTGAAGTGTTTTAGCTTTTATTTTGCATCCCATTAAAATACAAGCTTTTGTATATTGCATCCTTCTCCACAACGTTTAAGCTATGGCTTATAGGCAAAGCGAAGCCAGACGAGCCAAGCGAGCCTCATAGGGGTTATTTAACTGGCGAGCTTTAGCTCGTCTCACGAAGAGCTCATCTCAAAGTGGAAGCGGTCTGGAACCCCTGCAGGCTTGTGTGGCACAATGGCAGCATTTCAGGGCAGCATTCCACGGCAGCATTCCACAAAGGAAGAAGAAGGAGGAGCAAATGGGTGTTGAAAAAAAGGAGAAGGCCATGGGCCTAGAGAGAAAAAAAGTTTCGGGCTTTCATTGGGTGCTGCTGTACATGGTGGCTTTGGCCTTTGTTTTTGCCGCCTGCGGAAATGAAGACGACGACAATAACAACAACAATAACAATAATAACAATAACAATAACAATAACAACAACGGCATGTTGACGGCTGTTGTCAGCACTTTTGTAGGCGATGGCGAGTGTGGTTATTCCGATGGCATAGGGACGTCCGCACGGCTTTATTTCCCCAAAGCCATGGCAAGAGACGCGGCAGGCAACTTTTATGTGACAGATGCAAACCACCTCGTCATGAAAATAAGCCCGGAAGGTGAGGTGAGCCATGTTGTCGGCTATGGAGATGGGTCTCCTGGGGGCGGACCGGGAAGCATGGAGCAGTTGAGAGAGCCTATAGGCATAGTGGTTGACAAGGCTGGCAACCTCTATGTGGCGGATTCAGAGAACTACCGCATCCGCAAGGTGACACCGGATGGGGTGCTGAGCACCTTGGCTGGTGGCGCCGCAGATAGAATGGCAGACGGCCTTGGAGATGCTGCAGGGTTTGACTGGCCTGCAGAAATAGCCATAGACAAGGTGGGCAACCTCTATGTGACAGATAAACACCGCATCCGCAAGGTGACGCCTGAAGGCCTTGTCACCACCCTGGCTGGCGGCATTGAGTCGGGCTATCTCGACGGTGTTGGCGCTAATGCACGTTTTGGTTATCTTTATAACAGAGTTTCCGTGAACATTGCCGTGGATGCGGCAGGCAATGTGTATGTGGTAGATGGCTACCGCATCCGCAAAGTGACGCCTGCAGGCCTTGTCACCACCTTTGCCGGCGGCACAGTAGGCGGCGATGACGACGGCATTGGAACTGCTGCACGCTTTTCGGGTATTAATGGCATAACCATAGACGCGGCGGGCAACCTCTATGTGGTAGATGACTTGGGGCGCTTCCGCACAGTGACGCCGGAAGGCGTTGTGAGCACCATTTTGAGGAGCCGTGGCCTCATGGGCTTTCAAGATGGCCCTATACATGAGGCAGAGTTTACTTCCATTAGAGGAATAACCCTCGACCCGGAGGGCAACCTCTATGTGTTGGATGAGTGCCGCATCCGCAAAATAACGTTTACAAAATAGGAGAATGCTTTAAAAAAACAACGCCCATGCCGCAACAAGCCATAGCCTGCTTTTCCAAAAACAAAGCCCGCCACCTGGAAACCTTGGCCTCTCTCATAGGCATTCCCAGCATTTCCTTTGCGGGTTTTGAAGCGGCCCCCATGGCGGAGGCGGCAGCTGCTTTGACGGCCCTGTGCAAGGCGCTGGGCTTTGAGGTGCAAAGCCTCGGTGCCCCCGGTGCGCCGCCATGCCTGGTTGCACACCGCCAGGTGGCCGAAGGGCTCCCCACGGTGGCTCTCTATGCCCATTATGACGTGCAGCCGCCCGGAGAGGCCTCCTTGTGGAAAAGCCCGCCCTTTGTTGCCACCCTGCGCGAGGGCCGCCTCTATGGGCGCGGCACGGCCGATGACAAGGGCGGCATTCTCGTACACCTGGCTGCCATAGAGGCTTGGCTTGCAGCACAGCACAGCCTGCCTCTCAACATAAAGCTTATTTTTGACGGAGAAGAAGAAATAGGCTCCCCAGGCCTTGAGGCTTTGCTCCACACACAGCCTGGGCAGCTGGCCGCGGATGCGCTGGTTATTATGGATGCGGGAAACCTTGAAACAGGGCTCCCCGCGCTGACAACCTCACTGCGCGGCATTTTTTGCATGGACATTGAGGTGCAGGTTGCCCAAAGCAGTTTGCACTCAGGCCTATGGGGAGGGCCTGTGCCCGATGCAGCCATGGCCCTCTCCAAAATGTTGGCAAGCCTCGTCAATGAGGAAGGGCAACCCCTTCTGGAGGGCCCTTTCCGTCCCCTGGCCAAAGCCGAAGAGGAAGCTTTGGCAAAGCTGCCTTTTAAAAGGGAGGCCTTTGCCCAACAAGCAGGGCTGCTGCCGGGTGTGCAAAGCTTGGGAGGAGAGGGTTGTGCTGGCTCCCCCTGGCGTCAAAACTGGTATGCCCCCTCCCTGAGCATCAATGCCTTTGAGGCCTCCTCAAGGGCCCAGGCGCGCAACGTTTTAAACAGCCACGCCTATGCGCGCATAAGCATACGCACAGTGCCTGAGTTAAGCACCCCACAGGTGGAGGAGTGGCTGGAAAAGCGCCTGCGCGCAGCGGCGCCTTGGGGGGTGCATTTAACACTCAAAGGGGGAGAGGGCTGTTTGTGGTGGCGTATGGACGCCGACAGCCCACCGGCCCAGGCGGCCTTGCGTGCGCTGACGCGAGGCTTTGGGCGAGAGGCCTTGGCCATTGGCTGCGGGGCCTCCATTCCCCTGGCCAACCAGTGGGCACACACCATAGGCGCAACCCGCCCAAGCCCCATATTGCTGGTGGGCGTGGTGGACGCGGCCTCCGCCACGCACGCTGAAAATGAGAGCCTGCACCTGGGGGACTGGGAGAAGGCCGTGCTTTCAGAAATACATTTGTTTGACGAGTTGAAAACGGCGCTCAAGCCTTAAACGCTGCCCCCACAACCGAAGGCGTCAACCCAAAGCACCCACGCCAAAGCGTGGCGGGCAGCTGAAGGCGCTCTCTGCTGTTGTTTGCAGAGTTTGTGGATACCGTTGTTTGGACTGCCCCTCGTGAGGCTTCGGATTATATGAGGGCAATAGCCCGGCCCATGGAGTGCTTTTATAATGGATGAGGGTAGGCCTTTTGGGGGCAACATTTGCCTGGTGCGGCCCATGCATGGGGGTGCTAGGGCTAGGTACTTCCAGGTATATGGCACAGGGAGGAGCGTGGGCCTTTGTTGTTTTTGGCTGAGGTTTAGATGATAGACGTGGATGAGTTGAAAAAACACTATAGCGTTTTCAGGCGTGAGCCTGGGTTGAAGAACAGTTTGAAGGCCTTGTTTTTTCGCAAAAAGACGGAGGTGAAGGCCGTCGACGGCCTCTCTTTCCACATTGCGGAGGGCAAGCGGGTGGGTTTTTTGGGGCCCAACGGTGCCGGGAAGACGACGACGCTCAAAATGTTGTCAGGTTTGCTTTATCCAAGCAGCGGCAAGGTGTTGGTGGATGGGCACCTCCCGTACAAGCGCGAAGCCCGTTTTTTAAAAAAAATAATTCTCGTTATGGGGCAAAAACAGCAACTGCTGTGGGATCTACCACCCCTGGAAACTTTGGAGTTAAACCGCGCCATTTATGAGGTGCCCATGCCTGTGTTCCGCAAGCGCCTCCATGCGTTGACAGAGTTGCTTGACATTGGCCCTCAGCTGCGGACGCCCACAAGGCAACTCTCTTTGGGGGAGCGGATGAAGTGTGAGTTGGCGGCAGGCCTCATCCATGGCCCCAAGCTTTTGTTTTTGGATGAGCCCACCATTGGCTTGGATGTTTCCATGCAGCAAACCATCCGGGAGTTTATACGCAGCTATAATGAGAAAGAAGGCGCAACGCTGATACTCACCAGCCACGACATGGATGACGTAGAAGCCTTGTGTCCGCGCATTTTGGTTATAGACAAGGGGCGCTTGTTGTTTGACGGCTCCGTCGCTCAGTTGGTTGCCCAGGTGAAGCCAGAAAAACGCATTGCTTTGCGTTTTGAGGGCAACAGCCTGCCTGAAAACCTGGACAGCTATGGCAGAGTGGTTGCAACAGGAGCTGGCGAAGCCATATTGCAATTGGGCCTTGAGAAGGTCAGCGAAGTTTTAAGCCAGCTGCTTGCACGCTTTCCCGTTAAAGACTTAACCGTTGAAAACCCCCCTCTTGAGGAGGTGATGAGTGAGCTTTTTTCGAAGCACACATTGGCTGAAAATGAAATGGCTGAGCATGCATTGGCTGAGCATGCATTGACTGAGAATGAACGGGCTGAGAATGAAATGGCTGAGCGTGAAACGCCCAAGCATGAAGTGACGGCGAAGGCACCATGAAGCGCCTGCTCAAAATGTTACCCACCTTGTTGCGCGTGGGTTTTTCGGAGAATATTGCCTACCGTGCTGAAATGTTGGTTTGGGTGCTTTCAACCACCATGCCTTTTGTGATGATGGCCATGTGGCGCTCGGTGGCTGAGCACTTTCCCATGACAGGCGGCATGGGGCAGCCTTTGGGCCCTTTGCAGATGACGCATTATTTTCTGGCTGTTTTTGTGGTACGCCAGGTGGTGAGTGCCTGGGCGGCATGGGAGATGAATTTTGAAATACGCCATGGGACTTTGTCCATGCGGCTTTTAAAACCCCTCTCGCCGCTTTTCAGTTATGCCATAAGCGGGCTGACCGGTTTGCCTTTGCGCCTGGTTGTGGCTTTGCCTGTTTTGCTGATATTTTTTTTGTTGGGGGGGCTGCGAGCTGGAGCTGAGCTCCGTTTGCTTTTTTTATTGCCCTTGGCTTTGTTGGGCGGGTGGTTAATTGTGTTGTTTGCCAACATGGCCATTGGCAGCCTGGCCGTTTTTTCAGGCAGCAGCATTCGGATGATGGAGATGTGGATGGCGGCATTTTTCGTCTTTTCGGGCTATTTATTTCCTTTGGATTTGTTTCCGGATTGGCTTGCATTTGTTGGAGACATTTTGCCTTTTCGCTACCAATTGGGGTTTCCAGTCCAATTGTTGACGCTTTCTCTGGACATGAAGGAGGCGCTCCTTTTGCTGGGGAAGCAGTGGCTGTGGGTGATGGCTCTGGGTGCTTTAACGTGGGTATTGTGGAGAAGAGGCCTCAAACGTTTTGAGGCTTTTGGAGGCTAGCATGTGGCGTTATGGCAAGCTGTTTTGGATTCAGCTGAAAGCTTCGCTTTTGTTGTCCATGCAATACCGGGCGGATTTTTTTGTGGATGCCGTTATTTCCATGTTTTGGGCGGCAACGGCCCTAGCGCCCTTGTGGGTTGTTTATGGTGAGAAAGTGCAGGGGCAAATTCCGGGGTGGGGTTTGGGTGAAGCCATGCTGGTGGTGGGTTGCTTCGTATTTTTGCAGACGGTGTTGGAGGGTGCCATTCAGCCGAGCTTGCAAACCGTCATAGAGCACATCCGCAAAGGGACGTTGGACTTTGTTTTGTTAAAGCCTGCGGATGCTCAATTCCTCGTTTCCACGGCGCGGTTTCAACCGTGGAAGGCCAGCAGTTTTTTGGCTTCCATGGCCATTTTCGCAGTGGCTTTTGCGCGCATAGAGGTTTGGCCCTCGTTTGGGAATTTGGCCCGGGGGGCTTTTTTGTTGTTGCTGGCCATTGGCTTGCTTTATTCCTTGTGGATATGGGTTGTCAGCGCTGCTTTTGTGGTGGTGAAGGTGGACAACCTGACGTTTCTTTTGGGCTCTATTTTTGATGTTGGGCGTTGGCCCATCAGCATATTTCGCGGTTTTTTTCGGCTGTTGTTTACTTTTGTTATCCCCACGGCATTCATGACAACTTTTCCTGCACAAGCCTTGCTGGGTGTTTTAACCTATGGGCAGCTTGCTTTGGTTGTTGTCTGCACAGTTATTTTTGCTGTTGTTTCGCGTTGGGTATGGTTGCGTTCCATTCGTCGCTATACCTCTGCCAGCAGCTAGGAGGGCATAGGAGGGCTGGGCTTATTCTTTTTTGCCCAACTGTCTTGGCTGTGCTTAAGAAGAGGTTAAAGGTTTGCGTTTCATGCTCTGGTTTGGGTGGGCTTGTCCAGGGAGGGCTGAAACAGGCGGCGAAACATGGTGTTTGAGGAGCCAAAAAACACTGTGTTTAAGAATGCGTTGCGAGTTTTAGACAGAATTTCAAACAAAAGGTGCAGGCACAGACGTTGTCTGAGCATTTGCGTCTCATAAGAAGGAGTTGCTTGTGCTGCGAAAAATTATTTTTGGAGTTGGAGTTGGGGCATTTGCATTGATGTTGGGTTGCCCTTCCGCTTATCCCAGTTGCAAGGCAGACGACGAGTGTGCAGAGAAGGGGGAGGTTTGCGTCCAGGGCACATGTCAAGAATGTGCGACGGATGCCAATTGCAAGCTTGGCTTTGTTTGCCAGGCGAACAAATGTGTACCCCGGCCGGAATGCACAACTTATGCGGATTGTGGTGTTGGAAAAACCTGCGTCGATCAAAAATGTGTTGAGGACACGAGTGAAACCCCTCCAGGCTCATGTGTCAGCGACAGCGAGTGCCCCACGGGGCAAGAATGCCGAGGTGGTTTTTGTGCCCCCCCTCAAGAGGCGATGTGCACTTTGCCAACCATTTATTTTGGGTTTGATGAGAGCCAACTCAATGCCTCCGCCCAATCCGAGTTGTCTTCGCTTGCAAACTGTTTGAAGCAGACGCCCATGTCGCTTGATGTTGAAGGGCATGCGGATGAGCGCGGCACCGAAGAATATAACTTGCAACTCTCCAACCGCCGTGCAGCTTCCGTGAAGCGCTATTTGAGCACTTTGGGTGTGGAGCAAAACAGTTTGAATACCATTGGCTATGGCCAAAACCGCCCGGCCGCTCGAGGCTATAACGAAGAAGCCTGGGCCGCCAACCGTCGCGTTGAATTTATGCGGCGCTAGACCGCTTTCACTTGGACATGAGCTCTTCATAGGGAGAGCTTTCCAGCAGACGCTTCAATTGTTGCTCATCGAGGAGTTGCAGGCCCAATGCTTTTGCCTTTTGCAGCTTAAGGCCTGCCTCCTCGCCGGCAACAACCCAGTCTATTTTTGCAGAGACACTGGCCATGGTTTTTCCGCCTCGTTTTTCAATTTCCATTTTGGCTTGCTCTCTGGACATGGTGCGAAGGCTTCCGGTGAGGACAATGCGTTTGCCTCGGAGGGGGCTGAAGCTTTCTGTGGGCTGGAAGCTTTCTGTGGGGAAGGCAATTCCCGCGGCCAGAAGATCGTCCACGAGTTGGCGGTTGTCTACAGCAGAGAAATGCTCGAGAATTTCTCGTGCGACTTCTGGCCCAATGTCATGAATGGTGGTGAGTTGCTCAGAAGTTGCTTGCATGAGGGCTTCCATGTTTTGAAAAACAGCCGCCAGTGTTTTGGCTGTTATTTCGCCAACCTGGTGAATGCCCAGGGCGAAGATGAAGCGAGCCAGGGGGCGGGTTTTGGAAAGCTCAATGGCCGAAAGCAAGTTTTGGCAGCTTTTTTTGCCCATGCGTGGAAGCGCCATGAGTTGGCTGAAGTTGAGGCCATAAATGTCGACCAGCCTTTTGACAAGGCCTGAGCTTATAAGCTGCTCACAGCGTTGCTCTCCAAGCCCTTCAATGTCCATGGCTGTTTTAGAGCCGAAGTGAAAAAGTTTTGCAGAAAGTTGAGCTGGGCAAGAAGGCCCCGTGCAGCGGCGGGTGGTTGGGTTAACAGCTGCCTGGCAGGAGGGGCATTGCTTGGGGAAAGAGAAGGGGCGCTCGTTTCCCGTCCTTCGGCTGCTGATGGGGGCAATAACTTCAGGGATGACGTCGCCTGCGCGGCGGACAAAAACCCAGTCCCCCATGCGAATGTCTTTGCGTGCAAGCTCCTCCTCATTGTGCAGGGTGGCGCGTGAAATACATGCTCCCCCAACCATGACGGGGCGCAATAGGGCAAAAGGGGTGAGCACTCCCGTTCTCCCCACGCTGACTTGAATGTCTTCAACAAGCGTTTCAACTTCCTCTGCAGGGAATTTATAAGCCACGGCCCAGCGAGGGTTTTTGGAAGCCTCCCCCAAACGCTCTCTCAATGTTGTGCAGTCCACCTTAATGACGAGGCCATCCATCTCATAGGGGAGCGTTGCGCGTTGTTGCAGCAGCTGGTTATAGAAGGTTTCGACCTCCTCAAGCCTTCTGGCATAAAAGCGCAGGGGGTTAATGGGCAGGCCATGGTTTTCCATCCACTCCAATTTTTGAAGGTGGGAGGCAAAGGTTTTTCCTTTGGCCACCTCATAGAGGAAAACCGAAAGTGGACGCTCAGCGCTAATGCGCGCATCCAACTGACGAAGGGAGCCTGCAGCGGCATTGCGTGGGTTGGCAAACAGGGGCTCGCCGAGTTGTGAGCGCGAGGCGTTGAGTTTTTGAAAGTCCGCCTTTTGAATAAAAACCTCGCCGCGCAGCTCCAGCAACTCACAGGCGCCTGCTTCTCCTCCAAGCTTTTTCGGTAGGTTTTGAAGGGTGAGGATGTTGCGTGTTATGTCCTCCCCCATTTCTCCATTGCCGCGGCTGGAGCCTCGAATGAGTTGCCCATGTACATAGCTGACAGAAACGGCCAGCCCATCCAATTTGGGCTCACAAATATAGGCGATGGAGCTTTCACCCAAAAGCGTGCACACACGTTGGTTAAACTCGCCTAACTCTTCTGTGTTAAAGGCATTGGCCAAAGAAAGCATGGGGGGAGAGTGGGAGACTTTTCCAAAATTCTCTTGAGGGGCAGAGCCTGGGCGCGCTGTAGGAGAGTCCGCTGTTTGCAAATGGGGGTATTGTTTTTCAAGAAATTCCAACTCTCTGAGCAATAGATCATAGGAAAGGTCGCTGATTTCAGGAGAATCCAATATATAATAGCGGTGGTTGTGGTAATGAATGCGTTCTCTAAGTTCTGCAATACGCAAAGTTGGATTCATATTTTTCCCTTTGGTTCAATTTTCAGCTCTTATCCTTGACAAGTTGTTTTCTTTTTACCTAGCTTAGCGCTCCCAAGCATGCGTGGCACCCCTCTCAGGGTGAATTTCCCCGAGGCAGCTGTCGCATACATTTCCCTCATCAGGAATTTTTCACAACATGAACAAAGCTCGTTCCGAAAAAAACAAAACCAACACCAGCGAAGCTCCTCAAAGCCGCACCAAAGCCGACGAAGAAAAACCGACGCGCAAAAAATCCAAGGCAAAAGCAGAAAAAGCGGTCGCCCTTGAGGGGCAGGAGCCCTTGCCTCTTGAGGAGGTGACAACGCCGCCCGAGGCAACCCATCCCGTGAGAGACGAAGAGTTTCAAGGTATGGAGCAGGACGTTTTGTGCAGCGAAGCAGAAGAGCCCATGGAGGCTCCGGAAGCTGAAAGCCCCGCGGAGCAGCTGCAGACTTTGAGTTTGAATGACTTAAAGCACATGAAAATTACGGAGCTGTCGAAGATGGCTCACGAGTTGGGTGTTTATGATGCGCAAGGTTTGAAGAAGCAGGAGTTGCTGTTTTCTGTTTTGTCGAATGTTGCAGAAAAGCATTATGAGGTGCGCGCCGAAGGCGTCATGGAGCTTTTGTCGGATGGCTATGGTTTTTTGCGCTCTGCGGACTCAGACTATCAACCCAGCCCGGATGACATTTATGTTTCTCCTTCGCAGGTACGGCGGTTTAATTTGCGCCCGGGCGACACTGTCAGCGGGCCGATCCGACAGCCGCGCGAAGGGGAGCGGTTTTTTGCGTTGCAGCGTGTGGACAACATTAATTTTGCGGATCCGCTTTCCGCAGATGTTAAGGAGCGGATCCTCTTTGACAACCTGACGCCTTTATACCCAACCCACAAGTTGACGTTGGAGCATGAAGCCAGCGAGTTGACGACGCGCATTATAGACATGTTTTGTCCCATTGGTTTAGGGCAACGCTGTTTAATTGTGGCCCCCCCCAAAGCCGGGAAAACGGTTTTGTTGCAAAACATTGCGCATGCCATTTCCCACAACCACCCCGACATTTTTTTAATTGTTTTGTTGGTGGATGAGCGCCCTGAAGAGGTGACGGACATGCAGCGGAGTGTGCGGGGAGAAGTTGTGGCCTCCACCTTTGATGAGCCTGCGACGCGCCATGTGCAGGTTGCAGAAATGGTTATTGACAAAGCCAAGAGGCTTGTGGAGCAAAAGCGTCATGTCTGCATTCTGTTGGACTCTATTACGCGGCTTGCTCGCGCCTATAATACGGTTGTACCCCCTTCGGGGAAAATTCTGTCGGGTGGCGTGGATGCCAATGCCTTGCACAAGCCCAAACGTTTTTTTGGCGCAGCGCGCAACATTGAAGAGGGAGGCTCCCTCACCATTGTTGGGACGGCGTTGATTGATACGGGCAGCCGCATGGATGAGGTTATTTTCGAAGAATTTAAAGGGACAGGAAATTCTGAAATTGTCCTGGACAGAAAATTATTTGAAAAACGTATTTTCCCTTGTTTGGACATTAACCGCTCCGGGACGCGAAAAGAAGAGTTGCTGTTGCCACAGGCGGACCTTGTACGCATAACGGCATTGCGTCAGGTGTTGCATCCATTTACGCCCATTGATGCGATGGAATTTGTTTTGAAGCATATGCGCCCAACCAAATCCAATGCGGAGTTTTTGGGCTCCATGAATCGCTAGTGCGCTTCCATGCCGCCTTGAGCGTGGCGAGCTATAAAAACAAGCCTTCTTTTTTCGCGCAGCCCAAAGAGGCGTGCAGCACTTCTGTTGGTTGGAGCAAACCCCCATATTGGGCATAGAGGGTATTTTTTAGGCGGGGCTAAAAAAATAACTCCTGTTGTTTTGTGGGCTTTCACCTTGTTTTCCAAACTTTTCTCGCAGTGCTAGCAACTTTACAAACTCTAGACAGATAATCTAAACAAGTTTATCCATATTGGGAATGCTGGGGTTGTCTGCCGAGGAGCGTTTGCCCATTTCCATTCTCTTGCGAGGAAATGTCATGAGTTTAATAAGTGGTTTCAAAGATGCAATCAGTTCCAGTGTTTCATCGGCGATGAATGAGGTTAAACAGACCGTTAGCAACAAAGCGAATGAGGTTAAAGAAGCTGTTGCCAACAAGGCGAGTGAGGCCAAAGAGAGCATTATCAACCAAGCGAAAGACGTATTTGACGCTGGGGTGGGTGAGCTCAAAAAAGGGAATTTCGAGCAAGCGAAAAACGTATTTGAGAGTGGGGTGAAGGATCTCAAAAACGGGGTGGTGGATCAGGCAAAAGGCGTATTTGAAACGGGCAAAGCCGCTGTTGGCGATGCTGTTAAAGCCGTGGGGGATGTGGTCGTCGCTGAGGCAGGCAAGCTGGTCGAAAAGACGATTGACACGGTTGCCGACAAAGCCGTAGGTGCGATTGTTAGTACAATTGACAAGGCTGTCGACAAGGTTAACGAGAAAATAGACCAGGTTGCCGACAAGGTTACAAGCACGGCCAATGAGAAGATTGACCAGGTTACCAACAAGGTCCTCGACAAGGCTAACGAAAAAATAGACAAGGCGATGGACAAGGTTGCCGAGAAGCTGCCGAGCAAGATGGCCACGCCCGAGGCCAAGGCCGATGGCCGCTTCGTCGAATATGGCATGGATGGCGACAAATACAAATTCAACGCCAAGGGGGATTATGAGAATAACTGGTCCGGCTCCAAATCCGGCGAAAAGGAGTTCCAGCTGAACCCCGAGACGCAGAAGAAACTGGAGAATGGCGCTGAGAAGCTTGGCCAGCTCCAAAAAGGCCTTGAGGCCCTCGGCATTAACCCTGAGCTGAAGGGAGACTTTAACAAGGAGGTGTCGAAGAAAGTTGAAGCCAACTCCTCTGGAAAAACCCAAGGGAAATATGGCGAGGCCGAATATGAGGCCAACGCCTCTGCTGAAATTATGGCCGGCGCATCCGGGCAGGCCGTGCTCAACATGAATGGCCTCGACGCAAGCTTCAACGCGAAGGTGGGTTTTGAGGCTTCGGCATCCATTTCCGGCAAAGTTTCTGGAGATTTCAACGTCGGCGGTGTGTCTATCCCCGTGTCCGCTGAAGGGAATGTGAAGGCCTCAGCCAAAGCCACCGCAGAGGCCAACGGCTCTGTCAAAATTACCAGAGATCCGCTCAACGCCGTTGCCGAAGGCTCCGTAGGCGCGTCGGCAGTTGTCAAACTGGAAGGCGACGTCAAAGCATCCGCAGGCCCCTTCAGCCTTAAGGCGAGCGGCTATGTAAGCGCGGGCGCCGAAGCCTCAGCATCCGGCAAAATTGGCTTCGAAGATGGCAAACTTAAAATCAGCGGAAGCATTGGTGCGGCGCTCGGCATTGGCGCTGGCGGCTCTGTGGACCTTGAAGTGGACCTCAAGCAGATTGGTAATATGGCCAAAGAGGCCGTGGCCAACGTGGCCGGGAAAGCAGCAGACATGGCCAAGGAGGCCGTAGCCAACGTGGCCGGGAAAGCAGCAGACATGGCCAAGGAGGCCGTAGCCAATGTGGCCGAGAAGGCAAGCGAGATGGCCAAAAATACGGTGGACAAGGCGGCGGGCTTCGTGAAAGGCCTATTTGGTTTTGGCAAATAGGCTGCCAATCTCCGCTTCCCAACTTGTGGGTTTTAAGGGATAAGGTTGTCTATGGCAAAGAGCAAATTATATCAGCGCGCAAGTGAAGAGATAACAGCGGGGCATTATGAAGAGGCCAAACGGCTTTTCCTCAAAAATGAGGAAGAGTTGGGCACGGCGGCAGAGACACTTTCTTTGTTGCAGCAGGCGGACAATCTCCTCACCAAAGGGGAGATTGTTCCGGCCGCCCAGCTTTATGAGCAAGTTTTGGATAGAAACCCCTCCTTGGTGGGCGTCTATTTGGGTTTGACGCGCATTGCTCTGTTTAATGGGCAGATGGAGGCTGCCAAAATCCACGCCCAGGCCGCGGCGCGGATGGGGCCCAACAACGGGCTGGCGTGGACGCTGCTGGGTATAATAGAGGAGGCGGAGGGCAACCCCAAGGAGGCGTTGCAATACCTTGAAAAAGGGGTTGAGCTCGCCCCTTCTGTTTTCCTCTGCCAATATAACTATGGGCGGGTGCTTGTCACCGCAGGAGGAGTGTCCATGGGGATTGCCGCGCTTATAGAGGCAACCAAGCTTGAGCCACGCAACCGCGACGCTTTCCTCATGTTGGGCAACGCCTATAAAGAGGCGAAGCAATATGAGAAGGCCATTCGCTCTTTCGAGGCAGCCCGGGACATTGACCCTAAAAACGTTGAGACGTGGGCCACGTTGATCGATCTGCTTTTTGAGGGCAAGGAGTTTAAGGCTGCCCAAGGCCTTGCCGACGCGGCGCTTGGCAACTGTGGCGACCACCCGGCATTGCTGGAAAAGGCACTGGCTGCCGCGATGATGCGCTCGGATTCCACGGCGGCAATGGCCTATGTGGAGCGCGAGCTTAAAGTTGTCCCTCAGCACGAGCAGGGGTGGATTAACCTGGCGAATTTGGCGCTCCTCAACAAGGATTTTGACAAGAGTGAGAATGCCGCTCGCGAGTTGTTGCGAAGGAACCCTAAAAGCTGGGAGGCGTGGTACCACCTGGGCAACCTCTATGACGTCGTCCCAGGGCGTGAGAAGGAGGCTGAGGAGGCCTACCGCAACTCCATCAACCTTGCCCCCGACAACTGGAAGCCGTTGACCAATTTGGCCGGCATGCTCATCCAACTGAACGCGAAAGAGAAGAATGCCGAGGCCGTCACCTTGCTCGAAAAGGCCATTCCGCTCGCCCCCAAGGGAGAGTGGCGGGCGCACTATAACCTGGCCCTCGCGCATACGAAGCTTGGCGATAGAAACAAGGCACTCGAGATAGTCCGCGCACTCCAAAAAGAGGCGCCCAAGAACGACCCTATATTTGCTGAGGCCCGCAAACTCGAGTCAAACCTCCTCGAAGCTCAAAAAAAGGCCTGAGAGGGCACCTCTCCTCAAAAAAGCTGGATACCTCTAAAAAGGGTTTTTGCTTTTATTTTTCCCCCTCCGGGGGGAGTTGTTTTTGTTTTTCTCTCTCCGAGGGAGGCGGGACGGAGCGAAGCGGAGTCAGGCGAGCTTTAGCGAGCCTCCATTCCCCCCCCCCTCTGGAAACACATAAAATACCTGCTTAAGCACATACAGTTTTTCAAATAAACCTTTTTTGTGGTGAAAAATTCCCCATTTAACCAACATGGGCAAATTGACATGACAAAAAAGGGACGGGTGGATGAGCCCTTAAAGCCAAGGAAATGCCATTAATGGTATGCAACTCTAAGGAATTGTCGGAGTTGCTTTGCAAACATGCGTGCGGTGTTGTTATTTTCCATACATATTTGACGGAGAAAAAGCGGATGCGCCTTGAGGTATACAAAACCAAAACCCTATTTGCCTGTTTGCTCCTATGGGCCGCTACTCCTTTTTCCTGCGCGCTCCCTTCAACTGCCGAGCCCGAAAAAAGCGCTCCGGATGTTCCCGCGTTAAATGAAAGCTCCGTCTTCTCCATTGCCATTCTCCCCGATACGCAGCAGGAAGTGCAGGCGGCCAATGCTCGCCCCACAGATGACATGCGTTTCCGACAAAGAATGCAGTGGCTGGTCGACAACAAAGAGGCACTGAATTTGCGCTATGTTTTGCACAGTGGTGATGTGGTGAATTGGGGAGAGAGGGATGAGCACCAATATGGCGTTGCGGTCGATGCATATGAGGTGCTTCACGCTGCGGGCATTCCCTTTATGCTTGGCGTCGGCAACCATGATACGCGTGCCGTTTGCGAGGGTGGAGGTGCGTGCCCCGAAGAAAATGCCCACGCCACCTTGCGCGAGTTGCCGCGCTTTAACGCCCATTTCGAACCGCTGATGGGGCCCCATGTGCTTGGGCGCTATGAGGCAGGCAACCTGAGCAACGCATATGGCCGCTTTGAAGCGGGCGGCGCCCAATGGCTGGTGTTGTCCCTGGAGCTGTGGCCGCGTACTCCCGTTATTGCATGGGCAAAGAGGGTTGTTGCTGAGCACCCCGCAGACAATGTCATCCTCATAACGCACGCCTTCCTCACCGCGAGTGGGGCCATTGGCGCCAACAATGGCGGGTATGGCGACACCAGCCCCCAATACCTCTATGACAACTTGATAAAACTCTACCCCAATATACGTTTTGTTTTTTCAGGGCATAGCGGGGAGGCTTTGAGCAGGAGTTTGGCAGGCGTTAACGGCAACAAAGTGCTGGCCTCCTTGCAGGCATTCCACTCCGACACCAACAACCCCGTCAGGCTTATGGAAATAGACACTTCCAAAAACACGGCCACCACCTATATTTTTGCGCCCAAAACGAGCGAGCGCTGGACGCAATATGATGATGAAGCCTCTGGGATGGATTTCATCCAAAAAACAAAAGCGGCTAAGCCTTGAGGCAGCTGCAAATTCCACACGGCTCTGACTTTATTTTATAGTTATTTTTCGAATGCGGTTATTCTCAAAATCCGCCACATAGAGGTTGCCTTCTGTGTCCAGGGCAATGCCGCGGGGGGAATAAAACTGTGCAAGCGCTGCCTCACCGTCAACAAAGCCCGGCGTGCCGTTTCCGGCAAAGAGGTATACTTTCCCCGAGGGCATAATTTGGTGAATGAGGTGGTCGCCGATGCTTGCCACATAGAGGATGCCTGTCTTCTCCATGGCAACTCCATGAGGAAAAGAAAAGGGCATGGCATGTTCCGGGTTGATGACGAAGCCTTGCATGCCATCGGCAAGGGTGCTGACCACTCCGGCAGGCGAAATTTTGCGGATGCAGTGGTTGTCTCTGTCGGCCACATAGAGGTTGCCTTCTGTGTCCATGGCAATGCCGCGGGGGAAATGAAACTGTGCAAGCGCTGCCTCTCCGTCAGCAAAGCCCGGCGTGCCATTTCCGGCAAGCGTGCTGACGTGGCCTTCTGGAGAAATTTTGCGGATGCGGTGGTTGTTGGTGTCCACCACATAAAAGTTGCCGTCCGCATCTCTCACAATGCCCCGAGGGTTGTTAAAGCGCTCAATATTTTCCGGAGCTGGGTTGGTGACAAAGCCTTGGGTGCCGATGGCAAGGGTGCTGACTTCTCCTTGTTTTGAAATTTTGCGAATGCGGCCGTTTTCCGCTTGGCCATCCGTCACATAAAAGTTGTCCTCTGCGTCTGTTACAATTCCCCAGGGGGCTTCAAACTGCGCACGCTCTGCTGCGGCGTCCTCGTGGCCTGGGAGGGTGCTATGCCCGGCAAAGGTGCTGACGCCTTGCGGCGTTATTTTGCGAATGCGGTGGAGGCCAAAGTCCGTCACATAGAGGTTGCCTTCCGCGTCTATTGCGGTGTTGCAAGGGCCACTGAGCACACTTGCCCCACCATCACCGGCAAGCGTGCTGACGGTGACAGCCGTCGGCACATAGGTGAAGGGGATAGAGGAGCGGGCGGTTTTCCCGTCCACAGTAACGTATATGGGGCCAGAGCAGAGCGTATTGGGGGGGACAATGACTTTTATTTCATCCGGCATGGCAGAAACAAGGGTGGCCGGAATTCCATTGAACGTGACGCTGTTTTCCAAGGGGACGGCGCTGAAGTTTATCCCTCGAATGGTGAGGGTGGCGCCATGGGCGGCCTCGAGGGGCTCAAAGCTGCTAATGGCCACCTCAACAGCCGAGGCAAGTGTGCATACGCCATTGTCACCTGCCTTTGCGTCCTTGCCGCCATAACAAAAAGCGCCAGGCATGCAGTCAGCACCCTCATGGCCTACTTTGCATTGGCCTGTCATTTCACAGGCCAGTGCAAAAACTAAAAAAGCAAGGGTTTGGACGAGTTTTTGTGCTTTCACTGACTTTTCCTCGAAAGTTTTTTCGTCTGTTGCCGCTCGCCCAACACGGCCGCTTCCTCCGCTTCCCTCATGGCCTCCGCATAGACTTTGACATTTAACACATTGAAAAGGCGTATGTAAGGTATGTATGCTGTTTTTCCTCACACCATCCACAATGCAAACTAAAGTGCAAACTGCGCTTCTCAAAAGGGTTGCATGCGCATGAGGAGGGCTTTTATGCGCATCCACAGCTCTGCGTGGCGGGGCATGTCCGCGGCCACCTGTGGCCCCCCCAGCACCTCGTGGATGAGGTCGCGCATGTGCCGTTTGATGCGCTTTGCGTGCACGTGGATGGCCTGCAAGTCCTCCCGGGTGGCCGCCACGGCCGGATGTTTGCTCGCCCGTGTGTTTTCAAACCTTTTGAGCCATTGCAGCACGCTCAACGTGAGTATTTCAATGACGACAACACAGTCCACGAGGCCATAAACACCTTGTGGCTCAAACTTGGGCTTTTGGGCTTCTTCCAACTGTTTTTCAGGCATGTGCGTCCCCAGCTTGCGCTCAAGGAGCCGGACCATCCGACGCCAAATATGGCGGCCTAAGCGAGTTAGAGTTACCGGCACTACACGGAAAACCGGCGAGCCTTTCAGCCCCACGCCCAGACCGCCGGAGAAGCGAAGGGAATGAAGAAAGAAAGCGTTCTCTCTTCATTCCCTCTGTTGTGCTTGAGCGGTTTTCTTTTTCGCCAAGGAGCTGTCCTTATTCTCCTCTCCAACTGCCCTTCAAAAAATCCCTATTCAGCTCTGCAATAACCTTGCTGCTGATTTCCTTGGGGCAAGCAGCCTCGCACTGCGAGAGGTTGCTGCAATTGCCAAAGCCTTCGGCATCCATTTGTTGCACCATGGCTTTGACGCGGCTATAGCGCTCCGCCTGGCCTTGGGGGAGGTGGCCCAAGTGAGAAACTTTGGCGGACATAAAAAGCATGGCGGAGCTGTTTTTGCATGCCGCCACGCAAGCCCCGCAGCCTATGCAGGCGGCTGCGTCCATGGCCTGATCCGCCTCTGTTTTGGGTATGGGCAGCGCGTTGGCATCGGGTGTGCCGCCGGTGTTGACGGAGACATAGCCGCCGGCCTGAATAATGCGGTCCAAAGAGGAGCGATCCACAACCAAGTCGCGCAGCACCGGGAAGGCTTTGGCGCGCCAGGGCTCCACATAAATGTCGTCGCCGTCGCTAAAGTGGCGCATGTGCAGTTGGCAGGTGGTGACGCCTTTGTGGCCGCCGTGCGGTTGGCCATTAATAACCATGGAGCACATGCCACAAATGCCTTCGCGACAGTCATGGTCGAAGGCGACGGGCTCCTCGCCGTTGTTGGCCAGCTGCTCGTTGAGGACGTCCATCATCTCCAAAAAGGACATGTGCGCATCGACGTTGTCAAGTGCATATTCCTTCATTTCGCCGGGTTGTTGAGGGGAGCGTTGACGCCAAACGTGCAGTTTGAGCTTCATGGGTTTTTCATTGTGCGCGCTCATTATTTATAGCTCCTCGTTTGCAGTTTAATTTCTTCATAGTTGAGAGGCTCCTTATGGCGAAGGGGCGCCTGGCCTTCGCCCTGGTATTCCCATGCGCTGACATGCAAAAATTCAGCATCATTGCGCTTGGCCTCGCCCTCTTCTGTTTGGTGCTCCTCGCGAAAGTGGCCGCCGCAGGACTCATCCCTGTCCAAGGCGTCACGCACAAGCAACTCTGAAAACTCCATGAAGTCCGCCACGCGGCCGGCCTTCTCTAAGTCCACATTCATGCTGGCAGCGTCGCCGCGGATGACAAGCTCTCTCCAGAAGCGCTCGCGCAAGGCGGGAATTTCCTGCAAAAGCTCCTTGAGGCCTCTTGCGTTTCGCGCCATGCCGCATTTATTCCACATGAGCAGGCCCAACTCGCGGTGAAAGCTGTCGGGGGTGCGTTTGCCCTTGAGGGAGAGGAGTTTTTTAAGGCGTGCTTCGGCGTCGGCGAGGGCTTTTTTAAACTCTGGGTGCTCCGTGGAAACCTTGGGCTGTTTGGCCGTCGCGAGGTAGTGCCCAATGGTATAAGGCAGGACGAAATAACCATCCGCCAAGCCTTGCATGAGAGCGCTTGCGCCGAGGCGGTTGGCGCCATGGTCCGAAAAATTGGCCTCACCAATAACATGCAGCCCCGGGAGGTTGGACATGAGGTTATAGTCCACCCAGAGGCCCCCCATGGAATAGTGGACTGCGGGGTATATGCGCATGGGCACCTCATAAGGGTCCTCCCCCGTAATGGTGGCATACATGTCAAACAAGTTGCCATAGCGCTCAGCAATAACCTTTTTGCCAAAGCGGGAAATGGCATCGGCGAAGTCCAAATAGACGCCGCGCCCGGCGGGGCCAATGCCACGGCCCTCGTCGCACACTTGTTTGGCTGCGCGCGAAGCAATGTCCCTGGGGCAGAGGTTGCCATAGCTGGGGTATTTGCGCTCCAAATAATAGTCCCTGTCGGCCTCTGCAATACTGGCGGGGTTTTTGCTCAAGTCCTCTTTCTTTTTGGGCACCCAGACGCGTCCGTCATTGCGAAGGCTTTCGGACATGAGGGTGAGTTTGGACTGATAGTCCCCCGAAACAGGAATGCAGGTGGGGTGTATTTGCGTATAGCAGGGGTTGGCAAAAGCGGCGCCCTTGCGGAAGGCGCGGATATTGGCCGTAACATTGCACCCCTTGGCATTGGTGGAGAGGTAGAAGACGTTGCCATAGCCCCCCGTGGCCAAAACCACAGCGTCGGCGGCAAAGGCCTCAATGCGTCCGTCCACGAGGTTTCGCGTCACAATGCCGCGTGCGTGGCCGTCTACAACCACCAGCTCCAGCATTTCATGTCGCGCATGCATGTTGACGTTGCCGGAATAAATTTGGCGGGAGAGGGCCTGGTATGCGCCAATAAGCAGTTGTTGTCCGGTTTGGCCGCGCGCATAGAAGGTGCGGGAGACTTGGGCGCCGCCGAAGGAGCGGTTGGAGAGGAGGCCGCCATAGTCCCTGGCGAAGGGGACGCCCTGGGCGGTACACTGGTCGATAATGCTGGTGGAGACTTCGGCCAGGCGATGGACATTGGCCTCACGCGCGCGAAAATCCCCGCCCTTAATGGTGTCATAAAAAAGGCGGTGCACGCTGTCGCCGTCGTTTTGGTAGTTTTTGGCGGCATTAATTCCGCCTTGGGCGGCAATGGAGTGGGCGCGCCTGGGGCTGTCCTGGAAGCAGAAGGCGTCGACGTTATAGCCAAGCTCACTTAGGGAAGCGGCGGCGGAGCTGCCGGCAAGGCCGGTGCCGACAACAATAACGCGAAACTTTCGTTTGTTGGCGGGGTTGACCAGCATGGATTCTTGTTTGTGCTTGGACCATTTATTGGCCAAGGGCCCTGAGGGTATTTTGGAGTCAAGTTTCATACCTACCTCACTGGATGATGCCGCAAAGGACGGCGAGGGGGATGGAAGCGAAGGCCGCGCAAATGGCATAGGCGAGGGCTTTGGCTTTAAATTGAATGAGAGGCGTCCATGTTTTGCCAAAGAGGCCCAGGTGTTGGCAGAGGCTATAAATGCCGTGGGACAAATGGGAGGCGAGCAAAACGAGAGCGAGGAGATAGGTGCCTGCAATGAGGGGGTTGTTGAAGGCATCCACCATCATTTTGTAGACGTCAACGGTGGTTATGTTTTGTCCGTTAACGAGCAGGCGCGTGGTGGGTTTGGCGTTGCAGAAGGTGAAATGCACCAGGTGGAAAATGAGGTAGGAGAAAATGAGCAAGCCGGACCAGATGGCATATTTTCCGGACCAACCCGCAATAAATTTTTTCCAATGCCTGGGGGTAGAGGGTTTGAAAGCATAGGGCACAGGGCGAGCGGCGGCATTGACAATGAGGTGGGTTCGGATGGCGAGGAGAATGTGCACGGTGACAGAAAGCACAAGCCCCCCGCGGACAGCCCAGAGGAGGAGAGGCTGGCTATGCAGGAAATAGGCATAGGTGTTGATGGCATCCTTCCCGCCAAAAACAGCCAGGTTGCCAGCCATATGGCCGATGATGAAGCCTCCCATAATAAGCCCCGAAATGGCCATGGCCACCTTGGAGCCAACGGATGTTTTGAGAAATTTTGTGCACTCACCCAGGAGCCCGGATGGCTCTTCCATGGCGCGTGCCTCTGTTGCTTGGGACATAAGCTCTACACCTCCCGGCGCTAAGCCGCTAAGAGTAATGACTGTCGTCTAACCAATGAAACTACTCACCTCTCTGCACCTCAGGAAGATTTCGCACAAGAAAAATATGAATAAACCAAGAAAGCCCCATATGAATAAACCAAGCAAGTCTCTATTTGGAATAATTTCAAGTCTGTTTTAGATAAGACAACCTATTCCAAAACCATACCTAAGGCGGCACAAGAGGCCAAGGTACTTTTGAAGGAAACCCGAGGAAAGAAGACAGACAACACAATGAAAATCCACGAATACCAAGCGAAGGAGTTGTTGAAGGCTTTTGGGGTCCCCACCCCTCGGGGCGGCCTGGCGCACAGCCCTGAAGAGGCGAAGCAGTGCGCAAGCCAGCTGGGGACTTCCAAGGTGGTATTAAAAGCACAAATACACGCCGGTGGCCGGGGGAAGGCAGGTGGGGTGCAGTTGGCAAAAACGCCAACGGAGGCAGCCGCCATAGCGGAGACGCTTTTGGGAAGGCCCTTGGTGACGGCGCAGACGGGCCCGAAGGGGAGTTGGGTGCGAAAGCTTTGGGTGGAGGAGGGCCTGGACATTGAGCGCGAGTTTTATGTGGGCTTGGTGTTGGACAGGGCATGCGGCCGGTTATGCTTTATGGCCTCAGCGGAGGGCGGCATGGAAATAGAAGAAATTGCCGCCACCTCCCCCGAAAAAATTCTGCGCAGGCATGTGGACATGGCGGCCGGCTTTCAACCCTATATAGGCCGAAGCTTGGCTTTTCAGCTGGGGCTTTCCGGGGGGGCGGCCCAGAGTTTTGGCAAGTTATGCCACGCACTTTTGAGGGCCTATGTGGAATATGATGCCTCCACCCTAGAAATAAACCCCCTGGTGCTGCTGAAAAGCGGCGAGCTGATGGCCTTGGACTGCAAGATGGAATTGGATGACAACGCCTTGTTTCGCCAGCCCAAGCTGCTTGCCCTGGAAGACGAGCATGAGAGTGAGCCGCGGGAGCTGAGTGCGAAGGCCGCAGGACTGGCCTATATTTCTCTCCATGGGGATATAGGCTGCATGGTCAATGGTGCGGGGCTGGCGATGGCAACCATGGATGCCATTGGGCTTGCAGGGGGAAAGCCGGCCAACTTTTTGGACGTAGGCGGAGGAGCCGACCAGGGGAAGGTGAGCACGGCATTTAAGTTAATTTTGGAGGACACGCAAGTGAGAGCGGTGCTGGTGAATATATTTGGCGGCATTATGCGTTGCGATGTTATTGCCGAGGGCATTATAGCGGCGGCGAAGGAGGTGGGGTTGAAGCTTCCGCTGGTGGTGCGCCTGCAGGGGACGAATGTAGAAAAGGGCAAGGCCTTGCTTGAGGCTTCAGGGCTAAGCATTCTTCCTGCGGACAGTTTGCCGTCGGCGGCACAGGCAGCGGTTTTGGCGGCCCAGAAAGGAGGAAGCCATGGCATTTTGGCTTGAGAAAGAGACAAGGGTATTGGTGCAGGGCATTACGGGAGGGGCCGGAAGCTTCCACGCGCGTGGAATGTTGGAATATGGCACGAAGCTGGTGGCAGGGGTGACGCCCGGAAAGGGGGGCCAGAAGTTTAATGGGGTGGTGCCCATTTTTGACACAGTAGAGCAGGCAGTGCGCGAGACGGGCGCCAACGCAACGGCGGTGTTTGTGCCCCCGGCTTTTGCGGCGGACTCCATTATGGAGGCTGTGGATGCCAACCTCCCCCTCGTGGTTGCCATTACGGAAGGCATTCCCATTTTGGACATGGTGCGCGTAAAGCAGTTTATGCAGGGCCGCTCCTCGCGGTTGCTTGGCCCCAACTGCCCTGGGCTTATTGCACCGGGCCTTCAGTGCAAAATAGGCATTATGCCCGGCTTCATCCACCGCCCTGGCCGCGTGGGGGTTGTTTCCCGTTCCGGCACCCTCACCTATGAGGCGGTATACCGCCTGACGGAATTGGGCCTGGGCCAGTCCATGGCCATAGGGCTGGGAGGCGACCCCATTAACGGCACGGACTTTATAGATGCGCTTGAGGCTTTTGAGGCAGACGAAGAAACCGACGCCATTTTGCTCCTGGGGGAAATTGGTGGAAACGCCGAGGAGGAGGCAGCCGAGCACATACGCACGAGGTGCACCAAGCCGGTGGTGGGCTTTATTGCAGGGATGAGCGCCCCCCCCGGAAAGCGTATGGGCCATGCAGGCGCCATTATTTCCGGCAGCCAGGGGACGGCGGCGGAGAAGGTGGCGGCGCTGAAGCGGGCCAACATAGAGGTGGTGGACTCACCCATGGAATTGGGGAGCGTGGTGAAGAAGCTTCTCGACAAGCGTGCCCAAGGAGGCTAGAGCGCTTTCATTTTGACAAACCTAAGTTTTTAAAAGAGGAGAATATGCCATGGCAGTTGAGAAGACCTTATCCATTATTAAGCCCGACGGTGTTGCCAAAAACATTATAGGAAAAATAATAAGCCGCTTCGAGTCCCAGGGTTTTTGTATTGCGGCCATGCGCATGCAAAAGCTTTCCCTACAGGAGGCAGAGGGCTTTTATGCGGAGCACAGGGAGAGGGCTTTTTTCGCGGATTTGGTGAAATATATGACTTCAGGCCCCGTTATATTAATGGTGCTTGAAGGAGAAGACGCCGTGGCCAAAAACCGGGAAATAATGGGGGCGACAGATCCGAAGAAGGCCGCGGAGGGGACATTGCGCAGGGACTTTGCCGACAGCATAGAGGCCAATGTTGTGCATGGCTCTGACTCGCCTCAGAGTGCTTGCAGGGAAGTATCCTATTTCTTCCGCAAATCAGAAATTTTAAGGCCCTGCTGTGGTGGCCAATGCGGGTGCAAAAGCTAAATAAGCTAAATATTGTGCAACCCATTAAGGCTTGCGGCGAAAGGACAAATAAAGGAGCAGAGGGAACAGAAGGGGCAGGAGGATAATCAGGTATCCCCAGTTGCTCATCAGCCTGCCGGCTTGCTTGAGCGTCTCGGGAAAATCAACCGAAGAAGCATAGAAAGGGGCTTCTCCGTTTAGAGGGACCACAAGGGCATCGGTCTCTCGAGCCTTTTTGCTTTTCACCTGAAGGATGAACTGCTCAGGTGAAGAAGAGATAACAGAGCCAACCTCTTTCAGCTCGCCCAAATCAAATTTTCCAAAGGTTGGGAGTTTCGTCAGGTTGCCGCTTTCTGGATGATAGATATAGCCGATGACAGTGGCTTGTTCAGGGTTGGTGCCGGCATAGCCCAGAAGCAATTGTGTGGAGTTGTCCTGCCGAAGAGAGATGGCACGATAAAGTGTTTCTGAGGTGACAGGGTGTGCAGCCTTTCGCAAAGAAGCGCTGCCAAAAGGAGAGAAAGCCGCCAGTTTGGCCGATGAGTCCTTCTGGTTCTCAACCACCAATATAGGATTGTCCCCATAATATTCCTTGCTAAAGCGTTGCATTATACCCTCTTTTTTGGGGGAGCGCCTGCTCGGTTCCCGTTCAATGAGCGGAACACCGGTGCTTGTCAAAAATGGGGAAATATAGATGAGCTGATTGTCATACAATCGGAGATCGATGGTGAACATCTTGTGGTTGGCGTCATGAGAGGAAACGGAGATGCTTTGGATGCCGGCTGCGAATTCTTCTCTGTCATCGAGCGGGAAAACGCTGACTTTTCCTTCTTGTATATACATCAGCGCATGAGCGTCGTTTTTGTTTTTGCCAATAAGCACCGCATGGTTGTGCCAAAAATAGGGTTTATTCCTGGGTACGCGAAGATAAAATGCTTCTTTGCTGATGAGTTCAGGCGGCTGTTTGGGCTTGCACAAATAGACGCTGTTTTGTGCAAGTTGGGCGGGGGCGGATTCATGCGAAACAACCATGAGGGTGTCCGGGCCTTGGGTGAAAAGGTGGACGGTTTGAGAAAAATGGGAAGGCAGTTTGTGGGAGGCTATCTGTTTGTTTTGCGATAGATCAAAAACATCCAAATATAATGGCGGCTGCATTGCACTTGGAAAAAAGCTCAACTCGGAAGTCGAAACGATATAGACGGTTTTTCCGTCCGCCGATATTGTCGCGCTCTTCACATCTCTTTCGTTAAAGCCACAGCCGGACAAGGCCAGGACGAAGGCCGTCAACAACGCGAGAAGGGGGTTGAATTCTTTTTTCATAGGGGAGCTTCTCCTCATGTCATTGGCGCAAAATGCGATCAATAGCCTCCTATGGATTATATGCAGAGGCAGTAGAATATTCGGTGCTGAACTCCACCAACGCCCCGTTTCAAAGTCCGTTTGCTTTTTTATAAATTCAGGCCAATGCAAAAATGCCGCACATGCCATGTGTTTGTGAGCAAGCCCATGTAGGGGCTGAATACAAGCGCGCAAAATACGCGCCAGTTGGCGCAAATATTTTTTTGAACATTTTTGCGGGAGCTTCGTTATAGAGCTCTCCAAAGTCGGCAGTTGAATATTCTTCTTGTGAATGTTTCCAGCTGCTTTTCCTTATGAGAGGATGAAGATGTCTAAAAGTCAAAACAGCGCGAAAAAGTTTTCTCTTGCCTTGCGTTTTTTCCATTGGTCAGGCCTGCTGATGATGGTGGTGGTTTATGCGAGCGTTTGGATGCGCAAGCTTTATGAAAAGGGAACATCCGAGCGCGAGCTGATGATGAGTTTGCATTTTGGGGTGAGTGTTTTGCTTTTGGGCTGGCTGGTGTTTCGCCTCATTGCCTATTATGCGAGTGCCAAACCCCCCATTGTCCCCCCTCAGCCCCCGTGGCAAGCGAAGGCATTGAAGTTGATGCACGGTGTTTTGTGGGGGCTGATGTTGGTGATGCCTTTGTCAGGGTGGTTGATGATAAATGCCAAAGGCAACCCCGTAAAAATTTATTCCCTGGGGTTTGAGCTGCCAACGCTTATTGGGAAAAATGACGTGCTTGGCAAAATGCTGGGAGAGAGCCACGGCCTTGTGGGAATGGTTTTTCTCGCCATTATTGTGCTGCATTCCCTCATTGGGTTGTGGCACCATTTTTTCAAAAAAGACAATGCCTTAAGGCGCATGCTTTAAACACATGTCCCTTGCCGAAGGGTGGATTTTACATGAGCTTGTCTCCTGGGGCATGGGACTTTTCTCCTGTGGCCTTTTCTCCTGGGGCATGGGACAAAAAAGTGCTGGATGAAAAGTTGTGAGTGAGAAGGTGGACATATTGGCCATGCAGCCCAGCGAGTTGGCGCATTGGCTGGTTTCAGAGTTGGGGCAAAAGCCCTTTCGTGCGCGGCAAGTGTTTGCATGGTTGCACCAGCGGGGCGCGACGCAGTTTTCTCAAATGACGGATTTGTCCAAGGGCTTAAGAGAGCAACTTGAGGCGAAAGCCCACATTGTTGGCCTCCGTTTGGACAGAACAGAGCGCTCCATGGATGGAACCATTAAATACCGTTTTGTGACGGAGGATGGGAGAGGCATTGAGTCCGTGTATATGCCTTTTGAAAAGCGGAAAACCCTCTGCGTTTCCTCTCAGGTGGGGTGTGCCATGGGGTGCAAGTTTTGCCTGACAGCCCAAATGGGTTTTGTACGCCATTTAAAGCCCAGCGAAATCCTCTCCCAGGTATACACCGTTAACGGCCTCCTGAAGTCCGAAGGCCTGCCCGGAGAGCGCCCCTTAAGCAACCGTCCTTTAAGCAACCTTGTGTTTATGGGCATGGGAGAGCCTTTGCACAACCTCCTGGGCCTCAGCAAAGCCTTGAGGCTTTTGCTTTGCGAGGACGGGCTTCATTTTTCAATGCGCCATGTGACGGTGTCCACTTCAGGTTTGCCTGAAGCCCTCTTGCGTTTGGCGCAGGCCATTAACATAAAGCTGGCCATTTCCCTCAATGCTTCTACAGACGAGCAACGCAGCCAGCTGATGCCTGTCAACCGCAAGTGGGGCCTTAAAAAGTTGATGGAGGCCTGCCAACAACTCCCCCTCAAGCCCGGGCAAAGGCTGACATTCAGCTATGTACTCTTTAAGGGCATAAACGACAGCGACGAAGATGCTTTGAGGTTGGCTGCATGGGTACGAAAAATTCCTTCAAAGGTTAACCTCATTGCCTATAACGCCAACGAGGGGTTGCCTTTTGAAAGCCCAAGCCCAGAGCGCATAGAGCGTTTTCGTACTTTGTTGGAAGAGAGGCATTGTTCCGTATTTGTGCGTGGAAGCAAGGGGGCGGACATTTCTGCGGCCTGCGGGCAATTGGCGGTGTTGCCTCCAAAGGAGAGAGAAGGGGGTTGACATGGGGGGCAAGCCTTCGTTAGAGCAACTGAGCTCAACCTATTTTGTCAAAGGGAGTTTATAAAGCATGGCTGTTGTCCTTCGTCTCACCAGAGCTGGCGCCAAGAAGAAGCCCATTTACCACCTTGTTGCTGCGGACTCACGCAGCCCCCGGGATGGGAAGTTTATTGAGGCCATTGGTTTATTCAACCCCAATGAGGAGCCTCCAAAGTTTGAAATAAATGAAGAGCGCTGGGCCTATTGGATAAGCGTGGGAGCCAAACCCTCCAAGACGGCTGCAAACCTCAAAAAGCGTGCGGGTGCTGTGGTTGCAGGCCATGAAAAGCTTTAAGCAGCTACGCCTTTGTGGGGTTGCCTGCTGGGGGTTTGCGTGAAGCCACTCATTGAATATATAGCACGGGCCTTGGCTTCCTCTCCCGAAGAGGTAGAAGTAAGCATTTGTGAAAGCCCCAAAGGCCCTGTGTGCACGTTGAAGGTTGCCGAAGAGGACGTAGGCAAAATAATTGGAAGAGACGGCCGCACCATCCATGCCCTGCGCACCGTGGCCTCTTCTTGCCTGAGGCTGCCCGAAAGCAAGCTGCAGTTGGATGTGGAAGGGAAAAAGCCCTCTGCGGTTGCCCCTGCTTCCCCTGCTACCTTGGTTGTTTCCGCTGCTCCTGCTGCTTCCGCTGCTCCCTCCCCATGAAAGCATGGCTTCAGCTGGGCTATGTTTCCCGCACATTCGGCACGCGTGGGGAGGTGGTGGTGAAAACCTTCGATCCTCAAAGCCAGAGTGTGCAACTGGCCAGGTGTTTGCAGTTCCGCAAGAGGGGCCTGGGGGAGGGGTACATTTTGGCTTTAACGGGGAAGAGGAAGCTCAACGAGGGGTGGAGTATTTCCCTGGAGGGGTTGAATACACCAGAGGAGGCGCGGCAGCTGGTAGGCGCCAGGGTTTATATAGCGCGCGAGGACATGGGGGTGCTGCAGGAGGGGGAGTTTTTTCTGGAGGACTGGGTTGGGTTGGAGGCGCGCCTGGAGTCTGGCGAAACGTTGGGGCATGTCAGCACTTTGCTTTATGTGGGCCCTGTGCCCAACCTTGTCATCCACAATAAAGAGGGGAAGGAGTGGATGGTGCCCTGGGTAGATGAATATGTGCCCAAGCTGTGCATGGAAGAAGGCTATGTTGTGGTGCGTCCTTGGGAGTGGGTTTAGCTTTATGTTTGAGTTGAGTGTTTTGAGTTTATTCCCTGGGCTTATTGAGGGCTATGCCCAAGAGAGTGTGGTGGGGCGGGCATTGGCTCATGGCATATTCCGTTTGCATGCGGTGGACATACGTTCTTTTGCGAGGGACAAGCACCGGGTGGTGGATGACATACCTTATGGAGGGGGTGCCGGCATGCTCATGAAGGCGGAGCCGGTAGTATTAGCCATTGAGTCCAGCCGGCGGCAATTTCCGCAAGTGCCTGTGTGGTTAATGGGGCCTTGTGGGCGGCGTTTTGATCAGCATTGTGCGCGTGAGTTAGCGAGGGGAGCGGGCATGGTGTTGGTGTGTGGGCGTTATGAGGGGATAGATGAGCGCGTGAGGGCCCATGTGGATGGGGAGTTGTCCGTGGGCGACTATATATTGACGGGAGGAGAGTTGGCAGCGCTTTGCGTTATGGATGCGGTGGTACGTCTGCTTCCCCGAGCTTTGGGCAATGAAGAGTCTGCCTCTTCAGAAAGTTTTGAGGAAGGGTTTTTGGAGCACCCCCACTATACGCGTCCAGCCTTGTTTCGCGGGATAGAAGTTCCCCCTGTGTTGTTGAGTGGCAACCATGCGCGCATTGCTGCGTGGAGGCGTTGGCAGTCGTTAAAGCGCACTCAGGCTTTGCGCCCGGACTTGCTTGAAAAGCGCAAGCTCAGCCCTGAAGAGCAGAGGCTGCTTTTTCAGGAAGAGGACATTTGGGGTTTAGACGAAGAGGGAGCTTAAGGACTCGGCGCGGTGGATGCGAGCGATGGCTTCGCCGAAGAGCATTTCCGTGCTGACGGTGCGGATGCGGCCGGAGGTTTTGGCTTTTTCAGTCAGGGGGATGGTATCGGTGACAACCAACTCTTCGAGGCAGGAGTCGTGGATGCGGTCCAAGGCGGGGCCGCTGAGGACGGGGTGGACGGCATAGGCGAAGACGCGTCTTGCGCCATTGGCTTTGAGGGCGGCGGCGCCCAGCGTAATGGTTCCCGCCGTATCAATAATATCGTCGATGATGAGGGCATCTTTTCCTCGGACATCACCTATCAAATTCATAATTTCTGTGGCATTGGCTTGAGGCCTGCGTTTGTCGACGATGGCCAGTTGGCAATCGAGGCGTTTGGAATAAGCGCGCGAGCGCTCTACGCCTCCCGCGTCAGCAGAAACAATAACCAGCTCTGAGGGGTTGGGAAAGCGTTGACGAATGTCCTCGAGGAAGACAGGCGCGGCATAAATATGGTCCGTGGGTATATTGAAGAAGCCTTGGATTTGACCCACATGCATATCCATGGAGACGACGCGCGTTGCCCCTGCCACCTCTATTAAGTCAGCGACCAAGCGTGCCGTAATAGGCGTGCGAGGAGCCACCTTTCTGTCCTGACGTGCATAACCATAATAGGGGATGACGGCGTTGATGGAGCCTGCGCTTGCGCGCCGGAGTGCGTCACAAATAATCAACAGTTCCATGAGGTTGTTATTAACAGGTGGGCAAGTGGACTGGAGGATGAAGACATCGAGGCCTCTTACATTTTCACCCAATTCCACATTGGTTTCTCCGTCGGAGAATTGAGTGACGTTGATTTTAGCGAGGGGTTTGCCCAGGTATTGGCATACGCGGATGGCCAAGTTTTTGTTGGAGTTGCCAGTAAAAATTTTGAAGTCGTGGTTTAGGGGCATGATGGTGCTCGATAGATCAGCGCACACTCCAGGTCAATCATCAGGCGTTCAATAAAGGAAAAGGTGAGAGAAAGAAAAAGGCGAGGGGGGTGGGCTTGCGTATTTACGAGTCCTTTTTTTTTAAGGGAGCTGCTTTTAGAGGCTTGACTTAGGCTTTCACCCAGGTATTTCTCTGGGCTCTGAAGTATTTTCAGGAGGGTTAGCTTATCGTTAGAGATCAGAGGACCAATAGGCGAATTCGGGCACGAGAAGTGAGAGTTGTAGGCCCCCGTGGCGAGCAGCTGGGCGTGTTAACACTGGAAGCTGCTTTGGCGCATGCTGGGCAGGAAGGGTTGGATTTGGTTGAAGTCAACCCCATGGCCAGGCCTCCTGTCTGCAAAATTATGGACTATGGCCGCTTCAAATATGAGGAGAAGAAGAAGGCCAACGAGACCAAAAAGAAGCAGGTTGTCGTCAAGGTGAAGGAAATGAAGCTGCGGCCGAAGACGGAGGAGCACGACTATGAGTTTAAGGTGCGCAACATTCGCAGTTTTGTTGAAGAAGGCAACAAGGCCAAAGTCACCATTATGTTCCGTGGGCGGGAGATTACGCACAGAGATCGCGGCCAAGCTGTTTTAGACGATGTTGCTAAAGATCTGGCAGACGTGGCAATGGTGGAAATGCCTCCTCGAATGGAGGGGAGGCAGATGTTTATGATCTTAGCACCCAACCCCAAAGTTGCCCAGAAGGCCAGAGATCTACAAAAGCAACAGGTGGCAGCCATGGAGCGAGCCAAGCGAGATCAAAAGCGACTTCGAGACAAAGCGGATTTGGAAGCAAAACTTTCTCCAGAGAATGTGGCAGCCGAAAAAGCTCCCTCAGAGAATGTAGCAGCTGAAAAAGCTCCTTCAGAGAATGTGGCAACTGAAAAAGCCCCCTCAGAGGCTGTGGCGGTTGAGTCCGTTTCTTCGAAGGATTTTGAAGGGGAGAGTGAAGTAACAGCAAACAGTTGACATGGCCTTGTTTGCGAGATAGGAGGGCGGTTTCCTCAATTTTTGCCAGGAAGATACGGTTATGCCCAAGCTCAAAACGAAGAGCGGAGCGAAGAAGAGGTTTCAAGTTAAGAAGGGTGGCAAGGTGAAGCACGCCAAGGCCAATGCGAAGCACTTGTTTACTTTTTCGAAGTCGACGAGCAACAAGCGCCACAACAGAGGTTGCAGTCACCTTCGAGAGATGGACGCGAAGAAGGTTATTAAAGAGCTGTTTCCCTATGGCGCCAGCTAGCGCCCTGAGAGAGAGATTGTCATGCGCATAAAACGAGGAGTGAAAGCGCGTCGTCGCCGAAATAGAATATTAAAGCTTTCCAAGGGCTACCGAGGGCGCAGGAAGAATTGTTTTCGCCGGGCGAAGGAGGCCGTAGAGCGGGGTTTGGACTATGCCTCAAGAGACAGAGCTCGCCGGAAGAGGGAGTTTCGCTCTTTGTGGATAGTACGCATTAACGCTGCTGCCCGCAGTTTAGGAATGAATTACTCTGGCTTGTTGGCCGCTTTGACCAAGGCCAATGTCCAAGTGGACCGAAAAATTCTCGCGGATTTGGCGGTGGCAGATTTTTCAGGTTTTGCTGCGGTGGTCGATGTTGCGAAGGCGGGAGTGAAGGCAGCAGCCTAGACCGCTTCCACCAAGCTCACTGCAAAGCTCAACCGGCCTATGGCTGTGTTTGTCGAACGCCGATGGCCAATTGCTCCAAGCCGGCGGTTTGAGCCATTCCCATGACTTCGACGACTTTTCCATGGGGTACACCTTCGTCTGCTTGAATGACGACCAGGGTATGAGGGGCTTTGCTTTTGGCTTCCCTGAAGAGGGTTTCAAGCTCTTGAGGGCTGACGACATGGCCTGAAGCGACGAGGCGTCCATCCGCCAGAACGGCAATGGACAAGTCATCTACAGGCAAGGTGGTGCTTGCATTTCCTCCCTGGGGGAGGTTGACGCGTATTCCGCTGGGGTTGGAGCTGCTTGGGGGGGCGATGATGACAGAGCTTGTCACCATAAAAATAATAAGCAGCACGAGAAAAATATCCGTCAACGGCGTGATATTAATTTCAGAGAAGACGGCTTCATTTTGAGCTTCTTCTTCATTTGAAAAAGGCTCTGTTGACATGGGCTAGGCCTCCTCCATGGGCATAGGTGGAGGCTCAGACGAAGGGGTTGAAGAGGGGGCTGGTTTTGTGCAAGCAGCAGGAGCAGAGGGTGAGGGAGCAGAAGGCATATTTTCTGAGGTCGTTTTTGCAGACAGGAGGAGCTCTGTAAATTCGGCGAAAATGAGTTTGAGCTCCATGGAGAGGCGGGAGAGGCGTGACTGGAAATAGTTGAAGAGGATGACGGCCAGCACAGCGACGAGAATGCCTGCGGCGGTGGCGATCAGCGCTTCAGAAATACCCGTCATAACGCTGGCGGGGCCCCCAGTGCCGCCGGATTGTACATCCAGGCCGAGCTCTTTAAAAGCCATCATAATTCCCGCGACAGTGCCAAAGAGGCCGATGAAAGGCGTTACGGCGCCGACGGTGGCCAGCAACCAGAGGGAGCCTCTGAGGTTGAGGGTTTGAGAGAGCCTTTCTCTCTCTATGGCGGTTGTGGGGTTTATACGCTGTGCTGCCTGAAAGCCTGCGCGGAAAACTTCAGCGAGAGGCAAAGCCGAGCGCTCTGCGAGCGCCCTGGCTGCGGGAATGTCATTTTGCAGGAGTTGGCGGGCAATGTTTTCAAAAAGCGTGCGTGTTTTGGGGCCGAGGGACCAGAGCACAATGAGGCGCTCAACGGCCACAGCCAGAGAAAGCAGGCAGGCCAGGAAGATGATGGCGAGGGTGAGGCCACCTGCCAGCGTGATGTTGTCCAGGTGCAGCCACTGCAAAAAAATATCCATTTTCATTCTGTTCTCGAATTCATGGACCTCAATAAAATATTAGAATAAAGAAGCCTTTCTCTGCGTAGAATGGCAAGGCATGGCAAAGCAATGAGTTTGAGAGAAACCCTCCCTATAGCGCTGATAAGCTGTTTTGTGCACTTCAGCTGTATACATACAGCGCCGACAGGGCAAAAGCCGCTTGTGCAGATGCCCCCGGAGCAGCTGATAGAGCGCATAGAGCGCGAAGCCGCGGAAATCCGCAGCCTCAAAGGACAAGCACGCCTCAAAATAGACGCGCCGCAACAAAAAGGCGTGGTTGAAGTGTTGATAGCCGTTCAGCTTCCTGACTCTATACATTTGGAATTGTTAGATGGTTTGGGGCGTCCCCTTCGAATTTTCGTTTCGCATTCAGGGCGCTTTTCCTTGTGGGACTTAGAAAAGTCCGAGTTTTTTCGTGGAGTTGCGACGCAGGAAAACCTGGAGCGTTTTTTGCCACTTTATTTTTCTCCGAGGGAGCTTGTGCAGGTTTTGTTAGGAATGGCTCCGCGTTTTATGGGAGGGCAAGTGCAGGTGGAGGAGGATACTCAAAACAGGGGTGGTGGGGGCAAGCGCAGATACCTTTGGCTAAGGGCGGAGAATTTCTCACAACTGTGGAGTGTGGATGTTGAGGACTTTCGGGTTATTGAAAGTGAGCTAAAAGGGGCTCGGGACTACCATTTGACATTTGCTTCTTTTGTGCGCCTAAACTCCCGGAAGGTTTTTCCGGAGAAGCGCACACTCAAAGTCCCCTCCTCTGAATTGTTTTTGGAATTAAGCTATACGGATTATTCAACAAACAAGGAATTGGAAGAGAAATTATTTATTTTAGCTCCTCCACAAGGGATTCGTGTAGTTGACGTTGAAGAGGGTATAAGCTTGGATGGGGGTGGTGGCTAAAGGTGGCTCAACGCGGGGCTTAAAGCGGCTGGTGGCCACAACATAGAGGGTGTTTTCTGGAGAAAGAAGGGATAAAAGTACATTGGGTATTTTTAAAATGTTAGGCAGAAGGAGCTAGGCGGGAATTGGGTTTGGGTTATACTTGGCAACAGAGCGTTATGCCTGCTTATGAAAAAGAAAATTGGTGAAATTCTTATAGCGCACAAGATCATCTCCGCTGAGGACATGGGAGAGGCATTGGCGCTTCAGGTGGATGGAGACCCAAGCCGACTGGGGGAGATTTTGATTCAGCAAGGTCGACTTGAGGCTGATGCGCTGGCCCGGGCTTTGGCTGAACAGAAAATGCTTCCTTATACGGAGCTCAGCATGGTGTCTTCTTCGGTTGCCCAAGTGCTCCCTTTAAGTTTTCAGCAGCGCCACGGGCTGATTCCATTTGAAGAGGCTTCCCCGGGCGAGTTTTGTATAGCCGTGGCAGACCCGATGGCCACGGATGCCATTGAGCGAGCCAGGAGTGGGTTGAGTGCGAAGTCCATACGGCTTTATGTTGCTTCCTCGGATGAAATAGAGCGGGTGTTGTCGGCCTTAGGGGACAATGAGTTGGCCTCAGGGGAAGTTTTGCTTTCTTCCGGGACAGAGAGCTCTCAGAAACAA
Organism: Cystobacterineae bacterium; assembly: GCA_009782175.1. Lineage (GTDB taxonomy): Bacteria > Myxococcota > Myxococcia > Myxococcales > Myxococcaceae > WRKR01. Next base: position 48,493 of record WRKR01000012.1, read on the forward strand.
CCTGAGCTTGTTGAAGAGGATTTGTTCGACGCTTTGGGGGCTGATGAGCCGTTGGAAGACGGGTTTTCGCCTGCTGTGGGTTTGACACAGCAAGAGCTAAGGCCGCTGGCGGCGTTGGATGAGAAGACACAAATTGCGTGGGTGCCAGGTCCGCCTGCGGAGACGAATACGGTTTTGATGAAGCCCGCCAGGAAACCTTCTGTTGCGGATGAGCGAGAGAAGACGCCCAAGCTGGGTTCCATTGAAACTTTGCCCAGCTTGTCTCCTTTTGCTGCACAACTTGCGAAGCTTCTGAGTGGGAAGGGGGCTGCGGAGTTGTCAGAGGTTGTTGTTGCTTTGGCGGATTTGCTGGTGAGCAAATCCATTTTGTCTCGTGAAGAGGTTTTGGATATTTTTGCTTCGTCACCTGCAGAGAAGTGGTGAATGTGGGGTTTGTTTTTATTCAGTCATCACCGTGAAGCTGAGTTGCACCGTTGCTATGCGGTGAAGGGGAAGTATTTTTGTGCCCGCTGCACAGGCCTCTATCCAGTGCTGGCATTGGCCCTCATGGTGCAGTTTGTTTTTTATGTTTCCCATGAAGAAATGCTTGTTGAGCGCTATGTTGTTTTAGGGCTCAGCTTGCCGGCCATTGTGGATTGGATGTGGGGCCAGTTTTGGCCTCATGCCTTTACTAACGGGTGGCGCACATGGACAGGTGGCCTTATGGGTCTGGCGTTGGGGCGCACCCTCTATATACACATGAAAGAGCCCTTTCCCATGGGCTTGCGTTGGCAACTGTTGGCCAGCCTCATTGCCGTCTTTTTGGTTTTGTTGCTAAAATGGGCAGGAGTGGCCCGCTCTTCACATGAAAAAAGCTAGAGAGGCAGGCGCGCATGGGTTTGCTCATGCCCTAGGTTGTTATTTCCAGGCATGAAAAAGAAATACGGTTGGCAGAGCATAGAGAATATGCATACATTTGACGGCGTTGTTGGGTTTTCATTTTTGCTGTGTTTGTTCGTTTAACGGGAGAAGCTACGGTATGTTAAAGGGAAAAATGCCCCTTGTACTTGCGTTTTGTTTGGCTGCTTTTGCGGGGGTTTTGGCTTTTACCGCTATTAAAAATCAGGAGCAGGCCGTAACAAAGGGTTGGGCACTCAAGAGGGTCCTTGTTGTTAACGAGGATGTTGCAGAGGGCACGGAGATAACGGAAGACATGTTGCAGCCAAGAGAGATGCCCGAGAGGTTTATTTCTCCCTCGAACATTGGTATCGACAGCCGCAACCTCATTCAAGGCCATAAAATTCTGGTCGACGTCAAAGCGGGAGATCCTCTGCTGTGGACACAATTTTCAATGATGAAGAATGTGGAGAGGTTGTCCACGAAAGTTTTGAAGCGCATGCGTGCTTATACCTTGAACGTGACCGGCGCCTCTGCTGTGGGCAGATGGATTCGCCCCAACGATCGTGTTGACATCATTTGGGTTTTTAAAGATCCTCAGACACAGGAGAACGTTGCGACAACCATCAAGCAAAATGTTGTGGTGTTGGCCACGGGGTTGATCACCGGCAGCACCAACATGGCGCTGACCACAGAAGAAGAGCGCAGCTATAGCGAGATTTCACTGATGGTTTTGCCTGAAGAGGTTGAGCAGCTGGCCTTGGCGCAAGATCTAGGCACTTTGCTCCTATCCTTGCGCAACGAAGAAGATGCAGACAGCGTTTCTGGCGGCTCCAAGACAACCTCCGGCACCTTGTTCGACTCGAATGCACAGAAAAATACGGACACCAAACGCAACACCATGACTGGCATTGAAGTGGTCCGCTCATCAGGCGGCGGCGCAGCCCGATAAGGAATGCTTTATGAATGCATTATATCCAGGGCTGGCAGCTCTTTCGATTACGGCTGCGCTGTTTTTCCTGTTTTTGGTTGTTTATGGGGTGTTTGTTCGGGCCTATGAGCGTTATCAGGAGCGCTATGTTGTACGCTCGCTGGACGATCTGGGGAATATGTTTTTGTTTATTGACCCCAGACAGTTGTTGGCGACGAACGTGGCAACCATGGTTCTGCTGGGGATGCTGACGTATGTCATTTTCAATGGCCTCATGGCCATTTTTGGCACCATCTTCGGGTTTTTTCTCCCGATGATTCTCATTAAACAGTTCCGCAAACGGAGGATCCGCCTCTTCAATGCACAACTGGTGGATGCCTTGCAAGGCATGTCCAATGCCTTTAAAGCAGGCCTTACCTTTCAGCAATCCGTTGAATTTATTGCGAAAGATGCTCCAAACCCCCTGGGACAAGAATTCACTTTATATGTACGTGAAATAAAACTGGGAGTGGCTTTGGATCAAGCCTTGTTGAATATGGCTGCGCGTGTTGGCTCTGACGACATGGATTTGGTGGCTGTTGCCACCAATATTGCTCGCCAATTGGGGGGCAACATGGCGGAGATGTTTGAAACGCTGTCGGGCACCATTCGAGAGCGGTTTCGGTTGGAAGGAAAAATTGCGTCAATGACGGCACAAGGAAAAATGCAAGGGTGGGTTGTGGCGGCGATGCCTCTGGCGCTTGGGCTTATTGTCAACTATCAGCGACCGGATTTGATGCAACCTTTGCTGGATAGCTATTGGGGCTATGCGATGGTAGCCGCCGTTGCCATTATGGAAGTTCTGGGTATGTTGATTATTCGGCGCATCGTCAACATCGACATTTAAGGAGCGCGCAATGCAAGGGATATGGAGTTCTATGCAAACCGTGCTTATTTCGGGTGGCATTTTGCTGGCGGCCTTGGCCACTGCCGCGGCCATTTGGCTTTTTGTATATTGGCTTTATCGTTCTTATCTTCAGAAATTATCCGAGGAAATCAGCAATGAATCTCTAGGTGGAATGAAGGGGGCCGGCAATGTGATCATCCGTCGGCTGGGGGTGATTAACCGGCAGTTTATGTGGCCTGCTTATGATCATCGCATACGCCGTCAATTGGTGCGCGCGGGTGAGCCTGCAGATTATCACCCTGAAGAATTTATGGCTCTGCAAGAGATAGGTTTGGTGCTGGGCCTTGTTTTTGGAATTATAGGCACCAGCACCTTTGGCATTCATTTTCTGTGGGCACTCATTCCAGCGCTGATTGGCTTGTTCTATCCGAGAATTTGGCTGAACGATCAGGTCAAAAAACGCCACCTCAAAATCAGCCGGGCTCTCCCTTATAACCTCGACTTGTTGACACTATCCGTTGAAGCCGGTTTGGATTTTACAGGTGCTTTGGGCAAAGTGGTTGAAAAAGGAAAACCAGGGCCCTTGCTCGACGAGTTTAACCTGGTGCTCAAACAGCTGAAAATGGGAAAAAGCAGGGAAGAATCCCTCAAAAGCATGGCATACCGCATCGACTTACAAGCGGTGACACAGTTTATTTCCGCACTCATCCAAGCCGATAGAATGGGCACCAGCTTGGGAAAAGTTCTTCGAATTCAGTCCGTACAGCTGCGCATCGATCGCACCCAGCGCGCCGAAAAACTCGCCGGAGAAGCACCCGTCAAAATGTTGTTTCCACTCATTGCCTGCATTTTCCCCACCGTCTTTTTGGTGTTGTTTAGCCCCATTGTTTATACCTTGTTGAACAGCTAGCTTTATTGAGCGTTATTGTTTCTTTGCCGTTTCAGTTTTGCCGCTTAAATTTTTATTTTATTATGTCAGCCTCAAACTCTAGACCTCCTCGACAACGCCCTTCTCGACCTTCTGAAAGACACCCTAGACGAGGTGGCCCCGGAGAAACCCCTCCCAAAGCTGCCAGACAAAAGCCTCCTGGCCTCGCTCAACAAGGCTCTGCTTCAGCCACATTGCTTTGTGTTGCTGGAAACCAGGTAGGTACAGAATACCCTTTGGTGGGAGAAGAAGTGGTTGCCGGACGCTCCCCGGAGAATGCCGTCTCTATTCCTGATAACTCCGTCTCAAGAAAACATTTGCTGTTGCGCCACACCGCTGAAGGGTGGATGGCCTCAGACATGGGCTCCGGCAATGGCACACTCATCAACGGAATGCCCCTCAAAGAGGAAACTTTGCTCGAAAATGGGGATTGCCTGAGCTTGGGTGAAACGGAGCTTCAGTTTGTTTCCAAGGGCAAGCCCGAAGAGCGACGCCTTGCCAAAACCGGTGGCGCAGCCTCGGACGCTCGACGCCCCGCAAGAAAGCCTGCCTCCAGAGGAGAGCCCGGAGAGCGGCGCTTGGCAAAAACCGGTGGCGACGCAGCCTTAGAGCCTCGCCGTCCCCAGAGGACAAGCCTGCGTGCGCGCAGAGGAGAGGAAGTGAAGAAAAAACGCCGGGGCCTCCTCCTGGTGGTGCTGATGGCCATGCTCTCCCTGGCCGGTGTTGCCGTCTATTTGAAGATGGAAGAGGAGAAAACCAAAACAAAGATAGATAAAACAGGTGAGATTGAACGGGAAAAAATAGCAACCCTCGATGCGCGCTTCCAAGAGGGGAAAAACCTGGTGCGCATAGGCAACTGGGTCGAAGCACAACATGTTTTTCAAGAGTTGAAGGAGCAAGCGCCTGACTACCGCCCGAGTGAAATAGAAGAATACCTCAAAGAGGCAGAACTTGAAGTGCCCAACCAGGCGGCGATGAATGCAGCGCAAGACGCACTCTCCCTGCTGGAGCTGAAAGAAGCCCATATGCGCCTGGGGCAGGTGACAAATACCAGACACCAATATGAGCGCCTGGGCAAACTCAAACAGGAATTCCAAAAGGCTTTGCAAAAGAAAGTGGCGATGAGCAAAGAGTTGGTTCCCCAAAACACAAACCGGGAAAGCATGGTTAAACTCAAAACCATGACCGATGACATTTTGGCGGCTGTGCCCAAACACAGAGAAGCGGAGGAGATGCAGCGCATTGCCAAAGAAGCCATCCACCGCATAGATAACCCCTATAGAGCGCCTCCACCACCCGAAACCCCCTGGGTTGCGGTGGGTGAAAAATATAAGGCCGGTGAAGTGGAAGAAGCAACCCAATTGGCCACAGCCTGTGCGGACAGGCAAGAGCGCTGCAAAAAAATGCTGGCCCAACTGGAAAGCTTTTCCAGCAAAAACCGCCGCATTGAAGGTTTGAGCGCCCAGGAGTTTTTTGACATGTATGAGTTGGACAGACAACTTTCAGGAGGGGCAGGCTCCCCCAACACCCAGCGCATTTTGATGTTTGCCATACCCTCCATAGAAAAACGCGCCAGGGATGCCAGACTCAATGGACGCTTGGGAGAGGCCTCGGGTTTGTCCAGCGGCCTTTTGAAAATAGATGCAAAAAATGCCACCGCCCAAAGCATTTTGGACGAGGTGCGCGCCCAGGCCAAGGAAACCTATTTGCGTGCCTATACGCTGCGCTCAACCCAACCGGACCAGGCAGAAAAACTCTTCAAAGAAGTGGTGCAATTGCTCCCCAAAGGCGAAGACTATGTTAAAAGAGCCCAGGAGCAACTCCGAGTACTCAAAGGCAAACATTTAGAAGCAGAATGAAACAAAAAGAGTTGTTTGAAAGCTTGCCGCTCTCCCCCAAACCTGCCGCCACCCCCGTGGCGCCTTTAATACCCAAGCCGCTTGCCCAAAAAACTCAAAAAACGGCCGCTGTGCCACACAACCAGCCCACCCTTGACGACCAACGGAAAATATACCCCCAGGCAGCGCTTTGCGAAAACAAGCTTTGCGAAAACAGGCCTGCAGATAGCCCTCCCCACAGTGCTTCCGACAGTGCTCCCTACAGTGCTCCCAAACGCCAGCCCCTCAGCGTTAGCGCGTTGACGCAGCACATAAAGCAGGCCATAGATAGCCGACTGGGGAGCCTTTGGGTGAAAGGAGAGTTGAGCAATTTTAAGGGCCCCAACGCGCGTGGCCACCTCTATTTTTCCCTCAAGGATGAGAAGGCCTCCGTTGAGGTTAAAATGTGGGCAAGCCAAGCCAAACACTTGCGCTTTAAACTGGAAGAGGGGATGGCCTTGTTGGTGGTGGGGACAGTAGAGGTTTATGCCCCCATGGGCCGCTATAGCCTCATTGCCTCACATATAGAGCCGGATGGGCTTGGCGCGCAGGCCCTCGCTTTTGAGCAACTTAAAGCGCGCCTGGCCCAGGAGGGCCTGTGGGGAGAGGGCCGCAAGCGCCCCCGGCGCCCCTTGCCTTTTTTGCCTCGCCGCATTGGGGTAGTAACCAGCATAACAGGGGCAGCGCTGAGGGATTTTTTGAAGGTGCTTTTGCGCAGGAACCCTCGCCTTTCCGTGCTGGTGCGCGACGCCCGGGTGCAGGGGGCACATGCCGCCGCAGAAATGGTAGAAGCCTTAAAACAACTCTATGCCACGGACGTGGATGTGGTGGTGCTGGCCCGAGGAGGTGGCTCCGCGGAAGACTTGGCAGCCTTCAACGAGGAGGCCTTGGCGCGTACCCTATTTGAAAGCCCCGTGCCCAGTATATCCGCCGTCGGACATGAGACAGACATTCCCCTGTGTGACTTGGTGGCCGATATACGCGCCCCCACCCCCAGCGTAGCCGCCGAGTTACTCTCCCCCATACGTGGCGAGTTGGAGTTGCAGCTTGTGTTGAAGCAGCGCCGTTTGAAAAATGCCCAGCAACGCCTCCTGGCACTCGCACGCTCCGCACTGGACAAGCGCGCACGCACCCTGGCAGCCCCACGGCGCGCTTTTTCTACTTGGCGCCTTCAGCTTTCTGCCCTGGAAGAGGCCTTGCAGGCAGCGCTGACAAAACGCCTTAAGGTTGAGCACAAAAACCTGCGAGCGCTTTTAGAGCGCCTCTCCACAAGGCACCCGCGCTTGTTTTTGTTAAAGGGCCGGCAAAGGCTTGAGGCTTTGCGGCAGAGGCTTATGCAGGGCATAGGCCAAACCCTGGAAAGCCGGCATGCCCACCAGCGCCTTTTGGCAAAGCAACTCCATGCCTTAAGCCCTTTGGCCGTGTTGGGGCGTGGCTATGCCTTGCTGAAAGAGGAGGCAACAGGGAGGTGGCTGCTTTCACCAGAGGGGCTGGTGGTAGGGCAGGCCTTGGAAATACACATGGCACAGGGGCGGGTGCTGAGAGCGCGCATAACAGCACCTGCTGCTCCTTTCCCTTATTCCCCTACTCAAAATATGCCCGAGGAGGCGCTATGAAAGAGGATGCTGCAAAAAGCAAGGTTGCCACAAATACCACGGAAAGCAGAGCGGAAAGCAGAGCTGCAGGAGGGGAGCAACCCGCCCCAGCCACCTATGCCCAAATTGTTGAGCGCTTGGAAACCCTGGTACAAGCCATGGAGGCGGGAGAGCTGCCATTGGAAGCCTCCCTGGAAACTTTTGCCGAGGGCGTCCAACTGATAAAACAAGGCGAGAAAATATTGGCCGAGGCAGAGCAGCGTATAGAGCAGCTTTTGGCTTCAGGAGAGGTTGCACCCCTGCATTTGCCAGGAACCTAAACAACCTAGACCGCTTCCACTTGAGGCGAGCTAAAGCTCGCCTGCACTACGCTCCATGAATGCAGAAAAAGCACGCTTTTTCTGCATTCCCTCCGCTCCGCTTTGACATGATCTCTTCGTGAGACGAGCTAAAGCTCGTCTACTCCACTCCGTGGATGATCTGAAAAAGCATGCTTTTTCTTCCTTCATGGAGCGGAGTGCAGGCGAGTGCAACGAGCCTCAATTGAAACCGGTCTGGATAATCAAATCAGTTCTAAGTAAAAACGGGCTAGCATGCATATGGATATGAGGAAGCAAAGGGGGCGCAGGGAAAGCCTGAGGCTGTGGAACCAAGAGTTTTGGGGGCTGTTTTATATGGCGACGCCCCTGGCCCTGGCGCAGGCCGGCCTGGCTTTTATGGGGCTGGTGGATATGCTGGTTGTCTCCCAGGTTTCTGATTTGGATCAGGCCGCCGTAGGCTTGGGCAATGCACTGTTTTTTACGTTTGCGGTGTTTGGCATGGCGACGATGATGGCGGTGGATCCACTGGTTTCCCAGGCCATTGGGGCCAAGGAGCCTTCTACGGCCCGTACCCATTTTTGGCAAGGCCTGAGCGTCAGCCTGGTGGGGGGCCTCCTCTTGTGCCTGCCCCTGCTGGCCTGCATTTATTCCCTGGAACGCTTTAACATAGAACCTGAGTTGGCCAAGCTCTCCCGCAACTATGTGCTGGCTCGCCTCTGGAGTTTGCCGGCCATGCTGCTGTTTTCCAACTGCCGCGCCTATTTCCAAGGCCTGGGCCTGCCCCGGCGGATCCTCCAGGCAACCCTCGTCAGCAACCTCTTTAATGTTGTTGCCGTCCTCGCCCTCGTACATGGCTTTGGCCCCATTCCCCCCATGGGCGCAACAGGTGCAGGCCTGGCCACAGGCCTGTGTACATGGATAGGCCTATGGGCCATCCTCCGCCACGGCCTGCAGAAAAAACCCTCACCCTCCCAAAAACAGGTGCCACCTGTGCCACCTGTGCAACCTGTGCCACCGCCCCCAAGGCGTCGCCCCTCCTGGGCTTCCGCCAAAGGCATTTTAAAATTGGGGATACCCATTGGTTTGCAAGCGGCGGCCGAGTGTACGGTTTTTACGCTGGTGGGCATGCTTGCGGGGACGATGAGCCAGACGGCGGCGGCGGCGCACCAGGTGGCGATGACGTGGATGAGTTTTTCCTTCTGCTTTGCCCTGGGGCTTGGAAATGCGGCCTCGGTGCGCATAGGCTGGGCCATTGGGCGCAATGACTTGGGTGCTTTGCGCCGTACAGGCGCCGTGGCCATGGCCTCCGCCCTCACCCTCATGGCCCCCTGGGCCGCTTTCTTCTCCCTCTTCCCCCACTGGCCAGCCGGGCTTACGGCACATTCCACTGAAACCATGGCCTTGGCCATGCCCCTCTTTGTTATAGGCGGCCTCTTCCAACTGATGGATGGACTCAGCGCCGTCTCCTCAGGCCTCCTGCGCGGAACCGGAGATACGCGCTCCGCCTTCTATGTAACCACCTTGGGCTATTATGCCATTGCTACACCCCTGGGCGCCTATTTGGCTTTCTCCAAAAACATGGGCGTGCATGGCCTTTGGTGGGGCCTGGCCGCAGGCGTCATGCTTATGGGCCCCGCGTTGGCCCTGCGCTTTTTCTGGCGTACCTCAAAACCCCTGGCCCGCATTTAAGGGAGTTGCACACGGTGCCCAAAACATTCTGCCCCATGGAGTGCCTATGCCTCATGGGGTAGCCAGTTGCCCCTCGGCGGGAGCATTTATTAATACATTGCCGCTCGCTTGAAGGCGATCTAAGACACCCTGTTTGTCAGCACAGCACATGAGAGGAGCAGCAGCATGAAGACGGAAGCGCAGGAGGCAACGGCAGTGGAGGTTTCGCCCACACAAGCGTCCATACAAGCACCCACACAGGCACCCACACAGGCGGCTACGACGGCTCTGGAGGGTGAGTGTTTGGCTCCTGAGCTTTGCAAGTCCGCCAAGCTTGCCGGCGTCTGTTATGACATTCGTGGCCCCGTAGCGACGCGCGCCCGGCAGTTGGAAGAGGAGGGGCATAAGATCATCAAACTCAACATTGGCAATCTCGCGCCTTTTGGCTTTGAGGCGCCCGAGGAAATACAGCGGGATGTGGTCCGCCACCTGCCGCATTCATCGGGATATTCGGACTCGAAAGGCATTTTCGCCGCGCGCAAAGCAGTAATGCATTATACGCAGCAAAAAAATATAAAAGGTGTGGATGTAGAGGACATATACATCGGCAACGGCGTCTCGGAGCTCATCGCCATGTCGATGAATGCCTTGTTAAACACAGGCGACGAGGTGCTGCTCCCCGCACCCGATTATCCGCTGTGGACAGCCTCCGTATTGCTTTCAGGGGGGCGTCCAGTACATTATTTGTGCGACGAGGGGGCAGGGTGGATGCCGGATTTGCTCGACATCCGCAGAAAAATAACACCCAAAACGCGCGCCATCGTCATCATCAACCCCAACAACCCAACTGGGGCGGTTTATTCCGAGGAGGTGTTGCGGGAAATAGTCGCCATTGCGCGTGAGCATGGCCTCATTCTCTATTCCGACGAGGTATATGACAAAATGCTCTATGAGGGTGCAACGCATACATCGCTTGCGGCACTCTCTGGCGAGCTGCTGACCATCATCTTCAATGGCTTGTCGAAGAATTACCGTGCTTGTGGCTACCGTGCCGGATGGATGGTGGTGTGTGGGGACAAGAGGCACGCGAGGGATTATATTGAGGGCTTGGACATGCTGGCTTCAATGCGCCTGTGTGCGAATGTACCCGGCCAATATGCAATACAGACAGCGCTGGGTGGCTATCAGAGCATTAATGAGTTGGTAGGCGAAGGTGGCAGGTTACGTCGACAGAGGGATTTGGCCTGGGAGTTGGTGACGGCAATTCCTGGGGTTTCCTGCGTCAAACCCGCTTCTACGCTTTATATGTTTCCAAGGCTTGATCCACAGCTCTACCCCATTGTGGATGATCAGCTATTTATTAGCGAGCTGCTCCAAACCGAAAGGGTATTGCTGGTGCAGGGAACGGGCTTCAACTGGCCCAAGCCCGATCATTTCCGGCTGGTCTTCTTGCCCTATGAAGGGGATTTACGCGAAGCCATAGGGCGCATTGCGCGCTTTCTCGAAAACTATCGCAAACAGCACGGCACCGCATAAGCGCAGGCCAGAAATGCCTGTGAGCCACCGAGCATGAGTCACGCTGTGACGAGCACCGTGCTCCAACGGGTGCTTGAACATGAGCATGAAATGACAATATAAAACCGCTAGACATTACAATGGGTTGTGCGGGGTGGTGCCCAACAAAGGGGAAGCCATCTGTTTTTTCTGCTCTTGCTATGAAAGAGCGAAGTCCATTTTAGTGGTCTCGTATGGAATGGTTTAAATACTTCTTTATGAGCGCTCTAAGTGCTTCTTTGAGTACTTTTGTGCCATTTTTTCTTGGAACAATATCATTTCGTGCAGCATATCTTTTGGTTGTCTCTTGCTTTTTTATTGTCAAATAAAGACTGCTGTGGCCAAACACATATGGGTTTCCCAGATCAAAAAACTCCTCAACAGAATATAAGCTGTTGAGGAGCCAGACGATTGAATTGTATCCTATTTTTTCATTGCCTTGTATACATTTGTCTCTGATTCTATCTCCATCTATATAATGCAGCAGATTCCCGTTTTCATTCCACGAACAATGTATATATCTATCGACCCCATTGCCATAATTTATTATAATAAATAGGGCTTCATGATCGCAGTTTTCTCTTTTTTCAATGAGTTCATCCATTGAGCCTGTAAATGGTCTAACAAAAAATGGCTCTAAAGTATATATTTTGTCGCTGTGTTCATCCCAATACCTGCGCTCTAAACCAACCAAGAGATGTTGATGAACCATGGACTCAGAAAATGCTGTGTTTGAAAAATCCATAAAAGTCCAACTTAAAACAGGAAAATAAAGACATTCTAAAAAGGCAAGCGTTTTGGAGAGAGAACAAGATTCTTTTTTGCAGGCTGGATGCCTTCAGAAACGGAATTTATTGCTATGGAAACTTATTTCTATAGAACAGTTATGAGTTATAAGTCAAAAGTTTATAAATGTAAAGTGGAAACCGTTCTGAATGGTGTCGCGTCTAGAATTATAGCGCTGATTTTATTGAGTTTTTATAAAGCAGCTGCATTCAAAAATCCTCATTTGTTTTGCAGGGTGAGCAACTTCAATGACGCGCTTTAATGCATTGCATTTCATTTCATTTCATCAAAACGCGCTGTTGGGTTCTTGCTGATAACCAGACAATATGAGACAAGGCAATGCAAGACAAGGCAAAACAAGACAATATGATTCGATAATCGAAGAAGTTAATTTTAAGGAACATGTTTGTTCTGTTGCAAGCTTGTTTTCATATCTCAAAACAGCAATGAAGCAATCTGCTTGGCCGAATTTGATTTTGTCATTGTGGGCAGGAAGCGTTTAGAGCACTCAGCGTGAAAACATTTCGAAAGTTTTTTCTCAGGGAGCTGTATGTCCATCTGCTCTAAAAACAAAACTAAAACGTACAGCAAATAAACGAATTTTTTCTGAAAGTTAATGTAAGGAAATCTATTTTGGCTTGTTCAAAAAACAAAGTTTATTTTGAAACAAACTGATCTTAGAGGCGTCTTCTCCAAAAAAGGAGATGGATATGTTTAAAAGAGGTTTAGAAAGTTTAGAAACAAAGAACATTTTGTTTTTGCTCATTTCATCAATAGTGCTCGTGGGGTGCTCGGATAATACGGATCCGGACTATCCTGAGCCCACCAGCACACTGCCCACACTCACTACGGCCAATGCCACCAGAATTGCTTCCAATTCTGCCACCCTTGGCGGTGAAATAATGGATGAGGGAACACCGACCTATACGGAGCGCGGCCTCTGCTATAGCACAGTCCCCAACCCTACAACTGAGCATAACAGAACGCCCATTGCAGGAAGTGGAATAGGCCGCTTCAGCACAACACTCAGCGGATTGACACCCAGCACCACCTATTATGTACGCTCTTATGCTGTCAATTTTGAAGGTACAGCCTATGGCGAGCAAGTGAGTTTCACCACATTGGCTATAGGCGAGATACCCAGGCCGGAAGAGACACCTGGTGAAGGCGGCACCGGGCCAAACAGCGGGCTGCCGACGCTGAGCACCGCTGAGGCCAGCAACATGGGCTCTGTGTCAGCCACGCTTGGAGGCGAAATAACGCATGAAGGAACGCCACCCTATACTGAGCGCGGCGTGTGTTATAGCATAAGTCCAAACCCAACCACTGCTGACAACAGAACGCCCATTCCAGGAAGCGGGACAGGAAATTTCAGCATAAATTTAAACAATTTAATGCCAAATACGCTCTATTATGTGCGCTCTTATGCCACCAGTGCGGCAGGCACGGTTTATGGCGCTCAAGTGAGTTTCACCACCTTGGTTCTGCCCACACTCACCACGGCCAATGCCACAAATATTACTAGCAATTCTGCAGTATTAGGTGGAAATATCGTCCATGTTGGGACGCCGGCTTATACTGAGCGCGGCGTGTGTTATAGCATAAGTCCAAACCCTACAGCTCTCGATGGTAGAATGCCCATTGCGGGGAGCGGGACAGGCAGTTTCAGCGCAACCCTCAGCGGTTTGCCGGGGGGTGGCACTTATTATGCACGGGCCTATGCCATCAATGCGGCAGGTATAGCTTATGGTGCGCAGGTGAGTTTCAGCACGCCTATAGCTCCTATAACAGCAATCCCTGCTCGTTATAATCATTTGCTGGATCGTTCCCAATATCCGAACGATAGAAACACGGCTTATTCAAATAATTCTGTCTTGATAGTGGGCAATCAGCATTCTTGGATGTGGGCTCCTTGGCCTGGTGTTTGGACCTATGAATATGCTGCTCGAGGCGCTGCACTGTATTTCAACATCAATTCACACATTTTGGGCAGAAACATCAGGAGAGCTGAACTTCGGCTATATGTGCAGAACTATGCTGCAAGCCGGGACGTAGATTATCGTGTCAGCGCATTTGCTGATTTGTGGAACACGGGCATTACGTGGACCATGGCTAACAATCTGAGAATTTATACCAATCCGCCGTCGGTCATCCAGGCGCCTCCTTCGTCCAGCCCATGGGTGGTGGATGTGACTCATATTGTGCAATGCTGGGCGAACAACCTCTGCGCCAACAACGGATTTCTTCTTATGGAGAACAATCCAGTGCCCACCGTCGCTCCTAACTCTCCAGATAGAGGCACCGTATTTTGGAATGTCCATTCAGCTCCTGCAGGCCAGCAGCCCGTTCTCCATGTTGAGTTTCAATAAACAGAAACCTTGGGTTTGTTGCGTTTCAACAAACCCAAAACACTCTCCATGTGACATTGAGCTTGCTGTGGATCCACAAGGGGTTTTGCACCGCCAGGCGTGCAAGGCTTAGGTGCAATGCCTTCTCATAAAACGGGAGTGGAAGCTCAGCCAAAAAAACACGGCAAGAAAACACGGCAAGGCAATACACACAGGAAACACAAAAAGAAAACACAAGGTGGCATATTAAAAAATCCACCTTCATTGTTGAATATCTATGCAGGGGAGCTCACATAAGGTTGTGAAAATTGGGTTGATTTTCAAATAAATTCAATGTAGGAATGCCTGGCCCGAGAAAGAAGAGAAGCATATGTTAAAAAAGGGTTTGGCCATAAAAAACGCTTTATTGCTTGTTGTGGCAATGGCCTTCATGGGCTGCCCGAAGGGTGAAAAGCCTAAAGAAACACCCTTCCTGCCATCGGATCCCCCCACGCCAAGCAGCACGCTGCCGACGCTGAGCACTGCGGATATTACTCAGCTCACCTCTGTGTCAGCCACCCTTGGAGGCCATATCAGCCATGAGGGAACGCCACCTTATACTGAGCGTGGCCTGTGCCACCATACGAGCCCCAACCCTACCATTGCCAACAACAGGACGCCCATTGCGGGGAGTGGAACAGGCAGCTTCAGCGCAAGCCTCAGCAACTTGTCACCTGGCACCACCTATTATGTGCGCTCCTATGCCACCAATGCGGCAGGCACGGCTTATGGCGAGCAACTGAGCTTCACCACCCAGCTCGCCCCGGCCTTAACGGGGCCTACGACCGCTTATGGAGAGTTTGTTCTGAGTTGCACCTATGCATGGCCGACATCCACCAGGGCAGACGACCATTATGAGTTGGAATACTCATATAACCCGGAGTCTGGGTATCAGCTGTTGGACAGGGGCGTTGAGGGAGAGAGGAGCTCGCCGGCTTATTTTTATATTACGACGGATGATGGTGATGCTGGAAAAACGCTTTATTTCAGGGCAAGGGCATATTCCAATGGGAGTTATACGAGTTATAGCGCTCTGCATCCGGTGAGTGTGCCCAGCATTCCTGCGCCCTTTTCCATAAACCCTGCGCGCATCAATTTTATGAGGGTTTCAAATGATGGTTCAACCCCGGATCCGTCCACCATTGCCTACCCCAATAGCGATGTTCCCATAGGTACCCAATGGTTTCTGGTTTATATGGTTAACTATGGGGAAATACAAATATATAACTCTTTTTCCAGCGCGCTGTGGTTTGATCTGGATGCGCGTATAAGAGGAAGGAACATCAGCCGAGCCGAGCTCAGGCTCTATGTTAAAATTCCCCCTCAAGATCCGTCCAACACCTATGCCATTGCCGCGTTTGCCCAGCCCTGGAGCAGCCAGATTACGGCTGGAACCACGCCGCCCCATTATACGCCATATATAGCCAAAGCCCCCCCTCCCGCAGACTCAGGGATAGGCACGCCCTGGGTGGTGGATGTTACGGATATTTTAAGGAATTGGGCCAACGGAAGCTGGGAGAACAACGGGTTTTATCTGTGGGATCTGGACTATGTTTTTCCCCAGTTAATGGTTTATAGATGGACAGTTTTTTATGGCTATGAGGATGCTCCCTCTCCCAACCTGAGGCCGGCCCTCTATATTGAGTTTCAATAAAGGGGGGGTTTTTGTTTTTTCCCCTCCGGGGGGGGGGAGTCGCCTTCGGCGAAGGGTTTTTTTGCCCTCCCGGGCAGGGTTGTTTTGCAGAGGGGGCCTGCGGCCCGGCTATTTTCAAAGGAATAAGTTTTTTGTGGGGGGGTTTTTGTTTTTGGTTTTATTTTTTCCCTCCGGGGAGGGGGAGTCGCCTCCGGCGAAGGGTTTTTTTCGCCCTGCGGGCGCACCTTGCCTTCGGCAAGTCACTTTTTTTGTCTGGACAAAAAAAGTAACCAAAAAAAACCACCCTGCCGGGGGCTTACGAGCGGCC
>WRKR01000013.1 GCA_009782175.1 Cystobacterineae bacterium
AGACCGGTTTCAATTTGACATGAGGTCGAGGCGGGCGAGGATTTCGCGATGGGAGTGCACTTAAGTGCATGACCTGAGCGAAACCGGAGCCCAACGAAGAGATCATGTCAAAGTGGAAGCGGTCTAGACCGGTTTCCATTGAGGCGAGCTAAAGCTTGCCTGCACTACGCTCCATGAATGAAGAAAAAGCATGCTTTTTCTCCATTCCCTCCGCTCCGCTTGGGCATGAGGTCGAAGCGGGCGAGGCCTAAGTCCAGAGGGTCAGGCGCTTTGCGTTTTCTCCCCCGGCAGAAAACTAAAACTGGCCGGATAAACTCAGTGCGCCTCCTCCCGGGAGGGGGGCAAAAGAGACGGCTGGGCCTTGGTATTCCGGTGAGAGGAAAAACAGCACAATGGAGGTGGTTAAAATGACGCCCGTCGCGGACCAGCCCACAATGAGGTAGGGTTTTTTGTCGTTGGCCCGCCGCATAGCGGTGATTGCCTCATCGGCCTTGGCGGGGTCGGTTGCGGCCTGCCCACCCATAATGCTGTTGTATTCTTTTATGTTATTGGCATAAAGCACAGTGAAAATGCTGCTGAAAACAGCGCCGGCACCTGCCACCCCCATGGCCGCATAAGCCGTCATGCGCATGTCGGACATGCCTGTGGAGATGGGGCGGGGGGTCGGGATGGGGCCGGGGTCGGGGTCGGGGCCAGGTTTGGGCGGGCCTTTGGGTTCGACCACGGGTTTTCTTAACAAGTCTGGGAAGTCTATTTCCACAAATAGCCTTGAAAATGCTTCAGCAAAATTGGCATCTTCCGACACATCCAGGTTGGGGACGTGCCTGGAGAGGGCAATGCTTTTTAACTCTATTCCATAGACATCCAAAACCCGTGCGGACATGAGTATCCACGGCTCTGTGCGGACGACGGACACCAGCAATACGCGTTTGCTTTGTACGGCTTTGGCCAACTCGACCACGCAACCATTATCCACCCAGCAGGAGGGTTCTCCCCTGCGTTGAAAAAAGCGTTCCACATCAATAGGGTTGGCTGCTTCAGGCAGGGTTTTGAAAATCTGCTCTCTGAAAATACGCTTGAGCGCACTGGTCGTTGCCTCGGAAGGGGTGGACTCTATGTTCAGAGGGTGTATAGCTATTTCGCTGGCCCCGGCTGTTGCCCAAGCAGAAACAACACCCCACAGAAACAACCATGCTGTTATTTGTTTCATGCTTTCCTCAAAAAGCCCCTGGAAACTTTTCTTTCGCGCCTGCTTAGGCCCAGTGTGTTGGCTTTTAACATTTTCCTCAAAAAAAAACAGTTTTCTCTTCGCATTCAGCAGCGCCTCTTTTGAGCTTATGCAAAAAAGAAGGCCCAGTTTAAAACCTTCACATTTTAAAGCCAGGCATTTTTGTTTTTTCAAGGCATTTTTTGCGGCTGTGGGCACAGCCTTTGGGTTTCCCTGCGGGGTGCTTCTCGTGCTCGCCGCAGGTGGACGAGGAGGAGGGCAATGGCGGCAGGGCTTAGGCCTGGAATACGCCGTGCCTGGCCCAGGGTTTCTGGGGCATAGCGTATCAGTTTGTCCCGTGCTTCCAGGGAAACGCCCTGCAGAGCCTCAAAGCGCCAGCCCGGAGGAAAGCGCCAACCGTCAAAACGCTCGGCCTGCCTAAACCAGGCTGCCTCGGCCTGAGCCACATAACCAGCATATTTAATTGTATTTTCAACCTCTTCTATCACATCAGCGCTTAAGGTGGGCAGGGGCTGTTTGTTGCTTTCCAAGTCCCCCCAGGCCACCTCGGGGCGTTTGAGCCTGTCTGCCAGGCCTGCGGCCTCAAGCCGTTCCACTTCTGCCTCAACGGCGGCCTTGCGTGCCTGCACGCGCCCAAAGTCTGCCTGAGGCAAGAGGCCCAGGCGAAAGCCCTCCCCTGCAAGCCTCAAATCCGCATTGCCCTCGCGCAGCTTAAGCCTGTGCTCTGCGCGGGAGCTGAGCATGCGGAAAGGCTCATCCACGCCGCGTGTTACCAACTCATCTATTAATACGCCGGCATAGGCCTGGTGGCGGCCCAGGTGCAAGGGGGGTGCCCCCTCCAGTTTGAGTGTGGCGTTTGCCCCCGCCCACAAACCCTGTATGGCCGCCTCCTCATAGCCTGAGGTACCATTAATTTGGCCAGCCAAATAGAGGCCCTCCACCGCTTTGCTTTCCAGGGTGGCTTTCAACTGCTCTGGGGGGACATAGTCATACTCCACGGCATAGCCGTGTTGTGCCACCTGCACCTCCTCCAGGCCCGGAACGGTTTTTAAAAAAGCCTCTTGTATATGGGCGGGCAAAGAGGAGGAAAGCCCTGCGGGGTATATGAGGGGGCTCTCCAGCCCTTCAGGCTCGAGGAAAACGGAGTGGCGCTCTCTTTGGGGGAAGCGCACCACCTTGTCTTCTACGCTGGGGCAATAGCGGGGGCCGCGGCCCTGAATGTCCCCGCGGTACATGGGGGAGAGCCCCAGGTTGTCCCTCAAAATTTTATGGGTGGCCTCCGTGGTATAGCTGATATGGCAAGGCAGTTGGCGAAGCTGCGGAAAGGGTTTTAAGGGTGTACGGAAGGAGAAAGGGCGCGGTGCAGCATGGCCCCACTGGGGTGTGGTGCGGGAAAAATCAACACTGTGGGCGAGGAGGCGTGGTGGGGTGCCGGTTTTAAAGCGTCCCATGCGAAAGCCCAGGTTGAGCAGGCATTGGGAAAGCAAATGGGGTGCAGCCTCTTCCCCTGCACGCCCCCCTGGCCTCACCTTTTGGCCTGTGTGCATGAGGCCACCCAGGAAAGTCCCCGTTGTCAACACCAGTGCTTTAAGGGTGAAGTGGCGGCCGTCGGCGAGTTGGAGGCCTTTTAAAACCCCTTCTTCTACCAGAAGTTGGGTAGCCTCTCCCTCCACCACATGCAAATTTTTCTGCAAGCCTATGCGCTCTTGCATGGCCTGGGCATAGGCCTTTCTGTCGACGAGCACGCGCAGGGCACGCACAGCGGGGCCTTTGGAGGCGTTGAGGGTGAGCGCGTGTATACTGGCCCTATCGGCGCAGAGGGCCATCTGTCCGCCGAGTGCATCCAACTCTCGCACGAGTTGGGCTTTAGCGGTGCCGCCAATGGAGGGGTTGCAGCTTAAGGAGCCTATATGGTTTTTGCCAAGGACGAAGGCCACCGTAGCAAAGCCACGGGCGGCGGCGGCGAGTGCGGCCTCGCAACCGGCGTGGCCCAATCCCACCACGCCTATATCAAAGTGGTGGGGCAAAGGGGGTGTAGGGTTTTGGGGCACGGGCGCAAAAAAGCATGTCATGGGTATATGGGCAAGCAACATGTTCTAAGGCAACATGTTCTAAGGCAACATGTTCTAAGGGGAAGGCTCCCGTGCTTTTGCTGCATGGGCTTTTGCTGCATGGCATAGGCGGTGGAGGTGGTGCTCCTCGCTCAGGGGGGAGTGGGGGTGGAGAAGGCCCGTGCCATATCATCAACGGTTTCCGTGGAGGTTTCCAGGAGGGTGGCAGCGGCCTGTTGTGCGCGTTTGGCCAGGGTGGCATTGTTTTGTGCGGAGGCTGCGGCATAGAGGCCCAGGTGCACCTCGGGGAGGAAGGGGTGTTGAGCCAGGGTGCGCTCAAAGGCCTGTTGTGCTTTGGCCCATTGGGACTGGTGGAGGCGCAGTTTGCCCAGGGTCAACCAGAGTGTGGCGGGTGCTCTCTCGTCCACGGCATGTGCCAACACGCGCTCGGCCTCCTCAAAGCGAGAGAGGGCGAGGAGGCTTTGTGCATGGCTTTGGGCCACATGAGGGAGCTCTCCTCCTGGCAAGGCCTGGGCTTTGGCATAGTGGTATACGGCGGCCTCATGGTGTTGGTGGCTGGCATAGAGTTTGGCCAGGCGCAACGCATGGAGGCGTTGGGGGGAGGTTTTTTTTTCAGCTTGTGGTTGAGGGCTTATGGGGAAGCGCCGAGCAAGCACGGCTTTGCGGAAGCGTTGTTTCCATTGGGGCCAGGGCATGCGGCTCAACTGTGCAATGGCGTGCTCCGCGTTGCCCTGTTGGGAGAGTATAGAGAGGAGTTGGGAGAAGGCCTGAGGGCCCAGTTGGGCTTTCAAATATTCCGCCAGGAGAAAGCCTTCGGCAAGAGCCAGCTGGGCAGTGGGCGAGGTATTTGCGGTGGGGCCCGGTTTTTTTTCCAGCACGAGGGTATTGGAGGCGCCCAAGTATTGTTGCAAGGCGGCCCAGTCTGCCTGGGGAAGGGCGGGGGGGTGGGGGCTTTTCCAGTGGTTTTCCAAATAGGCAGCGAGGGCCTTTTGCAACCAGGGTGGGGTTTGGTTGCGGGTTTTTTGGGCAGTGGCGCAATGTACATAGGCATGGGCGAGGCTGTTTTGCCACGCAAAGCCACCCTGCACGGCGCTGGGCGAAAGCACCACCATTTTCCCAAAGCCACAAAAGCCTGCCGTGTGTGGGCTGAGCGCTTTTTCCAGAGGCAGGCCTGAAAGCGCTGCCCACTCAGGCGCGCTGCTTGCCCACTCCACGCGCAGTTTTTTAGGGGGGGCAAAAGCCAACTCTAGGCTCATGGCCTCATATTGGGCTTCAAGCGTATAGAGTATATAAGCTGCCAAGGCGCTTTGTTTGCCTTGGGGGACAAAAAGCACAAAGTGCTCGCTTTCAAAGGGTTGGGCGGTTTTGAGGAAGTGTTTTGCTGCGTTGGCAAGGCGCAAAAAGCTGTTGGGTTTGTCCTCTTGCCCCGCGAGGGCAAAGGCGTCAACGGCCTGCGCATAGAGGCCTTGTTGGAAGGCCATGCGTCCTTGCAAATAGTGCAGGAGGGCGAGGCCGTGCAGGTTAAGGGCTTCCACTTGCACCATCAGCAGCTGTGCCTCATCCAGCTCCCAGGCGTTGAGTGCTTTCTCAATGGCAAGGGCCAACTCTTCCAATGTATGGCCAAAAGGGTTGGGGGTATCAGCGCGGCTTTGCGCAGGGCTTTGTGCTGGGCTTTGCGCAGGGTTTTGCGCAGGGTTTTGCGCGGCAGTGGGTTGAGCGGGCATCAGCTGAGTGAGGAGGCACAAAAGGCAAGGGAGGCGCATTATTTTATAAGCTCCTCATAATAGCGTCGCACGGGTTCCGCATAGCCTTCGGGCACAGCTTGGCGCATGGTTTCCAGGAGTTTTTTTCTGAAGTGAGGTTGGCTGGTGGAGGTTTTGGGAAGGAGGAGTGGCTTGGGGTTTTGGGCTGTACCTTGGCCGAGTTTTCCTGAGGCAGAGGGCATGGGCAAAGTGGTTTGGGCCAAGCCGCCGGCCTGGAGTTGTTGTTTGAGGCTTTGCAGCCCTTGCACTGCTTGGGCTTGTTGGCTTTGTCCTTCCTTGGCATTGCCCAGGCGCAGGCGGTTTGCGGCTTGCTCCATGTGGCGTGCTGTTTTTTCCAGGTTGTTTTTGGTCTCTTCGTCAAAGAGGGGGGCTTTTTCAGAAAGCTCTTCCATATGCTGTTGTATTTCACGCGTACGTTTCCCCAGGGCTTCTTGCTCGCTGACGGACTGGGCAATGCCCGTCGTATCTCCTTCGGCGGCAATGCCGCTTTTGTGGCCCAAAAGGCTACGCAGGCGCTCTTGCAAGTCTCTGGCTTTTTCGGCGCCCTCGAGGCTGGCCTCTCTGGTTTCCTTGGAGCGTTGGCGCTCTTCGGGAGAGTTGCCCAGTGCGCGATCCAAGTTTTCCTGTCTTTTGCTTGCTGCGGCCAACTCATCTGTTTTTTGCACAAGCTCTCTGGCAATTTCGGAAGCGAGGGAAGCCTCATTGGAGGCAAGTGTGGACTTCACCATCTCCAAGTCTTCAAGGGCTTTTTCGCGCAAGTTTTGATCAGGCACACTCATGCGCTCCAGGCTTAAGTTTTTGAGTTTGGCATGCAACTCTTCCAAGTGTGCCTCAAGCATGGGGCGAGCGGCACGGGTTTTTTGTGCAAGTGCTTCGGCTGTTTTTTGGCGTTGTTTCTCATAGAGGGCCTGTGTTTTTTGAAGGAGGGCCTCTTGCTCTTCCAGGACGGCCTCGAGGGCTTGGCGGAAGTTTCCAAACTCTTCTGAGAGAGCCGCATGGTTTTGGGCATGTTGAGGCGGGTTTGTGCTCAGGGCATGGGCGTTGTTGTCCATTTGGCTCAGCATGGCTTCGGTTTGGCGCAAGGCTTCTTCCATGTGTCCGCTGGAGAGGGCGGTTTCGAGAGAGGCCATGGTATGTTGGGCTTCGTTTTGGAAATAGGCACTCCAGTCCACTTCTTCATGCACTGCATTTTCCTCGGTGGTGGACATTTCAGCCATGCGTCCAAGCAACTCCACAATGCTGTTTTTTCGTTTTTGCACTTGGGCAAGCAAAGCGTTTTTTTGGGTTGTTTCTGTGGCGAGTGAGTGTTGGGAGAGCAAGGTTTTGAGTTCCGCAAGTTGGGTTTTGAGGAGTTTTGAAAGCTCAGCAAGGGCGTGCAGGCGAAATTCCTCCATGAGGTCCTCCAAATAGAGGAGGTGGTGCTCTGCGCTTAAAACCTCCGCAACAAGGGCTTTAAAGAGGAATTCCGGGTTTTGGGTTTCTGTGGATTTTTGTCGTGCTTTGGCCGTATTGAAGGCCATGCGCCGCAGGGTTTGGGAGGCATTCTCAAAGGCGGCGGCCAGGGGTTTAGGGGCCAACGCTTCCTGCAGAATTTCTTTGGCGCATTGCGCCAAGGCGGTGGCCACCTCTTTGGCCTGCTCATCCAACACGTGTTTTGAGGGGGTGGTTTTGGAGGAGGCCTTGGGGGACATTTCCCCGCTTTCAAGGCGGTTTGCCGCATGGGCCAGGAGTTGTTTCCATGCGCGTTTGCTTTTTTCAATGGCCATTTTTTGGTGCATGGCCTGGCTCCATTTCTGCAGTGTTTGTGTGGAGGACAAGCCTTCTTTTTTTCCTGCTGGCAGATCATTATCCCTGGCCACCAGCATATAGTGGACGCTTTGGCCAGGCAGCAAAGCCAAGGGGCCCAAGTCCCACAAAAACTCTTCTTGTACAAAGCGCGCCTGGGGTGCAGGCATGGGGAGTGTTTGGGCGGGCTGGTTTTCAACAAAATAGCGCAACTCCAGCGCGCTTAACCCAAAATCATCCCCGGCCTCAAAGCGCAGCACAACCTGGTTTTCCTCCGGGGCGAGGTTTAAGGGGCTTTCAGGGGAGAGGAGGCGCACATGAGGAGGTTTGTCCATTTCCACATGAAGGGGGAAGGGTGGGCTTTGGGCGCTGAGTTTTCCCTGGTTTAAAAACTCAATATAATAGTTACCGCTGCTGCTGGCCACCCAGTTGCCGCGCAGTTTTCGGTTGTCGAGCACCTCCAGGGGGAGGGTTTGTCCATTGATGCGCAGTTGGGCTTGTTTTATTTTTCTATCGGCTTTGGCCTCCCACTCAATGGTGGTACCTTGGAGGACGTTTATTTCTCCGTTGCTGTTGAGCACCACGCGCTCCCCCAGCCCCGTATACTCGGGAAAGCGGTAGCGCATCCAAAACTCCCCTGCAATAGGCTCTGCGGAAAGAGGCTCTGCGGCGTTTGGCTTTCCTCTCATTTTTTCAACCCCTGTTTTCCAAGCCGACCCGAAATACAAGCCCAGGAAGGCACACAGCCCAAGGCCTATTCCGAGGGGCAGCAAGCCCTTTGGGGGCAAGGTTGGGGCTGAGGTGAGCAGGGGCCGGTGGTTGTGGAGGCGTATATCGAGGTTTTCCCAGAAGGCATGGATGAGTATGGGGGAGGCCTCCGCATTTTCGGCATGGAAGGGGTGCAGGGCCAATTCCCAGGCGCAGAGAAAATCCAAGCCAAAGGAGGGGAGGCATGAGGCCAAATGGCGTGCGGCACGGGCATGTGTTGAGGAGCGGAAGGCACGGAGCAGGCTTCCCATGAGGAGGCAGGCCATGCCGATGAGGCAGGTGGCGAGCAAAGCCCAGGCCGTGGGGGGGTGGAGGTTGGCCAGAAGCCCAACAAGGAGGGCAGCGAAGGCGCCTGAGGAGAGGGAGAGGGCCATGGCCTGGAGCAGGGCATGGAGGCGGAGCCGTTTTCGCGTATTTTCAAGCAGGGCATACCAGGCAAAGCGCTGCAGGTAGCTCCTTGTTGTGGGGTGAGCGTGTGGGGTGAGCGTCATTCACTTTTCAAGCATTAAAAGCGGTCGGAGACCTGAGGGAGGGTGATGGGGAGAGGGATGTCCACTTCTTCTTTGGGGGGCTGTGCGGGCAAAACAACCGTAAACCGGGAGCCTTTGCTAAAGTCACTCAGAACGCGGACCAATCCGCCATGGCCTTCGACGAAGCCTTTGACGATGGCCAAGCCAAGCCCTGCGCCGCCGAATTCGCGTGTGGAGCTGGAGTCCACCTGGAAAAAGCTGCGGAAGACGTTGTCGAGCTGGTCCTTGGGGATGCCGATGCCGGTATCTTCCACCCACAGGCGATAGCCCAGCGTATTCAGCTCCGCCTGGTGCTCCTTCTCCGTGAGGACGACAGAAATTTTCCCTTGAGGCAGCGTAAACTTAATGGCGTTCGTCAAGAGGTTAATGAGCACCTGTTTCAAGCGCTCCTTGTCGCCCACAGCATCCGAGACGGCGGGAATATGCGCCGTAATGGTGAGTTTCTTTTTGGCCAGCCATGGCCGCACGCCGGCCAGAGCGATGCGCACAATTTCTCCGAGGGAGAGGGGCTCAAAATTCAGGTGGACTTTCCCCGCTTCTATTTGGGTAATATCCAACATCGAAGAAATTAATTTAAGCAGGGACTGGCTGCGCTCCAAAATGGTGGCGACATATTCAGCCTGCTCCATATTCATAGGTCCAGCCAGGCCTTCAGAAAGCATTTCTGAATAGCCTATAATGGAAGTAAGCGGCGTCCTCAACTCATGGCTGACGGTGGCGAGGAAAGAGGATTTGAGGCGATCCAACTCCAGCAACTGTTGGTTCATCCGCAGGAGTTTGCGGTTTTGCTCTTCCAGCTCACGCGCATGCTCCAACATGGTTTCCACGTGCATGGAAGAGGCGAAGAAGACGCGTTGGCCTGAGGCCATCAGCAAGTGGAGGGTGGAGAAGAAGTGCTGGAGAATGCGCAAAACTTTGGACTCCGAAACCCTCCGCACTTTTTCCGCAAATGGGCCAAGCGGGTTAAACTTGTTTTCCGTGTGGAGGCCATCGCTCCCATTGCCACGCTCATTCCCAAGTTTATTGCCGCTCTCATTTTTGAGCTCACTGTCGTTCTCATTTTCGAGCTCATTGTCGCGCTCATTTTTGAGCTCACTGTCGCTCTCATTTTTGAGCGCACTGCCGCTCTCATTTTTGAGCTCACTGCCGCTCTCATTTTCGAGCTCACTGTCGTTCTCATTTTCGAGCTCATTGTCGTTCTCATTCTCGAGCTCATTCCCGCTCTCATTCTCGAGCTCATTCTCGAGCTCATTGTCGAGCTCATTCCCGCTCTCATTCTCGAGCTCATTGTCGAGTTGCTCCGGCAGGAAGGGGCCGAAAAGGAGGCGGCCCAAGACGTCCCCGTCAAAGAGAATGGGCATAAACAAATAGCGCATGCCCATAACGCAGGAGAGGGCCAATACCTGGGGGGAGGAGCACAAGAGTGTTGCGCCGTCGGTGGGGCTCAGGGGCCCACTGGTCAGGCGGGAGACGGTGTGGGTGCAAACCTGGCGGCCCTCGGGTGTGGCGAAAACGGCAGAACAAAATCCGCCATTATCTGTTTTCGCATCCGCAAGCATTTGCCCTTCTTCGTCAAAAATGCGGATGCCGATGTGGTGCAAGATGGCAAACTCTCGGACCATGGCTGTGAGGATCTCGCTGCTGACAAGCTCTTTCAACAAAAGTTTTTTATCAAGCACAGACTCGGAGGGCATAAGGGGAAAAGGGCGGAACGACTTTTAGGTCATTTTAGAATTTGAGGGTGGAGGTGGAGGTATCAATGCGGCTGAATATTTTGCCTAAAAACTCTTCTTCGTCGATGTTGAGGTTTCGGGAGATATTAGAGCGGGCGTCCAGGTTTCGATAGGCGGCTTGCAAGAGTGCAAACAGTGTTTCCAGGACGCCGATGCCCTGAATGGCGATGGCGCTGATGAGTGGCTCTTTCCCGCGGGAGCGTGCCCGTTCCAACTCTTCGTCTGTTTGCGTATCCGGCAAGTCACGTTTATTAAATTGGATGATGGTGGGCACGGTTTCGGGGTTTAAACCTATTTCATGCATATTTTGCTGCATGTTTTTCCAATAGGCGTTGTTTTCCTCAGTGGCCTGGCGGCGGCTATCGGCGATGAAGGCCACCGCATCGCTGCCTTGGAGGACAATGCGCCGTGTAGCGTTGTGAATGACTTGTCCCGGCACCGTAAAAAGCTTGATTTTAATTTTAATTCCGGATTTGCTCTGGAAATAAACGGGGAGGAGGTCAAAAAACAGCGTGCGGTCATCATGCGTAGGGATGGTGAGCAGTTGTCCACGGACAGAAGGCTCAACGCGGGAGTGGATGACTTGCAAGTTGGTGGTTTTTCCCGAGAGGCCGGGGCCATAATAGACGATTTTTATCGTCAATTCTCTGTTTGCGTGGTTGAGTTGCACGAGGTTGTTAGGAGAAAGAGGTGTTATATTCGAAGTGTATGGACTATACCACAACTGAGCCGCATACAAGCCTAACATGGAGAAGGCTGTTAGATGAGAGGGTGAAGGGATGGAGATGACAACAAACCAACAAGACTCAGCCCAAGGAGAAGCTGCAGCGCCACCGTTTGCGGAAGGGGGCAACGGGGGTGTGCAGGTTTTGAAGTTTGGGTTGCCTACAGAAGAAGAGTTGCCCATGTTGGCGCAACTCTATGCTGTGCATGTGACGACAAAGGCTACAAGCCCCATGGAGGCTGCTTTTGAAGAGACCCAAGCGCGAGAGATGCTAGAAAAGTTTATGCGCCTCAGAGAGCGCATACAAGTTGCCCGTGTGGACGGACACGTTTTGGGCTTTGTCACCATAGAGCCCGACGGCCCTGTGCGAAGGGCGGCCTACCTTCGCCACCTTGTTGTGAAACCCGAATGCCGCAGGCAGGGGGTGGGCACCTCTTTGTTAAAGCGAGCCCACCACATGGCCCTGGAGATGTCCCGCAAAAGCCTTATATTGCGCGTAGACCCTTCCAATGAAAACCTTGTGGCCTTTGTACGCAAGGCCGGGTTTATGACGGTGGGGGCCCTCAGCAGCAAGAAAAGCGGCAAACTCAGGTTGCTGATGAGTTGCGAGCTTTAAAGTGTTTGGGGTGCGCACATATGAAGGGTTTTCCCCCGGGGTTTAGGGCAGGGAGCGCATAGAGGAGGCGTGGAACAGAAGAGCATATATGCCGCAAAGAGGTTGTTGTCCTCTTGCCATTTGAAATATGTTGGGGTGGTTTTTTTTTCGA
The DNA here is from genome assembly GCA_009782175.1 of Cystobacterineae bacterium. Taxonomy (GTDB): domain Bacteria; phylum Myxococcota; class Myxococcia; order Myxococcales; family Myxococcaceae; genus WRKR01. The sequence goes on from WRKR01000013.1 coordinate 11,371, forward strand.
AGGCTTCCTCGTCAAAAATTTGAAAGGGAAGTTGTGCAGGAAGGAGCATAAACATGAGCAGGTTGAGTTGTTTTTTGGCTTTGGGTTGTTTGTTGGCTTTGGTTTTCCCTCAAGCAGGTGCTGCGCAAGCTTCAGCTGAAGCACAAGCGCCCACTGAAGCACAAGCTCCACCCAAAATTGGAGGCGTAGAAGCTTTTAGCCCTCGGCACCCCAACAACATTTGGAAGCAAAACGCCAAGCTGATTTTTCAAGACAAAATACCTCTGCAGGCCCTCATCCTCGAGGAGGCCAAGAGAAGAGAAACCGCGCCAAGCAAAGAGGCTGAAGGCGCTGACAAAACACCCCCCAAACAGCCTGCCGCAGCTGCCTATGTCAAAGCGCGACACCAATATAAGCTTAACCCCAAGGCCATGGTTCTCTCTGAGTTTATTAAACCGATGAAGGTGGATAAAGCCGAAGAGGAGGAGCTTAAAGCTTCCTTCACTGCGGGGATGGATGCGATGAGAGAAGCGGGGGCACAACTGGAGCGCAAAGACAACGTCAGCTTTGCCGTCGCTCTCATGCTGGCCTCCGCCTATGCTGTGCTCCAGGGAGAGGAGTTGGCAGGAGAAAAGCTTAAAACCCTCAGCCAAGCGATCGATCAAGTGCTCGGCAACGCCCCGCAGATGGATAAAATAGGGAATGCAGAAAAACAAAAACTGGTTGAGCGCTGTTTTCTTTCGTTAATATTGCTGCTCGGCTTCTACCAACAAGCCGCTGAGGCCAAAGACACCAACACCGTTGCAGAGCTCAAACTTGCCGCGCAACAACTGCTGGCACCCTTGAGCATGGACGGGAAAAACCTGAAGTCTTTGATAGAGCAAATGGCCAAGGAATAACTCAGCCTGCCCCTTTTAAAAAACCAGACAGGCTTCCCCTGCCTCACTGGACACCCTGCTTAGCAACACGGTGTCCAGTGGCGTGGCATTTGGCGGCATGCTGTTTGGCAAGGTGACTGCAGTGAGCTGGCTATAGGGCATGTAGAAATGGGCATATAGAAACACAGCGTTCAGCGGTATAATTTTTTAGCGATGCGGTGTCACAGGCACAGCTTCCAGAAAATGAAGGCCTGCTTGGCGTAGCAGGCGCTCCAGGGGTGGCACTTGTTTTGGGCAAGCCTTTTAAATATATTGCGAGAGCTTTAATATTGAATGGAGCCTGGAGACCGGTTTCAAAGTTAAATTGATTCTCCAGACCGGTTTCAAGGGAGGCGGGTGTGAGCGCGCTTCCAGTGGAAGCGGTTGAGCGGTGTTTTTAAGGGTGCTTTCTTTTCCACATTTGGAAAGGAAGCCGTGTAGATGAAGGAGCATAAACATGAGCAGGTGGAGTGGCTTTTTGGCCTTAAGTTGTCTGTTGGCTTTCATTTTCCCTCAAGGGGGGGCGGCGCAAAGAGTTATTTATAGGGATTCCAGGGATTATGAGGGATTCCCCGGCATTATCCGAATGCGGGGGGAGCATAATATGCAAATGCTGCAGAGCTATTTCGCTCTTCAAGAACAGGTGCAATTCCTTCAGCAGATGAAAGCCTTGCAGGAAGGCGCCCAGCAAGCAGCCCAAGGCCAGAAAGCACCACCGCCCCAACCGCCCTATGTACAAGCGCGCCACCAATATAAACACAGCCCCAACTCCACTGCGGTGGAGCAATTTATCCAAACTTTAAATGTGGAAGAAGCCAAAGCGGCCGAGTTGAAAGCCGCGCTGACTTTGGGCATGCAAGCTTTAATGGCTGAGGCAAAAAAACTGGGCCGCCAGGAAAACTTAAGTTTTTCTGTTGCTGTTTTGCTGGGCTCTTCCCATCTGATCCTCCATGGAGAAGAGTTGGGGGCGGCAAGGTTCCAAGCCCTGGCCCAAATGCTGGACCAATTTTTTGGAAGAAACCCCAAGTTGGACAATGCCAAGGATGCGGACAAACAAAAACTCTCTGAGGGTTGTCAGCTCTCTGCCTTAATGCTCCTTGCGGCCTACCAACATGCCGTGGCAACGCAGGATGCCAAAGCCATTGAAGAGGCAAAGCTTGGCGCAAAACAGCTCCTCAAGTCCCTGGGCATAGACGAGAAAGACTTCAAACTCTTGCTCGAAAAACTCGCCAGTTAGCTTGAGAGAATGGCCCAGCAGAGTGTTTCTTATAGGGTTGAAATAACCCTACAGGCCGCTTTCAATGGAGGCGGGCTTTTAAGCTCGTCTACTTCGACCTCATGCCAAAACGAAGCTCCGGGAAGAATGCAAGAGCGAAGCTTTCGCATTTTTTCCGGAGCATAGTGCAGGCGAGCGAAAGCTCACCTGCATTGAAACCGGTTTGTAGAATAAATTTAACTTGAAAACGGCCTAGAGGGGAATGTTGCCGTGTTTGCGTGGCAAGTTTTCTTGGAATTTGTCCTTCATCAACTCGAGGGCGCGGATGAGTTTGAGGCGTGTTTCCTCGGGGCGTATAACTTCGTCTATATAGCCCAACTCGGCCGCTTTGAAGGGGTTGGCAAACTTCTCACGGTAATCGGCAACGAGGCGCGCTTTTTCAGCAACGGGGTCCTTCGCGCCATCAATCTCTTTGCGGAAAATAATGTTGACGGCACCGTCTGGCCCCATAACGGCAATTTCCGCCGTTGGGTATGCAAAGTTAACGTCGGCGCGGATGTGTTTGGAGGACATAACATCATAAGCACCGCCATAGGCTTTGCGCGTAATGAGTGTAATTTTGGGCACCGTGGCTTCCGCAAAAGCATAAAGCAACTTGGCGCCGTGCTTAATAATGCCGCCAAACTCCTGGTTGGTGCCGGGCAAAAAGCCGGGCACGTCCACAAAAGTAATCAGCGGAATGTTGAAGCAGTCGCAAAAGCGCACAAAGCGAGCTGCCTTTACGGAAGCATCAATATCCAGGCAACCGGCAAGCACTGCAGGTTGGTTGGCCACAATGCCGACGGAGCGGCCACTCAGGCGCGCAAAGCCGATGACAATGTTTTTGGCATAGTGCTCGTGTATTTCGAAAAAATGCTTGTTGTCGACGACAAGCTTAATCAACTCCACAATGTCATAAGGCTTGTTCGGGTTGGATGGCACCAGTGTGGCCAAGGCCGGCTCCTGGCGCGTCGGGTCATCATCCGTGGGCATATAGGGCGGGTCTTCCTTGTTGTTGGAAGAAATGAAGGAGAACAATTCCCGCGTATAGGCAATGGCGGCTTGCTCATTGTCCGTGGCAAAGTGGGCTACGCCTGACTTTTGGTTATGCGTCATCGCACCGCCAAGCGCTTCTTTGGTCACCTCTTCATGCGTCACGGTTTTGATGACGTCCGGCCCCGTAATAAACATATAAGAGGAGGACTTCACCATAATAATAAAGTCCGTAATTGCCGGGGAATAAACAGCTCCACCCGCACAGGGGCCCATAATAAGAGAAAGCTGCGGCACCACACCTGAGCAAAGGGTGTTGCGCAAGAAAATGTCGGCATAGCCGGCAAGGCTTTCAACACCTTCCTGAATGCGCGCTCCACCCGAGTCGTTAATGCCTATAACAGGGGCGCCAACGCGCGTGGCCAAATCCATCACCTTGCAAATTTTCTGAGCATATGCGCCCGAGAGGGAGCCACCAAAAACAGTAAAGTCCTGGGCGAATACAAAAACTTTTCGGCCTTCAATGGTGCCATGCCCCGTCACCACACCATCCCCAGGAATTTTCTTTTTGGCCATGCCAAAATCCGTCGCCCGGTGAGTAACAAACTTGTCCAGCTCTTGGAAACTGCCCGGGTCCAACAAAAGCTCAATGCGCTCGCGCGCAGTCAACTTTCCGGCTTCGTGTTGTTTTGCAATCCGGTCAAGGCCGCCTCCAAGTTCGGCCTCTTCCTCCAATTTTTTCAGGCGCAAGCGCAAGGGGTCTTTTTCGAGTTCGCTCATAAGCATAAGCATCTATCATGAAATGAGCAGATGGAAGCAGCTTCTGCAGGGCCCTGTCGTTTTTTATGGGGCAAAGCCAGTTTAAGGCAGTTTTATGGAAAAGGCCCCACCTTAGAAACTTTATTTATGTGTCTTAAGCCAAATAGGTGTGAGTATGCCCCTATGGCGACGACTCGAAAGGTACCGACCCCTTGAATGACCACTTGAAAAACTTTGAAAGCCCCCCAGACGACCTGAGCTTGCAAAACATGAGCGCCCTGGCACAAGCACGCCACAACGTTATGGAAGAGTTAAGCAAACGCATTGTCGGCCAAAGCGAGGTGGTCGAGCACCTGCTGGTGGCCTTGTTTTCCAAAGGGCATTGCTTGTTTGTCGGCGTCCCGGGCCTTGCCAAAACCTTGCTCATTTCCACGCTGGCCGAAGCCTTGGATTTGGGCTTTTCCCGTATACAGTTTACGCCGGACTTAATGCCCTCGGATATTACGGGAACGGAGGTGCTGGAAGAGGACAAAACCACCGGCCGCCGCTCCCTGCGCTTTTTGAAGGGCCCCCTCTTCGCCCACCTCGTTTTGGCCGATGAGGTTAACCGTACACCTCCAAAAACACAGGCCGCCCTCTTGCAAGCCATGCAGGAATACCGCATTACGGCCGGAGGGCATACCTTTGAGTTGGAACAGCCCTTCCTCGTGTTTGCTACCCAAAACCCCATTGAGCAGGAAGGTACCTATGCCCTCCCTGAAGCCCAGTTGGATCGCTTTATGTTTCTGGTGGATGTGGGTTACCCTTCCCTTGAGGAAGAATGCCAAGTGGTGAAAACCACCACCGGAGGACAACCTCCCCCCTTAAAAAAAGTGCTCTCCCCTCAACGCATTGTGGAGCTCCAAGCCCTCGTGCGCCGCGTCCCCGCCCCAGAGCATGTGCTGCGCTATGCCGTGGCCCTCGCTCGCGCAACACGCCCCAAGGAGCCCGGTGCGCTGGACTTTGTGAAGGAGAATGTGGCCTTCGGCGCAGGCCCGCGCGCAAGCCAGTTTTTGGTGCTGGGCGCCAAGGCGCGCGCAGCCCTCATGGGACGCTTCGCCGCCAGCGCGGAAGATGTGAGGGCTGTGGCCAAACCCGTGCTCCGCCACCGCGTGTTAATGAGTTTTTCTGCCCAAACCGAAGGCTTTGACAGCGTGGAGTTGGTAGAGCGCATCCTCTCATACGTCAAACCCTAGGAGAAGGTATGCCCCACTTAAGCCTGCCCTTCCTCGCACAGCTTGCCACTTTTAAGCTGCGCGTGAAAACCTTGGCCCAAGGCATATTGACGGGCCTTCACAACTCCCCTCTCCAAGGACAAAGCGTCGAGTTTTCAGAACACAAAGAATATGCCCCAGGGGATGAGCTTTGCCACTTGGATTGGAAAGTGCTCGGCAAGTTGGACCGCTATTTTATTAAACGCTTTGAGCATGAGGCCAACATGCCCTTTGTACTCCTCGTGGATACCTCAGGCTCCATGGGCTATGGCGAAGAGACATATAACAAACTGGAGGTGGCTAAAGTGCTGGCCGGCGCCTTCGCCTGGGTGGCCTCCAAACAGCAAGACGCGGTGGGCCTGCTCTCCTTCTCCCAGGAAAAACCTCAACTGCTGCGCCCCAAAGCCCATGCAAACCACCTGAGCCTCATTCTCTCCCAATTGCAAAGCCTTAAAGCCCAAGGCGAAACCCACCTGGGCGCTGCCCTCGAAACCCTCTCAGCACAACTGCGCCGACGCGCTGTGCTGCTCGTCTTCTCTGACTTGCTTGACGAAAACCCCAACATGCTCTCCCAGCTGCTGAAACTGCGCACACAAAAATATGAGCTGGCCCTCTTCCACATTCTGCACAGCGATGAGTTAAACTTCCCTTTTGAAGAGCCCACCCTCTTCCTCTCTATGGAAGATGAACGCCGCCTTGAAATACACCCCCTTCGCCTTCGCCAAAGCTACCTGCAACATATGCAGCACTTTTTGAAAAATACCCGCAGCCAATGCCAAACGGCAAACGTGGACTATGCCCTGGTACCCACCCATAACCCCCTGGAGCCCGTGCTGCTTCAATTTTTCGCCCAGAGGAAAAGAGGAAGGAGAAAATGAGCCTCCTCTTCTCCCAACCGTGGATGTTGCTGGGCCTGGCCGCCGCCACCCTCCCCTTCCTCGTTTATTTGTTTTTTCGCCTCAAACCCAAACCCCGCCCCTTCGGCCCCATGGGCCTCTTGCTCAAAAGCCTCCAACATACTGCCTCCCTCTGGAAACTCCGCCGCCTCCTCATATATGCACTGCGTAGCCTCCTGCTGGCCGCCCTCGCCCTCGCCTTGGCACGCCCTTGGTTGGACAAAACGACAACAACCCCCACCACCATGCAGGGCGAGGCCGCAACAGTGCTGGTGCTGGATGCCTCCTTCTCCATGCGCTATGCCCTGGGCAAACAAACAGCCTTGGAGGTGGCCAAAAACCAAGCGCTGCAGGCCATTGAAGCACTCTCAGCGACAGAGCCCTTGGCCGTGGTGCTTTGCGACGGCACACAAACGATACCTCCGCCGCCTCTCTCCCAGGACAAAGCCTTCTGGAAACGCCTTGTGCAAGAGGCCCTCCCCAGCTTCCTCCCCGCCAGGCTGAACCCTTGCATGGAAACAGCTGCCCAACTTTTGGAAGAAAACCCCCTGGAAGCCAAACGCCTCCTCATATTCAGCGACTTTGCTCGCCACGCCCTCCTCATGAGTGCACCACCTCCTCAAATAAAAAACCCCAAGGGCGAAATGCAGCTGCCTCATGTGGCGCTATACCCCGTTTATGCGGGGAAAGAGCCACCCCAAAACCGCGCCTTGCTTTCCATGGAAGTTGAAAACACCACAGAAGCGGGCCTCTTTAACTTTATGGCCACCGTGCAAAACTTCAGCCCCACCCCCCAAAAGGATTTGGAGCTGCAACTGCGCCTTAAAGGACAAACCCTCGCCAAAGGCTTTGTGGATTTGGACGCCCACGGCAGCACCCGCAAAACACTCAGTGTACGCCTGCCCAACAACGAGACAGGCCATGAGGTGGAAATGCGCCTGGCCCCAGACGGGCTTGCCGAGGATGATGCCCAAACCCTCTGGCTGCGCCCACAAAAAAACGCGCACATTTTGCTGGTGGATGGCGCCCCCTCAGCCGATAGGCAGGCCGACGAGGCCTATTTCGTCGAGCTGGCTCTGGCACAGCTTGCTCAAACCCAGGTGCGCGTCCGCGATAGCCAGGCCGCTTGGCGCGAAAATTTGAGCGCCTATGGCGCCGTGTTTTTGCTGAATGTGGAGGCCCCTCCCGCAGAAGCTGCTGCCGCCCTCAAGGCTTTTGTAGAAGCCGGGGGCGGCCTTTGGGCCTCACTGGGGGACAATACTCAACTGCAGGCGTGGAACCAGGCCATGGGGGAGTTGCTGCCCAGGCCTCTGCGGTGGCTAAAAGGCAGCTCAGAAGAGCTGCCCAACACCACCAGCCCCTTTGCCAAAATAAGCCATGTGCAAAACCTCCACCCCATTTTGCAACCCTTTGCGGGAGAAGGCCTTGAGAGCTTGCTTTCTGCACGCTTTTTTCGCCACGCCCTGATGGAAGCCCACACGCAAAACCCCCAACCCATGGAGGTGCTTTTGCGCCTCGAGGACGGTGCCCCTCTGCTGGTGGCACATCAGCTCGGCAAAGGGCATGTGCTTAGCTTTATGAGTACCGCCGATAGGGATTGGAACGACCTGCCGCTGCACACAGCCTTTTTGCCCCTCATTCAGCGCAGCGCCCAATGGCTTTCAGGCAACCTCCTCAACACCGAGGTGCCCACCACCACCCTGGGCAACTCCCTGCGCCTGGCCGCACCCCAAAATGCCTATGTAGGCCCCCATGGTGAGGTGGTAGAGCCCGAAGCCCAAGGCCCCGAGTTTGTAAAACTGGGGCCCCTGAATACCCCAGGCCTCTGGTGGCCCCAAGGCCGTGCCGAAGAGGCCATGCCCCTCTTGGTCAAACGCCTGCCCCAAGAGAGCGACTTGGCCCTCTTGGACATGGAAGAGTTAAACGCCTGGTTTGGCAACTCCCACATTGCCCAAAGCCACAGCACCCGCCAATATCCCCTGTGGACAGCCCTCCTGCTTTTGGCCCTCCTGGCCTTCTGCGCAGAAATGCTGCTGCTTAAACCTTAGAGCCAACCCCAGCTCAAACCTTTCAGCAAAAAGCTTGTAGCCCTGCGGCAAGGAGTGCACACACAGCAGCCCTTATGTAGATAAGCATGGCCCTTGCGCCCATGGGGGGCTTTGTCCTAAATGGAGGGCCCAGAAAGAGAGGGAGGCCTATGGACACATTGAAGGGCACATGGACATTGGTTACGGGGGCCTCCGCAGGCCTGGGCCGGGCAATGGCCCGCATTATAGCCGGTACCTATGGCGGAAACCTCCTCCTGGTCGCCCGGCGCAAGGAGCGCCTGGAGGAGTTGGCCACCCAATTGCAAACCAAATATAATGTGTGGGCCAAGGCTTTGCCCGCGGACTTGAGCACACCCGAGGGGGTGGAGGCCTGCTTTAGGGCTGCCTGTGCGCAAAAGGGCTTTTCAACCGCTATACTCAACGCGGGCATTACGTATTGGGGGCGCGTGCAGGAGCAGTCCACTGAAAACCTCAACAGCATGCTCTCCACCAATGTGCTGGCTCCCGCCCAACTGGCCTTGCGCTTTGCACAACACTTTGCCAGGCATGGCGGCGGACGGCTTTTGCTGGTTTCTTCCGTGGCAGGCTTTGCACCCATGCCCATGCAAAGCAGCTATGGTGCTACCAAAGCCTTCCTCACCAGCTTCGGCCAAGGCCTGCGCCATGAGTTCCGCAAAGACAAAGTGCACATTACCATATTCGCCCCCGGCGGCATTGATACCGAGTTGCTTGCCTTAAGCGGCCTGGGCCAAAAATTTAAACCCGGTAGCACCGGCATTATGAGGGCACCCCTGTGCGCCCACCTGGCCCTCAAAGGCCTTCTGGCCAACAAAGGCCTCGTCGTTCCAGGCCTCTCCAACCGCTTGCTGGCTTTTGCCATGCGCCACTTCCCCGCCCCACTGGTTTTGCCCATTATTGAGAGGCTCTACCGAAAGCCTGAACATATAAAATAGGCCTTGCCCGCCGCGCCAAGGGCAAAAAACATTTTCAAAACAACCCTGAAAAAAAATGAAAAAAACACTCCCCCAGGAGCAGAATAAAAAACCACTGGAATCCATACCTCTTTTGAGGGAAAAACCCTCATGGGCCCCCCAAAACGCTGCCCCCAACGCTACTATATGAGGGGCGCTAAGGAGCATGCATGGTTGAAGCAAAGCCTCATTGGCCAAGCCCGGAGTTTGCGGCCAAAGCCAATATAAAAGCCGCGGAATATGAGGCCATGTACCGCGAGTCCATTGAAAACCCAGAAGCCTTTTGGGCAAAAAAAGCCCAAAGGTTGCACTGGTTTAAACCCTGGGAGAAGGTGCTGGAGGGGGATTTTTCCAAAGGGGAAACGCGCTGGTTTTCAGGCGGCAAGCTGAATGTGGCCTATAACTGCTTGGACCGCTTCCTCAATACCCCCATTAAAAACAAAGCCGCCCTCATTTGGGTGGGTGACAAGCCCGGCGAAAGCAAAACCTATACCTACCAGCAGCTGCACAAGGAGGTATGCCGCGCGGCCAATGCCCTCAAAAACCTGGGCGTGCAAAAGGGCGACCGCATTCTGCTCTATTTGCCGATGATTCCGGAGCTGGCCATTTTTTCCCTCGTGGCTGCGCGCATGGGTGTCATCCACTCGGTGGTGTTTGGCGGTTTTTCGGCGGAGGCCTTGCAGGGCCGCATTGAGGATGCCAAGCCCAAGGTTATTGTGACGGCCAACGCAGGGTGCAGAGGCGGGCGTATAATTGACATGAAAAACAACGTGGACGAGGCGCTTTATAATTCCTCCTTCAAAGTCCCCCACGTCGTCGTCATCAACCGTGTGGCTGCCGACACGCACAACTATTGGAAGGCCGGCAGAGATTTGCATTGGAACGACCTCATTGCGGACCCGGACTTGTCCTTTGAGTTTCCCTGCGAGGAGGTGGATGCGGAGGACCCGCTGTTTATACTCTATACTTCCGGCTCCACGGGAAAACCCAAGGGCATTTTGCACACAACAGCGGGCTATTTGCTGGGCGCCAACCTCTCTTTCGACCTTATTTTTGACCACAAGCCCGAAGACACTTTCTGGTGCACAGCCGACCTGGGGTGGATAACAGGCCACAGCTATATTTTATATGGCCCCCTCTCCAACGGTGCGACAACGCTCATGTTTGAGGGCATAGGCACCTGGCCGGACCCGGGGCGGTTTTGGCAAATTATAGACATGCATGCGGTGAATGTTTTTTATACGGCGCCGACGGCCATCCGCGCCCTCATGAAAGCTTCACCCAAATTTCTGCAGCGCCACAACCTAAGCTCCCTTCGCCTCTTAGGCAGCGTGGGCGAGCCCATTAACCCCGAAGCCTGGCAATGGTATTTCAAAAACGTGGGCCATGAGCAGTGCCCCATTGTGGACACCTATTGGCAGACGGAAACCGGCGCTATTATGATCACCCCCCTGCCCGGCGCAACCCCCACCAAACCCGGCGCGGCAACCTTGCCTTTTTTTGGCATACAACCGGTGCTTTTGGACGCGGATGGCAAGGAGGTGGAGGGCCCCGGCAGCGGCTATTTGTGCGTGAAGGCGCCATGGCCCTCCATGATGCGCAGCATTTATGGTGACGAGGAGCGTTTTTTCCAAAGCTATTTCTCCCAATACCCCGGCTATTATTTCACCGGCGACGGCGCGAGGCGCGACGCGGACGGCTATTATTGGATTACGGGCCGCGTGGACGACGTGCTGAATGTTTCGGGACACCGCCTCGGCACAGCTGAAATTGAAAATGCCATTTTAGAGCACACCAGCGTGGCCGAAGCCGCCGTGGTGCCCTTCCCCCATGACTTAAAAGGCCAAGGCATTTATGCCTATGTAACGGTGAAAGAAGGCGTGCCGACGAATGATCAACTCAAACAGGAAATAATAGAGTTGGTCATGCACAAAATTGGAAAAATTGTGCGGTTGGATGTCATCCACTGGGCACCCACTTTGCCCAAAACACGCTCCGGCAAAATTGTACGCCGCATTTTGCGCAAAATTGCCGAAGGCGAGTTTGCCAACTTGGGCGATACCTCCACCCTCATAGACGCAAACGTTTTGAAGGTGTTGATGGAGGATAAGGCCAAATACCACTAAAAGCCCAAACCCAAGCAAAAACCAAACCCTCAAAAACAAAACCCAAGCAAAAACCAAACCCAAGCTGGGTTGCAAAAACATGAAGCTTGAGGCTCACTTTGCAAGGCTCACTTTGCGAGGCTCGCTTTGCGAGGCTCACTTTGCAAGGCTCGCTTTGCGAGGCTCCGGGAATGGTGAGCTTGATGCATGTTGTGTTTACGAAAGTTCACAAAAAAATACTTCTGGGAACCTTGGGTTGACGCTGAGCTCTCATGAAATGTATTCTGTGCTCATACTTCAAGAAAAGTATGTTGTTTAGCATAGTTAAGCTGTTTCTGTCATATTCACACCAAAAAAAAGAATGGGGGAAGTCAAAATGAAAAAATCCAGCAAAACCATTTTGTGGATCCGCAATTTAGGTTTTGGAAATGCTTTTTTGTTGTTTGTTGTGGGCACGTTGGCCCATGCCGCCGAGCCTGAGTTGTTTGTGCGGCCCTTGGCCAACAATGCCGCAGCTCCCGCTTCAGCCCAGCAAGCTGTGCCCTTGTCCGCTGACAGTTATAAGAGTGCAACTGCAGATCAATCCAAGCGCATGGATAAAATCAAACAAAGGCGCACAACAAAATCCATCTCTTTAATGCGGGTGGATATAAATGCCCTCAAAGAAAACAAACTCCGCATCTCCTTGTCTGCCAACAAAAAACTTCAGCTTTCAAGGAAACATTTTAAAGCCACAAACCCAAACAATTTCACTTGGTCTGGCGTGGTTCCCGGGACTTCTGCTTTGAGCACATTTGTGGTCCACAATGGAGATGTGGCTGCAAGCATTCGGGATGAGAACAATGAGTTATATAGCATTGAGCCCATCGGCGACGAGCTTTATGCCTTAATTAAAATAGACGAGTCCAAATTCTCCCCTTGTGGAGGCGTGCTTCATGGCGACACCCAGGAAATGCATAACCCTGCTCCACCCGCATCTCCCTCAACACGCAATGCCTTGCACAATACAAATGCTTCGCACAATGCAAATGCTTCACAAAATGCAGAGGTTTCGCAGAGTGCAAACCCTGTAGAGATAGATGTGATGGTTGCTTATACGCCTGCGGCGCGCGGCGCGTTTGCCAATATAGCTGCGCAGGCTGCTTTGGCTGTGGAAGAAACAAACCAAACATACCAAAACAGCGGCGTCAACATCCGGTTGAATTTGGTAGACAGTTTTGAGCTTAACTATTCAGAAAACAACAAAACCTATGAAGGTATTTTGAGTGACTTTGCCAGCCTGGGAAGAAGTGGCGTGGTCAACGACAGACGCAACCAAAGCGGGGCAGATTTGGCGATGTTGATTGTTGGACCTGGAAATTATGAGAACAACATCTGCGGAATGGCTTATTTAATGACCAATGTTTCCTCTGCTTTTTCCCCCTATGCCTTTGGTGTGGTGACGCATAGCTGCCTCACCGGCTCCTATGTATTTGCACATGAAGTGGGCCACATTCAGGGGGCTCGACACAATGAACATATAGACTCCGGCAATTATCCCTTCCCCTATGGACATGGATATATCCATTCTTTGCCCTCCTCCTCACAAAACTTCAGCACCGTCATGTCATATGACTGGGGGGCAGGTTGCTCTTATGGCTGCCGAAAAATCCCACACTGGTCCAATCCAGATATACGCTATAACGGCATCGCCACTGGAACCATCGGCACCAACAACAATGCCAGAGTCCTCAATGAAACAGCTCAAACAGTGGCTGCATTCAAAACAGCCTCCGGAAGCCGACCGGTTTGCACCCTCGCGCAAATGCAAACCATTCCCTCCACCGGTGGAAATTATACGCTGAGTGCCAGTTGCACAGGCTCACCCACAAGCTATGCGTGGACGGTCAACGGACAGCCGCAGTCCAGCAGGAGCAACAGCTTAAGCTATAACTTCCCTATCAACAACTCCTCGTCGGTCCAATCCTTCGCTATTTCTGTCACCGCAAGCAACAACGCCGGCTCAGGCAGTGCGCAAACCACCGTTAACCAGGCTGCCGCCACCTCCGGAAGCCGACCGGTCTGCACCCTTCCGCAAGTTCAAACCATTCCCTCCACCGGTGGAAATTATACGCTGAGTGCCAGTTGCACAGGCTCACCCACAAGCTATGTGTGGACAGTCAACGGACAGCCGCAGTCCAGCAGGAGCAACAGTTTAAGCTATAACTTCCCTATCAACAACTCCTCGTCGGTCCAATCCTTCGCTATCTCCGTCACCGCAAGCAACAACGCCGGCTCAGGCAGTGCGCAAACCACCGTTAACCAGGCTGCCGCCACCTCGGGGAGCCGACCGGTCTGCACCCTTCCGCAAGTGCAAACCATTCCCTACACCGGTGGGAATTATACGCTGAGTGCCAGTTGCACAGGCTCACCCACAAGCTATGTGTGGACAGTCAACGGACAGCCGCAGTCCAGCAGGAGCAACAGTTTAAGCTATAACTTCCCTCTCAACAACTCCCCGACGGTCCAATCCTTCGCTATTTCTGTCACCGCAAGCAACAACGCCGGCTCAGGCAGTGCGCAAACCACCGTTAACCAGGCTGCCGCCACCTCGGGGAGCCGACCGGCCTGCACCCTCTATTCGCAGGTTTCAAGCATTCCCTCCACGGGCGGGAATTATACGCTGAGTGCCAACTGCACGGGCTCACCCACAAATTATACGTGGAGTGTCAACGGGCAGCTGCAGTCCAGCAGGAGCAACAGTTTAAGCTATAACTTCCCACGCAACAGCTCTTCGACGGTGCAGTATTTCAGAATTATTTTCACGGCAAGCAACAGTGCGGGTTCCAGCAGCATACAGGCGACGCTCCCTCAGGCTGCCGCGCCTGTAAGCCGGCCTGTCTGCACCTTAAGGCCGCAAGTCTCTCTCATCCCCAGCGCCGGTGGGAATTATATGGTGAGCGCCAGTTGCTCAGGCTCACCCACAAGCTATACGTGGAGTGTCAATGGGAGGACACAATCCAGCAGGAGCAGCAGCCTCATCTATAACTTCCCGCGCAACAACTCCTCGGTGGCCCAGTCCTTCAGAATTGTGCTCACCGCCAACAACAGCGCAGGTTCCAGCAGCACGCAAATAACGCTCAGTCAGGCCAGACGCTAGGGGCTGTGCGCGCTCAATGGATGCCGGGCTGCAAAGCGGCCCGGCATTGGGTGCTCAAGCTGCTTTGTATTTGCCAACATATGCCACCCCCAAAGCACACGGTGTCTGGCTTTGGTGTCTTTTCCCTACACCGTGTGTTGGTGTTGTGTTAAACAAGCTGGACTATATGGCCGGAACCACGCAGGAAGAGTCCACAATGGAACCCACTGGAAACATAAAACTCAGCACCTCAAAGGCAAATGCCTCAAAGGAATTTTCTGTGAAACGTTTTGCTCTGGGCACGCTGTGTGTGTTGCTGGCGATGGCTTTGGGGGCCTGCTCTGAGGAGTCTTCTCCTTCTTCTCCTTCTTCTCCAGGGGGAAGAGACAACCCCATAGAGTGGGACGGTGAGGGCTTTCTGGTTATTTTTGACGAAAATGGTGGGGACACCCCGGCAAACCCGCAAAACAAAATAGTGCTGCCCCCAGAAACAACTGTGGACGCCTTGCCTGAGCCCCCCACACGAGAGGGCCATAATTTTCTGGGGTGGAATATGGAGGCGGATGGGAGTGGAATGCCTTTCACCGCCAACACCCCGGTGAGTGAGCACCTCAGGGTTTATGCGCAGTGGGAGCTTTCTTCTTCTTCAGGGCTCCCTCAGCTGAAAGTTTCCATTAACCCCAGTGCGGACATACTCACACCTATAATAGCGGGGACTTATAGTGAGCGCTCCACCACCTTGGGTGTGGTGGTTTCAGGTTTTGCCAATGCCGCCGAGGCCAACAACGCAAGGCTCAGCGTCAGCGTTACCAATGGGTTGGCCTTCACCGTTGAAAGCAACCCCTCGGGGAATACCCAGAATTTTAACATTGTTGTGAGATATGATGGAGAGACAGCGTTTCCTCCAGGCGTGGCCACCTTCAGCCTGAGCCTCATCCATATACCAGGTTATGAGGCTGAAACCAGAACCACAACCGTCAACATCAGAGACGGTTTGGCCGCAGGAGAGCGTGCCATTCCGCTGAATGAGGACAACATCCTCTCTTTTAACAGCTATGCGAGGACGGCCGATGGCCTGGTGCGGCATTATAGGCTGACAGGAGATGTTAACCTCAACACCTCCTCCACAAACAACTGGACGGCCATAGGCACCAGTGCTGCCCCCTTTATGGGCAGCCTCAATGGCGGCGGCCACGCCCTTTATGGACTTCGCATCAGCAACAGCAGCAGCCACCAGGGGTTGTTTGGCTATATAGGCGAAGGTGCCGTGATAGAAAACCTGGGGGTGACGGATGTAAACGTCAGTGCCGGCCAATATACGGGCGGCTTGGTGGGGTGGAACTCCGGCACGGTGCAAAACTGCTATGCCACGGGAGTTGTCAGCAGCAGCAGCGACTGGAGCTATGTGGGTGGCCTGGTGGGTGTCAACGGCATTGCTGGCAGCAGGGTGCAAAACAGCTATGCCACAACCAACGTCACGGGCCGCCGATATACCGGCGGCCTGGTGGGCCATAACCATGGCACAGTAGAGCATGTCTATGCCACGGGCCTTGTCAGCGCCACCAGCACCTTAAACGGTGGTTATGGCTCCAGCATTGCCTACACATCTGTCGGCGGCCTGATGGGGGGAAACAACGGCACGCTGCGAAACAGCCTGGCACTCAACTCAAGGGTTAACGTCTCCTATCAGAACGGCTACCGGGCCTGCGACTCCTATGGAAACAACTGCAACTATGTCAGCACCACCGAGTGCGCCACCAACGAGGTAGGTCGTGTGGTGGGCAGCAACACCGCCACTTTGCTAAACAACGCCGCATATAGCGGCATGCTCAACTGCTCGGGCGCCACATTGTCCTCAAGCACAAATGCCAACAGCACCCAAGGCGACAACAGGGCCCTTTCTGCCCTGCAAGTAGCAGGCGGCTTCCCAGAGGCCTTGCGCACCACCCCGTGGGCATATCAACCAAACCACCTCCCCGGCCTCTTCGGGCAGCCGGTGCTCATGCCTGCACATATACAATGAGGCTGTGTTTCTCGCCCTGCCGGGCGGGGGTGCAGAGCGTTTTTTTGCCTGCACAGCAGGGTTATTAAAAAAGGTTTTTTTTAGAGGCGAGCTTTAGCTCGCCTCATTTTTTTTGGCTCCCTTCACTTTGTTTGGCTCTGTTGTGCCTCTGGGCGCGTGGTTTGTGACGAGCTTTTCGGGCCCCAACTCCCCTTCATTTCAAAACCTGAGACTCGTTTCGCTCGTCTAACTCCGCTCCATGAATGAAGTGAGAGAGCACGCTCTCTCTGCATTCCCTTCGCTTCGTTTTCACACAGTGTTGTCTGTTTGCTTTTCATACAGTGCCATCTATTTCGCACATAACATATGAATTGTATTGGTTATTTTGAAAAAAATCTGTGTAACACACTCACCACTCCTTCGTCATTGCTCTCAAGTTGCTTGTTTGGTTTTTGTTCATTCGAATGAAGGGCTAAGGTTCATGGGAGTTGTTTTTCGTTGGTTGAGTCAAGGGCAAGGCGTTGGCACAGTTGCAAAACCTTCAAATGTGTCATTGAGCCCAACGGGGAAAGCGGCGCTTCCCCAAAACCCTCTGTACAAATTTAAAGAGACGGTGCCTCGTTCGGCAGCGCAGATGCCTTTGGTTGCACGGCCCAAAACCGCAAACCCATGGAAAGATGCCACCCTCTCCACAACTCGTGCAGCTGGAACAGCCAATATCGAAAACGTGGAGCGGGTTAAAACCGAGACTAGAAAAATACCTGAGCAATATCCGAATCCTTCAGACAATTTTGTGGGCTTAAAAGGCAAGCATCCCAGAAAATGGACGGTAGGCTCCATTTGAGAGCAAGGGAAAACAGGGCAATTGCTCTAACTACCTTGATTTAATGAAGACTACATGTGGCACAAAGTATGCAAAAGAGGCAGCAGTAAGTTCAACAATCAACATCAATCTATTGGGAGAATAAAATGAAAGTAGCAATGCACAATATGTTGGAAGCCATGAAGCAACAACAAACACAAACCCAGGCACGCGCGCAGATGAGCAATGGAGACTATGCGAGCATGCTCAACGGGATGACAACCGCGCAACTGAAACAAGAGCAGGCTTCACAGCTTCAGCAGCTGAAAACAACCGCGCCGGGTTCTCCTCAGCAAGCAGCCGCGTTGGAGAAATATAACTTGGCAAGCAAGGAGCTGAACAGCCGACCCAGCGATTTTTTTGAGGGTTTTGTCGACAACATGTCGCGGACGATGACTCAGCAAAGCTATAAGCAACAGCCGACCGAAGCTTTGCAACAAACCTTGGCTGAGCTCAAATCAGAGCGTGCAGCAGAGCAAGAAGTGGTCGCCAAGGCCCGAGAGTTGGGCTTTAAGGGCACCAGCCAGTTTGACAGCAACTATGACAAAGACTCAACCCTCGAGAAGCAAATTGGCGCCATTGAGGCAGAGTTAACCATGCGCGGCGCGCCTTTGGTGGCAGGGCAAAGCTCTCCTTCAAATGGGATTGATGTTTCGAAGTTGTTCGATATTGCTGCAAACGCCTTGTCAGGACAAAGCTCTTCTTCGAATGGGGTTGACAATGGAGTGCAAAACACGACCACTGCGCCGCCCTCCTTTGAGCAGCAAGTGGTGGATCATCTCAAAACGATACAAAAATATGCAGATTTGCTCGACACTGCCGCCAAAGGCAGCACAAAAAACGGCGAAATCAACAAGAAAGATCTGCAAAGCATTCTAGACAACCCGGGCATACCCACAAACTTGAAAGATGCCTGCAAATTCTTGCTCGATAACGATGCTATCTTCAGGCAGCTCGACGTTTCTTCTGACAACCAAAACTTCAACGATAAATTCTCCAAGAAGGGCTTGGAGAATATGATCAAGCGCTACTCGGATATGATCCAGACACAGCCTGCGTCGACGCCTCAAACCCAGGCACCAACGCAGACAGCGCCTGTGTCGACACCTCCAGTTCGAACACCAACCTTTGCAGAGCAACGAAGAGACGCTATCAACCAAATAAGCATGCATTTTGATATGCTCGATACCGCCGCAGGAATAGGTCGCAAAGATGGCAAAATCAGCGAGAAGGATCTGAACGCGGCATTAAAGGATAAGAATTTGCCTCCTGCGCTGCGAAATGCCATCGAATTCCTCCTGGCAAATCCTTCCGTTCGCAACGAGCTCGACGTAGGTGCGGGCAAGGGAAAGGTTGACGGCATCATCAGCAAGAAAGACGTGGAAGCCATGCGCAAAAAATATTGTTAGACTTTAAACACAAGCACCCAAAGTTTCACTCCTGAGCCGTGTTTCAAGCGCAAGTCACTCAAATGACTTGCGCTTTTTTTGTGGGAAACCCATAAAAGTGTGGTTTTTTTTCTTGTTTCCTGCTGGCAAAGGGTTTCTTTCACCCTCGCGGACGCCGATCCCCCACGAGAAGCTTGCACAGACGAGGCCCGTTATTTTTTTGCCAAGGCAAAAACAGATCCGAGCAGAGCATGTGAAAGAGAAGCTCTCGCGCATGTTACAACGCCCCTGCCGGGCGTTGCCCCACAAGCCCAATGCTCAAAACAACACCCTTGGGCAAAGGCCAGCTTCCAAAGGCATAGGTTGAATGGCATGGATTCAATTGCATGGATTCAGTGACATGGATTTAATGACATGGATTTAATGACATGGATTTAATGACATGGATTCAATGACATGGATTCAATGACATGAATTCAATGACATGGATTTAACCATATAAACTCAGCTGCATGTATGAATTTGGCTACATTATCTGAGTTTTAGGGCATATAAGCTCTTTTCCCCACACTGGCGTATAAATGTTGTATGAGACAGCCTGAGTGAGGGGGCCGGAACCCTTGAGGACGCTTTTAGAATGACACAAGCTGGAAATATAAATTTAAACTTGCCCAAAGGATTTTTTGCAAAACCTTTTGCCGTTGGCGCACTGTGTGTATTGTTGGGCGCGGCCTTCAGTGCCTGCCCTTCCACACCGAAAGAAAACACCAGCCCGGTGGAAGGGTTTTATACTGTTATTTTTGACAAAAACGGTGGGGACAACGAGGCAAGCCCTCAAAGCAAAACCGTTGTTCCGCCGGCCACTACCCTGGATGCCTTGCCTGAAACACCCACCTGGGAGGGCCATCGCTTTGTGGAGTGGAACACGGCGGCCGATGGGAGTGGATCCCTTTTCACCGAAAACACCCCTGTTAGCGGCAACCTCACCGTTTATGCCCAATGGGGGCCTCCCTCAGCTGAAGGCCTGAATATTGCCATAAGCCCCAGCACGGCAACGCTCACCCCCATCATAGATGGTGCTTATGGTGAGCGCTCCACCACTTTGAGGGTTGTGGTTTCAGGGTTTGACAATGCGGATGACGCCAGCAAGGCGGGGCTGAGCATAGGCCTCATCAGCGGACTCACATTTGTTGAAATTGAAAGCAGCCCCGAGGGGAATACCCAAACATTTCATGTTACTGTGGAATATAATGGCCAGGCCGCGTTTCCTGAAGGCTATGCAACCCTCCATGTGGACCTGACAAACATAGAGGGTTATACAGCCCAAAGCAAAACCACCCGCATGAACATTAGAGATGGCCTGGCTGCCGCCAACCACCGCGCCATTCCACTGAGGCAGGCCAATATGGAGGCCTTCAACCGCTATGCCAATACACCGGAAGGCCTGACGCGGCACTATAGGCTGACGGAAAAAATTGAGCTTGTCGAGCCTGCGCAGCCTACAGCCAGCAACTGGACAGCCATAGGCACCACGACCACCCCGTTTGTGGGCAGTTTTAATGGCAACGGCTACGAGTTTCTCCGTCTTCGCATCCGTGCCTCTGGCAACAACTACCAGGGTTTGTTTGGCTATATAGGCGAAGGCGCCACCCTAGAAAACCTGAGGCTGACAGACGTCAGCGTTAGAGGGAGAAACCACGTCGGCAGCCTGGTGGGCTATAATTATAAAGGCACAGTACAAAGCAGCTATGCCACGGGCAGTGTCAGCAGCAGCGAGGAAAATATCGGCGGCCTGGTGGGCTATAACAACCAAGGCACCGTGCAAAATTGCTATGCAACGGGTAGTGTTAGTGGCAGCAATTGGGTCGGTGGCCTGGTGGGGTGGAACTACTTCGGCACCGTGGACAACAGCCATGCCACGGGCAGTGTCAGCGGTGACAGCAGGCTCGGCGGCCTGGCGGGGGAAAACTACCAAGGCACCGTGGACAACAGCTATGCCACGGGCAATGTCAGCAGCAGCAGCAACAGCTATTATGTCGGCGGCCTGGTGGGCTATAATGAGCAAGGCCCCGTGCAAAACAGCTATGCCACAGGTAGTGTCAGCGGCAGCAGTTGGGTCGGTGGCCTGGTGGGCTATAACGAGCAAGGTACCGTGCAAAACAGCTATGCCACAGGCAGTGTCACTAGCACGAACGAGAATGTCGGCGGCCTGCTGGGGATCAACCATGGCGGCACGGTGCAAAACTGCTATGCCACGGGCGATATTAACGGCCAGATTGATGTTGGCGGCCTGGTGGGGGACAACTCTTATGGTTTGGTGCAAAACTGCTATGCCACAGGCAGCATTAACGGCCACCTTGATGTTGGCGGCCTGGTGGGCAATAACAACTATGGAACGCTACAAAACAGCCTGGCGTTAAACCCAAGGGTTAGCGGAACCAACAACGTCGGACGCGTGGCGCATGGATATAACAGCACGGGCACTTTAATCAGCAACCATGCCTTTATCGGTATGCGAAACAGTGCAGGCAGCAGCATCAGTTGGAACAACATAGGCCCGAATAACCCCGACGGCGCCAACAGCAGTGCTGAAATTTTGCGAAGAAGGGAAGGTTTCCCGGCAGCATTCCTCAGCAGCCCATGGGTATATTTGTCAGACCGCCTCCCAGGGCTTTTGGGGCAGACTGTGGACATGCCTTTGCACATCCAATAAGGCAATAAGGGTGGTGTGTTTGAGGCAAGCTAAAGCTTGCCTCACCCTCCCCCCAGCTGAAGGTGAAAGCAGCAGGGCCGCAGGCCCTAGACAAAAACCACCTTCTCAAAATACGGCGTCCAGCCCCAAGGAGAGCATGGTGTCGAGTTTTTTGGCTCCATCGGCCGGTTGGCTGTCATATTTAAATGTTAAGGCTGTGCTTATGGAGAAAATGGTGTTGAGGCGTACAAGAATTTTGGAGGTTGAGTTTATCCAAAAGCGCTCTGCGTTAATAATATTCCACAACACTTCCAAGTCTTCCGCAAAAGTAACGCCGTCCATCAGCATATGGCGAAAAACCAAAGCTACGCGCGGCGCCACCACCTGCACATCGGGTATATTCCTCGGCTCGCTGGAAACATCCTCCGGTTTGAGGAATGGAATTTCCGCGTTGGTTGGATAATAGCGGAAGCGGGACTCATAGGCATAGCGAAAGCCCAAGTCCGTCGACAACAAGCTTTTCTGCGTATTGTTGGCTTTCTCGTCTATCCAAATAACCCCCACCCCCAATTCGGCAAAGGGACGTGCTTCTATGGATTTGATGTGATCGAACTCAATGCCCGCCATCCCATACGTGCCCAGCACCGGGTTAAACCTCCTGTCAATGCGCAAATCCACACCCCCCTGCATCGCTATGTCTGAAGAATAACTCGCTGTCCCCAGGCGCGCCCGCCCATAGGCACCATAAACCCGGCCCCCAAAAATCCAATCCGCCGTCTTATAGGAGAGCGCTATTTTCCCATTCAAACTGATGCTGCTCGAGTTCCCCGCAAGAAAAATAAGGTTTATATTTGCAGAGTTTGTCCATGCAGAAGCCGAAGGCGGCGCTTTGTCGGCTGGGGGAGCTGCGGCTTGTATTTCTGGAGGCCTTTGCGCTTTTTCCATCAACTCAAGCGCTTTTTGCGCTGCTTCGGCGGCCTGCTGGGCGGCTTGGGCTGCTTGCAAAGCGGCTTGGGCTGCTTGCTCTGCCGAAAGGCTGGGTGTGGGTGGCGGCGCTTCTTCAGCAGGAAGCGTTGTGGGCATTTCTTGGGGCGTTTGGAAACACAGCAAAGCCATAACGGCAACTTCAATCCACATATGCAAATCCTTTCCCAAAACGAGAAAAATCCATGCTTCTTCGATGCTGAAAAAAAATCCTTTTTCAAACCAAAGTGAGCCCCACCTTGCTTTTTTTCATAAAGCCACCCCCCCTCCTTGTGGTTTTTCTTCTCACAGCCCCATGAAAGCTTATTTGCCTAAACCACTCAACTCATATTGCTGCAGCTTGCGATAAAGTGTCGTCCTGTCAAAACCCAAAATGTGGGCCGCACGTCGTTTGTTCCCGCCTACATATTCCAACAACTTTAAAATATAGCGGCGCTCTACCTCGCTCATGGGGAGCCAGGTTGAAGGCTCTGCTACATCCATGGCTTCAAGCTTGTCGTGCCAAATCCTCTCCGGAAAATCCTCCAGGCATAATATTTCTCCCTGGCTGATGGCAACCGCGCGCTCAATGCAGTTTTGCAACTCGCGAATGTTTCCAGGCCACGGGTAGGCCAACAAACGCTCCATCACCTCAGGGCTAAACCCTTGCACCGCCTTTTGGCCCTTGCGCTTTCCAAAGCGCTTCACAAAATGCTGTGCAAGCAACAAAACATCATTCCCTCGCGCACGCAACGGGGGCAACTCAATGGGGATGACATTTAAACGGTAATAAAGGTCTTCCCTAAACTTCTTCGTCTTCACCGCCTCCTCCAAATCCACATTCGTCGCCGCCACAATGCGTGTTTCAAAACTCACCTCACGGTTTCCTCCCACCGGACGTACTTTTCTTTCCTGCAGAGCACGCAATAACTTCGGCTGAACGCTTAAGGGCAGCTCCCCAACCTCATCCAAAAAAAGCGTCCCCCCGTCCGCCTCCCGGAAAACCCCCATCCGGTCTGCATGTGCATCCGTAAACGCGCCCTTCACATGCCCAAACAACTCACTCTCCATCAAGGTCTCCGGCATGGCCCCACAATTAATGGCAGCAAAAGGCCCTTCTCTTACTTCGCTCAGCCGGTGCAATGCACGTGCAACCAACTCTTTTCCTGTTCCACTCTCTCCTGTCACCAAAATGGAAGAAGACAAAGCCGCAACCCGCTCAATGAGGCGAAATACCTCCGTCATCACAGCGCTTTCACCAATAAGCTCCCCAAAACTTTGAGTCGTCGCCATGGCCTTGCGCAAATGCGTCAACTCTTCGCGCATGCTATAGTGCTGCACCGCTCTGTCCAACGTCAATGCCAACGCATCAAACTCCAGAGGCTTCGTAATAAAGTCATAGGCGCCTGCGCGCACAGATGAAATGGCCGTCTCAATGCTCCCAAATGCCGTAATAATAATAACCGGCAACCCAGGCTTCACCTTGCCTATCTCAAGGCACAGATCAATACCGGAGCTTTGGTTGAGGTTTAAGTCCGTCACCACCACATCAAACTTCTTGTCAGCAGAGCCTATCAGCTCAAGCGCCTGTTTGGCCGAAGTCCGCACGTCCACCTGAAAATGCAGCGCCTCTAAATGCAGCCTAATCAGCTCACACAAACCAACATCATCATCCACCACCAAAACACGCCCGCGTTGGCGTCCAGCCAAGGGCAAAACTTCTCCTGCTTCTGCGAGCTTCTTCATGGAATTTTCACCCCATTATATAACTGAAAAAACTTTTTCTCTTCTGGCACAGTCTCCTTCTTCAAAACCCAAAACCGCAACACACTTCTCTTCTCCCTCTTGTGCATGGACACTCATTATAAGCACATTGTTTGACAAACAGGTGTATGGCAAACAGCTCTATGGCAAACAGGTGTATGGCAAACTGGAGGGTGTGTCCACGCTCATGGGCCAGGGGCTGTTTTCCCGTGGCGGCGGAGGATGCGTGCCACTTTGCGTGCAACATCCACCGGGTCAAAAGGCAAGGGAATATAGTCGTGTATGCCAATGCCAATGGAGGTGGTCATCAACTCTAAATTGTCCTCGGGCCCACAAAGCACCAGCAGGGGTGGGGAAGGAGCCGCCAGCAACTTCTTGCACACCTCCAAGCCCTGTTGCCCATCTTGCGAAAGCACCATCACCAAAGCATAGCCTACAAAGCTGTCCCCTGGCTCAACGCGTGCACTTTTCACCGCACAAGCCCCAAGTGTAGTCAGCAAAATGTCGCGCGAGGCCGCATCAATGCTCAACTCCAAAAGCGCAATGGGGGGAGAGTCCGCGTCCCCCACCCACCACTCGGAGCTTTGGCTGAGTGTGGGAGTCCGAGGGGGGCGAGCTGTTCTCAGGCCGCTCTCTTTATAGGCTTGAGTCAACTCCTTGCGCATTTCATCTGCTGAAGAAAAACGCGCCTCCCTTTGTTTGGACAAAGCACGCATCACAAAAGCTTCCATGGCAACCGGTATATCCCGCTCAGGAAAAGCTCGCCTCAAGGGCATGGGCTCACGGTAGAGGTGTGCTGACAATACTTCAATGCTGCCATCCGAAACAAAGGGGGGCTTGCCGGAAATCAACTCATAAATAATGCACCCCAGGGAATATAGATCGCTGCGCGCATCAATGTCTCTGCCTCGGCATTGCTCCGGGGACATATAGGCCGCCGTGCCATGCACGTGGCCCAGCTGTGTCATCCGCGGCTCATCCTGTGTGCGCAAAAAGGCAATGCCAAAATCCACCACCTTCACAAAATCCTCTTTGGCGTCTGTCTTGCAAAGCATAATGTTGGCGGGTTTCAAGTCTCTGTGGACAATGCCCAGCTTGTGCGCAGAAGAAAGCACTTCCAAAACCTGCTCGCCCAAGTGGACAATTCGAGGGAGAGACAAAAACTTCTGCTCCGCCAACACCTCAGCTAACTCTATGCCATCAATAAACTCCATGGCAATATAGGGCATTCCATGGTGAATTCCAAAGTCATGAATACGTACGGCATGAGGGTGGTCCAACTTGGCCAACACAATGGCTTCTCGACGAAAACGCTCCATGGTGTCATCTTGTGCCAAGTGGGTATGCAAAACTTTCAACGCCACTTTGCGCCTCAAATGGAGGTGGGTGCCCTCATAAACAATGCCCATGCCCCCTTGGGCCACAACACGTTCCACTCGGAATTTAGCTGAAATAACCTCGCCAATCACAAAGCAAGCTTAATGAAGAAACCCCATAGGGTACCAGTGAAAATTCTTTAAGGAGTCACATGCCTCACCCTAACACGTTTGTCCAAACCCTCTTCCCAAGGCTCTTTCACCGTCTTGTCGCTCTTATTTTTCTCATCACCCTGCCCTTGGTGCTGGGGTTGCTTTGGGCAAATGCCACGGGCCTCTGGGAGCGCATTAAACTTTATGTATTTCGCTTGGACAGCGCACTCTCGGAGCATGCCGCCGCTGAAGTCACCCACCACCTGGAGCAGGCCCAAAGCCAGCTTGTCTCCATCGGCATGGCCTTGCTGGAGGGAGGCGACATTGCGGAGGAGGAGCGGCTCAACCTCATGGGACAGGTTTTGTCTGAATCCAAATTGCTTGACTTCATCGCCGTCTATGGCCCTGATATGGAGCGCCGCTTCGTCGCCAAAGCCCTTGGCTCCATGGATCCCTCTCACCTCCCGGAAAAATTGCCGGAATTCCGCTTTGTCCACAACAAAGCCCATAACCTCGGCATAGGCAAAACCGTCAACGGAGCCGAAGGCCCCATGTTGGAAGTCGCCTTGAGGGTTTTTGACGCCTCAGAAAACCAAACCCGCGCTTGGCTCTATTCCCAAATAAACCTCAACCTTTTCTGCAAACTCGTCGCCAGCTTGCAAGAAAAGCTTCCCTTCCGCCACAACACCCTCTTCATCATCGACAAAGAGGCCCATTTGGTGGCCCACCCCAATGTCCACCTCCTCAACTCAGAAGAAAAATTCACCCCCGGCAATTTGTTTGAAGTCCTCGGAGGGGGCTCCAGCATTGTCAACTATAAAGGCGTCGCCGAGTTTGAAGAGAAGGGTGTGTTGATGCTGGGGGCGGTTTTGCCCATGCCTGAGCTGGGTTGGGCCGTGGTGCTCACCCACCCCAGCGAGGATGCTTTTAGCGATCTCAAATCCGCCCTCCTGTGGACTTTGCCCAGCCTCCTTGCCTGCCTCGTTGCGGCGCTGGCAGCCGGCATTCTCCTGGCCAGACGCATCAGCAAGCCCCTGCATTCCTTGACACATGCCACACAACTTTTGGCCAAACGCCAATTTGAAAAAGTCGAGCCCGCACTCAGCATGCGCTCAGACGAGTTTGGCGCGCTGGCCAGATCCTTTGACAGCATGTTCCAAGAGTTAAGGGCCTATGAGGACAAACTGATACAGGAAACCCAGGTGCGCTCGGCGCTCTCTCGCTATCTCCCTTCAGATATTGTCGAAAAACTCATTCAAAACCCCCATGCACTCAAACTTGGGGGAGAAAAACGTTTCGTCACCGTATTGTTTTGCGACGTCGTCGGTTTTACGTATATTTCTGAGGCGCTGCCCCCGGAGACAGTTGTCTCTTTGCTTAATGAGCTTTTCAGTATAGCTACAGAAATTATCCACAAGCGGGAAGGAATCATCGACAAATTCATCGGAGATTGCATTATGGCTGTTTGGGGACTCCCCGAATCTCACCCGGACGATGCGGAAATGGCTTTATTGGCAGCGGAAGATCTACGGCGCTGGTTAGAAGTGGGCAACCGGCGATGGCGCCAAAAATGGGGGGTGGAGATACAACTTGCAATGGGGATGCACTCTGGAATAGCGGTGGCTGGCAACATCGGCAGCGAAAAACGTATGGACTATACCGTCATTGGAGATACCGTTAACATTGCGGCTCGCCTCGAAGACTCTGCACAAGCAGGGCAAATTTTGTTGAGCGAAACCACGCGCTCCCTCATTAAGGAAGACACCACCTCCTTCTTCAAGCGCGTCAGCGACAAAACCTTGCACACCAAATCGACGACTACACTCGTCTATGAGGTGCTGGAATGAAGCATGCCTTGTTGCTTGGCCTCTTGTTGAGCTCCACCGCACTCGCCCAAAAATCCGGTGAGCTCCCTGAAACCTATGTCGTCCAACCCGGCGATACCTGCATGGACATCGCCAAAAAGTTTTTTGGCAGCGCCTCTGAATATCCACGCCTCCATGAGCACAATGACATGGGCCCCCTGCCACACAACTTAAAACCAGGCTCCATTGTCCGGCTGCGCGCTGCTACACAAGAAAACTTAAACCTCAAATCCGACGCTACACTCACGGCCTTTCACGCCACCGTCAACACCCGCAGCGCCAAAATGAATGAGTGGAAAAACGCTGAGCGCAACCAACCCCTGTTCCGCCTCGACGAAGTCCACACGCTTTCTAAGGCCTCCGCAGACATCCTCTTTAGGGACCATTCCACTTTGCAAATGAAACAAAATGCCCTGATTGTTATTTATGGGGGAAGCAGCTCCAAAGCCCGCTCAAAAAAAGCCGGCGGCGTCAAGCTGCTGCAAGGAGAGTTGGGCCTCTCCTTGGCGGATTTGCGCAAAACCCCAGTGGAAATTGTTACGCCTTCTGTGGAAGTTTCTGCGCGCGCAACCCAGGCCATTGTGGATGTGGATTCCAACCAAACCAGCCGCGTCAGCATCCAACAAGGCGAAGCCAAAGTAACCGCCCAAGGCAAATCCGTCCGCTTAAAGTCCGGCCAGGGCGTCCGCGTTCAAAAAAATTCTCCTCCTGAGCCCCCCATGCAACTGCCTCACCCTCCCGCCTGGGCAAACGCTAAAACCCATGAGCTGCACCTCACCCAAGGCACTCAACAACTCGCCGCCACACTACAATGGACGCAGCCCCCCTCGCCTCCTTCCGCTTCACCTCTGCTCTATCGCGTCGAGGTCGCACAAGACAGCCTCTTCCAACACCCCACTCTTGAAAAAACCACCAACAACCCGGAATTCCCCCTCTCAGAGTTGCCTCCCGGTACCTCCTATGTGCGCATGCGCACCATTGACGAAACTGGACTCATCAGCTCACCTTCCCCACCCAAACGCTTGGACATCCTCAAAGTGGAGGCCCCCTCAACTCCCGCACAAGAGGCTTCCGCAGAGGCTTTAACAACCCAAAGCCCTGCACAAAAAACCACGGGGCAAGTTCCCTTCAACATGGGTTTAATTTTGCCCGAGGATGTTTCTGTCTTCCTCAATGGAAAATTGGCTTCGCTCCCCCTCGTCATTCAACACCCCGGCAAACACCTCGTTGAGTTTAAAACAATGGATGCTCAACAATCCATCAGCACAGAGGTGGAAACCATGCCTCCCCCATTCAGCTGGCATATGCACCTTAACAAAGCAGAAAAACCTGAATTGTGGATTGTCTTCGAAGCCCCTATCCCCCAGGACGCCCAGCTCAAAGCCCAAGGCCTCCATGGCACCCTCGTCGGCCCCCTCTCCAGCGAAGATAACCAGACTTTCAAAGCCACCCTCTCCGGCCACCGCCCCTATCAGCTCCATGTCCTCTGGGGAGATTATACGCTAGGCAACCTCCAAGAAAGCCCGGAAACACCCTCTCACCCCTCTGCCCGGAGGGCTTTGCCTCAACCCTCTTTCCCGGAAAATGCTCAGCACACGGCCATTCTGCGCGAGCGTACACTGGGAAGCCTGGCCTTGCCCACCACCTATCTCCCCGAAAGCCTCCAACTCAACACCGCCCTGGACGTGGACTTTTTCAAAAAAACAGATAAACCCACGGGCCTGCGCCTCTCCGCACGCCTGGATGCCCCCTTCAAACAAGGTAGCTATTTTGCCAACGTCTCCCTCGTCAATAAAGATGAGCCTCCTCCCACCAATTCCAATGCAGAAGCAGGGAAAATATCCTTTATATACCCAGAGTTGGCCATCGGTACACAAATGCAATTTCCCTTGACAAAACACCTCTCCCCT
The DNA here is from genome assembly GCA_009782175.1 of Cystobacterineae bacterium. Lineage (GTDB taxonomy): Bacteria > Myxococcota > Myxococcia > Myxococcales > Myxococcaceae > WRKR01. The sequence goes on from WRKR01000013.1 coordinate 40,580, forward strand.
CAGTGGACAGCAGGCTTTGCCGCCGACTTTGCCGGCAACCTTAATTTCTCCAGCAAAATCAGCACCAAACGCCAGCCGACAGAAACCCTCTTGAGGTTGCGCGCCATGGGCACTTTTGGCTACCACAGCAAGGGGTTTTCAGTTTCTACCACTCAAGGTTTTGCAGGAGAATATGCCAATTCCTTGCGTTCAGGCTGGATTGGTTCTATTTCCGCTTTATGGCATATGTGGCCAAAATTCCTCCTGGCTGCCCAAGTGGACGGTCAGAAAATATCCAGCAGAGGCTTTGCCTCAGCTGCAGCAGTAGGTCTTCGTCTGTTGGTTGGACCTGTGGAGCTCGGGCTGGCGGGTCACGCAGGGCTTTCCCCAGAAGGAAGAAGCCAATGGGGGAACTATGGTGCCAGTCTAAGTTTCGGCATTCGTTAGTTGGGGTTGGGAAAGTTGAGCATTAATTCCTTTTTTCACCTATGTTCCTATGTTCCTATGTTTTACTTCAAATATTTCCGGCCATCAGCAAGAGACCGGCGACAAGGAGAACGCATGAAGCACAAACGTTTATTATTATTGTTGGCGGGCTGTATAGGGCTTGCAGCTTTCGGCCAGACACGCGTACCGATCGCTCTGAAGCCCTTTGAGCTCGAACTGCTCACGCTCAACCCTGGAGCTCGAAGCAACTTGCTGCTCAGCACGGGCGATTTGCTGCCGGAGCGCTCATTTCGCGTGAGCTTGGTTGGCCACTATCAAAGCCAGCCTCTGGCCGTCTATAACCCTGATGATACCAAACTCGGCTATATCATCGACGCACGTACTACGGGACACCTCACCATGGCCATTTCCGTAGCGAAATGGCTCGAAATTGGCGCGCAGGTGCCCTATGTCTTCAGCCAAACAGGAGACGACGCGGCAACCACAGGCTTTCTGCCCGTCGGCAAAAAAGCCCTGGGCACTCCCTATTTCCAATTCCGCTTTGGGTTTATGTCCGAATATTATGGCGACCCTCTGGACTTGGGCTTGCACCTGGGTGGTACCTTGCCCCTGGGCTCCGCGCATGCGTTGACACGTGATATTGACTATGGCTTCAACCCCCGCATTGGAGCCGGCCGCAGCCTGGGAGATTATTTCCGCTTGGGTTTGGAAGTGGGCGCTCTCCTTCGCCACAAACAAGTGTTGGCTGAAAAAGACAGCGAAGTGGGCAACTATATGACGGCAGGCTTGGCCTTGTCCACCACCAACGAAGGCCTGCGCTTTGAGGTGGGTGGCCGCGCTTTGGTTCCACTCGTAGAAGCCCCCTTCTCCGGTGAAGCCTTCGCCGGCTTGCGCTGGGGAACTGCAGGCAACATTTTTGAAATTTTTGCCATGGGTGCCAAAGGTTTCGGCAAAGCCCCAGGTACACCCAACTGGCGCGTCCTGGGTGGCATTGCACTGGCTACCCCAGGGCTGGCTCCCTGCATTGAAGGCAAACCTTATGAGTTAAGCAAATGCCCCCAGTTGGACCTTGACGGTGACGGCATTCCCAACGGCAAAGACAAATGCCCCGAAGTGCCAGGCATTCCTGAAGAGGAAGGCTGCCCCGCCAAAGACACCGATGGTGACGGCATTTTTGACCATGTCGATGAGTGCCCAGAAGTGCCGGGCTTGCCTGAATATAACGGGTGCCCACCACCTGACTCCGACGGCGACGGCATTCCCGACAATGAGGATGAGTGCCCCTATGAGCCAGGACCTGCTTCTAACAAAGGCTGCCCCATTAGGGACTCCGATGGTGATGGTATTCCGGATGATGAGGATGCTTGCCCCAACGAGCCAGGCATTCCCGAGTTGAAAGGCTGCCCTGACAAAGACACCGACGGTGACGGCATTCCTGATCGCTTTGACAGCTGCCCGTTTGAGCCAGGACCTCCTGAAAACAACGGTTGCCCCCCGAAGAAGAAGAGCGTCGTCGTCATTACACGAGAGAGGCTCGTCATCAACGACAAGGTATATTTCAACACCGGCAAGGCCACCATCCAAAAACGCTCCAATATACTCTTGGATGAGATTGCTCGAATCATCAAAGAGCACCCAGAAATTCCAAAGGTGGTTGTTGAAGGACATACCGACTCTACGGGCAAATATGAGAGCAACATCAAACTCTCTGAGCGCCGCTCAGACGCTGTGCGCAACTACCTCCTCAAGAAGGGCGTTGAGGCAGAGCGTCTCGAGGCCAAAGGCTTTGGACCTGACAGGCCTGTAGAAACCAACGACACTGCCGCCGGACGTGAGGCCAACCGCCGCGTTGAGTTCGTCATTGTCCAACCTGCCGACAAAGTCGAAACCGTTGAGTAATACGTTGGCAAACAACTCAGGCTAAGGTTTTTTTAGCCCAACCTCCAAAGGCCGCCCATTTTTGGGCGGCCTTTCTTTTGGGCAGCACTTTGGGGTGGGCTATGGACTTAGGCTTCTTCTTTGCTTCATTCGAGTGGCAAGTTAAACTCAGCACATGCCTCTCACTCCTGAATTTTGGAATGCCCTTAAAACAGAATTCCCCGAAGGTTTTTTCAGCACAGAAGAAGCTCTCCTGCAAAGCCACGGCGTGGACTGGACCAGGGCTTTCTCTCCCAACGCCTCGCTTGTGGTTTTCCCCCGGACAACAGCAGAAATTTCTCGCTATATGGCACTGTGCACACGCTTTGCCGTCCCCGTCGTCCCCTCGGGAGGACGCACGGGGCTTGCCGGTGGCGCCGTGGCTGCGCAGGGGGAAACCCTTTTATCACTCGACAAAATGCGCGCCATGGGCGCGGTGGATTTGCTTGGGCAAACGCTCGAGGTAGAAGCCGGCGCCCCCACGGAAGCGGTGCATGAGCATTGCGCTCAACATAACCTCTTTTGGCCTATCGACCTGGCAGCCAAAGGCTCCAGCCAAATTGGCGGCAACCTTGCCACCAACGTGGGGGGTGTACGCGTCATTCGCTATGGCCTGGCACGCCAGTGGGTGCTGGGGCTTGAGGTTGTCCTCCCCAATGGCACCGTCCTGCAACTGGGGGGGGCCCTGGAAAAAAACAACACAGGCATTGACTTGAGGCAACTCTTCATCGGCAGCGAAGGCATTTTAGGCATCATCTCCAAAGCCACACTCAAACTCGTGCGCATTCCCCCCATGCCTCATGTCCTCTTGTTGGCCACGCGCAGCCTGGAAGACATTCTCCGCCTCTTCCTTCGCGCACGCCAAGCCCCCTTCACCCTATGCGCCTTTGAGTTTTTCACCGACAAGTGCCTTGCGCGCGTACAACAACACCGCAAGCTGCACATGCCCCTTGAAACAGCTTCCAGCCACTATGCCTTGCTTGAAGTTGAAACAGAAAACCCAGAATCCCTTGAGGCCTGGGTTGGCCAATGCATGGAAGAGGAGCTGGTGCTGGACGGCACACTGGCTCAAGGTGGACAACAGGCCAAAGCACTCTGGGCGTTGCGTGAATCCATCAGCGAGAGCCTCTCGGCTACGGGCATGCCTCACAAAAATGACATTGCCCTGCCTGTTGCCAAACTCCTGGAGTTTTGCAAAGGCCTTGAGGCTTTTTTTGCCGACAAATATCCCTCCTGGGAAATTTGCCTCTTCGGCCACATTGGGGATGGCAACCTCCACGTCAACGTCCTCAAACCTGAGCACATGGACAAGTCCACCTTCCTCGCCAAAACCAGCGAGGTGGATAATGACGTTTTCGCCCTCGTGCAAAAACACCAGGGCAGCATCAGCGCAGAGCATGGCATTGGCCTTCTCAAGCGCCCCTATTTGCATTATTCACGTACGCCTGAAGAGTTGGCGCTTATGCGTGCACTCAAAAAAACTTTTGATCCGGCCGACATTCTCAACCCAGGCAAGGTGCTGCCTTAAAAAAAGCGGTAGGCAATTCCAAACTTGGCTTCCATGACGAAAAGGGTGCTCCCCCCATTGGTGTTAAACGAAGGGCCCATCTTCACAACAAAATTTATTAAAAACTTTGAGCTAATAAAATATTCCATGCCCCCGCCCATGAGGAGGGGAATTTGGAAATAGCCCGAGCGCCCAAATATCAAAAACATAGGCAAATCCAAGTGAAGGCCCAAAACCACAGGCTTCATCACCGCAAAACCCAGCTGCGTCCCCAATGGAAATGTAAAACCCCACTCAGAGCGCCTCGGGGTTAGCGTACTCCTGGGGTAGAAATAGGCCAAAAAACCCGGCTCAAACTTCAGCGCAAAGGACAAAAAACCATCATCAAAAAGGGTGGCCTTCAGCAAACCTTGCAGCTTCATTCCCGGGTATATGTTTCTGACAGAGCCTTCTACGCCCCAGTTGAAAGCAAAACGGACACCCAAGTGCATCTTCTTATGTATGCCATAAAGCAAATCCGCGTGAAGCCCCGGCCAACCTACGCCTGCGTCTATGGCCGAAGCCCCCCTGCCCAGCGTTTTGCCGCCAACTGTCGACCAGCTCTGCCCTTCAGAAAAAGCTTCTGCTTGCCATAAAAAAAAACCCAAAGCCAAAAGCACTTTTTTGTTCATAGGAGGAGCTCTCCAAAAAGAATTTTGTGGAAACATTTTGTGGAAACAGAAACCCTCACTACGCCTCCGCCATTCTCCATAAAATGACTCAAAACCCGCCAACACTCAAAAAAAACCCCTGCGAAAAAAACCGCCTACACAGGGGTACTTTTGAAAAAAAGGCTGCTCAAAACAAACTCTGAAAAAAAGAGAGCGCCACGGCTCTCTTTTTCCTCGCTCCATTCCCTTCTGCCTATTCCGCTTTGGGAATGGAACGAGAAAGCATGCTCACCTCAAAGGAGAAACGGCCTAGAGAACCAAGGCTGCGCCCACATGGAAGGAACCACCAAAACCAGACGCCCAAAGCCAGTTGTCTTTCGCCCTCACCGTAAACGTATGCCCCGAGCGAAGTCGCGACCACAGTTTGAGCTTGGGTGAAAGATAATATTCTAAACCTGCAGATGCAACCAAGGGAATAAACATATTAAATTGGCTTTTGGTCCACAGCTCCAGCGGAATTTCAAAGGCGGCCAAAACGCTCAGCTCCTTGCTCACTCTATAGCTGGAGCTGAAATCCATGTGCAAAGGAATGGTAACGGCTGTTCCAGCGGCGCTGCCAAACCAGAGGCCTATGCCCACAGAGACGCCCGCGGCCAGGCCCAGTTTGCCCGAGTCATAGAAAGAATAGCGAATGGGTGCTTGCATGCGCAGCACAAAATCAGCAGGCTCGCCCCAATTCAACGCCAACAAACCTCCCACATTAAACTTGGAGCTAATGCCATATGAAAATTTCGTCTCAAGCCCCGGCTGGCCTATGCCCACTTGTATGGCAGATTGGCCTTTGTCAAAAGTAAAGCCGCCCAAAACATCAAAAGACTTCGAGCCTCCTTCAGCATCGTCTTCTGCCAATGCCACGGGAGCCAACAAGAAAAGTCCTAAAACAACCCAGTGCTTTTTTAACATGCTCATACACACTCCATTGAAGGGAAAAACAATTCAGGGGAAACCCCGTTTAAGGGGAAACCCATTGACGCAAACAATCCTGCTCCAAACAAAGAAGGCTCTCTTCAGCACGCCATGCCGCACGCTCCAAAGGCTCTCCTTCTCGCAGCACTTCACACCACTCCATATAAATTTTTATTTTGGGCTCCGTTCCCGAAGGCCGAATGAGTATACGGTGCCCTTGCTCCAACACAAAGGCCAATACATTGGAAGGGGGAAGCTCAAGCTGTTTGCTTTCTGAGCCTGTCATAGAAAACCCCCTTTGATAGTCGCTCCTGGAAACAACATTCAACCCTCCCAATTTTCGAGGCGGATTGTTGCGCAAAGCCTCCATGAGGGCAAGCATTTTTTCCGCAGCACCCCCTCCCGCAAAATTCAGGTTTTTTTGACGCGAAGTATAAAAACCAAAACGCCTGAAAATCTGCTCCAAATATCCCACCAGTGTCGTGCCCTGTGCAGCGCAAAAAGAGGCCATGTCCAGCACCAACAAAGCCATGGAAATGCCGTCCTTGTCATAAACCGCATCCCCTGCGCCATAGCCAATGGCCTCTTCAAAACCAAAAACAAACTCCCAAGCGCCTTGCCTGCGCAACTCCAACGCACGGTTGGCAATCCACTTGAAACCTGTCAGCGTCTCCTCATGCCTTGCACCCAAAGCCTCGCACATCCGCCTAAACAACACGCTGGATACCACCGTGCTCAAAAGCAAAGGCCTGCGCCACTCCTTCCGCGTCAGCAAATAATGTCCTAACAACACTCCGAGTTCGTTCCCCGAAAATATGTGAAGTTTTCCCTGGGCATTTCTGGCGCCCACGGCCAGTCTGTCCGCATCCGGGTCGTTGGCCAAAAGCAGTTGTGCCTGGCACGTTTCGGCAAGCTGTTTGGCCAAGGCCAAGGCGCTCGGCTCCTCGGGGTTTGGGGAGCAAACGGTTGGGAAGGTGGCATCCGGGGTGCACTGGGGCTCTACTTTATGCATGGCCTCATAGCCGGCCTTCTGCAGCAAAGCCTCTACCCAGGGTGTCCCCACCCCATGCATGGCTGTGTAGGCCACCTTTAGGGGCGCCGGTTTTTTCCATATACACAGCTCCAAGGCCTTCTTTAAATAGGCCTCCTTCATGGAGGCCCCAAGGCTTGTGCACCGCTCACCCGCCATGCCCAGGGCTTCCACAGCAATGTCCTTTGCGGGGCCGGTGTGGCTTATTTCCTCGGCAATGCCACGCTCATGTGGGGGCGTTATTTGGGCGCCATTCTCCCCATATATTTTATAGCCGTTATAGGCGGCGGGGTTGTGGCTTGCCGTCACCATAACACCCGCTGCTGCGCCCACCTGCAGCACGGCAAAGGGCACCAGTGGCGTCGGGCATGGCTCCTCCCAAAAAAAGACGCGAAAGCCTTCTGCTAAAAATACGCCGGCTGCCTCTGCCGCAAAAACCTCGCTTTTGTTTCGCACATCCCTCCCCACCACCACGCCTCGGGTTTGTGCGCCTTCCACCTGCTTTTTGAGGTAGCGCGCAAGCCCAAGGCTTGCCTTGCGCACCACGGAGCGGTTTATGGCATGGCTGCCAGGGCCTATAATGCCGCGCAGCCCCGCGGTACCAAAGGGCAAAGGACCCGCCATACACGCTTGCAAAGCCGACATTTCACCTTGGCTCACCCACCCTCTGAGCTGCGCCGCATCCTCTAAATCCACATCCTCCGCCGCCCATGCCAGCGCTCGCTCGCACAATACTTTGTTGTCCATGCCCCCTCACATACACAGCCTCAACACAAATAAAAGGCCCATCTGCTTTGGGGCATGTACTTTGTATTTTGGGCCGGCGCCATTCCACCCTTCACCAGCCACCCTTCACCAGCTTGGCCCCAGAGGAGGTGCCCAGCCGGTTGGCCCCCGCCAACAACAAGGCCACCGCCTCCTCAAATGTGCAAATGCCCCCAGAGGCTTTAACGCCCATGCCGCTCCCCACCACGCGGCGCATGAGTGCAACATCGGCCTGCGTCGCTTTGCCCCCTGCAAAACCTGTGCAGGTTTTCACAAAATGTGCCCCGGAGGACTTGGACAACAGGCAGGCCGCCTCTTTCTCTCTTTCTGTCAGCAAGCCCGTCTCTATAATAACTTTGGTGCAGGCACCCCTCGCGGCTTCAACTACACAAGCAATGTCCTTGGAAACCCAGGCATAGTCCCCATCCTTCAACGCACCTATGTTCATCACCATGTCCACTTCCGCGGCCCCTGCCTCTATGGCCTTGTGCGCCTCAAAGGCCTTCACCTCCGGCAATGTCGCCCCCAAAGGAAAACCCACCACCGCCACCGCCCTCACGGCAGAGTTTCCCAAAGCTTTGAGCAAAGTTTTGAGTTGGCATACATTGACGCATGCCCCCCAAAAGCCAAAGGCCATGGCCTCGTCAGCCAGCTTTATCACCTCCGCCTGCCTTGCATCCGCTTTCAACAAAGTATGCTCAATAAAAGGGCTCAACGCAGAGGGGTTTTTCAGTTGCTCCTTGTTTATATTCAGAAAATGGGGCTGGGTTTCTTCTGTCATGGCAACCTAATGGGCAAAGCATGGGCAAGGCATGGGCAAAGCATGAACAGTCTATGGGAAGAGGCCGTCCCATGGGAAGGGTATAGAAAGGCTATAGGCAGTACGGGCAGTATATGTTTTGTGGGCTTTGAAGGCCTTCGGTGGGTTTTCAAAACATGCGCTGAAGTATTCTTTATATTCAACGTGTATTAAGCGTGGACTCTTGAAATATTCTCTTTATAAACACAAGGCGCGGGCAAAGTGCTGTCTTGTCTGTGTCCAGGGGTTTTGCGCCGATGCGTGAGGCCTTAAGGGGCAAGGTATTGTGCCCACAATGAGAAATGGTGCCAAAAAGGAGACTCTCTTTGAATTTGAAAGCAATGCTTATGACAACTTTGGTTGGTGTTTCGGCTGCCGGGGCAGAAGTCCCCCTCATTCCTCGCGACACGCTCCTGGGAAACCCGGAGAAAGCTTCACCCAAAATTTCTCCGGATGGGAAATGGCTGGCCTATCTCGCCCCTGACAAAAACAACATTTTGCAAGTGTGGGTACGCAGCGTGGACAAGCAGGACGAGCGCGTCCTCACCCAGGACAAAAAACGCGGCATCCGCTATTTCTTCTGGGCCTATAACAACCAACACCTCCTCTATATGCAGGATGTGGACGGCAATGAGGATTGGCAACTCTTTGGCGTCAACGTGCATACCAAGCTGGTTAACGCTTATACGGCTTTTGTGGATGTGCGCACAGGCGTCGTGGGCTTAAGCCACAAAAAACCCGATGAGGTGCTCATCAGCTTAAACCTCCGCAATAGAACACTTTTTGATATTTATCGCCTCAACTTGAGCACAGGCTCCCTGACGCCGGACACGCAAAACCCAGGAGACGTCACCAGCTGGGATGTAGACCATAACCTCGTCGTCCGAGGCGCCTATGCCCAATTGCCCTCCGGTGAAAAAGAAATTCGCATTCGAGCTTCTGCCCAAACCCCCTGGAGGACTCTTTTCAAAATAGGTTGGGAAGAAGAGGTAGGCATCATCGGCTTTTCTGAAGACGGGAACAAAGCCTATATTTCGACGACACTGGGCAGCAATACAGATCGCCTCGTCGAGAGAGATTTGCAAAAAGGGACCGAAACCCTCATTGCCCACAACCCCCATGTTGACAGCCATGGCATTCTGATGCACCCCACCCGATACCATATTCAGGCTGTCTCCTATGACGCAGGAAAACCCTTGTGGGAAATTAAAGACAGAGACATTTGGGCAGATTTTGAAGCCCTCAAAAAACTCGACGACGGCGTCTTCAACCTCATCAGCAGAGACTTGGACGACAAACGGTGGACTGTCGCCTCAGAGCGCTCCGACGGCCCTGTTAAATATTACCTCTATAACCGGGAAAACAAAAGCGCCACCTTCCTCTTCTCTAACCGACCCAAACTGGAAGGTGCCAAACTCTCCAAAATGGAATTCGTCCACATCCCCACGAGAGATGGGCTTCAGATGCTCTCCTATTTGAGCCTTCCACCCAAGGCCTCAGGGCAAAACCTCCCCATGGTCCTCCTCGTACACGGCGGGCCCTGGGCACGCGACAATTGGGGGTATGATCCACAAGTCCAACTGCTGGCCAACCGCGGCTATGCCGTCCTCCAAGTCAACTATAGGGGCTCCACAGGCTTTGGGAAGGAATTCCTCAATGCCGGTGCCAAACAATGGGGCCGCAAAATGCATGAAGATCTATTGGATGCCGTCAAATGGGCCATTCAACGCAAAACCGCTGACCCCAAAAAAATATGCATTATGGGCGGCAGCTATGGCGGCTATGCGGCACTGGCCGGGGCCGCATTCAGCTCGGATGTTTTTGCCTGTGCCGTGGATATTGTGGGGCCTTCCAACCTGATTACGCTGGTGCAATCCATCCCTCCTTATTGGAAACCCATGCGCGCTACCTTCGATAAACGCATGGGCAATATTGACGATCCCAAGGACAGGGAGCTGCTTCAAAAAGTCTCTCCCCTCTTCTCCGCGGACAAAATTAAAATCCCCCTCCTCATCGCCCAGGGAAAAAACGACCCCAGAGTCAAAGAAGCCGAGTCCCAACAAATTGTGGAAGCCATGAGAAAAAATGGCCTGCCCGTCACCTATGTCCTCTATTCGGATGAGGGACATGGCTTCGCCCGCCCCGAAAACCGTACGGATTTTTATGCCAGAGCAGAAGCCTTTCTGGCCCAAACCCTCCAAGGACGCGTTGAGCCCTTAAAAGGTGAGCGCATTTCGGGCTCCACCGCCCACGTCACCGTCTTGCCGGCCAAACCACCTGCAAAACCTCAGAAATAACCCCCCGTCAGCCCCAAAGGCGCTTGAACTTGCCCCCAAATAAAGCTTGTTTGAGCGCCTTTTTTATGGGCTCATTCGCCTTTTCTTAAAATAATTCTAATTCTCGTTCGGCCTGGCGCCCTATCATGCTATTGCGCCGCGGCATACCCAAAGGAGAAGCAATGTCGAAATACAAAAAGTTTTGGAGCTTTCTGGTGGCTCTGCTTCCAGGGCTGGCATTCGCATCTGAAGCCAACCTGGTTTTGCCGGATTTGTCCACAGAAACATTCCTGGGAAGCATGGATGGAAAAACCCTCCTCATGATAGGCATCGCCCTGTCTTTCATCGGCGTCATTTTTGGTTTCATCCAATATTCCCAACTCAAAAAATTGCCCGTCCACAAAGCAATGAAAGAAATTTCAGAGCTCATTTATGAAACCTGCAAAACCTATTTGTTGACTCAGGGGAAATTCATCCTCTTCCTGCAACTCTTCATCGGCGCCATTATGGTGTGGTATTTCGGCTTCCTGGCTCCCGCAGAAGGCGAATCCGCTCAAGTCCCCGGCGCCATGCGCGTTGCCATTATTCTCTTCTTCTCCTTCCTGGGCATTGCCGGCAGCTTCTGCGTCGCGTGGTTTGGTATACGCGTTAATACCTTTGCCAACTCCCGCACCGCCTTCGCCAGCTTGCGCGGCCGCCCCTTCCTCACTTATGACATTCCCCTCAAAGCAGGCATGAGCATTGGGATGATGCTGATTTCCGTGGAGCTCATTCTCATGCTCATCATCATCTGCTTCGTTCCAGGCTATTTGGCAGGGCCCTGCTTCATCGGCTTTGCCATCGGCGAGTCCCTCGGCGCTTCCGCACTGCGCATTGCAGGCGGAATTTTCACCAAAATTGCCGACATCGGCTCGGATTTGATGAAAATTGTCTTCAAAATAAAAGAGGATGATGCCAGAAACCCCGGCGTCATCGCCGACTGTACAGGTGATAATGCCGGAGACTCGGTGGGCCCCTCCGCAGATGGCTTTGAAACGTATGGCGTCACCGGCGTCGCTCTCATTACGTTTATTTTGCTCGCTTCGGCAGGCTCCCCCTCGGTACAAATCCAATTGCTCGTCTGGATTTTTGCCATCCGCGTGACGATGATTTTGACCAGCTTCCTCTCCTATCTGCTCAACTCCCTCATCCAAAAGGCCAAATATAAAAACGCCACCAAAATGGATTTTGAAAAGCCCCTCACTCAGCTGGTCTTCATCACCTCCGCCGTCTCCATCGGCATGACTTTCCTCGTTTCCAAATTGCTTATTCCCGAAATTGCAGGGGATGCTTCCCTGTGGTGGAAACTCTCCCTCATTATTACGTGCGGAACCATCGCCGGCGCCCTCATTCCCGAAATGGTTAAAGCTTTCACCTCTACCTCCTCCCGCCACGTCAGAGAGGTCGTCACCGCCTCCAAAGAGGGCGGGGCTTCGCTGAATATTATTTCCGGCCTCGTCGCCGGCAACTTCAGCGCCTATTGGCTGGGTATGGTTATGGTGGGCCTCATGGGCCTGGCCTATTGGACTTCTCTGCAAGGGCTTGGCGTGTTGTTCCCCCTGACAGGCACCACCATTGATGCTTCCCCTATTTTCGCCTTCGGCCTTGTCGCCTTCGGCTTCCTCGGCATGGGGCCCGTCACCATTGCCGTTGACTCCTATGGCCCTGTCACCGACAATGCCCAGTCCATTTATGAGTTGTCTCTCATTGAAGAAGTCCCCAACGTCAAAGAAGAAGTGAAAAAAGAATTCGGCTTTGAGCCTGATTTTGACAAAGCCAAACTCTTCCTCGAAGAAAATGACGGCGCAGGCAACACCTTTAAGGCCACCGCTAAACCGGTGCTGATAGGAACCGCTGTTGTCGGCGCGACAACCATGATCTTCTCCATCCTCTTCTCCGTGACAGACGGCCTCAAAGAAGGCTTGCAGTTTTTGTCTCTGGTGAATGCACCCTTCCTCCTGGGGCTTGTAACCGGCGGCGCCATTATTTTCTGGTTTACGGGTGCCTCCATGCAGGCTGTGGCCACAGGCGCCTATCGCGCGGTGGAGTTTATTAAGCGAAACATTAAACTCGACGGCGTCAGCAAAGCCTCCGTCAAAGACTCTAAGCGCGTCGTCGAAATTTGCACCCTCTATGCGCAAAAAGGCATGCGCAACATTTTCTTCGCCGTCTTCTTCGCCACCCTGGCCTTCGCTTGCTATGAGCCCGCCTTCTTCATCGGCTACCTCATTTCCATCGCCCTCTTTGGCCTCTTCCAGGCCCTCTTTATGGCCAATGCCGGCGGCGCCTGGGACAATGCCAAAAAACTCGTCGAAACAGAGTTGCAAGCCAAAGGCACCGAGTTGCATGCCGCAACCGTTATTGGTGATACCGTGGGAGACCCTTTCAAAGACACCTCTTCTGTGGCCCTCAACCCCATTATTAAATTTACTACCTTGTTTGGTTTGCTTGCTGTGGAGTTGGCCATTTCCCTTGGGGCACAAGCCGAAGGAAAATGGTTTGTCGCCACCCCCACCACCCTGGGCCTCTCTGCGGCCTTCTTCGTCGTCGCTTGCTTCTTCATCTATCAGTCCTTCTATGGCATGCGCATTAAGGACAGCTCCAAAGACAACAGAGAAAACAACATAGAAAACAACTCCGCTCCCACAGAGAGTCCCGCCACACAGGAGAGCTCCACTTCCTGAAAATACTTCGACACCTCCATGGCAAGCAACGGCCTCTCCCTCCTGCGCCTTACCTTTCTGGGCACCTCCGCTGCAGCCCCTACGCTGCAGCGCAATGTGTCAGGGCTTATGGTGAAGGCAGATTCAGAGCTGCTTCTCTTTGATTGTGGAGAAGGCTCCCAGCGGCAGATGATCCGCTATGGCACGGGCTTTGCCGTCTCACGGGTTTTTTTCACGCACTTCCATGCGGACCATTACCTCGGCATCATCGGCTTTCTGCGCACGCTGGGCATGGGGGGGCGCACAGAAACCCTGCAACTGTTTGGCCCCGTGGGCGCAAAGCGCATTCTCCTGACGGCCCTGCACCTTGGCATTGAAAAACTCGCTTTCCCCGTGGACATTGTGGAGCTGAATGGGGATGAGTGTCTGTCTCTCCCTGGGCTGTCCGTCGGCGTGGTGCGCGCGGACCACCGCGTCCCTGCCTTGAGTTTTGTGCTCAAAGAGAATGACAGGGCCGGGCGTTTTAACCTCGAAACAGCCTTGCGCCTGGGCATTGCACCCGGGCCGGACTTCGGACGCCTGCAACAAGGGCATGCCGTGCGAAACCAACAGGGCCAAATGGTTCTGCCTTCTCAAGTCATCGGCGAGAAACGCAAAGGCCGTGTGCTGGCCATTTCCGGGGATACTCGACCCAACCCCCTCTTCGCCCAAGCAGCCACCCACGCGGATCTGCTCATCCACGAGGCCACCTTCTCGGATGACGAGAAAGAGCGCGCCCTGCAAACCAGGCACTCCACAGCCCGCGAAGCCGGAGAAATTGCCCACCTCGCCAAGGCCCACCGCCTCCTGCTGACGCACCTCTCCTCCCGCTTCCATGTGGACAGCTCCCCCCTCGTCAACCAGGCCAAAGCCACCTTCAAAGGCCTCGTCGAGGTCGCCAATGACGGTATGCAATTGGAAATACCCATGCACACCGAGGCCACAGAGCAACAACCCCCGCCCACACCCCAAAAACCTCAAAAAGCGGTCTAGGGCCTGGGGACGGCTTTGGCTGCTTCTGCCCAGAGGCGGTTCATCTCCTTGCAGCCTTGGGCATTGGGGTGCAACTCGTCGCGGAGCTGAGAGGGGTTTGCACGGAAATGTGTATAAAAGTCAGGCCCTCTGGGGAGGTTAAACTCTTGTCTCAACTCATCCACCACTTGGTTCATCGCCTCCTGGGTGGCTTCACTTCGGCCTCTGGCCCAGGGGATGAGGGGTATAATGGCAATTTTGCCCCGGCTTTGTACCTCTTGGATGAGAGCCCTCATGGCTGTGCGGTAATCCGCCATGGCGCCAAAGTCATTGGTGCCCAAGCCAAGGGCCACCACCCTATAGCCCTCATTCTCATCCAAAGCTTGCCTCAGCCTCTCCAGGGAGCATTGCCTGTTTGCTGAAACGCAGCGCGCTGTGTCACCGCCATAACCGCCATTCACCTGCAGGGGATAATGGTTTTCGTCTGCCGCCCACAACAAGCTGGCAAAGGCCGGGTTTTGGGACTCTTGTCTATCAAAAGCATGCGCCGTAATAGAGTCGCCAAAGAAAAACCAACCGTCAATTTTTCCGTCGGAATTGTCATGCAACTCAATTTCGTCTATTTGCACGCCGTTTTCGGTGCCCGCATCGCTGAGCACCACAAAGCGCAGCCAGCGTTGGTTGGCAAAGGGAATGCAGTGCGTCCTTGCGCGCACCGTGTTGTTTCTCACGGTCAGCACCTCATTCCACGTGCCGTCTCTTCCATCACTGCTGTTGGCCGAAGTCTCAATCCTATAGGAGGCGGGGGCTCCATAGCGTATTTCAGGGTAGTCATAGTTACCTGAAGAGCTCCAGGACAAGAGCAGCTCGCCTATGCCGCCACCCACTTCAATGGCAGCCCAGGCCGGCAAGCTTCTCCCCGCATTCCATGAGGAGGAGCCGCGAAACCTTCCATCCACCAACATGGCCGCGCTTTGGCCTGAGGAGGTGCTTGTTCGCTTGCCCGCGGAAACCAAAGTTTTAGGGAAGCCCGGAGGAATGGGTATTTCACCACAATTCTCGCCCTGGCATTCTCCTCTCCCGCCGCTGCCGCAACCCCCGCCGCCGCTCCTTCCGGTTCCACTCACGCTCCCTGTACAGGCGCTTAAGCAAATAAACCATGTCACAAAATATAAAACATGTCGAAAATCCATTCCTCCTCCTTTGCACACTTGCTCATTATGCTTTCCCACGTTTTCAAACTCTTGAGTCAGCCCCCCGCTGAGGCTGCTGTGCACTTTATAATGCAGTGCGGCTCCATTGTGGAAGGCTATTGCTGAGCACCATAAATGGAAGCCGCCGCTTCTGCCCAAAGCCGGTTCATCGCCGTATAACCCTCTGCATTGGGGTGCAAGCCATCCGGCAATTGCCGGCAATTGGCAGCAAAATAGGCATAGAGGTTGGGGCCCGGCAGCGCTCCTGTCTCTTCCATTATTTCTTCAATGGCCCTATTAAACTTGGGTACATCCGGCCGCGTGGGTTGGCAGGCTTGCCTCTGCTCATCCCAACGGCCAATAAACGGTATGCTGGGAAGGACGGGAATGCGGCCTGCGGCCTGAATGCGCCTTGTTATTTCCAACAACTCTGAGCGGAACTGCGCCAAGCCATAACCGTCATTGCCGGAGCCTACGTTGTTGCTGCCCAAACACACCGCCCAAAATTGAATGGCAGGGTGCTGCTCAAGCGCATTGTCCAGGCGGGCCAGGGCATGCTGTGTCCTGTCCCCTCCTACGCCGCCATTCACCATCATGGGAAAAAATTGTGGCCACCGCCTGCTCACATTCTCCGCAAAGGAGCCATGGGCTTTGGAGCGATCAAAAGCATGCGCCGTAATAGAGTCCCCCAAAAAAAACCAACTGTCAAAATTGCCGTTTAACTCAACAGCATGCGTTGCATCATAAACATCAATCTCATCCAAATTGGCACGCGCTCCCGAGTGGAGCCGCATGCGCACCCAGGACATGCCCTCAAACTCCAAGAGGTGAGTCCGTGTTCTCACGCGGTTATCACTTATATTCACCCGTTCCTCCCAATGGCCATCCCCGCCATGGGTTGAGTCCGAGGACACCTCCAGGCTATAGGCAGCCGGTGCACCGGAGCCTGTGTCCGTATAGCTATAGTTGGCCCCTGAGGACCATTCCACCAACACACGCCTGGGCCCCTCCCCCACGCGTATGGCTATCCACGCCGCTTGGCCATTGTTTGTCCAGGAGCCACCCCCATCCCAACGGTAATTCCCATCATTAATGCGCGAAGGCTGACTGCCCCCCACGGAGCTGAATGCCGGCTTGCCTCGCGAAACAAGGAGGTTGGGGGCTATATCCCCATAAAACTCAAAAACAGGTGCAGGGGGAAAATAAGGCAAGCCCGGGTTTCCCGGGTTGTCTGGGTTGTCTGGGAGTTCTGGGTTTTCCCCCTCTGCAGCAGGCAAAGCACTGAGGCCTGCATTGCAGGCCACACCCAAACACAGCAGAGGACACAGCCCTAAACACAAAAACACCTGCAACGGCCAACACCACTGCCGCCACAACCTTCCTCGTTCTATAAACCTCATGCAATAGCCTCTTTTCCGGCCTTCAGAATAGAGCTTAACACCCACTTCTTGCTAAAACCCGAAGCAAAGCCCACTGAAGCACTTCAACCAACACAGCCCCACCAACACAACCCCAAACACAGCCCCACCAACACAGCCCCGCCAACATAGCACATGGCATAGCATATGCTGCTCTTTCATATGTTAAGAAGTGGCTCCACCTAGCCCGGGCCTTCAACTGCCAACAAGGGTGTACACTCTATGCGCCTTGCCTGCATGAAAAAAGCATGTACCACACGGTGCAAGGCGCCAAACTCTGAAATGCCGTGTACAGCCACCCTAAAGGCCGCCGCACCCTCCAGGCCATGGGAATAATAGCCCCACTGTTTGCGAAAGCTGCGTATGGCCACCTCCCTATTGCCCACCCATGCCGCATGGGCCTCAAAATGCTCCCAGGCCACAAGGCAGCGCTCCTGGGGGGTGGGTGGGGCTCCCCCCAATAACTCTCTGAAAATCCAAGGGTTTCCAAGTGCAGCTCGGCCCACCATGACAAAGTCACAAGCGGTTTGGGCCTGCATGCGCTCTGCGTCGGCCACGCAGCGCACATCCCCATTGCCCAGCACGGCAAAGGTGGAGCCGAAGTGTTGTTTTATGTGTGCAATAACACGCCAATCCGCCTTGCCGGCATAGCCTTGGGCCCGCGTGCGGGGGTGTATAGCCAGGGCAGCCACATGGGCTTTGGCGAGGGCCTCGGCCATTTGGAGGTAGTTTTGGTTTTGAGCATCCCAACCGGAGCGGATTTTGGCGGTTATGGGCAGGCCCGTCGCATCCGCAATGGCTTTGCAAATATCAGCCGCACGCTGTGGGTAGAGCATCAGGGCGGAGCCTGCTCCTGTTTTTGTTACCTTTTTGACGGGGCAGCCCATGTTAATGTCTATCATCTGTGCCCCCATGGCTTGGGCATACAGGGCGGCCTTTGCCATGGGCCCCGCCTCCCCACCAAACAGCTGTATACAAAAAGGTACCTCCACCCTGGGGCAATGTTGCACATAGCGCAAGCTGCCCTTGCCCTGGCGAAGCAAGCCCTGTGCACTCACCAACTCTGTGGGGCAATGGCTGGCCCCCATGCGGCGGGCAATGAGGCGAAAAGGCTCCTCGCTGACGCCAGCCATGGGCGCCAAGGCATAGGGGGTGGCAAAGGAGAAAGAGGCAATGTATGGCACTGGCCGCTATTTAGGAGGAGTATTCCTTTTTGGCACCCTATTTTTTAGCCCTGTTTTTTAGCCCTATTTTTAGCCCTGTTTTTTTAGCCCTATTTTTAGCCTTGTTGTGGAAGGCCCTGGGGGGTAGCCTGGCCTTTGTCCCTTTTTGGCAGCAAATGGCTTCCATCAACGCCTTTTAACGGGCATAACTGAGGTGGAGCATGTTTAGGTTTTCTATTGGAAAAATTCCTGTTGAGGTGAGCACCTCTCATGTTGTTTTCAGCCTTGTGCTCGCTTTCCTCTTTGCTGAATATAACCTCAACTTTGTTATTGCTTTCCTTTTTCCTTCCTATGGTTTGGAAATTCCCCTGCCCCCCCTCCCTGTGGCCATTGCCTGTTGGCTAGCTGTTATTAGCTTTTCTGTCCTGGTCCATGAGTTGGGGCATGCATGGTCGAGTTTGGCTTTTGGCAACAAGCCTTCCATTGTATTGGCTGGCATGGGGGGTTATACGCTGACGCCGGTGGAAAAGCCTTTGCCGTGGTTGAAGGAGGTTGTATTAACCTTGGCGGGCCCTTTGGCGGGCTATGTTTTGGCGGGGCTTTCTGGCTTTCTCTTTTTTCTGCTTAGGGACAACAACCCCAGCATAATACACTATATTTGCATTGGTTTTAGCTGGGCTAACCTGCTGTGGTCCACTTTTAACCTTTTGCCCATAGGGCCTTTGGATGGGGGGCGTATTGCCGGCCTCTTTTTTATGCGTTTTGCGCCACAGCGTGCACCTCTTTATACGCAAGTGTTGGGTTTGCTTTGTGGAATACCCATTCTCGCCTGGGCTTTGTTGAGCAGAAGCCTGTTTATGGCCATCTTCGTAGGTTTTTTTGTGTTGCGCTCCCTCATGTTTATTGTGGAGTTTTTGCGCAACAAAGCCCCCTCAGCGGAGGCCTCTGCCGCAGAGGCTTCCGCAGAGGCCCCTGCAGAGGCCGCCTCGGAGGAGTTGGTCCGCATTAAAAAGCTGCTGGAGGAGGGCGCTTATGCTGAAGGCCTTCAGCAAGCTGAAAACCTTTTGGCCAGCGCTCTGCCGCCTGAAGAGAGCGCGCAGGCGCACTATTGGGCGGGTTGGCTGGCCATAAAAAGCAACCAAGGGCGCAAGGCCTTAAACCATTTCTCTCAAGCCGAGGGCCTTGAGGTACCTCCTCAGGCCATGGCGGCCGCCTTCTCCCTGCTTGGGGAGGATGAGCGGGCTTTGCACTATTGGGAGATGGCCAACCTCCTCTCGGAAAACCCCACCTTGCTGCATGAGTGGGCCGGCACCTTGCTGCGCCTGGGCAAAGTTTCCCAGGTGCGTGAAATGCCCAATATACGCCTCTCCAAGGCCTACCTCTGCGCGGAAAGCGTCTTCCGTTTGCGGCGTGAGTATGCCCAAGCAGCCCAGGCGGGAGAGGCCGCCTTCAACTTGGAGCCGGAAGCGGAGCTTGCCTATGAGGCCGCCTGCAACTATGCCTTGGCCGAGGATGACAGCAATGCATTGAGGATGCTGGTGCTCGCCGCGCAAAACGGCTTTAGCAACCCCCAAAAAGCCTTGACGGACACCGCCCTGTTTCGCCTTCACCACAACCCTGAGTTTCAACAATGGCTTAGTGGCCTCCGCTGGGGCCTATTAAATTGAGTATGGGGGGGGTTTTATTTTTTCCCCTCCGGGGGGGGGGGGGGGGTCGCCTCCGGCGAGGGGTTTTTTTCCCTTTCAGCGGGGGGGGGTTTCGCCCCCCGGCGGGTCCTTTTTTTTTTTTGGACAAAAAGAGCGGA
>WRKR01000014.1 GCA_009782175.1 Cystobacterineae bacterium
TCAACGCAATTTTGGGGGCTCACGGAAGGACTCCGGACACCTCTTTTTGAGGCGGCGAATTGCAGCTTAGGGCAATGTAACGGGTGTTTGCGGAGGTGTTTCTAGACACTAATATTCGCCGCCGCCGAAGAGGAAAGAGAGCTGGGTATTGCAAGGAAGAAGCTAGGAAGCAACCGACGATGAGCCCCGCAGGGCCCTCGGAGAGTGGGTTTTTTTGGTTACTTTTTTTGTCCAGACAAAAAAAGTGACTCGCCGGGAGGCGAAAAACCCTGCCCGGGAGGGCAAAAAAACCATTCGCCGAAGGCGACCCCCCCCCCCCGGAGGGAAAAATAAAAACCCCCCCCACAAAAAACTTTTTTCTTTGAAAAGAGCCGGGCCGCAGGCCCCCTCTGAAAAACAACCCCGCCCGGCAGGGCAAAGCCCCCCCTTTAAAAAGCTTGACACCTCTGAAAATTCAGCATTAACTGCCTCCACGCACGCAAGAAATTAGGGCGTGCCAGCCGCAAAAATACCTGCGGGCGGGCCAACAACCCGTACAGTTAGTAGTAAGGAAGCTGCAGGCCTGCCCTGTAGCTTCCCCTTCTTGAGTCGCCAAGGCTTGGCGGCCCAGATGGGGGGCCGTAAGGCCCGCCGGTTTACTAACTGTCCGGTTTGTTGCCTGTTTGGGCCGCTTTCCTCATAGTGGGGAAAGCGGGCAGCATAACAGCAGCAACTGGGGGTACCATGCTTGAAGAAAAGCTAACCAAAAAGGAGCCCAAAGAAGGCGGGGGGCAGAAATTTGAGCTTGAAATCCGCGGCATTTATGACCTTGTTGACTGTATTCTCGTCATTGAAATTCTCACTTTAACTTTATTGCATTGGCTCAAAAAACTTGAGCGCCTGCCGGAAAACAAACGCCAGCATTTTGAGGCCACGGTTGCAGATTTGGACACCATCCACGCGTGTGCCAGAGCAATAAAAAAGCGTATACGCCTCTGCGTCCTCAAAGCGTTGGGAGGCCATAAAATAGACATGGCCAGAAAGCGCCACTCCGCACTCTGGAAACGCATAAAATACCTGCTCAAGCACATGCAGTTTTTCAAATAAACCTTTTTTGTGGTGAAAAGTGCTCAATTTCTGCAACATGGGCCCAAAATTGACATAAATAATTATATTTTCTTCAAAAACTTCCCCCCATTTGAGCTGAATGGGCCTCATTTTAAGCTCAAAAATGGGAAATTTCACGTCGCCCGCGGCAAATTTCTCGTCGCCCGAGGCAATGTTGAGGTTGAAACCGTATTATTTTATGCACAGCACATGCGAGGCAACTCCGTGGGGTGAAAGGCCGCAAGCCACTTTGGCCTAAAGTTGTAGTATGTGCCTATGAGGGTTTTGCAGCAAAAGCATGGAAATACCCCAAGCGTAGCCGACGAGAAATTTGTTTGGAATGGGATGATAATGGGACAAAAGCTGACATTCTCTTTTTTGTATGTGGTTGGAGTTTTGGGTGTTTTCCTATGCATTGCCCATTGCAGCACCGCCAACAACAAAGCGCATGAGGTTGCATTGTTGCCTTCCTCTCCACCAGAGGCCATAAAGCTGCAAGCTGCGCCTGCCTCTCCCCCACCCCGTTGTACGCATGCTTGCTGGAATGAGGCGGATTTTGTGCTTTATCCCTTTGCAGAGCAGATAATGGCGACCGCCTCCACACAACAAAACCCCAAACATTGGGAGTTGGGGGAGCCTCCCACTTTGGCCTTGGGCCCGGGAAGCAAAAATGTATTGGCTTTTCGCTATGTGCAGGGGCTTAAGGCCCTTGCCCGAGGGGAGTATGCGGAAGCGTGGGCATTGTTTTCAGCGCTGGCCGCCCATTATCCGGAAATGGCTTCACATGCTTGGTACCGTGCAGGGCTGGCTGCGGTACGCCTCAAGCGGTGGGAGGAGGCCGCCTTGGCCCTCTCTCAAGTGGAGGACTCCTTCCGGCTTTATGCGGATGCACAGTTTTTGTTGGCCAAAGTTTATGCTCAGCAAGGCTTGTTTCAGCAGGCCATCCAAACACTGGAGCCTCTGGCTGAAAAACCTGCCGGCCTCTATGGGAGGGATTTGGGGGCGGAGGCGCTTTGGCAACTTCGCCACATAGCGGAGGCCAGCAAAAACAAAGCGCTCTCTCAAAAAGCCTCCTTGCAATTGTGGAGCGAGCACCCTCTGCACGCCCTTGCTTTTAGGGCCAACGCTGGCCTCAATGCAAAGCGTTTGCCTTTGGAAATACGTGTGGCGAGAGCAGAAACCCTGCTCCGCCTTCACCGCAATGAGGAGGCCTATCGCCTCCTTGAGAGGCATAAGGCAGAGCTCAAACTCCCTAAGCCTTTGGCTTGCCGGGCCGCTTTTGTCCAAGGGCGTGCGCTGAGGAAAATGCGCAAACACAAGGCAGCCATAGAGGTATTCCATACATTGCTGGAGCAGTGTGAGGACATGGAGCTGCAACACCTGGGGAGCTTTAACCTTATTTATTCCCAGTCCATTGTGGATACAGAAAATGTTGCCGACACAGTGGAGCGTTTTGTCGAGCGGTTTGGAAGCTCAACCCTGGCGGACGACCTGCTCATCTCCCAAGCGCGCTTGTGGGTGCGTCAGGGGAGTGTGGAGAAGGCCATGCAGGCTTTGGAGTATATTATTCAAAACCATTCCGATGGAGACATGGCCATGGAGGCTTTGTTTCTTCGCTTCTGGTATTTGCGAAAGCAAGGCAACCCCCAAGCAGCCTGGGAGGCTGTTGAGGTGTTGGAGGAAGCAGCCCGAGAAAAAAACAGTGCTGAAGAGTTATGGCGGGCGCTGTTTTGGAAAGGGCAGTTGGCTGTGGAAATGGGCAAAGACGAGCTGGGAAAACCCGCGTGGACGCAATTGCTCCAAGAAGGCCCTTTGTCCTTTTATGCAGAGCGTGCGCGCGAGAGGCAAGGGTTGGCAGAAAGCCACTACCCGAAGGAGCCCTTGGCTGAATATGTTTTTTCTCAAAAAACTTTGCAGAAATTTCCCGCTTGGGCATCCGCCCTGGAGTTTTGGAAAATGGGCTTGTGGTCCGAAGTTGCCCCTGAGTTGCTTTCCATTGCAAGGGCTGAATTGGATGAGGATGGACTTTTGTTAATGGCAGAGCTGCTGCTCCAAGCCCAGGCGGAGAATGCCGCGTTTTCTGTGTTGCGGCCCCTGTGGCTCCAAGGCTTTCTTCCCCACGCACGGCTGAAACGCCGCTATTGGGCACTCGCCTTCCCTCTGGCCTTTAGAGAAGAGGTGGAACGCGCAACCAAAAATGCAGGCTTGCCCAACCCCCATTTAATTCAAGCCGTCATGCGCGAAGAGAGTGCCTGCAACCCCCAAGCCTTGTCCTGGGCCGGCGCCAGAGGGCTTTTGCAGTTGATGCCTGCCACCGCTCATGAGGTCGCTCGAAAATTAAATATGAAGCGCCCCTCCCTGCAAAGCCTCATGCAGCCAGAGCTCAACCTCAAGCTGGGCGCAGCCTATTTGGCAGGCTTGTTGGAGCGCTTTGAGCAGGAGCCCGCCTATGCAATTGCCGCATACAACGCAGGCCCTGGCGCCGTTGTGCGTTGGCAAGGCCGATCTGAAAATGCGTTTCTCGAAGAGTGGATAGAAGATGTTCCCATCGACGAAACCCGAAATTATATCAAACGCGTTTTGTCAAGTTTTGTCATCTATCAATGGCTCTATCCCAACCTTCGCGTGCTTGATAGCGATATCTCCGCAAAGTTGTTGGAAATATACCCCACTCGCCCCGAGGGAGCTTTCAAAGACAAACATGTGGAAGCCCAACCCTTGTGAAGAGAGCTAAAGAAAAAACACGAAAACAAACCATATGTTAGATAAGACGCTGGGAAAGAGGCTTTTTTTTTCATATTTTGTTGGGCAAAAAAAATGCAAAATACGAAAACCAGGCTTATTCTTCATAATGACATGAATATAACGCTGCCAGGTTATGATATTGTTTTTGTTGACAGTCCACCGCCCAAAAAACCCAAGAAGGAAGAGGTGTCCTCTTGGGTGTTGAAGTTGCCGCTGGAAGGGTTTCCCTCTAAAGAATTAAGGCGCTCACCCCTGTTGAAGCCCAACATAGAGGGTGGCCAAGCTGAGCCTTTTTCTTCATTTAAAAACTTTCCCCCTCCGTTTGATACAGGCTTGTTAGAGGCAGATTTGCTCAAGGAAGGGGCATATATAGCGTTAATGGATGAAGAGGTGGTGGATGAAAGCCAACTGCCCGAAGCAGAGTTGCTTGAAGAAGGTGAAGGTGAGGAAATGCAAGAGCAGCTTGAAACCAGAGAGGTGCCTTCTTTTCAACTGAGGCCGCGTTTTTGCTTCAACGCGAAGCCTAAACCACGGGAGCCGCGCATTCAGCGTATAGCGCCGGAGTTTGTGTCCAAGGCGCATGAATATTCAGGCCCTCTTTTGGAGGAAATTCGCTGCTTCCACGGGATGACTTTGGGGGAGTTGGCCGATGTAACGCGTGTCGCGCAGCACCATTTGCAGAACATTGAAGGCGAGCAATATGACAGGTTGCCTGCAACTGTCTATTTGCGCGGGTATTTAAAAAGTGTTGCCAGAGAGTTGGGCTTGGATGTGCAGTTGGTTTCCCAAAGCTATTTAGACAGAATGCAACAGGCCAAAAGTTGACCTTTGTTTCCACTTGGGTGCAAAATAAGAATATGACGGATGAAGAGAAAATTCGCGCCATGCGTTGCGCGCGCCATGTTGTTTCAGACATTGTTGCTTATAACCGGCAGAAAATTATTAAAGGCGTTGAGCAAGACAACTTGTTTGAGCACTTGCGCGACGAGCTGACGGAGGGGCGTGAGCACTATAAAAACCGCGTCTCTGCCGAAATTTATCAAAATACCAACTATTTTGACAGGGCCATTGTGGATGTCATGGTGAAGCCCATGGAGCGCATCAAATCCAACATGTGGTGAAAACCATAGCCTCCCTCTCCCTTCCACCTCTCGTTGTACATGCCGCGGATGAAGGGCGGCGGCTTGATGCATTCCTCGCCAAAGCTTTTCCTCAATTCAGCCGCTCCCGCCTGCAGCGGTGGATTGCTGGCGGCCAAATAACGGTGGACGGCGCACAGTTGTCAGCAGCCAAACGCCTTCGCACAGGGCAATGTGTGCAGCTGAGCATTCCTCCTCCTTCTCCCGTGGGGCTTTTGCCGGAGGCACTTCCTTTTAAGCTTTTGTTTGAGGATGAGGACTTGTGGGTGGTGGACAAAGCCGCCGGAATGGTGGTGCACCCCGGCGCAGGAAACCCCCGGGGGACTTTGGCCAATGCTTTATTGCAACATATGCAAAACGAGCCACCTGTGGCTGGAGACGTGGTTGGAGACATGGCTGGACATGTGGCTGGAGACGTGGTTGGAGCACGGGGTGAAGCACTGCGTTTGGGCATTGTACACCGTTTGGACAAAGAGACTTCTGGCGTTTTGTTGGTGGCGAAAAATGAGTCCACCCTGGCTGCTTTGCAGAGGGCCTTTGCCAACCGCGTTATAAAAAAAACCTATTTTGCTTTGGCTTGGGGGCGGCCTCCTCTGGAGGGGAGCTTTCGCACGCTCCATGGACGAAGCCCCCACAACAGGCTCAAATTTACAAGCCGTGTGAAGAAGGGCAGGGAGGCGGTGACACACTTCCGTGTCCTCTGCCAATATAGCAAACTTTGCCAGGTGGAGCTTTGTTTGGAAACCGGTCGCACGCACCAAATCCGTGTACACATGTCCGAAGCGGGCTTTCCTCTGCTTGGAGACAAACTCTATGGCGGCAGCCAAAAAAACAAGGCCCTGCACATGGAGCGTCAGGCCCTGCATGCATGGAAAATAGCCTTTGAGCACCCCCGGACAAAGCGCAACATGCTGTTTGAAGCCCCTCTGCCGGAAGACATATGCACAGAAATAAAAGCGTGGGAGCTTTGAGGGGCCCCTTCAAAACCAAAGCTGCCTTTATGGTTTTTTCTCCAGCTGATGAACATCCCTCACGGCTCCTCTGCTGGCGGAGGTGGTGAGGGCGGCATAAGCTTTGAGGGCGGAACTCAGAGGGCGTATACGTGCACGCGGCTCAAAGGGGCGGGGTGAGGCGAGCATGGCTTGGCGCCGCTTTTTCAACAGCTCCTCTGAAACCAACAAGGCAATGCTGCGCCCTGGAATGTCCAGGCGAATGCGGTCGCCCTCTTCTACCAGCGCGAGGTTTCCGCCCTCGGCCGCTTCGGGAGAAATGTGGCCCACAGAAAGCCCTGAAGTCCCCCCGGAGAAACGCCCGTCGGTTAACAAGGCGCACTGCTTGCCCAGCCCTTTGGACTTTAAATAGCTGGTTGGATAGAGCATCTCCTGCATGCCCGGCCCGCCCTTGGGGCCCTCATAGCGCACCAGCACAACCTCACCGGGCTTTATTTTGTCGCCCAAAATGGCCTCAACGGCCGCCTCCTGGCTTTCAAATACGCGGGCGGGCCCCTCAAAACACAGAATGCTGCTGTCAACGCCCGCCGTTTTGACGATGCAGCCCTCGGGGGCCAGGTTGCCAAACAGCACGGCCAGGCCGCCGTCCTTTGAATGGGCGTGCGCCACGTCTCTTATGCACCCTTGGGCCCTGTTCAGGTCGAGCTGCTCAAAGCGTTTCTCACAGGTGAAGGGAGGCGGGAAGAGCAGCCCGCTGGGCGCGGCGGCATAGCGCTCTCTGGCTTCAGCCGTAGCCGTAGGGCGGGCAATGTCCCAGGCATTGAGGGCTTCTAACAGGGTGGGGGCATAGACGGTGGGGCATTGTCCATGGATCATCCCCTGGCGCTCCAGCTCTCCCAAAATGGCCATAACTCCTCCTGCCCGGTGTACATCCTCCATATAATATTCAGCGGAGGAGGGGGACACCTTGCAAATATGAGGTGTACACCGGGAGAGTCTGTCAATATCCGCCATGTGGAAGTCCACTTCGGCTTCCTGGGCTATGGCCAAAAGGTGCAGCACGGTGTTGGTGGAGCCGCCCATGGCAATATCGAGGCGCATGGCATTTTCAAAGGCGGCTTTGGTGGCAATGCCGCGGGGGAGGGCAAGGGGGTCGTCCTGCTCATAGGCGCGGCGCGCAAGCGCAACAATGCGGCGGCCCGCCTCGAGGAAGAGGGCCTTGCGCTGTGCATGGGTGGCCAGCAGGGAGCCGTTGCCAGGCAAAGCCAGCCCCAGTGCCTCGGCCAGGCAATTCATAGAGTTGGCCGTAAACATGCCGGCGCAGGAGCCGCAGGAGGGGCAGGCGCTTTGCTCAAGCTGCAAAATATCCAGCTCGTCAACGTGGGTGTCGCCTGCGTGGATCATCGCATCAATTAAGTCCACGCGCTGTTTTTTCCACTTCCCCGCCTCCATGGGGCCCCCGGAGACAAAAACAGCGGGAATGTTGAGGCGCATGGCCGCCATCAACATGCCGGGCGTAATTTTGTCGCAATTGGAGATGCAGACGAGCGCATCCACGCAGTGTGCGTTGGCGACATATTCCACGCTGTCGGCAATTAACTCGCGCGAGGGCAGCGAATAGAGCATGCCGCTGTGCCCCATGGCAATGCCGTCGTCAATGGCGATGCAATGGAACTCTCTGGCAATGGCGCCGTGGGCTTCAATTTCTTTGGCCACCCATGCCCCCACTTCCTTCAGGTGCACATGTCCGGGGACAAACTGGGAGAAGGAGTTGACGATGGCAACAATGGGTTTTCCAAAGTCAGACTCTTTGACGCCGGTTGCTCTCCAGAGGGCGCGAGCGCCGGCCATGTTTCGGCCATGCGTAGAGGTATGCGAACGGTATAAGCTCATATGTGTTTTTGGCAACATTCAAGTTCAGATTGCAAGTGAGTTTTCGGCGTTTGCGTTTTGTTTGTTGAGGTTGATTGACTTCTTTTCCGGAGGGTGTAGTTAACCTCTTGCTGATGCGGAGGCGGGAGAAGCCGCTGCCAGTGGCGGCTGCCAGCTTTCTGGCGGTGTTTTCGGGCAGTATTTTCGGGCGGGGGTTGCTCGGGGTTGCTGAGCGTGGTTGCAGACAGTGCGTGGTTGCGGACGGTGCGCGGACAGTGTTTTCTGCCGGTGTTTTCCACCGGTGTTTTCCGCCGGTGTTTTCCGCCGGTGTTTTCTGCCAGCGTTTCCTGACGGTGTTTTCTGACGGTGTTTTCTGGGGATGCCTTAGCTGTTTAGACAAGAAGATGAGTATGGAAAATAAAAAACAATTGCAGCCTGCGGAAGGTCGATTGGCTGTTTTGACGCCTGGGTTGGGAGCGGTTTCTACCACATTTATGGCGGGTGTTGAGCTGCTCAAAAAAGGAGCAGGCGAACCCATTGGCTCTGTGACGCAAATGGGGACTGTACGTTTGGGCAAGCGCACGGATGAGCGCACCGTATGCATAAAGGAGCTGGTGCCGCTGGCAGATGTGTCCAACCTTGTTTTTGGCGCATGGGACATTCGCGGGGAAAACGCGGCGGAGGTGATGCAGCGCTCTGGAGTATTATCCGAGGCGGACATGGGCAAAGTGCGCGCGGAGCTTTCGCACATAAAGCCCAAGGCTGGCGTACACAACCCTGACATGGTGCGCCGCATTGAAGCAAACCACATCAAAAAGACGCGCCACCACAGAGAAAGCATTGAAGCTTTGCGTCAAGACATGGCTGACTTCAAAAAGGAGCTCAAAGCGGACAATGCCGTCATGGTTATTTGCATGAGTGTAGAAACCTACCATCCACCTTCGGAGAACCTCTTAACACTGGCCTCTCTGGAGAAGGCTTTGGATGCCAACCATGAGGACATTAACCCCACCTTGCTTTATGCCTATGCCGCGCTGCAAGAAGGCATTCCCGTGGCGAATGCGACGCCCAACAACAGTGTCAACTTAGAGAGTTTGCAAGAGCTTGCGCGGGAGCGTGGGTTGCCCATTGCGGGCAGGGACTTAAAGAGTGGGCAGACGATGATGAAGACGGTTATTGCCCCTGCGTTGAAGGCGAGGTTATTGGGGTTGAATGGCTGGTTCAGCACGAATATTTTAGGCAACCGGGATGGCGAAGTATTGGATGATCCGGCTGCGTTTAAGGCCAAAGAGGTGACGAAGGCGGGGGTGTTGCAGTCCATTTTGCAACCGGAGCTTTATCCAAAGCTTTATGGTGAGGTGCACCATAAAGTTTCCATCCACTATTATCCTCCGCGCGGTGATGCGAAGGAGGGATGGGACAACATCGACATTTTTGGGTGGTTGGGCTACCCCATGCAGATTAAAGTCAACTTTTTGTGCAGGGACTCCATTTTGGCCGCTCCCCTGGTTTTGGATATTGCATTGTTGTTGAATTTGGCGCACCGGATGGGGTGGAAAGGCATTCAGGAGTGGATGAGCTTTTTCTTTAAGACGCCCATGGCGAAGAAGGGATTGCCCGTGGAGAACGATCTCTTTATTCAGCAAACAAAGCTCAAAAACACCTTGCGGGCCATTGCTGGCGAGCTCCCCATTACCCATTTGGGGTTAGATTATTATGGGGATGATCTGCCCATTCCTTAACCATGCTCCCCTATTTCATCGCCTCCATTGCGCTTGGCCATTTTGTTTGTCTCTGGAGCATAGGAGATTTGCGCTGGGAGCATGTGGCCGCAGATGCATTGCTGTTTGCCACAGCCTTTCTCCCGGCCAAATGGCGCCACTTCATGCGCTCCGCTTTTGCGCTGTGGCTTTCTGGCATGCTGTTTGATACCCAGCGTTATTTTATTGAGGCATTGCGTGGCCCCATCCACACGGGAGATTTTTGGCGCTTAGAGCAAAGCTGGTTTCCAGCCATGCTTGGCGACAAACAAACCATTTGGCCTGAATTTTTCTTAAAGCATTCTTCTGCCGCATTGGATTTGTTTTGCGGATTCTGCTATATGGCATACTTACCGGCTTTTTTTACCATATTCATTGTCCTGCTTTGGAAAACCCGTCCTCGTGCTGAGCTTTTGGCATGGGCATTTTTGCTGACGAACACCATAGGAGTTATTACATATGTTGTTTTTCCCCTGGCTCCTCCTTGGTACATTTTAGAATATGGCCCAGGCCCCGCCCAATTGTCCGTTCCGGGGAGTGCTGCTGGGGCAGCGCGTTTTGACTTGCTTTTAGGCATTTCCTATTTTGAGCAGTTTTATTCGCGCTCTCCCAATGTTTTTGGAGCGATGCCTTCTTTGCATATGGCATACCCCATATTGGCAACTTTGGCTGTTTGGGAAAGGGGATGGAGTTGGCGCCTTATTTGTGGTTTATTTGCCATTTCCGTGGGCTTTAGCGCTGTATACCTGTCTCATCATTACATTTTAGATGTTTTGGCTGGAGTGGTTGCAGGTGTTTTAGGTTGGTATGGGGTGAAGTTAGTCTCTTCCTTTATGCAGAGGCGCCCGGGCTTGTTGCATTGAAGCATTTTGAAGAGAAGAAGCTCCCCAAGCCTTCCCCTTTGGGGGTTGCCAAGGGGGGGCAAGCCTTGGGTGTTGAGGCATTTGAAGAGGAAGCATAGAGGAAGAGGAGAACCCATATGTGGCAGACATTTATGGCGTGGCTTAGCGGAGATTTAAGCCAAGATGCGAGGATATGGACAGCGCTGGCGCCTGCCGTATTAGCTGCGGCATATTTTATTATAGGGCTTGTTGTTTTTTCCATACGTTGCCTTTTTGTCGGCATCCTCAAAGACTCAGAAACAGAAAAACGGGGAGCCTCCGTGTTGGTAGGCATGTTTTTGAGACACTATTTCTTTTGGGTTATTTACCCTTTGAGTTGGTTGGTGCTGCGCTCGGGCTTGCCGGCCAATGCCATAACCACTTTGTCCGCGCTGATAGGCATGGGCAGTGGTGTTGCTGTTGCGGCGGGTCGTTTTGCTTTGGGCGGGTGGCTTTTTTTGTTTGCGGGAATTTTGGATACTTTGGATGGGCGTTTGGCAAGAATGCGAAAGACAGCCAGCCTGGAGGGGGCTGTGTTGGACAGCATTTTAGACCGATATGTTGACGGGGCTTTTCTGGTAGGGTTGGCCTGGTATTACCGGGACACGTGGGTGCTTTTTCCTGTTTTGGCAGCTTTGCTTGGAACGAGTTTGGTGCCTTATGTGCGCGCCAAAGGAGAGGGTTTGGGCGTTGAGTTAAGGGGAGGCGTCATGCAGCGGCTTGAGCGCGTATTGTTTTTAGGAGGAGGCGTCGCCTTAGCCCCCGTATTGGAAGCTATTTATAACCCTGACTTGGCCAGGCCTCCACACATGTTGGCCATTGCTGGAATTATTTTCGTAGCTATTTTCAGCAACATAACAGCCATTACACGGTTGAGAGATCTGCTTTTGGCTTTAGCGCCCAAGTCCGCTTTTCTGTCGAAGAAAAACTTTCCCCATTGGTATATTTGGGGCACAGTGACGGCAGCCATTGCAACCGCTGTGGATTTTTTCTCCGTATTTGGGGCCGTGGAGCTATTGGCTTTCAACCCCGTCTGGGCAACCGCCATGGGTTGCTGCTTCGGCGCGGCCGTGAATTTCAGCCTCAACCGCTGGATTGTATTCAGGAGCAAGGATTTTCTGGTTGCTCAACTCAACAGATATATATTTACCAGTGCCATGAGTGCGGCGTTGAATGCTTTTGGTCTTTATTTAATATTGTTGTTGCCCAATGCGAGTTATTTGTTTGCATGGTGGTTGGTTCGGTTGCTTGTATTTTTGTCATGGAATCTCCCAACGCAGAAGAATTATGTTTTTGTGCCGCGTCAACCCACGACGCAACCCACGACGGAGTGTTCTTCAGGTTGTGTTTAGTTTTCCTCAGCTGAGCTATTTAAGTTTTTGTTTTAATTTTTAATATATCTACTCTTGCTGAGGAGTGTGTTTTGGCGGCACCTCGTTGGATGAAGTTTTTAAATGAGCAATTAGGCAAACTTGCAAAGCTAAGCTTTAGAAGGCCCTGGTTGTTTTTGTCTCTTGCGCTTGTTTTGAGTATTTTGGGTGGTTTTGCTGCCTATCGTCTCAGTTTAAGTGCAAACTTGGTTGAGTTGTTGCCTCCTTCTTTTCAGAGTGTTCAGGACTTAAAGCAATTGGAAAAAGAGTTTGGGGGAATGGGGTGGGTTGTGGTTTTGGGTGAAGGCGCGACTTCTGACAAACTCATTCAATTTTCTGAAGACTTGGTACCGCTGCTTGAAAAGCTTCCGGATGTTTCTTTTGTGGACCACCAAAGACCGGCGCGTTTCTTTTCGGAGCATGCGCTCTATTATCTTCAAAAGGAAGATCTCACGGAGATTTTGAGGCGTTTAGAAAGCCACAAAAGAGAAAAAGTCAAAAAAGAAAACCCCTTTCTCATTGAAATTGACGAGACTGAAAAGGCAGAACCTTCAGACATTTCAGACATTGAACCTGCTTTGGATTTTTCAGATATTTTTGAAAAATACAAAAACTTAGGCGTTGAAAGGTTTGCGAAGCAACTCAACACAGCTCAGGGTCTGGATGATTATTATTTGGACAAAGAAGCAAAGAAAATAGCTGTTTTAGTGAAGCCTAAAGGTTTCAGCGCAAACCTTGGGTTTGCAAAGCACATTTTAGAAGAAGTGGAAAAAACAGTTAACACTTTGGATTTGAGTCAATATGGCGCTGACTTTCGCGTGACATATACGGGAAGCCATAAAAAGAAGATAGACCAACAAGACCAAATAGCCAGGGATATTGGGCTGACATCCGGCATTGCAGCTGTGATTTTGCTCCTCTACCTTGTTTATTATTTTCGAAGCTTGTGGGCGGTTGCCATTGTTTTTGCGCCTTTGGGCATAGGGCTTGTTTTCATATATGGTTTGGTTGGTTTAACCTATGGGCAAGTGAATTTGTTGACAGGCTTTTTGGGAGCCATTTTGGGGGGTTTAGGGATTGAGCATGGAATCCATTTGTTGACGAGGTTTTTTTCGTTCAACAACCAGGGAGGCAACTGGGAGGATTCTATTTTTGAAACATTTTGCCACACGGGTGGCTCTGCTTTAATTGCTGCATTTGTTGCCGCACTCACATTTCTTTCTTTGGGGTTTAGCGAGTTTCGGGCTTTTCATGAATTTGGCGTCATCGCGGCTTTTGGAATGCTCTTGTTGGTTATTTCCTATTTGGTTTTTCTTCCGGCATTTTTGAGCATTTTAAAAAAGCTAGGCTGGAAGGGGCCAAGGCTGAAGCATGAAAAACAAGTGGAAAATTCAACCCGAGAAGCGCGTTTCCGTTGGCTAGAAATATCAAGCCCCTATTGGAGTGTCTTTTTTATATTGCTGTGTGTGGGAAGTTTATTTTTCTTGAAGGATTTAAGTTTTGATTATGACTTTTCTTCATTGGAAGATCAAAACCTCCCTTCATTTGTGTTAGATAAAGAAGTGAACAAAATAATAGGATATTCACAGACACCTGTGGTTGTCCTCACAAACTCTTCAGAAGATGAACAAGCTGTGGTTCGCACCCTCAAAGAAAGAAAAGAAGCGAAGGGCGCTGATTCAGGTATAGACTTTGTTGGAGCCATTTCTGAGTTGCTTCCTGAAGAGCAAGCGGAGAAATATGCCATCCTTCAGAAAATGGTTGATTTTTTTGAAAATGTGGAGGTGTCCACCCCTTTGCCGTTTGAACAAAAACAGTTGCATGCAAAACCCTTCACGCTGGAAGAGCTGCCCAACTCCATCCGTCAGCAATTTTCTGGAAAAACGGGCGGAACACATGTGCTCATCTATCAATCCATTAGTTTTTCCGACGGCAAAGGTATACAGAATTTTTCAAAAGAAGTCAGAGGTTTGGAGTTGCCTTCGGGTGAGCACATTTCAGCTGCCGGCGAGCCCTTAATTTTAGGGGATATTTTAGACATGGTTTCCAAAGAAGGCCCTTTCGTCTTGCTTGGAGCCATTTTGGCTGTCACCTTGGCCATGTGGCTTTCTTTGGGAGGACTGAAAGAGTCCCTTTTGTGCCTTATTCCCTCTTTGGCCTCTGTGTTTTGTTTGATTGCATTCATGTCTGTTTTTGGAATAAAATTTAATTATTTAAATATTTTGGTTTTGCCCACCATTATTGGTTGCACCGTTGATGCAGGTGTTCATTTTGTTTCACGGTTAAATGAGCCGGGAGAGAAATTTTCAACAGCCTATTTTGAGACAGGAAAAGCCATTTTTGGCGGGTTGATGACAAGCATTGTAGGTTTTGTTGCTTTAATGTTAGCCAAACACCCGGGGTTGAACTCTTTGGGAATGTTATCCATTTTGGGCCTCTTCATCAATTTAATTATTGTTTTGTTGATATTTCCGGCATTTTTATTGTTGGCCCCAAGGTTTAAGCCTCGAGGAAAATCCACCTAAATGCACGCTGAGCTGCAGACAAAACCCAATTATTTTTGGAAAATTTTGGCAAAGCGCGGCTATGCCATGTGGCTGAAACTGCAAGCCCAACCCAACATCAACCCCATTCGGCCATTTTTGTGGCTGGGTGGGGCATATAACCCAAAGCAATTAACTGCCTTATATAGACAAGGCATCCGAGCCATTGCTGATTTGAGAGCAGAGCATGCTCAACCTTCTTTTATATCCACCTATCCACAGCTCCATTTTCGCCGCTTTCCTATCTCTGACAGAAAAGCTCACACCCAGGAAGAGCTGCTTCAAATTGTGCTTTGGGTTTTAGAACAAACAAAGCGACATTGTCACACATTGGTGCATTGTCAGCATGGAATTGGCAGAGCGCCTTTGGTTGTTGCTTGTGTTTTGTTGACAGAAGGTTTAGAAGCTTCTAAAGCACTTTTAGAACTAGAGTGCCTACGTTGGCAAGTCCGTATGAACAAAATTCAATTGCGTGCGCTTCAAGAATTCTCAAACACATGGATGAGATTCTTAAATAACAGCAATGTATAATTTTGATGCTTAAAAAATAGTGCTCCATACCCTGGATGTTAGATTTGGATTTGGGAGGTCCAGATGGCTCTGATCAAAAAATTTGTTATCATAAATTTAATTTGTTTTATGGGAGCGGGTATTGCCCGTGCGGGGGGTGTTTCTGCTTCTTGGGAAAAAGAAATTTTATTAATGGTTTCTGCTTCTTCTGAAGTTTGTTTGGAAAAAAGTTTTTTAGAGCATTTTGGAAAAGACAGGGTGATGGTGGGCGCCATGGCGGATGATCTCTTTTTTCAACAAAACCCTCAATTGTTAGAGGTTAGATATTTATATCTGGCAGATGCTCTTTTTGATTCTGAAACCCCATGCGCGTCTTGTGCCTCACAATGTACGGCCCGAGGCCGCTCTTGCGCAAACAGTGCAGGGGGCTGCAGCTGGTGGGGGTGTTGGCAGTCAGATCAGCAGCCACCCGGTCAATATTTAAGGGATTTTTTGAATAAAACCCAAAGTGCCGGGCAGATTCCGATGATCAGCTATTATACTTTTGCGCAAACCTCTCCCTATGGAGAATCCCAACTCACCTCAGCCCAAGAGCTTTCCTTTTTAAGAAGGTATTTCAACGACTTTCGTTTCATGCTCCAACAAATAGGGCAGCGCAAGGTGCTTTTGCATGTGGAGCCTGACCTGTGGGGCTATGCCCAACACCGCAATGCACAGTCCCCCCACAACCTTCCGGCCACAGTTCAAGCGGCCAACCCGACGGATTGTGGGAATTTTGAGAATAATTTTGCCGGTTTTTCAAAATGTCTCATTCACATGGTGAGAATATATGCCCCCCATGCCCGGGTGGGGTTGCATGCCTCAGCCTGGGCCACGGGTATTGATGTGAATATTAACAGCAACAGCAACCTCAACATCCATGCCCAGGCAACGCTGGTGGGGAATTATTTGAAAGCCTTGGGGGCTGACGAGGCGGATTTTTTGGTTCTTGAGGCTTTGGACAGGGATGCGGATTATTATCGCATTCACCGCCCCCAGGAGTGTGGCGGAAACCCCGTGGCCATCTGTCGCTGGTGGGATGAGAACAACCAGACTTTGCCGAATTTTTCTCAACACTTCCAATGGGCCACACAGCTGAAGCAGATTGTGGGCTTGCCTTTGGTGTGGTGGCAACTTCCTGTGGGAAACCCAGGCCTCCCCAACCAAAACCAGAGATATAGAGATAACCGGGCCAATTATTTCCTAACACATATGGATGATATTGTTTCCCTGGGAGGCGTTTTGGTGGCCTTTGGCGCAGGGGCCGCAGACCAAACCCATCCACTCAGCGATGGGGGCAACCTCAGAAACCTTATATACAACTATAAACAATCCTCAGAAGGTTATTATGGTTTGTGTGGCTCAGACCCGGACCCAGACCCGGACCCGGACCCAGACCCGGACCCGGACCCAGACCCGGACCCAGACCCGGACCCTGAGCCGGATCCGAACATGCTGATTGCGCCGGTTGTTCGACTCGCTGCAACGGTTTTAAATATTCCAGGTTTTAACAATGAGGATTATGCCCGGTTGTTTGACAACAGAGGTCGTGTTTGGGTCCGCTCTTTGCCTTTGAATAGCTATATAACATTTAAGTTGCCACAACCTGCCTCTCAGCTTTTGTTTCAATGGATGAGCAGCGCAAACTATAGCTATAATGAGACCCAATATGGCGCTCCCAGCCAATATCAAATCCAAGTTTCATCCAACTCTGTGAATGGAAGCGATGGTACCTGGCTAGAAGTGGCCCATGTGGCCAACAACCCGTGGGCCGCGCGCGCGCATAAAATAGAGGGCCAAAACATAGGGTGGATCCGCCTTCACATCAACGGTGGACATTCCGCCATTGATGAGGTGGATATTTATGACTTGGGGCAATGCCAGGCGGGTGTTGCTTGTGATACATGGGCTTTTATAGGTGACAGCATTACGGCGGATACGTTTTGGAGGGATGCTCAGGGGGGGCCAACCTTTAATGAAAGAGTAAATGCATGCAGGGCGACGCGTTTTCCAAGCATGCTCAACTTTGGCATTGGTGGGGATAACTCGACGGGGTTGCTGGCAAGGCTCCCACAAACCATTGCCGATAACCCAGGCATACACTTTTGGGCCATAGGCATTGGCACCAATGAGTCCGACGCGCAGCGCTTTGAGCAAAACCTCGTGGGCATTTTAAATATGCTGATAAACAACGGCAAACAACCCATCCTCGCCCGCATCCCCTATGCCACGGCTTTGCCGGCAAGCCGCATCCAAGCCCTCAATGCCGTTATTGACAGGCTGACAGCGCAATATGCCCTTCCCGCCGGGCCGAATTTATATAGTCATTTTGAACTCAACACCTCTCAACTGCGCGATGGTTTGCACCCCACCGCCGCAGGCATAGGCGCCATACTGCAACTTTGGGCCGAAGTGGCTTGCAGCCTTTCACCCCACTGAGTTGCCTCGCATGTGCTGCGCATAACCCAAAGCCCCCGCCTCTCGAAGAGGCAGGGGCTTTTTCAGGCTTTGCTGCACCGTGTTGAAAGGCCTCCTGCTTGAGCAAGCTCGGCGTTGGAGCAGCTCAACAAGGCCTCAGGCTTGGCCTATTTTTCAAGCACTATTCTGCGGATGCTGCTGTTAGAATAATCCGCCACATAGAGATTGTTGGCTGCAGCGTCTATGGCAATGCCCCAAGGATAATAAAACTGCGCAAGGCTCCCAGCGCCGTTGACAAAACCTCTTGTGTTGGTGCCGGCAATGGTGGTGACCACTCCGGCTGGTGTTATTCTGCGGATGCGGTTGTTGTTAGCATCCGTCACATAGAGGTTGCCCGCGGAGTCTCTGGTGATACCGACAGGATTAGAAAACCGTGCGGCAGTCCCCGTTCCGTCGGCAAAGCCTGCTGTACCGCCGGCCAGGGTGGTGACCGCTCCTGTGGATATGACCACCCTGCGAATGCGCTGGTTGCCAGGATCCGTCACATAAAGGTTGCCTGATGCGTCGACGGTGATGCCTTGAGGATAAGAAAACCGCGCAGCGCTTCCCGTTCCGTCGGCAAAACCTGCATTCCTGCAGTTGCCGGCAAGTGTGGTGACCACGTTGGACGTTGAAATTCTGCGAATGCAGTGGTTGTGGGTGTCCGCCACATAAAGGTTGCCGGAAGAATCTCTTGCAATGTCGTAAGGCTGAGCAAACAGTGCACTGGTCCCCGTGGCATCGGCAAAGCCTTCCGTGGTGCTGCCGGCGATGATGGAGACGGAGAGCAATGGGCAGTGTGCTATGAACGGTATGTATTGGCAGGAAGCATATGATGGTACGTGCCTGTGGATGCGGTTATGGCCGCTGTTCGCCACATAGAGAGCGTCCGGTGCTGTCATTGCGACACCACGAGGATAAGAGTGTCCAGCGGTAAGAGCTCTAACCTCGCCGCCTGGTGTCACCAAGCGAATGCGGTGGTTATGGGTATCCGCTACATAGAGAACGCCATATGTTGGGTCTATGGCAATGCCAGAAGGCCCATTAAACCGCGCAGCACTGCCCGTGCCTTCAGCAGAACCTACTGTGCCATTGCCGGCAAGTGTGCTCACCGTTCCGGTCAGCACATAGGTGAAGTTGCTCGTGGAGGTGACGGTTTTGTTGCCATCCACCGTCACCTGCACGCGGCCGGTGCAGCGGCTGACGGCGTTGACTCTGCAGAGGCTGCTTGAAGGCACGGTCAGCCGGATGGCGGTGGGCGACACGGAGTCAATATTGGCGGCAGGGACTTCAACTTCGCCCAACCTCACCACATTTGCGGCCCTGACGTCGCTGAAGTTGCTGCCCGAAATAAGCATTTCTGCGCCATAGCCCGTCTGGGTGGGGGTGAAGCTGGTGATGGTGGGCATGATGGGGGGCTGCGTTATGCTCACTGTTTTTATGTTGGTGCTGTCTGTTGTTGCGGTGACGCTCACATCCGCATAGCGGGGGGTGGTGCCGTTATTTTGTGTCAGCGTCACCGTCACCCTGCCATTGTTGCTGCCGGATGTAGGTTCCACACGGCACCAATCGCGTGAGCAGCTTGCTATCCAGCTTGTGTTGGAAATGACATTGAACTCTCTTGAAGCGGCTGCTCCCGAAGTGAGCACAATTTGGGCCGGATTCACACTGAGCTCCGAGTTAAAGGCGCGCTGCATAATGCTCACTGTCACAGGCTCTGCAAGGCCGGCTGTTATCTCCACCGTGGCATAGCGGTCATCCGTGCTGCCGTTTGCCGACACGCTCACCGTCACCGTTCTGTTGCCACTGCCGGAAGGCATATCCACAGTGCACCAGGTTTCACTGCAGCTTGCGCTCCATGCGGTGTTGGATTGCAGCATAAAAGTTTCACTGCCTGCTTCTGCATCAAAATCCAGGCTGGTGCTGCTCACACTGAGCATGGGCTCTGTTGCCGCCTGTGTTATCAGCACGGTTTTTTGGAGTTTTCCTGCGGTTATCTCCAGGTCGGCAGAGCGAAGGGCGGTGTCGGTGTTTGCGACCAACACCTTCACCTCCACCGTGGCGTTGCCTTTGCCGGAGCTTGGCGCCACACTGAGCCAATCTGCACCGTTTGTGCTGAGGCTCCAATCCGTGTTGGAGAAAATATTTAATGTTTTTGTTTGGTTGGCTTCCAAAGCAAAATGAAGGCTTTCCACATCCACCCGGAGTTCTGCTTCAATGAGCATGTTGTTCTCATCGTCGTCCTTGTTCTCAGCAGGTCCGCAGGCCCCAAATGCCAGGGCCAAAACCATCGACAAAGCATAAAAAACAAAGCCTCTTTTCAAGGCCTTTTCCTGGAATTTCCTTTTTTCTGCACCCATTTCATCCACACTCCTGTTTTGTTTTGCACCCATTTCATCCGCTCTCCTGTTGTGTTTTGCGACCATTTCATCCACGCTCCTGTTGTGTTCTGCACTCATTTCATCCACGCTTTTTGGGGGGTTCTGCATGTGTTTCTTCACCGCTTTGTTGTGCATCTGCTTTCTCACCGCTTTGTTTTATGTTTGTTTTTTTTTGTAGCTTTGCTGTTTTGTTATTTGCTTATAGCTTTTGGGTTTTAAGCCCATTTCTTGAGGCTTTGCTTTGTTTTGCGAACAATGTCTCTTCGAAAACTCAGCTTTGCTGAGAGCCATTCCTTCACTTCATTTTGTGTTTTCAATACCTTTCTTTTCTTCCTGTTCATTGTTTTTCATTGGACTAGAACACAAAGCATTAAATGTGGTTTTGAGCTCACAGCTTATGGGCGTTTCAGCTTCCAAAAAGTTTCTTCTAAAGTGAAATTTTTTTCGCGCTTCAGCTTTGCTGAGAGCCATTCCTTCACTTTATTTTGGTTTTCAACACCTCCTCGCTTTGCTTTTTAGGGTCTTCATTGGATTAGAATAAAAAGAATAATGCATAGATTCTAGCATCATATCTAATAATCGCTTCATTTTCAAAAAGGTTTTTCCTGATGTGAAAAAAAGTAGGTTTCGTCGCACAAAACACGAGAAAAGCTCAGCATGACGAAAGAGGCTTTGGGGCCAAACAAGCCCAAAATGATGAGCGTTTTCCCGAGTTCACCCCCATGGACAGTGTCTTTCAGCAAGGCGCTAAAATTCAGAATTTCTCTTGTATTTTCAAAGGGGATTGAAAAATTCTCACATTAAATTTCATCTGAGTTTTTAAAGTATTATGCTGTTTATGGGCCTGAAAATGAAGTGTCCGCGCAGAACCTTCTCTTGACTCTCAAAAAAATGAGACTAGATGTAGAGGACTACATGAGACCGGCAAAAGTCGGCCTTATGGGCTAGAAGTTTTTCTTGAGGAGCAA
This sequence comes from Cystobacterineae bacterium, assembly GCA_009782175.1. Classification (GTDB taxonomy): domain Bacteria; phylum Myxococcota; class Myxococcia; order Myxococcales; family Myxococcaceae; genus WRKR01. Next base: position 20,702 of record WRKR01000014.1, read on the forward strand.
ACACCATATGAAGAAACTGTTGATGATGTTGGCTGCGGCCATGGCAATGATGATGGTTGGCTGCGGAAAAGATGATTGTGAGAAAGCCGGTGACGTTAGAATAGATGCGTCCAAGGAAGCTTGCAAAGGCAAGAGCTGCTGGTATTGCGAGTGCGTGATCAACCAAGAAGGCAAGATGGTTGACTACGATGCTGAGTTTAAGGCTGTGGGTTGCAAAGACATTCCCCCTGCTAGCAGCGATACTCCTCCAGTTGAAATAACATGTGAGGGCAAAATACTAGATGATGCCCAAGAGTGCTTGGACGACAAGGATAAGTGCAAAGCGCCGCTTATTGAAAGCACCAATAAGAGCTGCGAAGGGACACCCAAGTCATAGCTTTTTTGCCACAGAACTTTCAAACAAAGCCCCGCCTCGTGCGGGGCTTTTTTTTGGAAAGGCATGTGTTGAGCTTGCAAAACAGCGTTCTTCAACAGCCCCTCAAAAGCCAAGCCTTCAGTTGGCTTTAAAGCAGCCTAGAGGCTAAAAACCGAAGGGGGGAGTGCAGGGCCGCGTTGTGCGGCCCAGGCGCATAGCAGGGCAATGGCGGCGGTGGCCACAAACAGCCAAGCGCGGCGGCCTCTCAAGGAGAGGCGCAAGGCCAGGCCGCACACGAGGCCTGCAGCTGCGCCGCCGGCGTGGCCTGGGAGGCTGATGCCTGGCAACAAACTCAAAATGGCAATTTGGGCAAACCAAATAAGCAAGCCTTTGCGTGCATGGCGTGTAGCCAGAGGCAGCATAACGCCTGCCCAGGAAATAATAACGCCCGAAGCCCCCACCATGTAGGCTTCCGGGCTGAATAACAGGCAGGAGAGGGCAGTTCCCAAAGCGCCCAGCACAGAGGCCCACGCAAAAAGCCCATGGCCAATGCTTGCCTCGAGGCCGCGGCCCAGGCCATAGGCCACCCACATGTTGAAGGCCAGGTGCAAAACATTGCCGTGCAGGAAGTGGCAGCTCAAAATGCGCCACCACTCACCATATTTGACGGCCGGGGCATATAAGCCAAAAAAAAAGCCCCAGTTTTGGTGGAGCCCTGAAAAAGTGCCCAGCACAAACAAGGCTATGCATACGGCTATATAGCCATAGCATACCCAGGGCACAGGCCGCCGGGTTGGGGCTTGGCGGGGGCCCATGGGCATGTCTGGAAAGGCTTCGGGTGCTGGGTGGCTCATGGCTCCCTATGGCTCCCTTTGTATAAAGGTGTCAGGTTGAGGTGTGGAGGCTGTGTCGGGCCAGTCCAGGCTCATATGCAAGCCGCGGCTCTCTTTGCGTGCAAGCGCGCACTCCACAATTAAATGGGCCACATCCGCAATATTCCGCAACTCCAACATATCGCGCGTCACCACATATTCACCATAAAAGGCACGTATCTCTTCGCGCAAAAGCGCCAACCTGTGTTGGGCCAACCAGAGGCGCTTGTTGCTGCGGACAATGCCCACCAAATTCCACATGAGGCGGCGAATGTCCTCCCAGTTTTGGCGCACCAACACCCCTTCAAAGCTGTCTGCTTGGCCTTTATATATCCACGGCGCAATGTCTTCAAAAGGGAGGGGTGTCTCTTTGAGTTTTTGGGCAGCGGCTTGGGCGGCGCGGTGGCCGAAAACCAAGCCTTCAAGCAGGGAGTTGGAGGCCAGGCGGTTGGCTCCATGCAAACCGGTATGCGCCACCTCTCCAATGGCAAAAAGCCCGGGTATGGAGGTACGTCCCTCCAAATCCGTGTCAACGCCACCGCATTGGTAATGTGCTGCGGGCACCACGGGAATGGGGCATTCCACCATATCAATCCCAAAAGAGCGGCAAGTGGCCAACAGTGTGGGGAAGCGTTTTTCGAGGAAGCTTTTCCCCAGGTGGCGCACATCCAACAGGAGGTGGGCATCACCGCTTTTTTTCATTTCGGTGTCCATGGCACGCGTCACCACGTCGCGAGGGGCCAAATCCCCCTGGGGGTGGTGGTTTTGCATAAAGCTTTGGCCATTTTTCAACCGCAAAATGCCGCCTTCTCCGCGTACCGCTTCACTAATGAGGAAGTTTTTGGCCTCTGGGTGGAACAAGCAGGTGGGGTGGAATTGAAAAAACTCCATGTTGGCAATGCGTGCACCTGCGCGGAAGGCCATGGCCAGCCCGTCACCCGTGGCCATGTCCGGGTTGGAGGTATAAAGGTAGGCCTTTCCGGAGCCACCCGTGGCCAGCACCGTTTGTTTGGCGTGGAAAGCTTCAATGTGTCCGTCTTCTCTCAACACATAGGCGCCCAAACAGCGCCCCTTTCCCAGAGGGAGGCGTTTGTCACATACCAAGTCAACAGCGCAGCTCTGCTCAAAGAGGGAAATTTGAGGCAGGCTCAGGCAATGTTCCAACAAAGCGCGTTGCACTTCTTTGCCCGTCATGTCCTGGGCGTGGACAATGCGTCGGCGGGAGTGGCCCCCTTCACGGGTTAAGTCATAGCGGCCATGGCCATCCAGGTCGAAGTGGCAGCCCAAAGCCACCAGCTCCAACAGCCTTTGAGGGCCTTCTTCCACTGTTATACGCACGGCATTTTCGCGGCATTGGCCGGCGCCTGCCACCAGGCTGTCCTCCGTGTGCAACTCAAAACTGTCACGCTCATCCAACACAGAGGCAATGCCTCCTTGGGCATGGCTTGTGCTGGTTTCTTCGGCTCCACGTTTGGTAACCACGGCCACACGCCCATGCTGGGCGGCAAGGCGAGCAAAGCTTAGGCCTGCAATTCCACTCCCAAGGACAAGAAAGTCATATTCCCGGCGCATGCCCCCCTTGTTCCCCTGAGTTGTTTTTTTTGGCAATGGAAAATGCTCAACATTTTATATTAGGCTTATATGAGGCTCAATTTTCGGAAAGCCCCCTATGTATATGCTCCATGTTCGCCACCTCAGCATTGTCAGCATTGTCAGCATGCTCAGCAGGGTTAGCAGGGTAGGCCTTGCCTTGTGGGCCTGTGCCACTTGGGCAGAAGAAGGCAAAATTTATAAATATGTTGAGAAGGATGGAACCATTGTCTACACCAATGCACCTCAAGGGCGCGAAAAAATGAAAGCTTCTGAGAAAGCTTCTGCTGCAGGCCCTTTGGGCATAGCCAAAGGGGCCCACGTGGGTGCTTTAGGTGTGCAAAATGCTGCTTTTCAAGCCAAATATAAGCCTTTTGAGGCAATGGTTTTGGCCAGTGCTCAAAAACATGGGCTGCCGGCGGCCTTGTTGAAAGCCATGATGCATGTAGAGTCTGCCTTTGAGCCTCATGCGGTTTCTCCCAAGGGGGCTGTGGGCCTCATGCAGTTAATGCCTCAAACAGCTCAGCAATTGGCGGTTGAAAACCTTTTGGATGCCAAAGCCAACATTGAGGCGGGTGCTCGCTATTTTAGAATGCTTTCTAAGCTGTTTGATGGGAACATGGTGCAGGCGCTTGCAGCTTATAACGCAGGGCCCAATGCCGTAAAAAAATATGGGGGGCAAATTCCTCCCTATGCGGAAACACAGCTATATGTGCGAAAGGTACTGTCCCTCTATTCCATTTACCAATACCCCCATAGCCAGCTGAAGGAGAAACCCAAGCGATGATCGGCCAAGACGCCTCAGATGAGGTCGCCTTTCTTGAAGCGTTTTACCGTGGAGGAGAATGGCTCGCTCAGGGTGATTTTCTCGCGGCCAGACTTCATTTGGAGCAGGCTTTGCGCCTGAACCCCAACAATGAAAAAACACAAAACCTGCTGGGCCTCACCTATTTCAAACTCAACCTCTGGAAGGACGCTGCACAGGTTTATGAGGCCTTGGTCCACAACAACCCGGGAGATGCGACGCTCCACATTAACCTGGGCCTGGTGTTTTTAAAGCAAAACAACACCAGCCACGCTGTGCGCGCATTTGAGACGGCCATCAGCCTTCAACAGGACAACAAAAAGGCGCACAACTATTTGGGGCTTGCTCTGGCCCAGGGTGCAGAATATGTGCGCGCCCGCGAGCATTTTTTGCTCGCGGGCTCCGAGGCCATGGCTTTGCGGATGACGCATATTGTGGATGAGTTGTTAAAAAACCCAGCTCCCAAGCCGCTGGAGAAAAACGCGCCTGAGCAAAGCCAGGGGCCTTTGGAAAAAACCCTCCCTGCGCCTGCTGAAAACCCCTCCTCCTCAACGGAAGTTGGCAAGGTGCTTGAGGAGCTCAATAAGAATATGACTGAAAAGCCGCCTTCACATGCAAAAGAAGTTTCTTCAATGCCTGCCCCCCCTCTCTCGGAACCTGCTCTCTCGGAGAATGCCGCAGCGCAGAACACCCCCCCTGAAAACCCTCCTCAAGAGAAGGAGGATGTTTTTCCGCTTCCTTCAGCCCAGAGGGACTCAAAACCCGCAGAGCGCTTTCAGCCCCCGCCCATAGAAGAGGCCCCCAGTGTAGGGTTTAAAATTTCCCAAACCGTTCCCGTATTGCCATGGCCACAAGAAGGCGCTGAGCTTTTCCAAATAGACAAAGAGGCGGTCACCATCAGCATCCAAGGGGAGCTTTTGACGCGGTTGACAGGTTTGTTGGCCGTGGCGGGGAATTTGGACATAACCCCCGAAATGCGTCGCTATAGAGGACGCTCCACCGACAGCCCCTTTGGGGTTGGGCAAGACCAAATGCAGCGCCTCATGGGTGCCGGCGTCCTTTTTGTGGAGAAAGCGACGACAGAGTTTTTGGCCCTCTCTCTGGGAGAGGGCAGCCTTTATTTGCGGGAAGAAAACCTGTTTGCTTTTGATGAGCGGCTGAATTTTGAAAACGGGAGGTTGTCAGGCGAGGAAGGGTGGAGCATTGACATGGTGCACTTGAGGGGCGAGGGGAGGTTGTTGTTGCGCCTTAAGGGAATGCTGCGTCGAGTTCCGGTGCCCGCGGCAATGTCCCTGCGCGTACCTGTCTCTCAATTGGTAGGTTGGTATGGCCAACTTACGCCCGTGCTGAGTGCCGTCGTGGGCCGGAGCACCATTGTGCTGAGCGGCACGGGCTTTGCGCTTGTCAGCGTTGCAGGTCAACGGCCATGAAGCACAATAGCCCCCCGCGCAATACTTCTTCGCACAATATTTCTTCGCACAGTGGCCCTCCACACAATGGCTCTTCGCACAGTGGCCCTCCGTGCAATGGCCCTCCACACAGTGGCTCTTCCTGCAGTGGCTCTTCGCACAATGGCCCTTTTCAAAACACGGGGGACAAGCGGACGGGAGAAAACAAGCTCCATGTTCTAAAGAGAGAATTTTTAAATTTGCCCAACATATTAACGCTGATGCGCATGGCGATGATTCCCATTTTTGCCGTGCTGATCCACGGGGCCACACCCTTGTCCTCATTGCTTGCGGGCTCCGTGTTTGCACTGGCTGCGCTGACGGATGTGGTGGATGGTTTTCTCGCTCGCCGTTGGAATATGATTACGGTGATAGGAAAGCTTTTGGACCCTTTGGCCGACAAGCTGATTGTTGCGGCTGCGTTGGTGATGATGACTTCTTTGGGCCGCATTCCGGCGTGGATAGTTATTGTTCTGCTTTCTCGTGAATTTCTGGTTTCAGGCCTTCGCCAAATTGCTGTCAGCGAGGGGCTGGTGATTGCGGCCGGCCAGGAAGGCAAATGGAAAACTTCATTGCAGTTGGCGGGGATTATTGCGCTTTGTGTTTATTATACACATCCTATCGACCTGCTTTTTGGCGTCTATGACGTCAATTTTAACACCATAGGCCTGGTGCTCATTTTGATGTCCATGCTGTTTTCTCTGTGGTCAGCGGCTGTTTATTTTCGCGCCTTCATTGTCAAACTTTCAGAAAGCACTTCATAGCGTCAAACCGCGCTAGAGAAGGTTTCCCTCATAGAGCAGCTTCTGTTTTAGAAAGCGCTTTTGCTTTAGAAGGGGGCCTGTGCAAGCACAAAGCAAGCTCGAGGTCGAGGGTGCTTTGCCTTTTCTATTCACTCAGTTTTTCGACCAAAATATCCACATCTTCATCGGTGACAGCGGTATTGACGGATGGGGTTGTCGGCAGTCCGGGCGAAGAGGGAGAGGGGCGAGAAGCCAAAGGTGTTGGAGGTGGGGTTTGGCGAGGCACAACCGGGGGAATGGAGGGGGCGCGGAATGAAGTTCGCGCGCCGATGCCGGATGTTGCGCGGGCTCTAAGGCGCTCCAGCTCCATTTCGGCGACTTTAAGCGCTTTGCTTTTTTCTTGGACAGCGGCTTGAAGTCTTTTGAGCTCTTGGTTGCGCAGAGCATCTCTTCTTTCCATTTCTGCTTTTTGTTTAGTGAGCAATTCGCTGAGCTCTTTGTCCTGGTGGGATTCCAATTCTTTCTTTTCGCGCAAGGCAATGGCGAGGCGGTTGGCGGATTCAGTGGCTTTGGATTCGGCGACTGAAATCCGCATGTGCTGCTCTTTCTCAATTCGGATTCGGCTGGCATTGGCCATTTCCAAACTTTGCTCGAGCTCTGCAATGCGTTTGCTGCGGGTGTTGAGCACGTGATGAGCTTCTCGGAGTTTGGATTCTTGATCTACATTTTTGCTGTTGGCTTCTTGCTGCAGCTGTTGAGCGCGGCTTTCTATGCGTTGGAGTTTGAGGTTTATTTCGTCGGTGGCGCGTTTGTGCTCAGAGCGCAGGCGTGAAGTGAGCTCTTGCTCCTGCTGAAGGCGTGTTGAAAGCTCGTTGGAGAGCGTTTGGGATTCAGCCAGTTTTTGGTTGAAGCGTTGTTCCATGGACTGTCGTTGTGTGTCGAAGAGTTTCAGTTTTTCAATTTCTTCGCGGGCGCGCTGCAAATCTATCTCAAAGTCAGCGGCCCGTGCTGTCATAATCTCCGCTTCGGATTTGGCTTCTGCGAGTTGTTCATAATAAGAAGCTTCTGCCTGACGCAATGCCTCCGTGCGAGCTTGGCTTTCACGTTGGAGAGCTTCTTCCAGGCGTTTATTCTCTTGCATCAGCACACCCATGCGGTGCAGTGCATCTGCGCATTCGGTTTCTTTTTTAATTAAATCTCCTCGCAGGAGCTCTTCTGTGTGCTGGGTTTCGCTCGAGAGGGTTGCAAGGCGTGCCTCAGCACGTATTTGAGCTTCCTCCACATAAGCGAGGGAGGCTGAAAGTTGAGTTACTTCAGCGAGTTTGGTTCCCAATTCTTGTTTGGTGATGGTGAGTTGGGCATCCAATTCTTGGCCTTGCTCTAAGGATTTGCTCAGCTCAAAGTTCAGTTTTTCGAGGCTATCATCCCATTCTTTTCGTGTGTCTGCATGGGATGCGCGCTCAAAATCCAAAGCTTCGCTTTGGTCGCGGTATTTCACATGCAGCTCATTCAGTTCTGCTTGTGTTTGGTTGAAGTTATTTTGGATCAATTCTTTTTCTGAAGAGAGATCTTCAAACCGGCCGCGCAAAAGCTCGAAGGAGGTTTTTGTGCTCAGCAAGTCTTGCTCTGAGCGTTCCAAATGTTTTTGTGTCTCTTGGAGCTCTTCATTGCGAGCTTGAAGCGTATGGGTTGTTTGACCCAGCTCATGCTCCATATTGCTTAGGGAGGTGCTCAATGTCTCCACTTCAGCATTGAGATTGCGGATAGAAGCTTCTTTGTTGGCAGAGAGTTTTGAGAGCTCATCAATCTGTTCCTGGTGTTGGTTGAGCTCAAGCTCCAGTCTTTCAATGGAGAGAAGTGCCGCATCCAGCTTGGAGGATTTGTCTTGCAGGTCGTCTTGCGTTTGTTGCAGCTCAAGCGCACGTCCCTCGGCCACATTTTCAGAACGCCCGAGTTTTTCAAAGGTTTCAGCGAGTTTTTGTTGCAGCTCTTCAAGCTGTTGTTTGAGCTCTTCTTCAACCTGGGCTCTGGCTTGATCCAATTGTTGAAGCTCGTCCAGCAATTCATTTTCGCGGTCAACCAAGGCTGCCTGGACGGCTTCCACCTCACCTTCCAACTCCCCGATGCGCTCTAGTTTTTCTTGAATTTGTTGTTGGAGCTCAGATTCTTCAGTGTCTTTCTTTTCCAGGGTGTCGGCAAGCTCGCGCTCAAGAGAAATGATGCGGTTTTCTTGTTCGGCGATGCGATCAGAAAGGGACTGTTCCATTTCTGCGCGCTCTTGCTCTATGGTTTCGAGTTTGGTGGTGACGACAAAGAGTTCGCTCTCTAGGGATGCTTGCCTGTCTGCGGCCTGGGCTGTGGCCTCCGCGGTTTCTGTTTTGAGTTGAGAAAGCTCATTTTCGAGTTGGTGATTGGATTCTGTGGAGCCATCCAACTGGTTTTGCAGATTTTGGTTTTGTTGAAGATAGTCTGCCTTGGCTTGTTCAAATTCATGTTCCAAGTTGGCAAGTTTGTCTTCATATTCAGCATAGCAGATGTCTCGTTCTGAAGACAGTGTTTGGAGTTGGTTTCGGTTTTCTTCTATTTCGGATTGGAGGCGGTTAAGCTCGCTGTCGCGGAACTCAACGGCTGCTTGTAGATCTTTCTCTCGTACCTCACTTTCAAATGTGAGGACTTGCAATTCGCGCTCAAGGCGGGCGATTTCTCTGCGTTGCTCTTCAATGCTGGAGGAGGTTTTGTCGAGCGCGCTTTCTTTGATGCGCATTTCCATTCGGAGCGAGTCGATTTCTTTTTCTTTTTGAGAAACGACTTCAATGACTTCTTTTTCTCCTATATATTTTTGCATCAACAATTCTTCGATGGCTTGTCCATGCTCGCGCTCTTTGTCGATGAGGTTTTGTTGAGCATCTTGAAGTCGGCGAGCCAACTCATCGAACTGGGTTTTGAGGCCATGGAGCTCAGTGTCTTTTTCATGGATGAAGCTTTCGACAGAGCTGAGCTCACGCTCGTGGACGGACCAGATTTCTGACAAGCGAGCGACTTGTGCTTCGCGTGCTTTTAACTCTTCCCTGAGGATTTGGATTTTTCCTTCAGGAGTCCCCATGAGGTCTCTTCGGATGCTGGGGCGGCGTGTTTCCCTGGATTCTGCGAGCAGCTCTGTTTTCCTGTCGGCAACGGACTGAAAAGCGCGCTCTAAGAAGTTGCGATCTTCTTCAGAAAGCAGGCTGCGGCGTTCGCGGCGGGGGAGTCTGGGAGGTGCATTGAGTGTCAGGCGAATGGGGGCAGGAGCCAGGGTCGGCAATTGGGGTGAGGAGGTTTTTCCTGCCAAGGCAGAGTCAAAGCTTGCGTCGAGCTCGTCTGAATCAACCGCATCGGGATCTGCAATGAGGTTTTGCACAGAGGAAGGAGGCGGTGGCGTAATATCTTCTATAGCGTCTTCTGGTTCTGCCGGGGCGATGGAATGGGGAGGTGTACGCTCCAAAGCTTCTTCCTCTGGAGGAGGTGTTTCGTCATGAGAAGGTTGGGGATAACCAGGCTCCTCTTTGGGCAAGGGCACAAGTGTCTGCAGGTGTTGCAGCAAGACATTCATGTCAAAGGGGACAGACAAATAAGCTTGTGCAGCGCTGGGGCTTTGAGCGTGCTGTTCCAGGCTGTCCTCAGGGAGATCTGATGAGATGAGGATGACAGGCACTTTGGGGCCAAATTTTCCTTTTTGGATGGCGCTGCACAGGGAGAAGCCCCCATCGGGGATTTCTGCCCTGAGCAAGACGGCACAAGGAGGCTGTCTTTCCAATTCCTGGGAAGCGTCAAATGCTTTAGAAACGCAAGTCGTCTCATAAGCAGCAGCTGTCAGGGCAGAGACAAGGGAATCTGCCAACGTTTCTTCGTTTTCAACTATGAGGATTCGCCGATTCATGAGCTTGAAGTCCAAGGGTGTCCAACCATTCTAGTGGGATTGATTGGAGAAGCCAGGGTTAGAGCAAAAATTTTTATGGAGTCTACTTCCCTAGGCAATAGAGCTGAATAGTTGAAATTCATTTTTATTCAGGGAGCGGACAAAGTGAAGCGGGTGGGACAATAATGGTATCTTGTTCTTGAGAAAGTGAAGGTGCCGAGGGGTTAGAGGTTGTTGGGAACATGGAGGGGGTTATATCAGGCAGGAGCTCGGAAAGCGGCTCTGCGTGTTCGGATTGCTGATCAATCCATTGGTTATAGAGGCGCAAAGCCTGCTCAACAAAGCGAGAAGGCTGAAAGGTATCCGCTTTTGCCAGGGAAGCAGAAGCGAGTTGAGCTTGTCGTTGAGGAGAAGCGGCGAGCTCTTTCATGCATTCAGCCAGCATAGCGCTGTTGCCAGGCGTGAAGAAGAGCGCTTCCTCTGGGCTCAAAAATTCGCGGACGCAGGGCAAGTCAGCAGCAATAATGGGCAAGCCCCACATACAAAAATCTGCTAATTCCGGCATTGCACCCCCTAACTCCACATTTCTGGGTTCCTGTTCCAATACAAGCAGTGCTGCATGGGTTCGAGAGCATAGAATGGTTATGGCCTCTATGGCGCGTTTCATGCTCGGCCATATCACACTTCTCCTGGAATTAAGTGTTTCTTTCAATGTGTTAAGTTGAGTTTTGCTTTTTTCACTATAGTAGCCCCCCAAAGCCAGTTGAAAATTCAATTCTTGAGGGAGGGTTATGAGGGCCTCTAAGGCTGTATGCAAAGAAGCGAGTTGGCTTTCCCCCCCCAGGTGCAAGAATTGGAAATAAGCGCTGGGGGATGCTGAAATTTCTTTTCGAGGCGAAATTTCTTTTCGAGGGAATGCAGGGTTATAGAGGACGTGGATGGGGGGTTTGCAAAGCCCTTGGCTTTGCAAGTAGTTTTTTTGTTGCTCCGTAGCGACAATGAGTGCGTCTGCGGAGAATGCGGCAAGGGTTTTTGCGGATTTGAAGTTTTCTGCGGCAAGGCCAGGCTCGGGTTGGCTATAGGGCCATACTTGGGAGCTTAAGGTTGAGGCTTCGAAAACCAGGTGATAGCCCAGTTGTTGTTTGAGTTTGGCGAGGATTTGTCCGCTGACGAGGTCGAAACTGTGGGCGATGACATAGTCTTCGCTTTCGAGTTGGCGGCGAAGGGCGCGCTCAAACTGTTCTATGCGCTCTTGAAGTGTCCCTTGTTTTAAGGGGACGCGCAGGAGGCGTGCTTTTTCATAGAGCTCGATATGGGGGTGATCTGGATCTTTAATGCATACGAGTGAAACAACAAAGTTTCCTGAGAGCGCTTTGAGATAATAGGTGATGCGCCGCGAAAGCAGGGATGCTGTCGGTATAAAGTCAAAGCAACAAAAGAGCAGTCGCGGCCGTTGGAACACATGCTATATATACCCGGGATTTTTCAAGAAGGGTTTGATTTGAAATATGAAATTTAATTTCAGGCTGCGTTCTTTGTTTTTGCAGGCCCAAGAGTTGATGGGGAATGGTGTTTTTTCTTTAAAAACGCGCTCTGAGCTTTTGGCGGCATTAGAAAAACACTTTGACAGTTTAACCTCAGCTGGTCGGGAAGCGCCTGTGGATAGAGGTTTTTTTATGATAGGTTCTTCGGATGGGAAACCCCAAAGAAAGGCTTAGCAAGCGGCGTGCCGTTTCCTTGGTAGAGTCTGCGCTTATTTGCAAAGCCAATGGGGAAACTGAGCGTGCGATTGAGTTGTTGAGAGAAGTGCTCCATTCATCGGAGATAAGCGGTTTGGAAGTTCGCCTGTTGCTGGCGAGCATTCTCAGAGAAGGGACGAGGCTCCAAGAGGCTAAAGCGGAGATAAAGCAGCTGCTGTCCACAAACCCGGAGGATTTGCGTGTCCAAGCTTTGTGGGCAAGCCTTATAGCGCAGGAGGATGACTTAGAAGAGGGCTTGGCTTTGTTTGAAAAAATTAAAGCCAAGCTTTTGCGGGAGCCTGATTTTTTGGTTGACTATGCCCATGTTTTGGCCAGGGCCAACCGTCTCAACGAGGCGGCGTCGGTTTTAGGCATAGCCATGCTTCGCGCACCGGGTGCACGAGCTCGGCTGATGGCCGCATGGATAAAAATCCTCATGGCTAAATTTTCTGAAGCAGAAGCCATGCTGCAAGAAGTTTTGCGCCAAAAAGACAGGGCCGCATGGGAGGTGTTGACGCTATCTGAGCTGGCCATTTGTCATTTATATTCCAATAACCCACAAGGGGCCTATGCTCTTTTTGAGGAGATGGAGCAAAAAGGGAAACTGCCTAAGGAGCAGCGGGCGGTGATGGCTTATGCTGCACAGCTTGCCGGGAAGAGTGCGCGCGCGGATGCCTTGGTGGCAAGCTTTCTGGAGGCAGGGCCAAGTGGAGAGGAGTGGTTGTGGATGGCACGTATTGCCAACACAAGGCATCAACCCACACTGGCTTTGCGTTATTTGGAAAACGACACAAAGGCCTCCAAGTTGGTGGCGGAGTTTTTGGCAGAGAGAGGACATGCCTTGCGCTTGTCGGGGCAAAGCGAGGAGGCTTATGCTGTGTTGTTGCAAGCCTTGGAGGTACGTCAACCTCGGAGCCATATTCTGTTGGCATATATACACACGGATGTGGGGCATGTCTTCATTGAGAAAGCGGACTTTAAAATGGCTGCGGAGCATTTCCAAAAAGCGCTGAGTTATTGGAATGCATACCCCGCGGCTGTGCAGGGGCTTGAGCTTGTGGAGAAGAGGACGGCTTGGAAACAAAAATTAGAGCAAGAAGCCAAGGCTCAGTTTGAAGAAACCCATGCAGAAATGAAAGCGCTGAAGTCCCGGTTTATGTTGCGGGAGAATGAGTTGTCTGTTTTGCGCGAGGAGCTGAGAAAACTGCGTTTTGCGCATATGAAAGCCGAGCAGCAAAGCAACCAACAGACGCAGAAAACGCAAGAGCGCATAGAGCAAGCCCAGAGGGAAGACTTCAAAGCTCAACTGCAAAAGGAGCTTGTTGAGCGAGAAAAGGAAGTTGAGCATAAGACAGAAGAGAATATTGTTTTGGCCTTAAAGGAATCTATACAGCACTGCCCCGTGCCTTTGATGAAATTGTTGCGCGTGGCTGAGCGTACGTTTCAAACAGCACTCCATGCCGAGTTGCCCGCAACGGCCATGGCTGTTTTATATTCTGGGGTGTTGGAGCGTTTGTTGTGTTTTCTTTTTGTTGAGCGTTTTGAGGCTTGGCTCGATGTGGATAGCTCTTTGAGAGAAAAGCTGATGGCCAAAGCAACGCGTGAAAAGCGTGGAACTCGAGTGGAATATTTTGACAACTTTGTTGCGGCTTTTGGCGGTGCGGAAAGCAGAAGAATTCCTTCCATGGGGGAAATTCTCAGAGCTTTGGAGAAGCGTGAGGAGTCTTATTTAGAAATATTTCGTGCATTTTTAGAAGAAAGCTATGGGTTTTCAGACGAATTTTATGATGATTTGATTTTCTTTGTTTCCTGGGTCAAGCAGACTTTGAGAGATCCATCCGCGCATGGGCGGGGCATTGAGCTGGCCTATGGAGAATTAAAAACTTTTCGCAATCGTTTGCTTTTCCAGTTTAAAGAGGGCCAAGGTGGGCTGATGTTGCAAATGCTTGCACCTTTGGCCACCTAGCTTTATGTGTTTTCGACCATGTCCTTAGCCCCCATTCTTGAAATCAACCCCCATTATCCTCAGCCTCACCATGTGCAAAAGGCGGTTGAAGTATTGCGTGGCGATGGGGTTATTGCTTATCCAACCGACACCAATTATGGCATTGGCTGCGCCATCTTTTCGAAGAAGGGGATAGATCGCCTCTATCAACTCAAGGACAGAGATCGCAAAAAACCATTTTCTTTTTTGTGTTCGGACCTGTCTGATGTTGCCAAATATGGGCTTGTCTCTAACTTTGCCTATAGGACGATGAAACAGTTTACGCCGGGGCCGTTTACATTCATTTTGACGGCCACACGCACAGTTCCTGAGATGATGCACAACCGCCAAAGGCAAGTGGGCATACGCGTTCCCAATGCTCCTTTTATTTTGGCCGTAGCTGCTGAGCTTGGGCGCCCCATTGTCACCACTTCAGCCATAAACCCCAAGGTGGGGGAGGCCCTGGTGGATGCGCGCAGCATTAAAGAAGTGCTTGGAAACCGCATTGACTTTATTTTGGATGGCGGCATACAACCCAATGAGCCTTCCACAGTTATTTCACTTATTGGTGATGAGATTACGTTGATCCGCCAAGGGAAAGGCATTTTGAGTTGATGCAAGAAGCCTTGTTGGATGGTTATATTGCTTTTCTTCGAGCCGAAAAAAATGTGGCTGCAAAAACAGTAGACGCCTATGCTGCGGATATAACCGAATACCTCTCTTGGCTGGAGAAAAGCGGCCGCTCCATTGCTTGGGTGACGCCGGAAGATTTGCTTGTGCATTTGGAGCAACTGGAGCAAAAAGGCTTGTCTGCGCGCAGCCGCGCACGTCACCTTGCGGCCATTCGTGGTTTCCATCGTTTTTTGGAAGCTGAAGAGCTTTCCACGTCCAACCCAACGCGCCAGCTCCATTCCGTTAAATTTTCAAGCAAGCTGCCTGTCTTTTTGAGCCTGGAGGAGGTGGATGCTTTGTTGGGCTCACCCCAGGTCGACACAGGGGCGGGTTTAAGAGACAAGGCCATGTTGGAATTGTTATATGCGACGGGTATGCGTGTCAGCGAGCTTGTCAGCCTTGGTTTGGACGCTGTCCGTTTAGAAGAGGGCTATGTGCGGGTGGTGGGGAAGGGCCAAAAAGAGCGGTTAATTCCCTTGGGGCGCTCAGCAGCACAGGCAATATCGGACTATCTCCGGGAGGGGCGTCCTGGTTTGCTCAAAGGGAAGCCGTCGAAGGCTCTGTTTATTTCCTCCAGGCAGAAGCCGATGTCTCGCATGGGTTTTTGGAAATTGCTGCGTCGCTATGCATTGAAGGCAGGAATAACCAAAGACATTTCGCCGCACAAAATTCGTCATTCTTTTGCAACGCATTTATTGGACCGAGGTGCTGATTTGCGTGCCGTTCAGGCGATGTTGGGGCATGCAGACCTCTCCACGACGCAAATTTATACGCACGTGGACACCCAGCGCCTGCGCAGCGTTTATGATAAGGCGCATCCGCGCAGCCAAAAACACCTCTCTCAAAAACACCTAAGCTAGGAGTTGTCGTGCGAATTCTCTCCGGGGTCCAACCTTCTGGGCAGTTACACCTTGGAAATTATTTTGGAGCCATACGCCAGTTTGTCGAGTTGCAGAACAAAGGGGAGGCCTTATATTTTCTTGCCAACCTTCATGCCCTTAACAGTGTTCGCGATGGACAGCTGGCATACCAATTGACTTTGGAAACGGCCGCTGCATTTTTGGCTTTGGGGTTGGATGCAAGCAAGGCCATTTTATTTCGTCAGAGTGACATTTTAGAGCTGGGAGAGGTTTATTGGGTGCTGGGGACTTTGGTGCCGATGAGCAACCTTGAGCGTGCGCATAGCTATAAAGACAAGAGGGCGCGTGGCCTTTCTGCGGACTTAGGTTTATTTGCCTATCCGGTGTTGATGGCAGCCGACATTCTTATTTATGGCTCGGACTGGGTACCCGTGGGGAAAGATCAAATTCAACATTTGGAGTTTTGTAGGGATTGGGCAACCAAATTTAATGTCGCCTATGTCCCCGGGTATGAGCCTGCGGACCCCAACGGGGAGAATGGAAACCCTCCGGGAATTTTCAAGCTGCCTGAAGCTTTTATTCGAGAAGAGACATCTGTCTTATTGGGAATAGACGGTCAAAAAATGTCCAAAAGCTATGGGAACACCATTGAGTTGTTTGGAGATGAGAGAGAAGTGAAGAAAAAAATAATGTCGATAAAGACCGACTCCTCCCCCATAGAGACACCCAAGCCCACTGAAAATTCCGCATTGTTTGAGTTGCTCAAAACCATGGCTCCGCAAAGCGAGTGGCCCGAGATAGAAGCGAGTTGGCGCACGGGAGGCGTGGGCTATGGGAGTTATAAAAAGAAGCTTGTTGATTATTTTCACCTTTGTTTTGACGAGCCGAGAAAGCGTTTTGCTCAGCTGATGAGAGACAAAGCAGAATTGGAGAGAATACTTGTGAGGGGCGCAGAGAAAGCGCGCGCTTGTGCCGCGCCCATTGTGCAGAAAATCAGAGTGGCTGTTGGCATTTCACGTTGCTGATTTAGGAACTCGAAAATGAGTGTTGCGCGTGACGACTTTCGCATTGCATTGCCGAATTTTGAAGGCCCTTTGGACCTTCTTTTGCACCTTATTCAGGAACACAGGATTGATATTTTTGACATTCCCATTGCGCTGATTACGGAAAAATATCTTGAGAGCCTGGAGAAAATGCGCGCCATCCACCTGGATATTTGCAGTGAATTTTTGTTGATGGCGGCCACATTGCTGCAACTGAAATCTCGGCTTTTGGTGCCCTCACCCAAGCTTGCTCCCGAAGAAGGCGAAGGAACAGAAAAAGCCAAAGACGTCCGTGAGGAGTTGGTGCGCAGGTTGTTGGAATACCAGAAATATAAAGCTGCAGCTCAGCAACTTGCCGCAAGGCCATTGCTTGGAAAAACTGTTTTTTGCAGAAAAACCCAGATAGAAAAAATTCCTTTGGGAGAAGGAGAGCCCAAGTTTGTGGAGGTTTCTATTTATCGCCTTGTGGATTTTTTTAGCGAGGCCATTAAAAAGCTTGAGCCCAGGCTGCAGCATGAAGTTGTTCGCGAGCAATTGAGTTTGTCCAAGGCCATACAGACGTTGATTGTGCAATTGCAAGAAAGGCCCCAGAGGGCGTTTTTGGAGTTGCTTGGAGCGGCCCGCTCTCGCTCTGAAATAACCATTTTGTTTCTTGGGGTGTTGGAAATGTGTCGTCTCAAACTTATACGTATTCGGCAAAAGGTTGAGACGGGTGATATTTTTATTGTTGCCCGAGAAGAGTTAGAGGGAAAAGTGGCCGTAGATTTTCAAGAGGCAACCCCGACACAGGCGAGCTGGACTTCATACATATAAAGCACGTGGAGCTTTTGACTGAAGGAGAGAGATTTTGGATGCGGATATGTGGACTGAAAATTCTGACGAATTGCCTGGTGCTCAGAATGAGTTGGATGTTTGTCCTGAAGAAATAGATGCTCCTGCGGAAGATGACAAAACGGCGGCGGTTTTTGCAGAATGGGTGCGCGAAAGCAGTGCACTTGCCCCACAAACGATACGCTGCATTTTAGAGAGTTTGCTGTTTTTGGCTTCCAAGCCACTCTCCTTGGCAGCGCTTTATGAGGCAACGGGGATTTCAAAGCCCACAATCCTTTCAGAGCTTCAGAATATACAAGCCATTTATAGTGAAAATATTTCTGGCATTGTTTTGCATGAGGTGAGTGAAGGTTGGCAGTTGAGGACGAGTGAAGTGTCGCAGAAATATGCGCTTCGTTTTTTGAAAGCAAAGCCGCAAAGGCTGACGCGCTCTGCCTTGGAGACATTGGCCATTGTTGCCTATCGCCAGCCTGTGACGCGGCCTGAAGTGGAGGACATTCGCGGCGTGGATTCTGGCGGGGTTTTGAAAGCCTTGTTGGAGAGAAAACTCATAAAAATTCTTGGAAAAAAAGAAGAGGTTGGAAGGCCGCTTTTATATGGAACGACGCCAGAATTTTTGCAGTTTTTTTCACTTAAAAACCTTTCGGCTTTGCCTTCATTGCAGGAATTCCACGAGTTGACGAAGGAGCATGAAGAAATTCTTGAAAGTGAAACCAGTCCTTTAGAGTCTGTTGCCCAATTGGCTGACAACACTTTTCAATTGAGGCTTAAAAAGAAGCATGACGAAGCTGAGCAAAGCTTTAGGGAGTTAGAGAGGGCCATTTCAGAAGCAGAAGTTTCTTCTAAAGAGGTTGTTTCGAGTTTGAATGCATTGCAGTCAACAGATGAGAGCAAGGAATAGTTATTTAAGGGCATGCAATGCTGGCGACTGCGCTATACTGTGGCATTATTGTGAGAGGGAGCTTTGAGATGAAGACAGAGCGCAAGGGTTTTTTAAAAAGCGGCTCCACAGAAGAGCAAGCCCGGGAGGAAGCTGTTTTTAGAGAAGCCATTCGCAAAGCGGGGCTTCGAACGACCTCAGCTCGCTTGGCGGTGCTCAAGAGCCTTATGCGCATGCGTTCTCCTGTTTCACATGCCGAGTTGATTATTGCCCTGGAAGGTTGTGGTTTTGACAGAGCGACTCTCTACCGCAATTTGATGGATTTGACGGAGGTGGGTTTATTGGAGCGCATTGATTTAGGCGACCATATATGGAGGTTTGAGCTCAAAACTTTGGGGGAGCAAGCGCGGAAGCAAAAGCGCAACTCGCACCCCCATTTTGCGTGCGTGGATTGTGGCCAGGTTTCATGTCTTCCCGAAGTTACCCTCAAGACAAACTCTCGTCTCAAAATGCCCAAAGCCTTGAGTGAGCAACGTGTCTCCGTGCAAATTCGCGGGCAGTGTGATGATTGCAGCCGATGAGCCAACAGGACTATCGCCTCCCTCTGGACGAGGAAATTTTCTTTGCCATTAACCACCTGGACTGGCGTCCTCTGGAGTTGTTTTGGGTGGCTTTGTCTTCTATGTGGATGGCTGTATTTTCTTTGGCTGTTGTGGGTTGTTGGTTGGTTTGGCGAGAGCGAACTTTTGCATGGCGGCCTCTTTTGGCATTGGCTCTCGCAATGGCGACGACAGACTTATTGGGCGCCCGTGTGTTGAAACCTTGGTTTGAGCGCATGCGCCCATGCTTTGCCTTCCCAGAAACCGTTCGCCAGTTAATTCCCATTGCGGATTCAGGCGCGATGCCGAGCTTGCACGCGGCCAATGCTTTTGCTGCAGCCTTTGCTTTGTTGTGTTTTTTTCCAAAAACAGCGCCATGGGGCCTTTTGCTTGCTTTGTTGATTGCATTGAGCCGCATAGGCGTGGGAGTGCATTGGCCTTCTGACATTTTGGCCGGCGCTGTTTTTGGGGCATGCATGGGCATTTTCTGGGCGTGGGTTTTAAGAGGCCGGGCTTTTGTGTTGAAGCAAGGCACAAAAATGAAAACACCCTAAAACCTTTTCATCCGCTTGGCGCTGTTGTTTGCTCTGCCATTGCCCAATGGGGAGGGCATTCAGTGAGAAGGGGCTTAGACCGGTTCAACGTTAAATTGATTTTCCAGACCGGTTTCAAACGTGGCGCTGTGGCCATCTGGCTTGGGCTTAGAGGAACAAGCGTTTCACAAGCAATGTGGCATAGCTGCCGGGTTTCAGGGTGAAGGCCACGTTAATTTTTTTATGGGGGGGGTTGAGCTCATCCTCTCGGATTTTTCCGACCACCAATTTATAGGGAAAAATAAGCAAAGGGCGCTCTTCATGTTTGAAAAACAGCTTTCCCTCCACGTTGGGGATTTTTAAGTTTTCGAGTTTTATTTTTTCTTTACCAAGCACCCATGTGATGGCCTCTTCAATTTGGGGGTTTGAGAAGGTACTTTTGGGAGAGAGCAGGGGGAAGCGGAGTTGTTTAAGGGTTTTTATTTGTGCAGGGGTTGCGCGTTTGTGAAAGAGCAGAGAGCCGGCCTGATAGGGGATAACGGCCAAGTCTTCTCTGGCGAACATGAGTTGCAAGAGCCTGCGTACGCCTTCGTTCCAGAGATAGGATTGATACGTAAAAAGCAGCATGGCCCTATAGTCCGAGTTGATTTGCATGAAGGCGCGAGCAAAGTCCTTGGGCGCTGTGCGCAGAGAGAACAGGATACGCGCATATTTTTTATTGGCTTTATAGGGGCAATACGCATCAAACGTGCCCCAATTTTCAGCCCAAAACTGCTTCACCTTTGCATCATCGGACCTGTCTAATTTCGAAGGCTTTGCCATGTAGTTGCGCAATGCCGTTTCGAAGTCACCTCGGATGAGATCTTTAGCGATATAGCCTTGCCCATGTTTAATGGAGCCGAAGCGTTGGCTATCAAAATAATTGATAAAGCCAATCTCTTTTATTTCGTTTGCATTTTGGGTGAGCACGTCCATTTCTTGGGTATTTAGGCCTCGGGTGGTGACGGAGAAGCGGTTGGAGGTGGTATTTTGGGCACAGAGGGGTTGTTGGGTGCGTCCGAGAAATTTAAGGCGCAAGTTAGGCTCTTGCATTTCAACATCGGCGGATTCTACGGCGATAATTTGTTCTGTGCGGCCTTGTTTGTCTTTGAGGCCGCAATAGCTGATGGAGCCGGGTTTTAGGCCGAAGCGTTCTCTGACGATTTCGACGGCATCAAAAGTGGAGAGTTTTTGTTTATCCATCAAATAAACGCGATAACGTCCGGCGGGGTGCTTGTGAAACTTATAGGATTCTGTGACAAGAAAGTCTTCGGGACGTTGTTTCATGCGCATGGGAGCATCTCGATATGGGGAGCGGTGGTAGTTAGCTTAACGTCCCTGGCTTGGTCAGTATTGTATTGCACAACTGTATTGTACAACTAGCGTTTCCAGGGGACACGCGCAAAGAAGAAATGATTGTGCTATCAGCAAAACCATAACCTATGAATGTCAAAACGGGTGCAAAGCATGTTGTTCAGCCAGTGGGCTCGTTAAGGGAGCCGCGGCTATTGGGGCACTTTGGTCAAGATCAAATTGCTGAAGTGGCGATTGGTTTCAAATTGGCGCTTGGGCGTCATACTCAAAACGACATTCAATTGTTAGATAGAGAAGTTTCAAAGCTGCACGCCATTATTGAACGTCGCGGCAAGCTTTTCTTTTTGAGAGATCTCAACTCATCCAACGGGAGTTTTGTCAACGGGCGCAAGGTGAATGAGCTTCAGTTGGCGGATGGTGACGAGATTGTTCTTGGCAACAGCTGGTTTATTTTTCGCTCTGGAGAGGTGTCTGTCCCCACGCACGCAGGCGTCATGGTGGTGGACGCCGATGCAACGCAATCATCCGTGGTGGCAGAGATTGAAGCAAAAGAGACCGTTTTGTTTCGGCCTTTGGAGCAGCATGATGACTTGCAGACGTTGAAACAAGACTATGAGAAGTTGAGGATTGCCAATGAGTTTCATCGCCTTGTTGGCATGGAACCCGATTTTGACAGTCTGCTGAAAAAAATATTGCATGTGGCGTTTCAATTGTTGAGTGCAGACAACGCTGTTTTGTTTCTTTTTGATTCAGCACACAAACTAAGGCCCAAGGCGGTTTATCGAAAAAAAGAGGGTGACACAGAAGAAGTGGTCATCTCTCAAACTTTGCTTGAGCGTGTTGTGAAGACACAGCAGGCGGTTTTGACAGCAGATGCTGTTTTGGATTCTCGGTTTTCGGCTTCTGACAGCATTGTCGCGCAAGGCATACGCTCTGCGATGGCGGTTCCGTTATTGTCGAAGAACGAGCTAAAAGGAGTCTTATTTTGCGACACACGTGAGCGTGTGAATGCGTTTAGTGAGAAAGATCTTCGGTTGCTTTCCAGCATTGCCTGGCAAGCTGCGGTATCTCTAGAAAATGCCGAGCTCATGGAGAAAATCAGCAAGGAGGCTGTTACGCGTGCAGAGCTTTCGCGGTTTTTGTCGCCGGCTGTTGCAGAGATGGTGATCAGAGGTGAAGTGAAGGAATTGCGGCAGGGCGTTTCAACTGAAGTAACCACTTTGTTTGCAGACATTCGAGGTTTTACTTCTCTGGCGGAAGAAGAGACGCCAGAGAAAGTGGTGGCGATGCTCAACGTATTTTTCTCTGCAATGGCGGAAATTGTTTTTCGTTTTGAGGGGACTTTAGACAAATTTATAGGCGATTGCATTATGGCCGTATGGGGCCCACCTTCACTGCACAAGGATGATGCTCGCAGGGCCTTGTCTGCTGCCCTTGAGATGCAGGACACCATTGCTAAGCTGAATGCGCAGAGAGAAGAAACCCAGTTGCCCCGGCTCCTCGTGGGGATCGGCGTTAACACAGGCCAAGCCATTGTGGGCTATATGGGCTCGAGCAAACGGCATGAGTTTACGGCTGTTGGCGATGCAGTGAATGTAGCATCACGTCTGTGCAATCTTGCAAAGGGCGGAGAAATTCTGACCACTTCAAACACCTTAGAGAAAGCTTGTGAAGGGTTTGTTGCTGAGCCTATGGCTGTTGTTCAGGTGCGAGGCAAAGAGAAAGGTGTCGACACCTATCGTGTATTGGGGTTAGCAGAGGGTTAGCCAACGCCATGTCCAGCTTTGAGCGACTGCAATCTTGTCCCAATTGTTTTCGCCGACATGATATTTCCATATATGTCAGCGGCCAAAAAATAGCTTGTATATGCGGCATTCGCTTTGAAGTTGTGCGAAAAGAAATGAGAGCCAACTTGGACAAACCCGCTTTGCCAAGCCCAAAGGCTTTTTCTTCGCCATCCGCATTGGATACGCGGGTTGCCCCGCTTAAGCCTCCCCACATTCCTGGATATACTTTGCTCGAGCTGATTGGTCGCGGAGGCATGGGAGAAGTCTGGCGTGCCGAGCAGATTTCGCTGAAGCGGACAGTTGCCATCAAACTTTTGCCGGCGGCTTTGGAGCGTGCGCCAGAATTTATAAGTCGGTTTGAAAAAGAGGCCTCTGCATTGGCGCTTCTGTCCCATCCCCATATTATTCAGGTGATTGACAGGGGTGTTGCAGAAGAGCGCTATTATATCGTCATGGAATATGTGTCTGGTCAATCGCTTCGAGAAAAGCTCTCCAATGGCCGTCTGGCATTGCAGGAGGCTGCTGAGCTGATTTCAGTGATTGCGTGTGCCGTTGATTATATGCATGCGCAGGCGGTGATCCATAGAGATTTAAAACCTGAAAATATTTTGTTGGATGCGGCAGGCAACATCAAAGTGGCTGATTTCGGATTGGCTGGCATCCAAAGTGGCGGCAAGGAGTTTGCGTTGACAGCAACGGCTGTTGCCATGGGCAGCATGAATTATATGGCGCCCGAGCAACGAAAAGATGCAAAGCACGTGGATAACCGAACCGATATTTATGCCTTAGGGGTTATTTTCTATGAAATGTTGACAGGCGAACTTCCTGTGGGGAAATTTAAGATGCCTTCGGAAATAGACGTCCATTTCCCTCAAGGTTTGGATGAAATTGTTTCTCAGATGCTGCAAGCCAGCCCTGAAGCAAGGCCTGCTCGTGCCGCGTGGATTGCACAAAGGCTTGAGGCACTTTTGCAAAGGCCGCCGGAAGCCAACCGAGCTTTGCAAAGCAAGAAGAGAGGTTATGGTTTGCCTTGGTGGTTGCTTGTTGCGCTTGTTGGTGGGCTTTTGGCCTATGGGGGATTTGTTTTGACGAAGAAAGAAGGCAGCACCCCATCAACATTGCCAAGCGGTTTCATTTCAGAATGAGGGGCCGTTGGCTTCAGGTTGTTATAGGTGTGGTTTTCTTTTGAAGAATGGCGGGCAGGCGCACAACCATGGTTGTTCCTTTGCCAATGCCTTCGCTTTGGGCCTCAATGGTTCCATGGTGTGTTTCAACGAGGCTTTGAGCGATTGAAAGCCCCAAACCAAGGCCGTCGTGTTTGCGCGTGGCAGCGGATTCTTCTTGTCTAAAATGTTCAAACAGGTGTGCGAGAAAATGAGGATCAATCCCTATGCCATTATCAATGACTTTTAATACCAAGTTGGTTCCTTCAAGTTTGAGGCTAATTTGAATTTTCCCCCCGTGGTGAGAGAATTTGATGGCGTTGGATATCAGGTTAGAAACAACCTGTTGCAGACGCAACGAGTCCCCCATCACCAAGGGCAATTTTCCTGAGGGCATATAGTGGATGGAAATGTCTTGAGCTGATGCGGAGAGCCTGTGTCCCTCCACAACATTGCTGACAATTTCTTGAAAAGAAATGGGTTTGGTTTCTAAAAAAAGCTTTCCCGCGACACTTCGAGACACATCCAATAAGTCATCAATAAGCTGTGTTTGTATGCGAGCATTCCTTTCGATGACATCCAATCCTTTGGAGAGGGTTTTCGGGCTATCCAAGTTGCTTTTTAACAGCTGAGACCATCCCAAAATAGGTATGAGTGGGCTTCTCAATTCATGCGAGACGATTGCCAAAAAATTGTCTTTCAGTTTGTTGGCTTCTTTGGCTTGTTGATAGAGGCGCGCATTGTCAAATGCCAGCGCTGCGCGACGCGAGAGCTCTTCTGCCAAAATAAAATCACCTTCAGAGTGCTCTTCTGGAGCTGTTTTTCCGAAAATGATGCAACCCAGATAGTTGTTTGAAATTAAAATAGGCGCAATGAGAAGCGAGTTTGCAGGAAGAGGTTCGTCAAAATGATGTTGGTGTTTGTTCCAAGTTTCTTCCCAAAGTTTTCCATTGTTTCGGATATGGCAGGTATAACCTGTGTTGAGTGTGGATTTTAGAAGTTGTTGCCAGACAAAGCTTTTATGGAACACAGAATGTGCGAGCTGTGCTTCCAGTGCTTGAGAAATGCTGGCACAAGCCACTTTTTCAAAAACCTGCTCACTGCTAAAAAGCTCAAACATGCAAAAGCTTCCAAGCTCAGGAATAGAAAGTCGAGTTAAACGGTCGATGATGGTGGATTGATCTAAGGATGAAGAAATGACATTGCTTGCCTCAGCAAGAAAAGCCAACCTTCGGCGAATGCTTTTTTCTGAGAGGATCCGTCTTGTTTGTTCTTCAGCCTGTTTGAACTCGGTGATGTTTTCAATCACCAAAAGCAAATAAGGCTCATGGGCAAACTCCTGGATATGGGATGCCCAAATGGCAAGCCAAATGGTGGATAAGTTTTCATCCTTTATTGAAACTTCAATGTGGCCTTTGTTGGACTTTCCAGCAATCAGCTCTGCAATAAGCGTGTGCAAACCTGAAAACAAAGAGCCAATCACTTGCCCGACCAATTGCTCTATGGGCCTGACCAGCATTTTAGATGCTGCGGTGTTTGCGAAAATAATTTTTTGTTCAGAATCAACAAACAGAGCACCCATAGAAATATCGCGGAAGCCAGAAAAAAAATGCGTTAGAAAATGCGTTTCTATGTTTGCCAGATAGTGCTCTAAACGCTGAGTCAGCTCATCAATCCGCGCTTGAGCTTTGTTGAGTTGCTCTTGAAGGCGCTGCACTTCATGAAGGTTGTTGTCAATTCCATCCACGGCAATTTGTCTTCTCAAGCAAGCATGGGCGCGGGTTTATTTTGCATTCTTTTTGTTGGACCACAAAGCGGTTGGACAGCAAAACGCTGGGACGACAAAACGCTGGGACGACAAAACAATATCTGTCTAGGAGCGGGAGCGCAAAAAACGCCTAAGAGAAAATTTAAACATTCCGCCTCTTGAAAAATATCGAATGACTGAAACAAGAGAAATGAGGCTTGCAGCTGCTATTCCGATGAGGCCGAGGATGGGGATGCCATGGAACTCCCAATTTTTTGAGGCGAAGAGCATGAAAGAGCCGAGGATGAGGCTGGAGGTACACAGCCCGGCAAAGATGATGGCACCTAGAAAACGAATGTTTTGGTTTTGGTGGGCAAATTGTTCAGCGTTGATGTTGACAGAAAATTTTCCAGCTTCAAGGTCCAACAATATTTGTGAAAGTTGAAAAGGCACCTCATTAATGGAGGTGCTTAGACGAAAAAGTGTGCGCAAGCTGTTTTCTTGAAACTGGGACATGTCATAGCGATCTGCCAATATTCTTTTGGCATAGGGGAGGATCATTTTAGAAATGTTCATGTCAGGGTGGAGCGTGCGCAAAATTCCTTCAGTTGTTACAGCGGCTCGGCATAGGACAGCATATTCTTTGGGAATGCGGATGCGATATTTGATGGCCAAATTCATTAAGTCATTCAAAAGGTGTCTGGCGCTGAGCTCAGCCAGGGATGCAGGCGTATAGCTGCTGAAAATGTGTTCAATATCATCACGAAACCCAAGCAAGTTGGTTCGTCCGGTAGGTTCTCCCAGGCGATAGAGCAAACGGGCCACGGAGGCGGCATCTTTTAAGGAGACAGCAAGAACCAGGTTGACCAGTGTTTCTTGCATGGGCTTGGTAATTTTGCCTACAAGTCCAAAGTCGATGAGTGCTATTTTGGGCCCTTCGAGGACGAGCAAGTTTCCTGGGTGAGGGTCGCCATGGAAGAGTCCATCGACAAAGAGTTGTTGGAAAGCCTCCTCTATGGCGAGTTGTGCCAAGGTGGTTTTTTCGTTTTGGGAGAGCTGAGTTTTGGAGAGTTTTTGGCCGTGAATGGACTCTAAAGTCAGCACGGTTGCGTTGGTTAATTCCCGGTATACGCGGGGGATGCGTATATTGGGCCTGTCTTTGTGGTTCTCAAAAAAAATCTCAACGTTCTGAGCTTCATTTAAAAAGTTCAACTCTTCATGAATGGCTTTGTCAAACTCTTTAACAATTCCGCTTAAGGTATAGAGCCCTGTTTCTTCAATGACAGCCTCCAATGCTTTGGCCAAATAATAGAGTATAGAGAGGTCCGCCTCAATGTTTTGGGCAATGCCGGGGCGTTGGACTTTAATGACAACCTCTTCACCGTCATGTGTTTTGGCTTTGTGGACTTGAGCAATGGATGCGGCAGCAAGAGGCTCTGTGTCGATGAAGGAGAAAAGCTCTTCGGGTTTTTTTTGAAAGCTGGATTCTATTTGCGCATGTATAAGCTCAATGGAGATGGGAGCTGCACTGTCTTGCAAATAGGAAAGCTCTTGTATGAATTCAGAAGGCAACAAGTCTCCGCGTGTTGACAACACTTGCCCAAGTTTGACGAAGCTTGGGCCAAGCTCATCCAGCATAAGTCGAAACCGACGGGCGATGGAGCCGCGGCGTGTTTCTGTTTCATTGGCCGGCTCAATTTTTTTTCCAATGAGGTTTTCAAGGCCGGAGCGCCCAAGCAGGTCCGCAAAACCATGTCTCGCAGCAATGGTGAGCACTTGTCGAAGGCGATTGAGATCTTGAAAAGCTCCTTTTAGCACAATGCGCAAAGCCTCTCACGAGTTGATGCTGGTCGCAACTCTTGAGAAGAACTATTTTTTTGAGCGCTGGATTTTTGTGGATGCTTTTGGATTCTCTCTGCTAACTGCTGGCCTCATGGATAATTTTTCAGCCCATGCGACGCCGATGATGAAGCAATACATGGAGCTCAAATCTCAATACCCGGATGCCATTTTGTTTTTTCGTCTAGGTGATTTTTATGAGATGTTTTTTGATGATGCGCTGAAGGCCGCAGATGTGTTGCAAATTACGCTGACTTCACGCTCCAAAGGCCCTGACAAAGTCCCCATGGCAGGCATTCCATTCCACGCTGCGAGGCGATATATTGCAAAGCTGATTGAAGCAGGCCTCAAAGTGGCCATTTGTGAGCAAGTCGAAACACCCGGAAAATCCAACCTCGTTCGCCGGGAAATAGTCCGTGTTATAACGCCGGGGATGGTTTTGGACGAAGAGGTTTTGGAGGCCAAAACAAACAATTTTTTGGCAGCCATCCAATATGTGAAAGGGCAATTTGGGCTAGCCATGTTGGATGTTTCCACAGGGGAATTTTTGGCTTTCCCCATGTTGGAAGCCAGCGCTCTTCGAGATGAGTTGGCGAAGTTTTTTGTGAGAGAGCTGCTCATTCCCAAAGAAACGCCAGAAGCGCGGATTGAGCATGTGTTGGAGGGCTTTTCTCCTCGCCCGTTGGTTGTGTTTTTAGAGAGGGAGGAGTTTGATTTTTCAAATGCGAATGCTTTGCTTTGCTCCCACTTTAAAGTGTTGAGCCTGGAGCCCTTTGGCCTCAACAACAACCAAGCGTCCATTTCTGCAGCGGGTGCTGCACTGAATTATTTGCTCAAAACCCAGAAAACAGCGGCCACACATGTGACAAAAATTCACCTGTGCCACCGCTCGAATTATTTGCTTTTGGATGATGCAACCATTGGGCATTTGGAGATTGTGAAGACAGCACGTGAGGGCCAACGCACAGGCTCCTTGTTGGCTGTTATGGACAAGACAAGCACCACGCCGGGTGCACGAAAACTCATGCGTTGGATTTTGTCCCCGCTCACCCAAAAGCAGGAGATTGAAGAGCGTTATAATGCTGTCGAAGAATGGAGAGAAAAGTCTGTCAACCGAGAAAAATTAAGAAACCTCTTGAGAGAAGTTGCAGATGTTGAGCGTTTGTGTGCACGCCTCTCTTTGGCCTCGGGCACACCCAGAGACATGAGGGTGTTGGGGCAAACGCTCTCTATATTTCCAAAAATAACGTTGGTGCTTTCTGAGATGCGCTCAACTCTGCTTGGCGGACTCATGTCTTTTCTGGAGAGAAAGGAATTGCAGGTTTTGGCAGAGAAGCTGCTTCGTGCGTTGGTGGATGAGCCGCCCATAAACATGGCAGAGGGTGGGTTTATGCGCGAGGGTTTTTGTCCGGAGTTGGATGAGGCCATAGGCCTTGCGTCCTCGGGGAAAGAATGGTTGCTGAAGATGGAGGCCCAAGAGAGAAAGCTTACGGGCATTAACAATTTGAAGCTCCGTTATAACCGGGTGTTTGGCTATTATATGGAAGTGAGCAAAGCCAACTTGCATTTGGTGCCGCCCCATTGGACACGCAAGCAAACCATGGTGGGGGCAGAGCGTTTTGTGACGGAGGAGTTGCAAGAATATGAGAGCAAAATTTTGGAGGCTCAGGAGAAGCGCATTCAGGTTGAGTTGCGTTGGTTTGAAACATTGCGCCAGGAAGTTGTTTCGAAAAGCCAGCTTATTTTAGCTGCGGCAGATGCCATTGCGACGGTGGATGTGCTCGCCAGTTTTGCTCAGTTGGCGGTTGAAAACTGTTATAGCCGTCCTGTGTTGGAAGAAGGTGTTGCACTTGAAATAATGGCAGGGCGGCACCCCGTGGTTGAGCAGATGATTAAGCCTCAACCTTTTATTCCCAACAACCTCTCGCTCAATGCGGAGGATGGACAATTGGTGCTGATAACAGGCCCCAACATGGCGGGGAAAAGCACCGTCATGCGCCAAACGGCCTTGTGCGTGTTGATGGCGCAGGCAGGCTCCTTTGTACCGGCACAGAAAATGCGTCTGGGCATTTGCGACAGGCTTTTTTCCAGGGTGGGTGCTTCAGACAATCTGTCTAAAGGGCAGTCCACTTTTATGGTGGAGATGGTGGAGACAGCCCATATTTTGCACAACGCGACTTCCAACAGCTTTATTATTTTGGATGAGATTGGTCGGGGGACGGCAACCTTTGATGGTTTGTCCTTGGCCTGGGCTGTGGCTGAATATTTGTGTGACGAGGTGAAGGCGCGGTGTTTGTTTGCGACACATTACCATGAGCTGACGGATTTGGCCCACGAGAGAGCCCATGTCAGAAATGCTTCCATTGCTGTGCAGGAGAAGGACGGAAAAATTTTCTTTTTGCGCAAACTCGTCGAAGGCCCTGCCAATAGATCTTACGGCATTGAGGTGGCGCGTCTGGCAGGGATGCCTCCTCGCATACTCAAGCGCGCCAAAGCCTTGCTGGCCAACCTGGAAGCCCAAGAGCTGGATGAGACCGGGCGCCCCAGCATCCTCCAGGAGACAAAAAAAAGACGCCTCCAAGCCCAACTCGCCCTGTTTGAAGAAAAACAGGAAACAAAACAAGCAGGCTATGCGTTTTCCGACGAGGTTTTGCAGGCCATTGCAGAGTTTCCCCTCACGACGACGACACCGCTGGAAGCCCTCAACAACATTGCCCAATGGCAGGCAAAACTCCATAGGCTGCCGAGCGGTTTATAGGGCGCCTGACAACCTGCCCCAGCAGGCCAACGGAAGGCTTGACTCCAGAGAAGCTCTGCTTTGCAAGTGAAATAGCCCATTCCGAAAAATTGCCCCCAAAGAAAAGCTGTGTTTTTATCCTACTTGAAACTACCTTATTGAGATGGAAAAGGCACGCAAAACAGGGCAGCGCTGGTTTGTACAGGGGCTTAGGCACCTGTGCCTGCTTTGTGTGCTGTGTGCTTGGCCGGCCTTGGCGGCTTCTGCGGGGGTTGAATATGCAAGCGCTCGAGAAAATTATATAAAATTGAAAGCGGATGAAAAGCGCTCCAAGTTGCGCCACCCTTGGCTGGCCAGCATTGCCGGCTTTGAGGCGGTGGCCAAAAACCACCCCAACTCTGCGCAGGCCGCGGATGCCAGCTTTAGTGTGGCGCGTTTATATGCGGAGTTGGCCAGCATTTCAGGCTTGAAGGAGGACAGGGAGGCGGCCTTGAGAGGCTTTCAGGCCTTTATGGCTGCCTGGCCCAAACACCGCTTGGCGGATGATGCGGCTTTGGAAGCGGGAAAACTCGCCTTGCGCCTGGGGGATATTGGCAAAGCACACCACTGGGCCCACTGGGGCATTGAGCACAATGGGGACATGCAAGCCCAACTCAAAGCCTTTAAAAAACAGCTGCCTCCCCTCCCTGCTGCGCCTCCCAAAACGGCAGCCCTTGTTGCAAAAACACCGCCTGCCTCAAAACCTGCTGCCTCAAAACCTGCTGCCTCAACTACAGCTCCACAAGCCCCTTCTCAGCCAGCCCATGTGGCCAAAATACCTCCTGCAACCGCAGGCAAGGCGCCTTTGGCGGCGGCTAAAAGCTCAGCCAAACCCTCGCCACAAGCTGCTCCTCCTCAGGCTCCCCCCAATGCTCAACTCATGCAGGCCTTTGCTGCAACGGGAAAAAAGGCCCCGGCCATTGCCGTTGAAAAGCCTGTTATAGCGGCTGCCATAGCTATAGCGCCCTCAAAACCGCCCTCAAAACCGCCCTCAAAACCGGCGTCGGCGACCCAAGGCCTTGTGCCTGTGGAGCGGCATATACCCAAAGCTCCACCTATAGACATGGCAGCGCTGGAGGCCTCATTGCCCAGCCCAGCTCCCCCTGAGGGAGAAGGGTTTTTGGGGAAAATGGGCTTGCCCAGTGTGCCGGGCATGAGGGAGCGCCTGAGGGACGTCAGGGTAGGGGAGCCTCAGGCCAGCCAAAAAGAGGTAGAAGCCAGGCTCCGGAGAATGGAGCAGGCCCTGGGGGAAACAGAGGTGGCCTTGGCTCAACAGCTGGGGCTGAAGGCCAGGCGCATTGTTGTGGATGCAGGGCACGGGGGCCATGACAGCGGAGCGGTAGGGCCTTCAGGGCTTTTTGAGAAAGATGTTACTCTGGATATTGCCTTAAAGCTTTCCAAAAAATTGAAGGCCTCCGGCTATGAGGTGTTTTTAACCCGCTCGGATGATCGCTTCGTCAAACTAGAAGACAGAACGCGCTTTGCCAACAAAGTGAAAGGCGACGTTTTTATTTCCATCCACTGCAACGCCTCGCCCAACAAAAAAACCCGCGGCATTGAAACCTATACGCTGAATGTCTCCTCGGACAAATATGCCACCCGCCTCGCTGCCCGCGAAAATGCAGGCGCAGAAAAAGGCATTGGAGAGTTGCAGTTTATTTTGGCTGACTTGGCAACCAAAGCCAACACCATAGAGTCCGGCCAATTGGCCCGCTTTGTCCAAAACGCCCTCGTCACCTCGCTTGGGAAAAAATATAAAGATACCAAGGGCTTGGGACACAGAGAGGCTTTGTTTTTTGTATTGCTTGGCGCCAAAATGCCGGCCATTTTGGTTGAAGTTTCATTTTTGTCCAACCCCCAGGACGAAAAACTTTTGGCCAATGGCCAATACCGCTCCCATGTTGCAGAGGGCATTTATGAGGGTATTAAAAATTTTGCCGGAAGCCGGGAGCAGCTGGCAGGTTTAACAGACTAGGTCGCTTCCACTTGAGGCTCATATGCTCCTCAAAAGAGAGCTGCAGCTCTCTCTTGCCTCGCTCCATTCCGTTCCGCCTGCTCCACTCCGTGGATGAACACAGCTCAAACCCATGCACTCAAATGTCAATAAAACCTGACATTGTGTCATGTTTTAAGCGACAAAATGTCAATATTTGCTGACATCATGTCAACAAAAGACTGCACTGTTGGGGAGTGAAAAGTGCGCCCTTTCGACCCAAAGTTGAAAAAATGTTTTTTTGAAACTACGCTCAGCAATAGATGCTCTGTTGTATATAGGCCGAAACAGCCCCGGAAAAACAGGAATGAAAACCACTCAAAATTTAAGCCTCACCAGAGAATTCCCCCTGAAACGCTTTCTCATTGGAATACCGTATATATTGCTGAGTGTGTTGCTGAGTGCAGCCTTGAGTGCCTGCTCTTCTTCCACACCGGAGACAATTATCGACCCCTTGGAAGGGAGTTATAGGGTTATTTTTGACGAAAACGGTGGGGACACCCCCGCAAACCCACAAAGCAAAACGGTGGTTCCACCTGAAACAACCATAGACGCGCTGCCCGAAGAACCCACACGGGCGGGCTATATATTTTTGGGGTGGAACACGGCGGCGGATGGGAGCGGAACACCCTTCACCGCCGATGTGCTGGTGAGGGAAAACCTCACCGTATATGCCCAATGGGCGAATTTAAATATTTCCATCCTCCCCAGCACGGCAATACTCACGCCTATAGTGGATGGGGATTATAACGAGCACTCCACCCGCTTCAGGGTGGTGGTTTCAGGTTTTGACAATGCGGCTGATGCCAGCAAGGCAACCCTGAGCCTAAACTACATTAACGGGCTCAGTTTTGAGGTTGAAAGCAACCCCGAGGGAAACACCCAAAATTTTGAGGTGAGGGTGGAATATAACGGGCAAGCCACCTTTCCCGAAGGTTTTGCAACCTTCAACCTAAGCTTGGCAAACATATCCGGTTATTCTGCTGAACGCAAAAGCACCCGCATTTATATTCGGGATGGGCAGGCCGCAGGCCCAAGCCGCGCCATTCCCCTTAACCAGGCCAATATTTTGGCTTTTAACCGCTATGCCAACACAGCGGCGGGCTTGACGCGGCACTATAGGCTGACAGAAAACATTAGCCTTGCCGAGCCTGCTCAACCCACAGAAAGCAATTGGACGGCCATTGGCACATATGAGGCCCCATTTGTGGGCAGTTTGAATGGTGAAAACCACGAGCTTCTCCGCCTTCGCATCCGCGCCTCTGGCAGCAACTACCAGGGTTTATTTGGCCGTATAGGCCAAGGCGCCACCCTGCAGAACATTAGGCTGACAGAAGTCAGTGTCAGCGGGGGAGAAAATGTCGGCGGCCTGGTGGGCTATAACAACCAAGGCACAGTGCACAACAGCTATGCCACGGGAAGTGTCAACGGCAGCAGCTACTATGTCGGCGGCCTGGTGGGGCAGAACTCCGGCGGCACAGTGCACAACAGCTATGCTACGGGCAGTGTCAACAGTAGCGGCGACAATGTCGGCGGCCTGGTGGGCTATAACGCCGGCACAGTGCAAAACAGCTATGCCACGGGCAGTGTCAACGGTAGCTTCTTTGTCGGCGGCCTGGTGGGCTCTAACACTGGCGGCACAGTGCAAAACAGCTATGCCACGGGCAGCGTCAGCGGAAACAGCTACCTTGTCGGCGGCCTGGTGGGGCGGAACAACGGCGGCACCGTGCGCAACAGCCTCGCGTTGAACCCCAGGGTGAGCGGCACCACCTACGTCGGACGTGTGGCGGGAACAAACGACAACAACGGCTCTTTGATAGATAACTATGCCTTCGACGGCATGCAAAACAGTGCGGGCAGCACCACCAGTTGGAGCAACATAGGCCTGACTTATATTGACGGCGCCAACCTCAGTGCCGTCGCCCTGCAAATAGCCAATGGCTTCCCAAGCGCCTTCACCACCACCCCGTGGAGATATGTGGAAGGCCGCCTCCCGGGCCTTTTGGGGCAGACGGTGGATATGCCTTCGCACCTTGCTCCGTGAATGAACAGCGCTCAACCCCATGCACTCAAATGTCAACAAAACCTGATATTGTGTCATGTTTTAAGCGACAAAATGTCAATATTTGCTGACACAATGTCAACAAAAGGTTGCACTGTTGGGGAGTGAAAAGTGCGCCAGCAATAAACACCCTGTTGCATATGTGTTCTAAACAACCCTAAAAGCTATAGGGATGAAAGTTGCTGAAAGTATAGCTCCTCAAAAAAACATAGCGCCCCAGAAAGAATTTTTTGTGAAAGGCTTTTCCAGGGGTGCGCGGTATACATTGCTGTGTGTGTTGCTGAGCGCAACCTTGAGTGCCTGCCCTTCTCCGAATGAAGACGAGCACGACCCTTGGGAAGAGGGTTATACGGTTGTTTTTGACAAAAATGGCGGGCACACCGAGGCAACCCCACAAAGCAAAACCGTTGTGCCACCTGAAACAACCCTAGACGAGCTGCCTGAAGAACCCACACGGGAGGGTTATAAATTTTTGGGGTGGAACACGGCGGCGGATGGGAGTGGAGCACCTTTCACCGTCGATACGCTGGTGAGGGAAAACCTCACGGTTTATGCCCAGTGGGAGAATTTAAATATTTCTATTCTCCCCAGCTCAGCCACACTCACACCTATAGTGGATGGGGATTATAACGAGCACTCCACCCGTTTTAGGGTGGTGGTTTCAGGTTTTGACAATGCGGCTGATGCCAGCAAGGCAACCCTGAGTATAACCCACATTAACGGGCTCAGTTTTGAGGTTGAGAGCAACCCCGAGGGAAACACCCAAAGTTTTGAGGTGAGTGTGGAATATAATGGCCAGGCCGCCTTTCCCGAAGGTTTTGCAACCATCAAGCTAAGCCTGGAAAATATATCCGGTTATTCTGCTGAAAGCAAAAACACCCGCATTTATATTCGGGATGGGCAGGCAGCAAGCCCAAGCCGTGCCATTCCTGTTAACCAGGCCAATATTATGGCTTTTAACCGCTATGCCAACACGGCGGCGGGTTTGACGCGGCATTATAGGCTGACAGAAAACATTAGCCTTGCCGAGCCGGCTCAGCCTACGGCAAGCAATTGGACGGCCATTGGCAGAGAGCTTTCCCCGTTTGTGGGCAGTTTGAATGGTGAAAACCATGAGTTTCTCCGCCTTCGCGTCCGTGCCTCTGGCAGCGACTTCCAGGGTTTGTTTGGGCATATAGGCGAAGGTGCCACCCTGGAGAATATGAGGCTGATAGAAGCCAGTGTTTCCGGAAGCAGCTATACTGGCGGCCTGGTGGGGTGGAACGCCGGCGGCACCGTGCACAACAGCTATGCCACGGGCAGTGTCAGCGGCAGCAGCGGCAGCAACTATGTCGGCGGCCTGGTGGGCTCTAACGACAAAGGCACCGTGCAACACTGCTATGCCACGGGAAGTGTCACTGGCAACCGGGTGGTCGGCGGCCTGGTGGGCTATAACGGCGGCACCGTGCACAACAGCTATGCCACGGGCAGTGTCAACGGTAGCGGCAACTATGTCGGCGGCCTGATGGGCTATATCTCCATCAACAGCACAGTGCACAACAGCTATGCCACGGGAAGTGTCACCGGGAGCCTCGACTATGTCGGCGGCCTGGTGGGAGGTAGCTATGGAACCGTGCAAAACAGCTATGCCACGGGGAATGTCAACGGTAGCGGCAGTGGCAGCCAGTATGTCGGCGGCCTGGTGGGGCGGAACTCCGGCGGCACCGTGCAAAACAGCCTGGCGTTAAACCCCAGGGTGAGTGGCACCGCCAGCGTCGGACGTGTGACGGGAGCAAACGCAAACAACGGTACTTTTATCGGCACTTTGACCAACAACCATGCCTTCGACGGCATGCGCAACAGAGATAACAACACCACGTGGAGCAACATAGGCTTAAATAACATCGGCGGCGCCAACATCAGCGCCGGTCTGTTGCGAAGAAGAGACGGTTTTCCACCAGAATTCCTCACCAGCCCGTGGACATATGTGGAAGGCCAACTCCCGGGCCTTTTCGGGCAGACGGTGGCCATGCCTGCGCACATTCCTCAATAGCTTAAGCTTGCCTTGCTGCGGCTGCCCAGCTGCGCCCTCCACACAGGAGCGCAGTTGGGCAGAGTGCTTTTAGAGCGGTTTCAATGGAGGCGAGCTAACGCTCACCTGCACTCCACTCCATGAATGAACACAGCTCAAACCCATGCACTTAAATGTCAATAAAACTTGACATTGTGTTGTGTTTCAAACAACAAAATGTCAACATTTCCTGACATGGCGCCAACAAAAGACTATACGGTTGGGGAGTGAAAAGTGCGCCCTTTCGCCCCAAAGCTAAAAAATATTTTTTCGAAACTACGCTCAGCAATAAATGCTCTGTTGTATATAGGCCGAAACAGCCCCGACAGCCCCGGAAAAACAGGAATGAAAACCACTCAAAATTTAAGCCTCAGCAGAGAATTCCCCCTGAAACGCTTTTCCATTGGAATGCCGCATATGTTGCTGAGTGTGTTGCTGAGCGCGGCCTTGAGCGCCTGCTCTTCTTCCACACCGGAGACAATTATCGAACCCTTGGAAGGGGTTTATACGGTTATTTTTGACAAAAATGGTGGGGACACCGAGGCAAACCCACAAAGCAAAAGGGTGGAGCCGCCTGAAACAACCCTAGACGAGTTGCCCGAAGCACCCACACGGGAGGGCTATACATTTTTGGGGTGGAACACGGCGGCGGATGGGAGTGGAACACCTTTCACGGCCGATGTTCTGGTGAGGGAGAACCTCACCGTATATGCCCAGTGGGCGAATTTAAATATTTCTATCCTCCCCAGTGCAGAAATACTTACACCTCTAATAGATGGGACTTATAATGAGCACTTCACCACTTTTAGGGTGGTGGTTTCAGGTTTTGACAATGCGGCTGATGCCAGCAAGGCAAGCCTTGACATAGAGCCTATAAGCGGACTGCGTTTTGAGGTTGAAAGCAACCCCGAGGGGAATACCCAAAATTTTGAGGTGAGGGTGGAATATGATGGGCAGGCAGCCTTTCCCGAAGGTTTTGCAACCTTCAACCTAAACTTGGCCAATATATCAGGTTATTCTGCTGGACACAAAAGCACCCGCATTGATGTTCGGGATGGGCAAGCAGCAGGCCCAAGCCGCGCCATTCCGTTGAACCAGGCCAATATTGTGGCTTTTAACCACTATGCCAACACGGCGGCGGGTTTGACGCAGCATTATAGGCTGACAGAAAACATTAGCCTTGCCGAGCCGGCTCAACCTATGGCGAGCAATTGGGTGGCGATTGGCACAACTGAGGCCCCATTTGTGGGCAGTTTGAATGGTGAAAACCATGAGTTTCTCCGCCTTCGCATGCGTGCCTCTGGCAGCAACTACCAGGGTTTGTTTGGCTATATAGGCCTAGGTGCCACTCTGCAGAACATTAGGCTGACAGAAGCCAGTGTCCATGGGGGCCACCAGGTCGGCAGCCTGGTGGGCTATAACCTCCAAGGTACCGTGCACAACAGCTATGCCACGGGCAGTGTCAACGGGAGCAACAACAATGTAGGTGGCCTGGTGGGGGTGAACTACGGCGGCACCGTGCAAAACAGCTATGCCACGGTCAGTGTGAATGGCAACAGCGCTGTAGGCGGCTTGGTGGGGAATAACTACAGCAACAGCACCGTGCAAAACAGCTATGCCACGGGCAGTGTTACCAGCAGCGGCACCGACACCTACGGCGACGCATATGTCGGTGGCCTGGTGGGCTCGAACTCCGGTGGCACCGTGGAAAACAGCTATGCCACGGGCAGTGTCAACGGTAGCGGCTATTATGTCGGCGGCCTGCTGGGCTCTAACTCCGGCACCGTGCACAACAGCTATGCCACGGGGAATGTCAGCGGTAGCAGCTTCTATGTCGGCGGCCTGGTGGGCTATAACTCCGGCACAGTGGAAAACAGCCATGCCACGGGCAGTGTCAGCGCTAGCAGTTATATCGGCGGCCTGGTGGGGCGGAACTACGGAGGCACAGTGCAAAACAGCTATGCCACGGGCAGCGTCACCGGTAGCAGCTACGATGTCGGCGGCCTGGTGGGCTATAACTACGAAGGCACAGTGCAAAACAGCTATGCCACGGGCAGTGTCAGCGGTAGCAGCACTGTCGGCGGCCTGGTGGGGATTAACTTTAGAGGCACCGTGGAAAACAGCTATGCCACGGGTAGTGTTACTGGCAGCGGCACCGACGCCTACAACGGCTTAGATGTCGGCGGCCTGGTGGGCTCTAACAACTCCGGCACAGTGCAAAACAGCTATGCCACGGGCAATGTCAGCGGCAATGGTTGGGTCGGCGGCCTGGTGGGACGGAACTCCGGCACAGTGCAAAACAGCCTGGCGTTGAACCCCAGGGTGAGCGGCACCACCAACGTCGGACGTGTGGCGGGAATAAACGAAGACAACGGCACTTTGACAAACAACCATGCCTTCGACGGCATGCAAAACAGTGCAGGCAACACCAGTTGGGGCAACACCAGTTTAAATAACTCCAACGGCGCTGACATCAGCGCCGGACTGTTGCGAAGAAGAGACGGTTTCCCACCAGAATTCCTCACCACCCCATGGACATATGTGGAAGGCCAACTCCCGGGTTTAGGGCAGCCGGTGGATATGCCTGCGCACATTCCATAGCTTAAGCTTGCCTTGTTGCATCTGCCCAGCTGCGCCCTCCAGGCAGGAGCGCAGCTGGCCCGCCTAACAACCTTTATAGCCCAGGGTAAAACCCAAGAAGAAACACAGCACAGCAACTGGAGGCCACAGCACTCGCACAATTTCCCTGAGGATTTTTTTATTCATGGCTCCCCCTGGGTATTTGGCGTTCAACCAAAGTTTTGTGCTCCCGCTCTCTGCGCCAACAAACGCTCCACTTTTTATTTCGGTGCATATAGTCGCTCCAATGTTTTGAGGAGTTCAGAAATTTTCTCGTCAGCAAGGGAATAAAAAACCATCGGCGAGCTTTTTCTGCTCGCAACCGCGCCGCTTCTGCGCAGCACAATCAGCTGCTGAGAGGCTGTGCTGCTTGGCACACGCGCAATGCGCGCCAACTCGCCTACGTTTTTTTCACCATCGGAAAGCGCTCGCAATATTTTGAGGCGCACCGCACCGCTCAGCAGCTGCAACACTTTTAAGGCTTCCTCGTTTTTCATATTCAGCTCCGCTTTCCGGTGGGCTGCTTCAGCGTGGCTGCAGGGAAAAACATCAGCAGGGCTTCTTTTTTGGCTTCCATTTTGGCTTCGGCAATGGACTCGTTCAGCATTCCCAGAAGGGAGCTCAAATATTTTGTTATGCAAGCGTGCTCTTTTTTTATGGCGTCACACAGCACGGTGAAAATGTCTTCCAGGTGCTGCGCACCGCCTGGCCACT
>WRKR01000015.1 GCA_009782175.1 Cystobacterineae bacterium
CTCAAAAAGAGGCGTCCGGAATCCTTCCGTGAGCCCCCCAAAATTGCGTTGAATTTTTTTTCAAAACCTCAACGTCATGGTTGGTGGAAGTTTTTCGAGCCTCAACGTTTTGGAGTGAAGGGAAGTTGAGGCTCGAAAAACTTTCACCAACCCACGCGCCAACGTTTTGTCTGCCCATGATGCAGTCTGCGAAGCAGAGAGCCTCGAAATCTGCAAGCCCCAGGGAGGTTTTAATTCCGAGTTGCGCTTAGAGAGTTTAGTGTGCCAACGGTTGCTCGTATTAAAACCTTCCTGGGGCCATCCGTAAGCCCCCGGCAGGGTGATTTTTTTTGGTTACTTTTTTTGTTCATACAAAAAAAGTGACTTGCCGAAGGCAAGGTGCGCCCGCAGGGCGAAAAAAGCCGGGCCGCAGGCCCCCTCCCCCCCCGGAAGGGAAAAAACAAAACCAAAAGCAAAAAAACCCTTCGCCGGAGGCGACATTCCCCCCCCCGGAGGGAAAAAATAAAACCACCCCCACAAAAAAACTTTTTCCTTTAAAAATAGCCGGGCCGCAGGCCCCCTCTGCAAAACAACCCCCTGCCCGGGAGGGCAAAAAACCCTTCGCCAGTTATCAACTCAGCTCTCAGTAAAAACAGCCCAGGGGCTCTCTCCCTATAGAGAAGTGCTCTCGTTTGGGGTTTTTCCCGGTGCTTTTTGAAGCAGGGACATGCCGTGGCCCAAGGGAAAGTTTCCTGCGGCCACAGGCAGCTTGCCTGGTGTGTCTATTTCACCCCGCAAGGCTTTGGCGGCTGCCCGCTGGGAGGCCGCCAAATAGGAATAGGCAATGAGTAGGGCATCCACCTGAGGGGGAAGGCTTTCAAGCAAGAGGGGGTTTCCCAGGACAATGACGACAAGCTTTTTGGCCACAGGCGCAAGGCGGTGTAGCGCGGGCAGCTGGCGGGTGCTGCTGATGGCGACCACCACCACGTCTGCCTGGGCTGCGCGCTCCAGGGCTTTGTTGGGTTTTGTGGAGCCGGCTTTTGTGGGTTTTTTTAAAACCGCCGACAAAGAAAAAAGCTCTGCCGTCCGTTGCTCAGCAAGCCCTTTGGCCAATGTTTGCTCTTGCATAAAGAGGGCAAGGCGAAGCTGTTTTTTTAAGGGCAAAAGCCGGTTGTCATTTTTCAACAAAGTGAGTGCCGCCTCTGCAATATGTTCCTCGAGTGCCCGGTTTTTTCCAAAATGCTTTTGGCGCTCTGACAAAGGAGGCAAAGGAGCAAACAAGCCCCTTTTCAACTTCACCCTCAACAGCCTGCGTACAGAGGTGTTAATGCGCTCTTCAGAGAGGCGGCCTTGCATGGCGGCCTCATGCAGGGCGAGAAAAACTTCCTCCTTCTTTTGTGCCTGCCAAGGGATGAGCACCATATCCGCACCGGCTTCAATGGCCATAATGGCGGCATGGCCTGCGGCATATTGTTTGGAAATGGCCTCCATTTCCAACTCATCTGTCAAAACGAGTCCTTCAAAATTCAGCTGGCTTCTCAATATGCCTTCCAGCAGCCTCGGCGAAAGCGTCGCCGGAACAGCGTCTCCGGAAATGTTGGGCAAGGAGACGTGGGCCGTCATCATCGCATCCAACCCCTGCTCAATAATGGCTTGGAAAGGCCCCCACTGCAGCCGCATTTGGGCTTCTGTTTCTTCCAGCATGGGCAGATCTCTATGCGAGTCTATGGCTGAATGGCCATGCCCAGGGAAATGTTTGGCAACCGTCACCATTTGAGCGCCTTGTTGTCCGCGTATAAAAGCTTTGCCCAATGTAGCAACGGCCTCCGGGTTGCTTCCAAAGGAGCGCGTCCCCATAACATTGTTGTGCAAGTTGAGGCTTAACTCCACGACGGGGGCCAAATTCATATTAAAGCCCAAAAGACGCAAATCCTCCCCCATGGCTTTGCCGGCCTTCAAGGCCAACTCTGCGGAGCCTGTTGCACCCAAAGCCATGGCGCTGGGCAGCAACATGGGAGAGTCATCAATGCGGATGACATTGCCACCCTCCTGGTCCACGGCAATAAAGGGTGGAATTTTTCCTTCAAAAAACCGATAGAGCGCTTCATTCAACAAAGCCACCTGCTGGCTGGAGCTGATGTTGCGTTTAAACAGGCATATGCCTCCTACATGGAAGCGCTCCAACATGGCCCGGGTTGCCTCGTCCAAGGTGCGCCCCGCAAAACCCACCATCATCATCTGCCCCAGCTTCTCTTCCAGGCTGAGCTTGGAGAGCAAAGCCTCCACACGTGCTTCTTCCTCTGAAAGCTTGGCTGGAGAAAGCATTCCCACAACAGGAGCGGCAGGGGGGGGGGCCGGGCTTGGCCCTCTGGGTGTGGAATGTGTTTGAGGGGCTATGGAGCAAGCCAAGAGGCTACATATGAGTTGCAAAAATCTCACAAAGTCTACCCCTACCTCATTTGTGGGGCTTGCGCTTGGCAAATAGCCTGGTTAGAAGCGGTTTGTCATGCGTGTTATTGAGTTGCTCTCCCCCAAAGCCATTTGCCTTCACCTCCAAGCCCAAAACAAGCCGGCTTTGCTTGGAGAGTTGGCCCAAACCCTCTCGCAGGCGCACCCTGGAATTTCCGCAGAACAGTTTCTTCGTACTCTGGAGGCGCGCGAGAGGTTGGGCTCCACAGGCTTGGGAGAAGGGGTGGCCATTCCCCATGGAAAGCTTACAGAGTTAAGCACGCTGGTCGGCTGCCTCGGCGTCAGCCAACAAGGCGTAGAGTTTGACGCCTTTGACAAAAAAGCCAGCCACCTCTTTTTCGCGCTGGTTTCGCCAGAAAGCGTGCCCGCCTTTCACCTCAAAGCATTGGCACGCATTTCCCGTTTATTCCGCAAGGCGGCTTTCAGGGCCGCTTTGCTTGCGGCCACAACACCTGAAATGGTTTTAAGCCTGGTAGAGAAGGAAGACATTTAAACGAGAGAGGGTGGGCTTTAAAAGAATGCTTTTTTCACCCTGGCTTTGCTCACCCTGAGGCCGAGGGGGTTGCCGCGTGGGCTGGCGGCACGGCGGTTTTCGCCCTGCGGGTGCAGCTTGCCTTTGAGGAGCCTCTCAAACCCTTCAAAAATTTTTCTGTGGTTATGCCGGCTCTGGGTCAAGCAATGGGCGCTTGTCCTTCACATTTTTAAAGGTATCCGCCTCGGGGAGCGCTTGTTTTTTCTCCGTAATATTGGGCCACTGGGTGGAATATTCGGCATTCAATTGTTTGTATTCGGCCCACTTGGAAGGCAAGTCCGCTTCAGGAAAAATGGCTTGCGCGGGACAGGCCGGCTCGCAGGAGCCGCAGTCAATGCACTCGTCGGGGTGTATAACCAAAAAATTCTTCCCCTCATAAAAACAGTTAACCGGGCACACTTCTACGCAGTCAGTATATTTGCATTTAATACAAGGTTCCGCGACGACAAAAGCCATAACAAACACTCCTCTCCTTGAGGGTATTTTTTCCCTCTAGGTGTTGGTGGAACTGCCTATCAACCCCTGGGCATATAACATTTCAGCAATTAACAAAGCACCTTTTGCCGCCCCTATTTTTGTGTTGTGAGAAACAAAGACGTATTTGAAGCCATTTTCGAGCACAGCATCTTCTCTCACGCGCCCCACAATGGTGGCCATGCCTGCGTGCATGTCCCTGTCCAAGCGTACTTGGGGACGGAATGGATCTTCCATTATTTCTATCCACCGCACAGGTGCTGAAGGAAGTTTTTGAGAAAGCTCTGCACCCTTCCATGCATGCATGGTTTGGGACACCTCTTCCACTGTCGCCGGCCTCTCCAAAGAGACAAAAACCGACGCCGTATGCCCTTCGAGAATGGGGACTCGCGTGCATGTGCAGGAGACTTTCATGGCGTGAGGCTCTCCTCTTTTTCCCAAAATTTTCTTCGTCTCTATGGCTACTTTTCCCTCTTCCTTCGGTATATAGGGGACAATGTTTTGCACAATGTCCAAGGCCACCACACCCGGGGAGCGCCCCGCCCCTGAAATGGCTTGCATGGAAGTCATCAATACGGCTTTCACCCCATAGGCCTCAACCAAGGGAGCTAAACTCATGGCCAAACCCAGGGCTGTGCAGCTGGGTTTGGGGGCCACAAAGCCTTTAAAGCCGCGTTGCTGCCGCTGCTCTTCAATGAGTTTGCTGTGCTCCGCGTTAATGGGCGGAATGAGGAGCGGCACGTCTTCTCCATAGCGAAAAGCACTCGCCGTTGAAATGACGGGCAGCTGTTGTGCATAAATAGGCTCCAAAGCCAAGGCGACGTCCGCTTCAACCGCGCTAAACACCAGGTCAAACAAACCCAAATCCAAAGCCTCCCCCTCCACAACAGGCATGGAGGCAATGCGCGAAGGCAAAGGCTCTGGCAAAAGCCACCCCGAAAGCCCATTGGGCTTGCGCAAAGCTTCCATATAACACTTGCCGGCACTGCGCGCGGAAGCCGCCAAACCCGTCAACTCAAACCAAGGGTGCAAAGCCAGCGCGGCAACAAATTGCTGCCCTGCTAAACCAGTCGCACCTACCAATGCACAGCGAAGTTTTTTCACAATGTCCTTTGTTTCAAAACGTCCTTTGTTTCAACATGTCTTTTGTTTCAACATCTCCTGTGTTTCAACATTCTTTTATTTCAGCATGTCCTTGGAAAATGGCGACGCTTTTAGCGCAGCACACCCCAAAGGAAAACAGAATTTAAAACTTCTGCCTCCAG
Organism: Cystobacterineae bacterium; assembly: GCA_009782175.1. GTDB lineage: Bacteria > Myxococcota > Myxococcia > Myxococcales > Myxococcaceae > WRKR01. The sequence goes on from WRKR01000015.1 coordinate 4,720, forward strand.
GGCCTTTTTTTTAATGTCTGGCTGGGTTGTGGCCATGCGCAACTTTTGCTCTTTAAACCCCTCGTTGGTGGGCTGGCCAAATGTATTTGTGTTGCTGCAGCTGAAAGCGTACAGGCAACTTGTCCTCAATGAGCCATGTGGCCACCTCCAAGGGGGACAAAAGGCCATGGGCCACCAAAAACAACAACTCGGCCTTGCCCTCAAAAAGGCCCTCCCGGAAGCATAACTCTTTGGCCCATACATAGTCTTCCCTGGAGGCCAAAACAAATTTCAACTCGTCCCCCTCTTTCAGCAGCTTCAGGTTGGCCCAACAGTTTTTCTCTACTTCCCCGGAGCCTGGAGGCTTTAAGTCCACCACCTTCTTCACCTCCCAGGGCACCTTGTCCAAATAAATGCTGCCGGAGGTTTCCAGCAACACCTCAAGGCCCTCGCTCAAAAGGCTTTCCATCAGCGGGTATGCGCCGGGCTGCAACAAAGGCTCCCCTCCCGTCAGCTCTGCCAAAGGAGAGTGCATGTTCAGCACGGCTTCTACCACCTCCTCCACCCACATGCGCCGCCCACCTGAAAAAGCATAGGTGGTGTCACACCAACGGCAACGCAAATGGCAACCACTCAGGCGAACAAATGCACACAACTTGCCTTGGAAGGTGGACTCCCCCTGCAAAGAGAGGAACAACTCGCTCACCATAAGGCTTGAGGAGCGGGTGCTTGGGGCGTTGGGCCGCGGGGAAGGCCAAGGCTTTGGAGCGGGAGGGGCACTCATGCGCGGAGTTTATAGCCGCGGCGCAGGCAAAGCACGGCCATAAAACTGCTGAGGGCCGCAAGCACCAGCAAAATGCAAAGCCCTATGCAGGCATTGCTTGGGCCATGGCCCCATAGAGGATGGCCAAAGGTGGCTGCGCGCAGTGCATCTACAATAAATACCACGGGGTTGAGGAGGCTTAAGCTGTCAAAAGGTGCGGGCAGGCGGTGTACCTCATAGAAAATGCCTCCCAAAAAGGCCATGGGCATGAGGAAAAAAGTCGGTACCAGGTTAACTTGCTCAAAACTGTCAGCCCAAAGCCCTGTTAACACCCCCAACAAGGCAAATACATAGGCCACCAGTGCCGCCAGGAAAAACAGAGAGAGCCAGTGTATGGAGGACAAGGGTATAAACAATGCCGCCATGCCCACGGTTAAGGCCCCCAACAAAAGCCCGCGCGCCATGGCACCTCCTACCCAGCCGAGAAGCAACTCCAAGGCCCCCATGGGTGCGGTGAGCAAATCCACAATGGGGCCTTGTATTTTGGAAATGAGGATGGAGGAGCTGGTGTTTAACAAGGCACCGTTGGCAACGGTTAAAAACAATAAACCTGGAAAAATAAAAGCCAGGTAGGGCTGCTCATTCCAACGCGCGTGCTCTGCAAAGGGCGCCTTCGCAAAAACAAGAAAATAAAGCAGCGTGGACACCAATGGCCCCAACACTGTTTGCCCGGGTACGCGCAAAAACCGCTTTATCTCTTTTGCCAACAGCGTCTTCGCTGCAATAAAATTCATAGGCAAACGGACATAGCACAGCTTCAGCTTTTGTTGAGGCCTAAGCCTTAAAGCGCTGCCTTACAAACAAAAAGGCGCACCCGAAACTTCCGGGTGCGCCCCCCCTCCTTCACCTTCCTGTTGCAACTCCCCTGAGCCAATAGACACAAGCTCGGTGGTGTTTTGGCTTAGCCCCTGCAACACCGCCCTATGCTGCCCTATACTGCCCCATATATAACCCCATACATAAGGGTACCTCCCCAGAAAACCCAGGCACCACCCAGGCACTGCTTGCCCCGCCTACTTTCACCTTTCAGTGCCCGCCACATATGCACCCGGCACCCACCCCGGACTGCTTTCCCATTTTCCACGGCCCCGGCACTCTATAGCCCCCTTGCGCGCACCTAAGTGTTGCTCACCCAGCCTCGGCTAAGCCAACCCACTCACACCCCACGCCACCCCAAACAACGCCGCCCCGCACCCACCCACAACGCCGCCTGGTGCCCGACCCGGAACTGCTTCTATTGCACCAGCCCCTTGAGCCCCCCATAACAACGCCGCCCTGTGCACCCCCACTCCACCTCCACTGCACAACGCCCTGCAACGCCTTTGCTCCACCGGCCCCATGCTCAACCTGAAACTGCTTTCACTGCACAACGCCCTTTGACACCCTGTAATGCCCCGCAATGCCCCTCAACGCCTTTGTTCCACCGGCCCCATGCTCGCCCTGAAACTGTTTGCACTGCACAACGCCCTTTGACACCCTGTAATGCACCGCAACGCCCCTCAACGCCTTTGCTCCACCTGCCCCATGCTCGCCCTGAAACTGTTTGCACTGCACAACGCCCTTTGACACCCTGTAATGCCCCGCAACGCACCTCAACGCCTTTGCTCCACCTGCCCCATGCTCAACCTGAAACTGCTTTCACTGAACAACGCCCTTTGACACCCTGTAATGCCCCACAATGCCCCTCAACGCCCCACAACGCCTGTGTTCCACCGCCCTATGGCCCACGACTCACAACCCCTTCCACAATTGAAAGGCGACTTGTTTTGCTCAGCGCCGCCTTCACAACCTCTAAGGCGTTGCATGGGCAAAGACGTTACGTGCTTTGAAAAAAAAAATTTGAAAACCCCCCTAGGTACTCGAAAAGACAGCTCAAAAAACTCACCCAAAAGCAAGCTCCCTCAAAAAACCATGAAAACTTGAGTGCACACATATACTCACAGCAAGGGGCACTTACTCACAGCAAGGGACACTGTAGAGCGCTCAACTTCAGCCCAACAGGGCCTTCAGAAAGCCTTGGGCGCAAATCATCTAAACTTCGAACTTCGTGGATGGGGTATGGGGGGGCGCCGCGAAGGTTGACGGCAAGGGGCAACCTGAGTCAATACGGTGTATGCGCTCAAAGAAAACGAAGTTTATTTTTGTCACGGGTGGGGTGGCTTCTTCCCTGGGCAAAGGCATTGTCTGTGCAAGCATCGGCAGCTTGCTTGAAAACCGCGGCCTCTTTGTCACCCTGTTGAAGATGGATCCCTATATTAATGTGGACCCTGAAACCATGAGCCCTTTCCAACATGGGGAAATTTATGTCACCCATGACGGTGGGCAGGGGGATTTGGATTTGGGGCATTATGAGCGGTTTACGCGGGCCCAAATTAACCGCAGCAACAACTTCACCTCCGGAAAAATTTATGACACCGTCATCCAAAAAGAGCGCCGCGGGGAATACCACGGCCAAACGGTGCAGGTTATTCCACATATAACCGACGAAACCAAGTTGCACATTTGGGCCGCGGCAGAAGGGTATGACGTGGTGGTCGTCGAAATTGGCGGCACGGTGGGCGACATTGAGTCCCTGCCTTTTTTGGAGGCCATCCGCCAGCTGCGCTTTGATGTGGGGGGCGGCAATTGTTGCCACGTGCACCTCACCTTGCTTCCCTTTATTGCTGCCGCAGGCGAGGTGAAAACCAAACCCTCGCAACACTCTGTGATGAAGCTGCGCGAAATTGGCATTCAGCCGGATGTGCTCATCTGCCGCGCGGACCGCCTCATTGAGGAGAGCATTCGCGACAAGCTGGCGCTGTTTTGCAATGTGGAGAAGCGCAGCGTGTTTGTGTCTCCAGAGGTAGAGTCCGTCTATGAGTTGCCCATGGAGTTGCACCGCCAGGGTTTGGATGAGCGGCTGACGGATATACTCAATATTTGGGCGGCCAAGGCGCGCCTCAAAGAGTGGGAGGTGGTGGTCGACAAACTCAAACACCCCTCCAGAGGACAACTCAACGTGGCCGTGGTGGGGAAATATGTAGAGTTTAAAGAAAGCTACCGCTCCCTCACCGAGGCTTTGGTGCATGGCGGCATTGACAATGGCTGCCGCGTCCAAGCCGTGTTTGTGGATGCACAGGAGGTAGAGAAAAAAGGCCTCGAGGTGCTGCAAGGCTATGAGGGCATTGTTGTCCCCGGGGGCTCAGGCGTGGGCGGCAATGAAGGAAAAATTGCCGCTGCCGGCTATGCGCGCAAAAACAAACTCCCCTATTTGGGCATTGCCCTGGGCATGCAAATGGCCGTGGTGGAGTTTGCCCGGAATGTGGCCGCCTGGGTAGGCGCCAACTCCCTCGAGTTTGACTCTAAAACACCCCACCCTGTGGTGGTGCCTTTCGCCTCGGGGCAAGAGTTGCGCCTGGGCTCCTTCGAGTGCCGCCTGCTCCCCCAAAGCCTGGCCGCCTCCCTCTATAAAACCGGAACAACCAAGGAGCGCCACCGCCACGGCTATGAAATTAACCCCAACTGCCTGGAGAAACTCCAGGCCCTGGGCCTGCACTTTTCAGGCATTGAAACCAACAAAGGTTATGCGGAAATTTGTGAGTTGCAAAACCACCCCTTCTTTTTGGGTTGCCAGTTCCACCCTGAATTCCAAAGCAAACCCTTTGCCGCCCACCCTCTCATTTCAGGTTTTGTGCATGCCGCCATGCAATATAGGGACGAGCGCCAACAACAACAGGAGCAGGGATGATAGACATAGGCGGACATGGGGTCGGCCCTCAGCAAAGGCTTTTGTTGTTTGCAGGCCCCGATGTTATTGAGTCCGAAGAAATGGTGCACAGGCATGCACAGCGCCTCAAACAGTTGTGCGAAAAACTCCACCTCCCCTTGGTGTTTAAATGCAGCTTTGACAAAGCCAACCGCACCTCGGTGGGCTCCTTTCGCGGACCGGGCCTCCACGAGGGCTTGCGTATTTTAAAAAAAATAAAAGAGGAGGTGGGGGTTTGCATATTAACAGACGTACACGAGACGTGGCAGGTGCCCCATGCGGCAGAAGTTGCCGACGTATTGCAAGTGCCAGCCTTCCTGTGCCGCCAGACGGATTTAATTGTGGCGGTGGCGAAGACAGGCAAAGTGGTTAACCTCAAAAAAGGCCAATTTGTCTCCCCCCAGGACATGTGGCAAGCCGCGCAAAAGGCGGTGCAAGCCGGAAATACACAAATTATAGTTACCGAGAGGGGGGCCAGCTTTGGCTATGGCCATTTGGTGGTGGACATGCGCAGCCTTGCCATTTTGAGAAACCTGGGGCTGAGCACGTGCTTTGATGCGACGCACGCCGTGCAGCTGCCTTCAGCCGAAGGCGGCAAAAGCGGCGGTGAGCGCGCATTTGTGCCCGTGCTTGCAAGGGCCGCCGCCGCCGCGGGCATAGATGCTTTGTTTGCGGAAGTCCACGAAAACCCCGATGCAGCGCTTTGCGACGGCCCCTGCTCCCTCACTTTTGAAATGTTAGAGCATATGCTTGCCGAGGTGCTCGCCATTCGAAAGGCATTGAAACATGAATGAGACGAACAACCTGGTTTCAAAGGTGCAAGCTGTACGCCTGTTTGTTTTTGATGTGGACGGCGTGCTGACCGACGGCCACATTGTTTTTGATGCGAAAGGCGAGGCCTTTAAACTCTTCAACGCCAAAGACGGTTTGGCGCTGAATGCCTTGGCGGCACTTAAAATACCGACGGCCGCTATTACGGGGCGCACCTCGCCCATGGTGGTTAGGCGCTGCGAGGAGTTGGGTTTTTTGGTGGTGATGCAGGGGGAGAAGAAGAAGGCGCAAGCCTTGGAGCGCTTGTGCGAGAAGGCCGGGGTGAAGCCTTCGGCCTGTGCTTTTATGGGCGATGATGTGAATGATTTGCCAGCCCTGCGTATGGCGGGGTTGAGCGCTTGCCCAGCGGACGCTTCCACAGACATTAAGGACATGGCGGACTATGTGGCAACACTCAAAGGTGGTGAGGGGGCCGTGCGCGAGTTTGTGGAGTGGGTGCTGAGGGGACAAGGGCTTTGGCCCAAAGTATTGGCCCTGTTTGAAGAGAGAGAAGTTGCCGACGGCCCCCCCCATGCCGCCCTAAAGGTTAAGCCCATGGAGGACTAGAAAAAAACTGACCCCATTCCAAAGGTTGACAACCCCCATGAGGATGACAACCACGCCTGCGGCTTTCAGCAGCCACTCGCGCGCACGCGCGCCCAGGCTGCGCAAAAGCCATGAGGCCAACAACATGGAAGGCAAGGTGCCCGCACCAAAAGAGAGCAGCAACAGCATGCCGCCAAGCGGAGGAAAAGTGGCCGCATGCGCTGCCTGCGCCATCGTCATGGTGCAGGGCATAAAGCCGTTGAGCATGCCGGCCATGGCCGCCCCCCATAGAGGGCCTTGACGCATGGCCTTTGCAAAACCTCGACCCAGCCAACGGGACAACACAAAGCCTGAGCCCAAACGCAACCGCCACAACCCCACAAGCTCCATGCCCATGAATACAACCACGCTGCCGGCTATTATTTGAAGTACAGCCTGGGCCAGACCCAGCTGCCCCTGAGAAGCGAAACTGCCCAGCGCGGCAGCGGCAAAACCCAAAAAAGCATATACCGCCAGCCGGGCGCCGTGGTAGCTGAAATAGGGCAAGCTGCCCTTCAGGCCAGGGCGCATGAAAAAAGCCGACACCAGGCCTCCACACATGCCCAAGCAGTGGGCACTGCCCCAAAGGCCCGTTAGAAAGGCCGCAGCATAGGCCACAATGGAAGAGGATATTGTCATGCGCCGCCCTTCTAACACCCCCATGCTTGCACCGCCACCTCTCCCATGCGCGAGGAAAACCCCCTATGCTCTATCTGCAAAGCCGCCTATAAAGCCTTTTGCGAGGCTTTCTATAAAGCCATCTGCAGAGCCTTGGGTGGTGGTGGCCCGCCGGCTATGGGGTAGCGGGGGCAAGCACAGAGAGGAGGCTTTCTTCAAAAGCGGAGGGGGGGGTTTGGCCTATAAATTGGGAGCGTATGGTGCCTTTGGCGTCCACCATATAAGAGGTGGGCACGCCTTTTATGCCATAGCGTTTGCCCAGCTGGTTGTCTTCGTCAAGCAGCACGGAAAAACTCAAGCCCAGTTTGCGCGCAAAGGCCTCGGCCTTGCTCTGCGACTGGCCGGCGTTGATGGCTAAAATAACAAAGCCTTTGTCCTTGTATTGCTGGTATGTGCTTTCCAGCGCTTTCATTTCCCCTTCGCAATGGCGGCACTGCTCGGCCCAAAAGCGGATGAGCACCACTTTGTCTGCGGTGTCCTCGGGGAAGCGCAAGCGTTTTCCCTCCAGGGTGTTGGCCTCAAAGGCGGGGGCCTGTTGTCCTATGCCCAGGGAGACGGGTGAGGTGTTGACACAAGCATTCAAGCCCAACAGGAGGCCAAAACTCAGTATAGCGGCACGGGTAGGGTACATAGGGGGGGGTTCCTCAGGCTGGCTTTCTCAAAGGGTGGGGGGCAGGAGTGTTTCCAGTCCGGCTTCTTTCCAGGCTTTAATGCCCCCGGACATAATATAAACCTCTTTGTGCCCAAAATTCCGTGCGCGCCGGGCTGCCACATGCGAGGCTGTGCAACGCTTGTCCAAACAATAAAACACCAGCCTGCGCAGCTTGTCTTTGGGCAAGAGGGCAAGTTCATAGTTTGAGGAAAACTCCAAAAAAACGGCACCCGGCAGTACACCATATTCCCTGCGGACTTCCTCCACATTCACATCCACAGGCGTCACCTCACCCGCCTTTAACCAGGCATCCATTTTGGCAACCCCCACGTCTTCTGTTTCTGTCCCATTGGACAAAACCTTGGAGCAGCCCAAACTCGCGGCTAAACTCAAAATAAACCACTTCCACAGAAGCACTTTTTTCATGCCCAAATCATCTCATAAATATATGGCATAAAAAAAGCGCTTTGGTGTCTTTTTTGTGTTTCACTCTGTCTGGAAAATAATATGAATACGCTCACGGAATACCTCTGGTTTGAAACAAAAAAGCAGCGCGAGTTGGTGCGCCTCACGCCGCAAGTCGCTGCTGTGGTGCACAAATCCGGCATCCAAGAAGGCATGGTGTTGGTGTCAGCCATGCACATTACGGCGGGGGTATTTGTCAATGACAATGAGGCGGGGCTTTTTGAGGACATTTGGCAATGGCTTGAAAAAGTGGCGCCCTCAAACCCCCACTATCGCCACCACCAAACGGGGGAGGACAATGGGGATGCCCACTTAAAGTCCCTGTTGGTACACCACCAGGTGGTGGTCCCCATTAGCCAGGGCAAGTTGGATTTGGGGCCTTGGCAAGAAATTTTTTATGCTGAGTTTGACGGATGCAGGAAAAAACGTGTGGTGCTCAAAGTGATGGGCCAATGAGCAGCCCATATACGCTCCATAAACACCGGGTGAAATGCCCAACGCCAACGCAAAAACCTCCCCTGTGGAACAAGCCATGAGTGAAACAAAACCCGGCTCCATGAAGGCCATAAAAGCCGACAGCACTGCACAACAGAACCCCGGCGTCCATGCCTCAGAAGCACCTGGGCCGCAAGGGCACAGCCTGGAGGAGCGCGCCCTCAAAAGCATGCACCTGGCCGTTGAAAACCTGCAGCGCCTTCAGCATAGCGACGGCAGCTGGTTGGGGGACTATGGCGGCCCTGCTTTTTTGCTGCCCATGTATGTGGCTTTGTGCGAGGCCGCTCAGCGCTTGCCTGACCCGCACCGTGGGCAACGCATGCGCGCCTATATACTCAGCACGCAGCGTGCGGATGGCTCCATCGGCCTGCATGCCGAGGATGACAGAGGCAGCATGTTTTGCACCGCACTCAACTATGTTGCCTTGCGTATTTTGGGTGCCTCTCCCGAAGAGGCCCCCCTCGTGCGCATGCGCGCGTGGATGAATGCCCACGGTGGGCCTGCGGGTGCCGCCTCGTGGGGGAAGTTTGTGCTGTGCCTCATGGGCCTCTATGAGTGGCGCGGCATTTGGCCCATTCTGCCGGAATTGTGGCTTTTGCCACAGTGGAAGTCCTTTCACCCCAGCAAACTGTGGTGCCATTGCCGACAAGTGTATTTGCCCATGGCCTGGCTTTATGGCATGCGTGCCCAGGCTCCGCTGAAGCCCCTCATATGCGCGCTGAGGGAGGAGTTGTGGAATGGAGCGTGGGAAACAACAGCATGGGAGAAGCAGCGCTCCACCGTCTGTGAGGAGGACAACTTTCGCCCTCAAACCGGCTTTTTGTTGCGTGCCAACCAGGCCCAGGCCCTCTATGAGGCCTCACACCTCACCTCCCTTCGAAAAAAAGCCATAGAGGAGTGCCTCAAGCACATTATTTATGAAAACAAAGCCACCCAGGACATTAACATTGGCCCCGTCAACGCCATTTTAAATGCCTTTGTGCACCTCTTTCGCGAAGGTGGGGAAGCGGACTTTGAGAGAGGCTTTGCACGCCTGGAGGAATACCTCTGGGAGGGGCATGATGGGATGAAATTCCAAGGCTATAACTCCAGCCAGCTGTGGGATACGGCTTTTGCCATTCAATCCGTTTTGGCCTCTCCTGTGGCGGACAAAGCCACCTCGCTTTTGGAAAAAGCCTATGGCTTTGTGCGCGACAACCAAATTGTGGAGGACTTGCCTGACAAGGAAGCCCATTACCGCCACCGCTGCCTTGGGGGGTGGCCCTTTTCCACGCGCCCCCATGGTTGGCCCATTGCGGACTGCACGGGCGAAGGCCTCAAATGCGCCCTCGCCCTGAAGGGCCGCTTTTTCCCCGGTGTTTCCCCTTTTTTGCTCAACGAGGCGGTTGAAACGCTCCTCTCTTTCCAAAATGAAGACGGCGGCTTTGCTACTTATGAGTTAAAAAGGGGGGGCAACTGGTATGAAGCTTTAAACCCCTCCCAGGTTTTCGGCGAAATTATGGTGGACCATACGTATGTGGAGTGTACCTCCTCCTGTCTGCAGGGTTTGGCCCACTTCCAACGGTGCTTTGGGCCCCAGGAGCGCATAGAGCGCGCTTTGCGGAGGGGGGCGGAATTCATCCAAAGCCAACAGCGCGGTGACGGCAGTTTTGAGGGCAGCTGGGCCGTATGTTTTAGTTATGGCACATGGTTTTCCATTGTGGGTTTGCTGGCCGCAGGGCTGAGGGCCAGTGAGGGCTGCATTCAGCGAGCGGTTTCTTTTCTGCTTTCCAAGCAACGCAGTGATGGGAGTTGGGCTGAGCATTTTTCCAGTGCGCGAGAGCGGCGTTGGGTAGAAGGCAACCGGGGCCACGTTGTGCAAACCTCCTGGGCACTCATGAGTTTGGTGCTGGGGCAATGCCACAACAAAGCCGCTATGGAGAAGGCCGCGCGTTTTCTCGTGGAAAGCCAGGAGGCGGATGGCAGCTGGGCCAGAGAAATGATGGTGGGTATTTTCAACAAAAGCTGCCTCATCAGCTATGACAACTATAGGCACTATTTTCCGCTATGGGCGTTGGGGCTGTGGGCGGGAAGGGAAAAATAGGGGCTCTATGGCGAGGGGGGGCCGTCAGGTTGCCCCGTCAGGTCGCCTTTTATGGACTCATGGGGGTGGGCGGGTTATGGGTCCTGGTGGTTTCGAACCACCGACCTCTACCGTGTCAAGGTAGCGCTCTACCCCTGAGCTAAGGACCCGATGAAAACGCCGCGCAGCTAAACCTTAAACCCTCACCCTGTCAAGCCCCTTCCATGAGTCAACTCCCCCAAAGTGCCAGTTTCCATGAGCGCGTTCAAGCCCTTCTGTGTTTTTTGCGTGGCCATGGGGCTGCTCTGTCTCCTTTGGATGTAGCGTTGTTGGAGTTTTGGGCTTCAACTCAAGTCCCCTTTGAGGTGGTTGCGCGTGGCATGCGGCGCTGCTTCGAGTCGCGGCTGACCGGCCTCAAGCGAGATGAAAGCCTCTCTCTGCCCTCGCTGCGCACATGCCGCCGCCATGTACAAAGCGAAATAGAGCGCTATATGCGCGTCCATAGCCACGCTGTGCCTTCAACCGACCCCGAGTCTGCCGATGAAGCGGCAGAAGCCTATGCACACACCCGGCACCAACGCCTCAAACAACAACTCAAAGGTTTTGCAAAAAAACACCCATGGGCCCAAAAAACAGTGCCCAAACTCCTTGAGCGCTTTAAAAAACCCATGGACATTGACCAGGCCATGCGCCAAGAAATATTGGCCATTTTTGTCCTCGCCCATGCCCTTCCCCTAGAGGAGAAAAAAAAACTCTTGGAAGAAACCCGAGGGCTTGCCACAACACGAGAGGCCTTGTCCATGGAGGCAGCCAAGGAGCAGTGGCGTTTTTTTTTGGCATTCCTTTTCAAACAACGTTTTGAAATACGCAGCTGGGGCTGAAGCCATGTCCAACATGTATTGTAATACTCAAGGTTTTTCTGTTGACAAAGAGAGTGAGGTGCTTCGCCTCAAGGAGGCCATTGAGCAATGTCAGCATTGCAGGGGCTCTGGTTTGCTGATGGTGAGGCAAAACCTCCATGGGCGGAGTTATGAGGAGGCCAAGCCTTGCAAAAAGCGTCGGTTGTTGCACAGGGCTTCGCTGTTGGCTGCGGCCAAAATTCCGCCTTTGTTTCAAAACGTTTCTTTTGGGGATTATAAGCCCAAAAATGACGCGCAAAGCCGGGCTTTGGAGATGGCAAAAATGTATGCCTCTCAGCCGCCTGTCCCCCGGGGGTTTTTGTTGTCTGGGCCTGTGGGAACAGGCAAAACACACTTGTTGGCGGCGACTTTGCGTCAACTCGTTGTGGAGTTTGGTGTGAGGGCTTCTTATATTGAAATTTCTCTGCTCTATGCGGGTATACGCCGTGGCTTTCAAGAAGGAAAAAGCGGTGGAGAAATTATTAACCCTTTGGCCAACGCAGAGTTGCTTGCCATTGACGAGTTGGGCAAAGGCCGGCTCAGCCCTTTTGAGCTTGAAACCTTGGATGAGCTTATTTCACGCCGTTATAACGAGAAAAAACCCACCTTGTTTTCCACCAACTATGCGCTGGGGGCCCTCGCCTCAGCGGCCCACACCCCGCTAAGCAGCAGCGAGCTTTGGGAAAAAAGCAAAGAGCCCCACTTGCTGGTTGAGCGCATAGGCGAGCGTATTTTTAGCAGAATCTGCCATGTGTGCGACCTGGTTGAATTCCCCGCCGCAACGCCAGATCAACGCAAAGCCAGCAAGAGACGGATCTAAAGCAGAAGCTTTTCTCCCTGGGCCTCTGCTTCGGGGCCAGGCTTTTTTGCAAAACATTTTATGTTTTTATACGCCTGTGGAGAAGCCGACGAGGTCGCGCAGCTTGGAAAGGTTAATGGGCTTGGAAAGCGTCAATGCGATGCCTCGGCGCATGCTTTTTTCAGAAAGCTCTTCGGAGGCATAGGCGGTTACCATAATAATGGGTAGATCTTTCATGCGCTCAATGGCATGTATCTTCTCAGCAAAAGAAATCCCATCAATGTGTGGCATCATCAAATCCGTAATAACCAGCTGAAAGTCATTCGCCAGCAATTGCTTCATCCCTTCGACCGGATCAAACGCGGCGACAACCCTATAGCCATGCTTTGTCAAATAGTTTGAAATTAACAAAGCTTGTGCTCGATCATCATCGACAACAAGTATTCTGGCAGTTGGCTTTCCCACCTCTTGGGCTCTAGCCCAAAACAAGGGGATTGACAATTTTGAATCCATCTGTCTTCGGGGACAAGCCTGGGAAGAGACTCATAATTGTCATTTCAAATCAACTTGTTAGATAGATTATCGTGGCGAAGTCCTTTCAAACTCTTTAAAATAAAAGGCTGTGAAGGAACTTTATACAGAGATTGAGCGGCGCAGTGAGGAGCTCAGAGGACTGCAGGAGCGTTATCCGGAGCAAAATCAAATTTTCATGGAGCGTTTGCGGCTCTCGTGGATTTATCATGACAGTGCCATTGATGGGATGGTGTATTCTCCTGCGGAATTGGAAGCTGCGGCCAAAACCAACGGTGTTTCACCCAGTGAGGTGACGATGATTCCGGCGATATTGGGGATCCGCAACCACATGGCCTGCATTGACTTCATTTATCAGGAAGCCAAGGCAGCGCCCTCTAAGCCGGGCCCCATCATCCAACTGCAGCTCATCCGACATCTTCACGACTTGTTGTCTGGCAATACGCCACAGGCGCAAGCTGCGCGCGTTGCCACAGAGAGGCGGGAGCGCAAGGAGCGCGAATCCTCCAAAGACAAAACGGGGTTTCGCAAAGACATGCCTTTGCACCGCACCTATTCTCATGAAATTTCTCAGCCCTCCAAAATTTCAGCACGCCTTGAAAAACTCATTGAGCATGCGGCAGAGCGCGAGTTTGCGGACTTAAACCCCATTGCCCAAGCTGCGCAGCTTCAATTCCAACTCATCCAAATTTTCCCTTTTACGGAATATTCAGGCTCTGTGGGGAGAATGCTCTCTAACCTCATTTTGCTGCGAGCGGGCATATTCCCTGCCATTATCCACACGACAGATCGCCAAAAATATTATGAGGCCTTCAGAGGAACGGTGCCCAGCTTGCGCAGCTTGCTGATGGAAGCCATTTCCAATGGCCAAAAAAGTGCGCTCAAATTTTTCAGCTGAGGTTGCTAAACCGCTTTTAGTTAGAACTGATTTGATTATCCAGACCGGTTTCAATTTGGCATGAGGTCGAGGCGGGCGAGGCCTAAGTCCCGAGGGTCAGGCGCGATGGGAGTGCACTTAAGTGCATGACCTGAGCGAAACCGGAGCCCAACGAAGAGATCATGTCAAAGTGAAACCGGTCTAACGTTTTACTAAAACGAGGTTGTCCACCATGGAGGCCAAGCCCAGGTGCGTGCCCACGTGGGTATTGAGGTGAGGCGTGAGGGCTTGGGCATATTCCTTGGCTGAAGCAAAACGGTTTTCCACTTGAGCGGAGAAAGCCTTGTCAATAATATCCGACAAGGCTTTGGGGAGCTCAGGGCGGATGCTGCATATCCCCTCATAGCGGATGTTGCGAATGGCTTGAAAAACCTGTTTGGTATCTTTTCCCCCAAAGGGTCGACGCAATGTCAACAGTTGATAGAAGGCTACGGTCATGGCCCACAAATCCACAGAGGGAGAAATTTGCCCGCGCAGGGCTTCAGGGGACAAATAAAAAGGCTTGCCGAGAATTTCATTGCTGGCTCCATCCAACAGAACGCGAGCTACACCAAAATCCCCAAGCTTCAAATCCCCCGTCCTTGAAACAAAAAAATTGGAAGGCGAAACATCACAATGCACAATGCCCAAAGGCTTTCCTGTGGGGCCACACGCATTGTGGGCATAGTCCAAGGCCAACAAAAGCTCCCGCACCAGGCAAATGGCAAAATCCACAGGCCAATGGATGTTGAGCATGCGACAGGCTTTGAGGATTTGCCCCACGTCGCATCCATCCACCAACTCCATGACCAGAAAAAAAGACTCGCCCAAACTGCCCACCTCATAAAGCTTCACAATGTTCGGGTGGTCCAAAAAACGCGCCAAATCCGCTTCGCCCGCAAAAAAAGTCAACTGCGTAAAGTCGGACTCCAACTCCGGCAAGAGGCGCTTAATGGCCAACTCCTGGCCCTCACGCGCTCCACTGAGCGCGCGTGCTCTGTATACCTCGGCCATGCCCCCATGCCCAAGCAAACCCAGTATCTCATAATTGCCCATGCGCGTACCTTTAGGCACCCGCTCCGGCAATATTTTTCCTGACGACATGAAACCTCGCTTGACCTATTGATTGTCGGTTCCTATGATAGATGTAAAGAGAATTTTAAAGTTGTTCCCTGCTGGGTGCGTGATGCTTAGTGTGTCTTTGAACCGATATGTATAAAATGGAGACTGTTCTCGGTGCCGTGTGCAAGCCTTCAGCTGTATCAGTGGGAAGCCTAACGCATTGGAATTCACGTTTCCTCGTTGAACTCTTGTGGGTTCAATGAACATTTCGCACACGGCCTTAAGTGGGGAACTTTCTTCTCCTTCCTCCTCCACAGAGGAGGCTTTTTCTGAAGAGGGGGAGGTTGTTTCTTCAAAGGGGGAGGGTTTTTCTTCAGGAGCACCTCTTTTGCAGCTGAAAAAAGCTTTGCGCCAGCGCCATGAAAGGTGGCGTCGAGGGCTTAGGCTTTGGCAAGTGGAAGCCAGAGGTAGGCAGGTTTTTGAGCGGCTTTTGCGTTTGCCTTTTTGGGAGAGCTGCGGAGGCATTGCGCTTTATGCGGCCCAAGCCTTTGAGGTGCCGGTTGCTCAGCTCTTTGTTTTTCTGCTCGAAAGGGGAAAGCGCCTGTTTTTTCCTGTTGTTGAGGCTCATAAAGCCCCTTTGTTGGCCCATGTCCGTGCGCAGGAGGATTTGGAGGTTGGGGCTTATGGCATTTTTTGTCCCAAGGCTTATTGCCCGCTTGTTGAGCCGGCGGATGTAGAGCTTGTGGTGGTGCCGGGGGTTGCTTTTGCCCGCAATGGTGCACGCCTTGGGCGAGGTGGGGGTTTTTATGACAGGCTTTTGGCGCAGCCTGGAATGAGGGCTCTTCGTTTGGGGCTGTGTTTTGAGGAGTGCCTTGTGGAAAGCCTGCCTGAGGGTGCGGAGGATCAGCGTATGCACTGGGTGGTGACGGACAAGCAATGTGTGGACTGCTTAGCAGAGGAGCCTTGAAGCGTGGGGTTTGAAAGAGAGGGCTTTGTTTTAAAATATGTCAAAGCTGCTTAGGGGGATAATGCTGGGGAGCAATTCCACAT
This sequence comes from Cystobacterineae bacterium, assembly GCA_009782175.1. Taxonomy (GTDB): domain Bacteria; phylum Myxococcota; class Myxococcia; order Myxococcales; family Myxococcaceae; genus WRKR01. The sequence goes on from WRKR01000015.1 coordinate 20,271, forward strand.
CGCGGCCGGAGTGGCCTGTATCCAGCCAGAAGGCCAAGGCATCGGGAAACTGTCGGGCATAGTCATTAATGTGTGTGGGCTCATTGTCGAAGACGGCAATCAACTCACCCAGAGAAGGAATGCGGTTGTGGGCTTGACGTTTGAAGAGATCTTCATCCTTCTGTGCGGAGGGCTTCATCAACAAATGGACACGTCCTCCGGGGGTGGGCATGCCATGTTTTTTCAAACAGGCGATGGTCCCCTCTTCCATCTCCTCGGGGCGACCCGTAATAAATATCAGCTGAGCCCCTGTTTTGAGGCAAGCATCCACATAGGCCTTGGCTCCCGGGAGGGGGATGTCCTCAATGCAATAGGCGCTGCTAAAAAACCGCTCCTGCCAAAACCGCCTCACTTCAACCATGCAGCCTGCCAGCTCATCCTGGCTGAGGCCACAGCGAAGCAAAGCATCCTCTAAATCCCACCCCGAAATAAAACAGTCTGGCTTGCAGGCTTGCAAAAGAGAGAGGCCTCTGGCTTTGCCAAAATCTCTCACAATTTTTGCCTGACGTGGCCTGTTGTCCAACAAGGTTGAATCCAAGTCGAAGGCCAAAACCCCCTCAGGCCCCCACTTTCTCGCAGCCTCTAAAGTCTTCTGTAATGCAACACTCGGTGATAAAGAAAAAGATTCACGAGCAATGAATGTACGCGGCATTGTTATACCAAGAGTTCCCTGGAGAATACTTCCCGTCTTGGGAACGACCCAAGTCGCATGTGTGGAATAGCATGGTTATGCATTTCTATCCACCCCGTTGAAAGCAGATATTTCCATGTTGCCCACCCTGGTTTTCAAAAGTCTATTCCTGGTGGAGCCAGGGGCTGGCTAAAAACCGGTGGAGCACCACTTCTGTTTTGGCATCCTGGATTTCGCCGGATGCAATGGCTTGTTTTAACTCATCTATGGAGCGCCAACGCAATTTTCCCCCTTCTTCCATGGGGCTCCCATCCCCTTTGGGCTCCGTTTGGGGTTTGCCCGTCACATCCACAGCTGTCATAAAAATTTTCTCTGACAGAATGCCGGGAGCCACAAAAACGGGGGGGCCCAGCACCACCACGGCCTCCGGTGCTATAGCAATGCCGGCCTCCTCTTCCACCTCTAAGGCTGCCCGTTGGAGCAAGCCGGCCTGGCCCAAGTCTTCAGGCTCCAGCAAACCGGCCACCACCTCCTCACAAAACAAATATTCCTTCCCATCGGCAAGGGTAGGCATCTTGTCTTTTCTGAAATAGGCGGCCGGCCTTAAGGCCTGGCGCGTCAATATTTCCAGTGCCCCCGAAGGCATAACCCTGCGGTATACCAAAACAGCCACCGCATCCAAGCGGGGCCTGTCAACCAAATCCACTCTATAAGCCGCGGATGTAGAACCATCCTCCCGGCGGTTTTTTACCCACAGCCTGCGGACTTGCAAAAACCCTTCATCACACCGCGCTGTATGAGAAAAATCCTCGACCACTTCAATGGCTTCAATTGGTGCACAACCCATATGGCTCACCCCTTCAATGAGAGAAGCATTTACCTCTCTGGCTCCCCGTTCCCAAGCACATTTTATGGCCTCATGCGCTTGCTCCACTCAAACACTAAATTTCTAAGAAAGCTCAGTATTTGCAAAAATTCTGCCTATACCCTTGAAACTTGGGGCAACAAATGAGAATAAAAAAGGGAGTTTCGGCGCCATAGCCAAGTGGTAAGGCAGAGGTCTGCAAAACCTTTATTCCCCGGTTCGAATCCGGGTGGCGCCTTTGGGGGGTGGAGAAGGCTCATTTTGGGGCTGCGGCGGCTGCAGCGGTGGGGTTGTGCACCCAATAGCTGACGGGGTTTTGGCCAAAGCCGTTTTTGACATGCCCTTTGTTGAAATTATTCCGGCCGGCCTGTGCGAGTGCGGGCCCGTTTTTGTTTGTTTTTCCTGGCCGTACTATGCCGACGTGTCCGGATCGGGGTTTGCCGTTATTATCTACCTCCGTGTTTTTCCAGGAGGCCACGGTCAACTGTCCCTTGTTGGCCGCCTTCTGTGCATCATCGGCTGTCACTTTTATCCAACCGTTTTGGGCGCCGTTTTTCTCCAGCCAGTCGTGCATATCGTTCGCGGTGTTGGGTTTATAGCCCTTGTTGAGGAGCTCCGTTTTGTGCTCTTCATTTTCGGGGGGTGTTATGGCGTTGCCTTTTTTGTCGGTCCAAAATGGAATTTCGGCCCCCATCGCCCTCGTCACATCCCAGACGAAAATGTTGCAATAGGTTTCACTACCGCCTTGCTGGCCCTTCTGGTAGCGATGGTTCACCCCAACGACGAATTGGTCAATCACCTCGTTATAATTCTGGGCTGAGCGGTTGTTGGCGTTGTTTTTTATTGCCGCATGGGTTGGAAAATAAAATGTGGTTTTGCTGCCCTCGCCCACTCTGAAAAAGTCTTCACTCTTTATAAAACCCTGCTGAACAACTCTTTTTTCATCTTTGTGAGGTGAAAAAGTGTTTTTAAGCGCTCTCACAATGTCTATTTCATCCTCGCCTCTGACCTGGACATTGAGCTCATCCACCATCGTCTTGCTGCGTGCCAGGGTACCCTCAAAGGCATCCTTCGCTATGCTCCCAAAGTCGCTGGTGGACGCACTTTCAGCGCCGCTCTGCTTTTCAGCGCCGCTCTGCTGTGTTTGGACAAGGCCATGCTTCTCCAAGGCTTCAACGACATGCTTTTGCAAATGCTCAAAACCGCTCTTTGCCTGCTCAAACACGTCGCCCATGGAGCGCTTTGGGCTCTCCGTGGGGGCCTTGGCCACAGCACCCTGGGCAGGAGCAGCACTTTGAGGTGAAGCTTGGGCATGGGCTTTGTTGCCTTTGTCCATGCGCTCAAACAGATCCACATGGTGTTTGTGGCCCTCCATTAAAATGCTCTCAGAAAGCGCTTTGTTTTTAAACAAAGGCTTGTCTTTGCTGTCTTGAGGAATCAGTGAAAGGCCTTTCAACAACTTTATGTCTGACATGGACGACCTCCTCCGGTGAAAGTTTCCCTGAGGAGATTATCAGACCTAAGCTATGAAAGTTGCTTGAAAAATTCCCTTAAAACCCCTTTTTTGACAAACCTTTAAATTGTATATGTTTTATGTCGGTGTAGGAATAAATGCCCTATGACAAAAAGTGTTAATGTTTGTATAGCTTCTGGACACAAGAAAAATATTCATCCCCTTGGGGGAGGTTTAACTCAGGGTGAGCGTTGACATACCCATGTGGAACCATTTGAAATTAAAATTAAAACCATGTGAAACTCAGAACAAAGGAATTTGAGGCCTTCAGTAAAAACCCATGACATACAAAGCAAAAAAATATGAAACACAAAATTTAAAGGAGGGGAGACTTCAAGCAAAGAAATGTGCAAGGTTAAGCAAAGCAGCCTGAAACACAAAGCAAAAAAATATGAAATACACAACAGGAGGGGATACTTTAAGCAAAGAAATGTGCAGGTTGAAGCAAAGCAGCCTGAAACACAAAGCAAAAAAACATGAAATACACAACAGGAAGAGGGGAGACTTCAAGCAAAAAAATGTGCAAGGTTAAGCAAAGCAGCCTGAAACACAAAGCACCTCATAAAACGCAGCGTGTCTCAACAGACATAAAGTGGGGAAGTTGCTTGCTGAACCTGCAAAGCTTAGGGTGCAAAGGGGTTGTGTTTTATTTCTTTGTCTCCAAAGACTTTGGAAGCAAGGCTCTGGAGGTAGTCCAGGGTGAGTTCTTTTTTCTGCTGATTCATGCGGTGTTGGTCAGCCAATGCTTCCGTATAGGCATAGAGGGGGTATACTTTGAAGCCCACAAACTCCTTCTCATAATGGGTGACGAGGGGAATGGCCCCGGCCTCCAGAAGGACAAAGCGCTCTTCCCCAGCGCCTTCTTCTATTTTGAGATAAGCCATGGCCCCCAGCATCCTTGGGGCTCGGACTTGGGCGGAAATAAAATTCCCCAGAGAATAAAAACACAGCATCCATTTGCCATCAGGCCTTTGAATATATTCCATGGGTTGAATGACATGGGGATGGTGGCCGATGAGCACGTCCACCTGCTGTGCCGCAAGGAAGGTGGCCAGCTTTTTTTGTTCCTCGCTGGGTTCATGGACATATTCCTCCCCCCAATGCATGGAAACCACCAGAAAGTCGCAAAGAGGACGCAGAGCCTCAATCTCCCTGGCCATTATCTCCGTATCTATAAGCGAGACGAGGTGGGGCTTGTCCGCAGGAAGGGGAAAGCCATTGGTGCCATAAGTATAGGAGAGAAAGCCCACGGTGATGTTGTTTTTTTTGAGCAGTTTGGGTTGGCTCCGCGCTTCTGGGCTACGGTGTATGCCGAGGACGGTGATGTGGGGAAAAGTATCCCAAAAATCCATGGTAGCCAGCAGGGCTTTTTCGCCTTTGTCCAGGACGTGGTTTGTGGCGTGGTTGATGACATTAAAACCCACTTCGGCGAGGGCCTGCCCCAGTTTTTGTGGGGAATTAAAGCGCGGATAGCCGGAGAAGCCGAAGGCCTTTCCGGCCAGAAGTGTTTCCTGGTTAACAAAGGCAATATCCGCTGCTTCTATCAGGGGGCGGAGTTCCGCATAAGCGGAGGCATAGTCCCCCTCTTCCCCTTCGCGGATCATCGACGCATGATAGAGGTTATCCCCCACGGCAAGCATGCTTATGGTTTTGGGCTCTGCGGGGGCCACGTCCAGTTGGCGTGTTTCCGTTTGGCGTGTTGTTTCAGGCGGGTGTGCTGTCAGTAGCGCGCGAGGGGTGCAGGCGCCAAGGCCGCAAAGCACCCAAAGAAAAAATATCCCTTTTGCTGTTTTCATTTTCAACCCTAGCCTAGCCTGAAAGGTTGGAAGGGTGTGGAGAATTGAGGCACTTTGCGGATGTAGCCCAGGGAAGAGGGCTTATTCTGGGGGTGTTTTCCAGCGTTGGTGCATCCACACCCATTGCTCAGGCGTTTCTCGGATGGCGTTTTCAATGGCCAGGGTGAGGGTTGCGGTGAGGGCGAGCACGGCATTTTTGTTATGTTGTGTAGGGGTGGGCACGCGGCGCATTTTAAGGCAATAGCGTCCTGAGGGTTGGCGCTGGCAAAAGCCTACAATGAGGGGGGCTTGGGTACGCAAAGCCAAATCCGCTGCAGCTCTTGGGGTTTTGGCGAGTTTTCCGAAGAAGGGGACGAAGAGGGAGTGGACGCGCGTATCCTGGTCAATCAACAGGCCCAATACGCCGTTGTTGCGGAGTGTGGCCAACATTTGGCGGGGCGCAGAGGGGCTTTCTCTCCAAATGCTGAGGAGTTTTCCTTTGGCTCTGAAGGCCTCTATCCACCGTGTGGTGTGGGCATCCACGCTGGCTTTTGCAATGCTGGCGCAGGGAATGCCTTCCATGGCGACGCGTCTGGCCAGAAGCTCCCAGTTGCCTATATGTCCGCTGACGAAAATGACGCCGCGGCCTGCGCTGCGTGCTTCTTCCAAAACGAGGCGCTCCTCGGGAGGCCACTCTACCCAGGTGTGGAGCTTTGCGTCTATTTGAGCAATGCAAGCCAACTCACCGGCCATACGCCCCAAGTGGGCAAAGCAGGCCCTGGCCAAGCCTTTGTTGTGGGCCATAGAGTGTTGAGGGAAGGCGACAGAGAGCGAGGCCAAAGCTTTTTTAAACTCTCTGTGCAGCAACACGGAAGCCAAGAGGCCCAAGCGAGCTCCGAGTGCAGCGCTCCAGGAGATGGGGAGGGCAGACCAAAGGCCTGCTATCAGCCTCAGCACAACATAGCGCAGGCTGCGTTTGAGTCGCTTTAAAAGTTTGGCTTTGTGGGGGGCCCCTGGGGCTAGCCCAGAGGGTTTTTCAAGCCCTGGGTTTTTTTTCACGAGGGGAGCGTTAGCAGGCAAATGCCCAAATGGCCAGTTGTGGTGCACCCTCTCCCCTCACAAAAGCGTTGGCCTTCCTGGAAAACACCCCTTCAACAGCAAGGCAGGGCAGGCTTTGGCCTATAAAGCGCTGGCGAAGCTTTCCCAACTCTGGCAACCTGTGCGCATGCGTTGTTTGTGGCTGTTGTTTTTTGCGTTGGCCTTCTCTGTGCTTTTTTCTGGGTGCAAAGGCTCTTGCCGGAAACTCTCTGAAAAACTGTGTGAGTGTGAAAGCTATAAGCCTGCCAGGGACTATTGTCGTCAGCGTGCGGCTGACAGGGAGAGCCTTTATTCTCCCACGGGGGAGGAGAATGCCCGGTGCAAGCTTTTGTTAGAGAGTTGTGACTGCAATGTTGTGGACACCGCTGAGGGCAAAATAGCCTGCGGTTTAGCGCGTCCCTAGGCCTCGGGGTTGAGCAGCTCTTGCGCTTTTTGGAGGGCCTCTTTCTCCATGGAGGCCAAAAGCCTGTCTCTTGCCTTTATGGAAGGCTCAAAGCCTTGGCGTGCCGCGCGCTCAAACCAGACAAAAGCCAAAACTTTGTCTCTATAAACGCCTTGGCCGGCGGCATACATGGCGCCCAAGTTGTGTTGGGCTTTGGCATGTCCTTGTTGGGCGGCTTTTTCAAGCCAGGTGGCGGCTTGTTTTAAGTTTTTGGCCAGGCCTTCGCCTTTCTCATACATAACGCCTAAGTTAAATTGGGCTTTGGCATGTCCTTTTTTGGCGGCTTTGAGGAACCATGCGGAGGCTTCCTGAGCGTTTTGGGCCAAACCCTGGCCCTTGTCATACATAACGCCCAGAGAGTATTGGGCATGGAGGTTGCCTTGTTCCGCAGCCTTGTGCAGCCAGGCCTGCGCTTGCTCAAAGTCCTGCGGCAAAGTTTCCCCGTGGTAATATAAGAGGCCCAACTCCAGCTGAGCGGCGGCATGCCCTTGTTGGGCGGCTTTTTTATACCAGGTGGCGGCCTGCTCCATGTTTTGAGGGACACCTTCACCCAAGGCATGGGAGAGGCCCAGGTTATATTGTGCTTTGGCGTGGTTTTGCGCAGCGGCTTTTTTATACCAGGTGGCGGCTTGCCCAAAGTCTTGGGCAACACCTTCGCCCTTGTCACACATAACACCCAAGTTGTATTGCGCTTTGGCGTGGTTTTGTCGTGCGGCCTTGGCAAACCAAGCCCATGCCTTTTCAAAATTTTGGGCAAGGCCCTTGCCGTGGTAATACATCAGCCCCAACTCATATTGGGCTTCGGCTTTTCCTTGTTGGGCAAGGCGCTGCTTATAAGCAACTGCCGCGTTGAGTTGGTGGGTGCTGTTGGTTGTTTTCCCCCCGGAGCGGGGAGGTGCAGCCATGGCTTGCATGCCCAAGCACAAAAGGCCCCCCAGGCTGAAAACAATATACCTTCTCATGCTGCATTCCTTGTGGAGTGCCATGTCCACCCAGGGGTGCAAGCCCCCAACCCTTTTATCAAACCGGCATGCATTTAAAAAGGTGTTTGCAAAACCCATGGCTAACACCTTAACGCCCACAACAGGCCTCGGCCTCTATAAGGGTGGCGAGGCCTGCAAAATGGGCAAGCACATGTCCGCCAGCTTCTCTTGCACGGAGTTGGCTTTGAGGCGGGAGTGCAAAAAAGCAAAGTCCACAGCGTCCAGGGCCTGGTCCTGGTTGAAGCAGCTGAAGACGAAGCTTTCTTTGCCGGTGCGTATATCCACGTGGCGCTGCAGGCACTGTGCACAAATTTCCTTCAGCATGCACTGCATGGGGGAGTTTATGGAGCCTATGGCTGTGTGCGTGGGCTTTAAAAAGGCAGAAAGCTTGCCTTTGCGCGCAGCCCTCACCGCCATCATCATCCTGTCGGAGCCGATGGCAATAATGCGGTCCACCTCGCCGGGCCCCACGAGGGTTTGGCCCAAAGCGCCCTCCACATAGGCTTCCATGGCCTGCACAATGTTGCCCTTAAAGGTTTTGTCCTGGGGGCGCCTGGGGGCAATAACCTCCCCGTCGTCTACGCTCCACACCACCTCGTCTGCCGCCCTCTCTACCTCTTCTGTTTTATAGGTGTCCCTCGCGTGTTTAAAGCCCGCAAAATAGACGACGCGGCAGCCCGCGGCCCGAAGTGCCTGGCCTATGGAAAACAACACCGCATTCCCCAAGCCTCCCCCTGCGAGAAAAACAGTTTCCTTTAAGGGTATTTCCGTGGGCTCCCCCGTGGGGCCCATCAGCACCACGCGCTGCCCAAGCTTTAGGTTTGCGCACAGCTTGCTGGAGGCGCCCAGCTCCAAAGCAATGACGGAAATGAGGCCTTTGTCGGCATCCACCCACGCCCCCGTCAGTGCCACGCCCTCCATGGAGAGGCGTTTGCCCTTATGGAGTTTGGCGTCCTGCTCAAAGTTGTGCAGGCGGAAAAATTGCCCCGGCTGAAAGCGTTTGGCGGCCATGGGGGCTTTGAGTACAACTTCAAAAATATTGGAGGTGAGGCGGTGGAGGGCAACCACTTGGGGAAGCAGCATTTCATTCAGCGTGGCAAACAGCGCTTCTCTTTGCTTTTCCCACTGGGCAGGGTTTTGGCTTTCGCGCAGCTTTCGGTATTTGGCAAACAAGGCCACCAGCTGGGGGTAGCCGTTGCGTGCAGAGGCCATGGCGCGCACAACATTGCCGGCATAGCCCGGGTGGTTGTCGCCATATACGGAAACCAGACGCAAAGGCTCCTCGTCGGGGTTTTGGGGGGGTTGCACATAGGAGGTGAAAAAGCCGCGCGCGTCAGAGGGGGAGGCTTTTTGCAGAGAAAGCTGAGCACCCTCCTCGTGCAGTTTGAAGGTTTGGAAATAGCCGGACTTCTCCTCGCGAAGGAAGGTGCCTGGGTGCTCCTTCTCATAAACGGTGTTGGGGGAGGTGCCGGCGGCAATGCATACGGTGCGGGCGGGAAGCTCCACGTGTTGGCCTGTGCCGGAGAGTTTTCCATCTATAAGCTGCATTTGCTCAAACTTGAGGGCTTTGACGGCGCCAAAGTCATCGGCAACAGCGGCCGTGGGGCTTAGCAACTCACACACCTCCATGCCCTCGGCCAGCGCGTGGTTAATTTCCTCGTGGTTCATCCTATAGGCCGGCGAGTCCCTGAGGGTGCGGCGGTAGCACAGCTTCACCCCTCCCCAGGCTTTCAGCAGCGGAAGGTAGTTGGGCGCCTCATTTGCTTTGTGGGCCCTCTCCCTCTCCTCGCGCAGGAGTTTTGCGTGCTTTAAAAAGGTGTGGAGAATGGCCTGCTCTTCGGCATCCATTTTGGAAAGCACATTTTCCTCGCCCATTTCAGTGCAAAGCAACTCAAACTGCAGGAGGGCTTTTTCTACCTGCACGGGGTAATAGGCCAAAAGCTCCGTCACCGTGTCAATGGCCGTAAGCCCCCCCCCAATAACCAGGGCCGGCAGCTGTATTTGCAAGTTGGCCATGCTTTCCATTTTAAAAGCGCTGGAGAGTTGCAGCCCCATGAGGAAGTCCGAGGAGGTGCGCATGCCGCGCAGCAAGTTGTTGTGCATGGGCACCAGCGTGGGCCTTCCTGCACCGGTGGCAAGCGCCACATGGTGGAAGCCCAGTTGCCACGCATCCTCAATGCGCAGCGTGCCCCCTAAGCGTACGCCGCCAAACAGGGCAATATTGGCGTGGCGGGTGAGTATAAGCTGGAGGAGGGTGAGGAAGTTTTTGTCCCAACGCACCGTAATGCCATATTCAGAAACGCCGCCAAAGCCGCGCACACGCCTTTTGTCCAGCGTCGTCCACAGCGTATGGAGGTTTTCAATGGGCTCCAAGGGGTGGCCGTTTTTCCCCGTCCATGCATCCGGCAGGGCTTCGAGTTTGAGGCCGTCAATGCCGGCCACCACAAAGCCCTCGTTGGCCAAATAGTGGCACAGCATATAGCCTGCGGGGCCAAGCCCCGTAACGAGGACGTTTTGTCCGCAAGGCGGCAGCATAAACGGCCTTTTCACATTCACCGGGTTAAAGCGCGTCATGAGGGCATATATTTCTACGCCAAAAGGGAGGCTCAGCACGTCCGTCAATATGTTGGTTTCAACCAGGGGAATGTTGACGGGCTCCTGCTTTTGGAAAATACATGCGCGCATACAGTCATTGCAAATGCGGTGCCCGGTGCCGGCGCACAGGGGGTTGTTAATGGCCACCATGGCCAGCGCAGCAACAACGTCGCCTTCTTGCCGAAGCTTGTGTGCTTCGGAAATATGCTCATCCAAAGGGCAACCTGTTTGAGGAAGGCCTAAGGGGTTTTTTTTGTGCCTTTGGCCTTCGCCTTCAGTTTGGCCGCCTTCAGTTTGGCCGTTTTCCGCTTTTTCAAAGAGGCCTTTGCGGCAACTGTCCTTGCCGCGCTCATGGCAAAAAATACAGTCGTCCACGGTGCAGGCAACTTCGCGCAAACTCCCCCGCTTGTCCGTCAGCCCAAAGCCCTGCCTGCGCCTTAGGTGTTGAGGGGAGGCACTCAAGGTATTAACGGGGGAGGTGGCAGAAAGCTTTGCCTCAACCAAAGCCTCAAAGTCCATGGGCACAGGCAGTTTCAAACTTTCCCAGGGGGTGCAGGAGGGGCCCATGGCATGCCGTTTGCGGCAATAGTCCTCACAAAATTGCAGCAAGCTTTTGAGGGAGGCTTCGGCATTTTCTTCCAAAAGCAGCTTGGCAAACTCGGGTTGGCTGAGGCCCTCGGGTCGGAGGGCTTCCTTTAAGGTGTTTATAAAAGTGGTGGCCTTGGCCACTTCCTCGGGGGGGCCAGAAAAGCCTTTGCCCGCTTCCATGAGTTTTAAGGTGGCGTGTGCAAAAGCGGCCTCCTCGTCGCCGCCTAAAAAGCCAAAAGCCTTTTCAAGCAGGAGCAGCGCGTGGCTTTCCCAATAGGCCCAGGCATGCGCGTCATGGAAGGGGGCCTGGCCTTTTTTGAAAGCGCGCCGCGCGACAAACTCGCGTCGAAATTGCGCCAGGGTGTTTTCAAACAGCAAGGTTTGTTTTTTTGCGGCGACGGCGTCCCCAATGCCAAAGAGGCGAGAGAGGAAGCGGCTATAGTGGCGGGCGACGCCCATCAGGGTTTGGGAGCTTTGAGGGGTTTCTTTCAGCGTGTCAGCTTGTGCACGCAAGGCAGAAAAGGCTTCAGAGAGGGGCAAGTCCTCCTTTTGGAGGCTTTGCAAAAAAACCTCATATAAGCGCGCCAAGCCCGAAGCTTGGTGGAGTGCCTCAAAGTCAAAACCATCAATGCCCAGTTTTTTCATGGGTGGCACTAAAAGCGGTTTCGTCTCAATGTCAAGTCTAGAGCGCTTCCACTTTGCCGAGATCCTGCGTCAGGCTCGTTTTTGCTCAAGTCATGCACCTAAGTGCACTCCTTTCGCAAAAGCCTCGCCTTCCTTGTCTCTCGACAAATTGAAAGCACTCTAGGGAGAATCAAATCAACTTAACCCCACTTTAGGGCAGGTGAATTCTTTTTAACAAAAAGAGGGGGCCTGAAGCTAAACTTTCAGCATACAAGTCCACCTCTCCCTCCAGGGAGCCTTCGGCCTCCCCCTCGGCATTCAGGAGTATATGAGAAATAAGGAAATGCCCGGGGGAGTGGCCCGGCTGAAGGCGCGTCCATTGGGCCCCTCTGGAGAAGGGCGTCAAATTCCAGGGGCCGTGTGTTTTTAAATAGGGGGAGACGGCCTCTTCGAGGGCTTTGGCGTCCATGGCGGCCTCTTCTGCGAGGTGAGGCAAGGCCTCTTCCCATTGTGCGAGGGCCAACTGGCGAGAGAGGAGGTGTATTTCTGGGCGCACGCGGCGAAGCAGGGCCTTTTTGTCTTTGGCCAGGCTTTGCAAGGTGGCTTCCGGGGTGGGCCCTGCCGTGGGGCTTGTGGTTTTTTCGGGCACAGCTTCCAGCGGCGAAGGTATTTCGCGCATGCCTTCCCACTCTTCTAAGAGGCCCACGTCCACCTGGGCGAGGAAAGCGCGCAGGAAGGCGAGAATTTCTTCTGTCTCTTCGCTGCGCTGCGCGGAGGGAATGTTTTGCAACAAAGTTTTATAGGCCTGGCCCACATAGCGCAGCAAAATGCCCTCGCTGCGCGCGGCCCCCAACTCGCGTATATATTCGTTGAAGGACATGCCCCTTTCAAACACGTCCCTCGCCACGGATTTGGGGCTTATGTTGGTTTTCAGCAGCCAGGGGTGGGCTTTGGCAAAGCTGTTGAAAGTGCCATAGAGGAATTCGGCCAGGGGTTTGGGCCATTCGAGTTTTTCCAACGCCTCTATGCGCTCCTCAAAGGGGACGCCATCGGCTTTGAGTTCTGCCATTTTTTGCGTTTTGAGTTGGCCAAGCTGCGCATATAAAATGGGGAAAGGGTTTTCCAGAATGCTTTCCACGGCGGACAAAACGTCCAGGGCGTGGGTAGGGGCTTTGTCGTCCAAAAAAGGAAGGCAAGAGAGCAAAAACAAAGAGAGGGTGTGGTTGAGGGAGAAGTCCTTCTGCAAGCCATGCAAAAGCACCAGCCGCGCAGGCCCGCTGTGGCTTCGCTTTTCAACGCTTACAAGTCCCGCGTCGACGAGAGAGGAAAGCAACATTTTGGCTTGCCGAAGCAAGTTGCATTTTTGCACAGGAGAATTCATGGAAGACAAAACCAGCTCAACCAATTTGCCATAGCCCCCTGTGGAGGAAGCCTCCCAGGCTTGCAAAAGTTGCATGAGGAGGCCATGGCTCAACTCAAAGCGCGGCACCAGGGTTTCGCATGCTTGGGTTTGCAAACGCTCAAAGGTTTTTTCGTCCCAATGCACATAGCCTTTGGTGGGTGGCTTTTGCATTACCACCTTTTTTCCTTCGGCGCGTTTTTGAGAGAGTTTGAGGTTTTCAATAAAGTGCGCGGGTGCTTGGGCGACGACAAAACCCCTCTCGTCAAAACCCTTGCGGCCCGCCCTCCCTGCAATTTGCAAAAACTCCCGCACGGAGAGGAGGGCCGTTTTTTCTCCATCAAACTTGCAAAGCTGCGTCAAAAGCACCGTGCGGATGGGAATGTTGATGCCCATGCCCAGGGTATCCGTCCCTGAAACCACCTTCAAGAGGCCCTGTTGGGCCAGGCGCTCCACCAGGCGCCTATATTTGGGGAGCAAGCCCGCATGGTGCAGGCCGACGCCATGCCGAAGCAGCTTGGAAAGCTCTTTTCCAAAAGGGGTGTCAAAGCGAAACCCCTGCAAGGCTTCCTTGAGTTTGTCCTTGTCGGCTTTGGAGAGAAAGTCAATGGAGAGCAAATGTTGGGCGGACTCCACCGCATTGCGCTGCGTAAACCCCACGAGGTATACAGGCGCCTTGTTTTCGCGAAGCAGCTGTTGAATGGTTTCATGCAAAGGCAGCGTGGAATAGAGGAACTCCAGGGGGACGGGGCGTGTGTTGCCTCTTACTTCTGCGACGGCCTGGCCGGTGCGGCTTTCAAGCCAGTGCACGAGGGAGGACATGTCACCCAGGGTGGCCGACATTAAGAGAAACTGTGTTTCCGGGAGGGAAATGAGGGGAATTTGCCAGGCGGTGCCGCGCTCCTTGTCGCCGAAATAGTGGAATTCGTCCATAATGACGACGTCCGCAAACAGGCGTGCCTCGCGCAGGCAGAGGTTGGCCAGAATTTCTGCTGTGCAACAGCGTATGGGGGCCTTGGGGTTGACGGTAGCATCCCCCGTCAGGAGGCCGACGTTTTCGGGGCCGAAGGCTTTGCACAAGTCAAAAAATTTTTCATTGACGAGGGCTTTAATGGGGCAGGTATAAAAACTGGTTTTTCCCTCAGCGAAGGCGAGGGCGTGCAAAGCAAGGGCCACCATGGATTTGCCGGAGCCTGTGGGCGTTGCGAGAATGAGGTGTTTTCCGGAAAAAAGCTCCAAAATGGCCTCTTCCTGCTCCGCATAGAGAGAGAGGCCCTGGGCTTGGACAAAATTTAAAAAGCCCTCAAGGGCGAGCTCCTTCGGGTTTTGTCCGTGTTGGGCTTTGGGGAAGAAAGAAAGCAGCGAGGGCGAGGTAGAGGGTTTGTCCGGTTTGTCCATGGCAAAAATGTGAAGGCCTCAAGCAGGTGCCTTCGCCCCCCCCAGCAAGTCATATTCAAAGGCCTGGCTAATGTATATGGGGCAAATGTCCCCCACCCTGGCTTCGCCCTCATTAATATATACCAGCCCGTCAATGTCGGGGGCCTGGCCCTCATGCCTTCCGACGAGCAAATGCTCACTCTCTTCGCTTCTGCCTTCCACCAACACAGGCAAAGTGTGGCCGACAAGTTGCTGGTTATGCGCCTTGTGAATGCGTTGTTGCGCCAGCATGAGTTTTTTGTGGCGTTGGTTTTTTATTTTGGAAGGCACTTTGTGGGGAAGCTCAAAACTCGCCGTCCCTTCTTCGTCGGAATAGACGAAGGCGCCCAGCCGCTCAAAACGCACTTCTTCAATGAAGCGAAGCAGGGTTTGAAAGTCCTCTTCGGTTTCCCCGGGAAAGCCCACAATAACGCTGGTGCGCAAAACCAAGTTTGGAATGGCGCGCCGAAGCTCTGCCAACATGGTTTTGAGGAATGCGCTGTCCCTGCCGCGCCGCATGGCGCGAAGCAATGTGTCCGAGGCATGTTGTGTGGGCATGTCCACATAGCGCGCAATGTTGGGGGTATCGGCCATGAGGCGAATAAAGCTTTGGGTGAGCACGCGCGGGTATGCATACAGCAGCCGAATCCACGAAAAAGGCAATTGGCTCAACTGAGCCAGCAAGGCTTCAAGCGTGGGTTTGCCCGGCAAGTCCATGCCATAGGCTGTGGTGTCCTGGGCCACCAGAATAAGCTCTTTTATGCCTTCATTCAGCAAGCTTTCTGCTTCGCCAAGCAAGCTGGCCATGCTTCGCGAGCGCAAAGGCCCACGCAGTTTGGGAATAATGCAAAAGCTGCAGGCATTGTCGCAACCCTCTGCAATTTTCAAATAGGCGGAATAGGGAGAAAGCGTATTAACGCGGGGAGCGGAGGCGGTTTGCAAAAAAGGAGGCTCTTGGGGGAGAAGGCGCTCCTTAGGTTTGTCTTTTTGCGAAAGCAAAGGCACAAGCTGTGCAAGGTTTGAAGTCCCCAAAAAATAGTCCACCTCGGGCATTTCTCTGGCCAAAGTTTCTCCATAGCGTTGAGAGAGGCACCCAAGCACCACCAGGGTTTCGCAGCGCCCCTGTTTTTTATATTGGGCAAGCTCCAATATTTTGTCTATGGACTCTTCTTTGGCCGGGCCGATGAAGGCGCAGGTGTTGACGAGAATGACGCGTGCCTGCTTTGCCTCTCTCACAAACTGCCACCCCTCGGCTTTGAGGTGGCCTAAGAGAAACTCCGAGTCCACCTGGTTTTTGGGGCAACCCAGTGTGCACAGGAAGAGGGTTTTGTCTTGGGAGGAAGGGTGCGTGGGCATGGGCTTTTCGCTTCTGTCAGAAGTTTGGCAAAATAGCAAAACCGTCTTCCAAGAGCCAAAGCATATGCTAACAGCCTATTTCCATGCCCACGGGTTTTATTGAAAGTTTGAATGCTCCTCAACAGGAGGCCGTATTGTTTCCCCAGGGGCCCCTGCTGGTTTTGGCGGGGGCAGGCAGTGGGAAGACGCGGGTGTTGACGCACCGCATTGCGCATTTGGTGGAGCAGCAGCATGTGGCGCCCTGGCAAATATTGGCGGTGACGTTTACCAACAAGGCGGCCAGGGAAATGAAGGAGCGGCTCTCAAGGCTCCTTGGCCCCGCGGCGGATGCGCTTTGGGTTTCCACTTTCCACTCGACGGCGGCGAGGGTTTTGCGCACGGAGAGTGAGGCTTTGGGCCTTTTGCGCTCTTTTGTTATTTATGATGAGGCAGATCAGCTCTCTCTGCTTCGGCGTTTGCTTCGGGAGGTGAATGCCGATGAATACAACATGTCTCCCCGGGACATGTTGGGTTTTATAGACAGGCAAAAGAATGAAGGAAGGCTTCCCGAGGAATTGGGTGAAAAGCCCGAGGGTGAAGTTTTTTCAGAAGAGGCGGAGGGCCCCTCTTCCCGGGTGGAGCGCAAGCTAAAAAAATGGCATTTCCAAAAGCACGTCTATGAGCTTTACCAAAAGCAATTGGCGCGCGCCAACGCGGTGGACTTTGGAGACCTTCTGGTTTTGTGGGTGAAGTTGCTGCAAGGCAACGAGGCCATTCGCCAAAAATACCAGCGAAAGTTTCAGCATGTCCTTGTGGATGAATTTCAGGACACCAATGCGGTGCAGTGGAATTTGCTCAAACTTCTGGTGCCTCCCGGAGGAAATTTGGTGGTGGTGGGGGATGATGACCAGAGCATTTACCGTTGGCGTGGTGCTGATGTGAGAAACCTGCTGGGTTTTGCAGAAGCCTACCCGGGCGCGAAGCTTATTAAGTTGGAGCAAAACTACCGCTCCTTCCAAAATATTTTGGATGCAGCCCATGCCGTCATTTCCAAAAACCGCCACCGCATGGCCAAACGCCTTTGGACAGAAAGCGACAGAGGGGCGCCATTGAGTGTCATTGTTGCCCACAACGAGCGTGCGGAGGCCCAGGAGGTGGTGTCCCGCATTTATAAGCTTTTCAGAGAAGAAGGCATTTCGCTTTCGGAAATGGCGGTTTTTTTCAGGACGCATGCCCAAAGCCGGGTGTTGGAAGAGAGCCTTCGCATGTCCCGCGTCCCCTATGTATTATTGGCGGGGCGGAGTTTTTGGGAGCGAGCGGAGGTGAAGGATGCCATTGCCTATTTCCGGGCAATGACAAACCCGCACTCTGACGTGGACGTATTGCGCATTGTCAACGTGCCGGCCCGGGGCATAGGCGAGACGACGGTGGAGAGGTTGCTGAGCCACGCGCGAAGGGAAGGAAGCTCTTTCTATGAAGCCCTTTTGCACCACGAAGAAGTGGAAGGGCTGAATGCTTTGGCAAAAAAGCGCATTGCCTCTTTTGTGGCATTGCTTTCCAAGTTAATTGCATTTGCACGAGAAAACCCGCAGGCGGCTTTGGCAGCAGAATACATGCTTGAAGAGACGAAGCTGCTTGAAACGCTGACGCAGGAAGGCGGAGAAGAAGCGCAAGGCAGGGCCGACAACTTAAGGGAGTTGGTTTCTGCCGCGATGGAGTTTGACAAAACCCATGCTGTTTCGGGTGTTGTTGCCACGGACGAAGCCTTGGAGCCATTGCCTCCGTTGGAGGCGTTTTTGGAGCAGATGAGTTTGGCCAGTGAGGCGGACACTGCAGAGGGGCAGGGGAAGGTTTCGCTGATGACTTTGCATGCGGCGAAGGGTTTGGAGTTTGACGTGGTATTTATGACGGGGATGGAAGAAGAGGTATTCCCCCACCGGAGGGCGACAGGTTTTGAAGCAGACGAAGAAGAAATGGATGAGGAACGCCGCCTTTGCTATGTGGGCTTTACGCGTGCGCGCAAAAAACTCATTTTGAGTTTGGCCAAAAGCAGGACTTTGTTTGGAGAGCTTCGCTTTAATGCGCCCTCGCGCTTTTTGTTGGACGTCCCTCAACACCTCTTTGAGCCAAACGCCCTGTTTTTTCAAAAAACACCGGCACAAAAAACGCAGGCGCACACAACACGCATGCAAAAACCACAAGGCAAGCATGTGCCCCCCTCGCCCTCTTCGGGTTGCGGTGCTACCACCTATTGCGTTGACGACTATTCCCAGCACGCCGACAACCCCATAGGCGCCCGTGTTGTCCACGCGCAATTTGGAAAAGGGAAAGTGCTTTCCTCCAGCGGAATGGGCTCCAACGCAAAGCTGACGGTCCGCTTTGAAACTGTTGGCGTTAAAACGGTTATTGCTCGGTTTTTGCAACTTGCATGAAGGGGAAGAAAAATGCGCGAAGCTTTGGAAAAATGGTTTTTGGAGTTGCCGAAGGCGGAGTTGCATTGCCACTTGGATGGCAGCCTGAGAATAGAAACCCTCATTGCCCTGGCCAAAGAGCAAGGCATTCTGCTGGGGAGCGACGCTCCTGAAGCACTCAAGCGCCAATTGAGGCTGGGAATGCCCTGTGAAAACCTGGCAGACTATTTGCGTGTATTTTCGACAACGCTGTCTGTGCTGCAAGAGCCGGCCTCGCTGGAGCGTGTTGCCTTTGAGTTGGCGGAAGACGCGCACGCAGAAAACATTCGCTACCTCGAGGTACGCTATTCTCCGGCCTTGCACACAGAAAAAGGCATGCGCCTCCATGAAGCCATAGAAGCGGTGTTGCGCGGGCTTTTGCGTGCCAGGCAAAAATATGGCATTGCCTTTGGCATTATTGTTTGCACGCTGCGGCATTTTCCTTTGGAAACCTCCATGGAGTTGGCAGAGGTGGCGGCCCCATTTTTGGGCAAAGGGGTTGTGGCCTTTGACTTGGCAGGTGGAGAAGCGCAATTTCCGGGGGCGCCCCACAAGCTTGCTTTTGAGAGGGCGGCCAAGGCAGGGCTTGGGGTGACGGTACACGCAGGGGAGGCAGCCGGTGCGGACTCTGTGCGTGAGGCCTTGCATATGTTAAAGGCTCAGCGCCTCGGGCATGGCGTTCGCCTGGCAGAAGAGCTGACACTTGAAAAAGAAGTTTTAGAAAGGCGCATTCCTTTGGAGTGTTGCCCAACCTCAAATGTGCAAACCGCGGCTGTTGCAAGCATGGCCTCTCACCCGTTGAAGCGTTTTATTCGCCAGGGAATGTGTGCGACACTCAACACCGACAACCGTCTGGTTTCAGACACAAGCCTTTCCAAAGAATATGCGCATGCCTATTTTGAAATGGGGATGAGCCTTCCGGAGTTGTGTGTGGTGGCGCGCAACGGTTTTGAGGCCGCCTTTATGGAGGAGGCGTCAAAGGAGCGGATGCTCTCTCAGGTGGATGAAGTGCTTGGGCAGATGTTGAAGGTTGAGTTTGCCTGAGCAGAGCCCAACAAGCCCCAAGTGCCCACGTGAAGGCCAAAATGGAAATGTCTTGAAACAGCGGGTCGTGACTGAGGCTTAAGCATGCAAAAAACAGCAAGAGGCTCAACCCTGTTTTGCCAAAATGCTGCCCACGAAGAAAATGTTTGGCCACAGCAAAGAAGGCCATAAAGGCGAGCAGCAGGCCGATGACACCACTTTCAGCGGCAATGGACAGCGCTTGGTTGTGCGCTTTTCCGGGGTTTTCTTTCACATAGGCAGGCATCTCATCCGAAGGAAATGCGGAGGGCCTGAATTGGCCTGCGCCAACACCAACCCAAGGTGAAAATTGGACGGCACGCCAGCCTGAGCTCCAAAGTGCAACACGGTCGCCACTGCCCTCACCGCTCAGTGAAGAGAGGAGGCGGGAGCGAAAGCCCTCATGCAATGAAATGGCCAAGGCGGAGAAGAGGGAAAGGCCCACAATACAGAGCAGGGCCAGCTTGCGTTTGGGGATGCCAAAGAAAAGTTGAAAGGCCAAAGCCAGACACAAAGAGAGTGCGGCCATGCGCGCAAAGGGAAACCAAACAATGGAAAAAGTGCCAAGCAAGCAAACCCCCACCCAATAGGGGCGGCGCCTGGCGGAAAAGTGCCGGCCAGAAAGGTGTGGAGAGGCGAAGAGTGCAAGCCCTAAACTCAGCAGAGCAAAGAGGCTTCCGACGGTGGCAAACTTCAAGCGGTGGAATAAAAGTCCGCCAGCCATATAGCGGCCTGGCTGCCCAGAAACTTCCTCATAGACGCGGTAGAAATTGTTTTTGAGAAAGCCTAAGCCAGAAAACCATTCCGCTGTGGGCCAAAAACCAAAATGCTGCAAGGCTGCGGCCAGGCAAGAAAGCACCCACAGCGCCATGCCACCCAGGAGCACGCGCTTTGTCCACGTGGGGCCTGCCAAAAAAAAAGCATGGGCCGCAACAGGAAGCGCCAACAGCAGCAGCGAGCGCCCAACCCCGGAGCCTCTGGGCACATGCCCGAAGCACAGCGGGCCGAAAATAGCCCAGAGGACAAAAGCCAAAAGCCAACGCCAGGCATAGGCGGCTTTTTTGAGCTCTGCCCATGGCGGACGTTTGAGGAGGGCGGCAACGAGGCAAAGCGCTGCACCCAGGTGAGCCAAAGCTTCAAAGCTGTGCAAACCCATGGCCCAACACAACAAGCCAACGCCGGCCAGGTTGGGAGCATGGTGGGGGCAGCCAGGCGTCATGTGGGGTTGAAGTGGAAGCGGGCTAGTCGATTTGTGTTCCTTTGGCGATGACGACAATGCCACTCTCTGTGACATGAAAGCGCTTTCGGTCCTCTTCTAAGTTGACGCCGATGGTGGTTTTGGGGGGGATGGTGACATTCTTGTCAATAATGGCTTTTCGGATGATGGAATGTCGGCCGACTTCGACGTTTTCCATGAGGATAGAGTCTGAGACTTCGGAATAGGAGTTAATGCGCACCTGCGGCGAGAGGATGGAGCGGTTGACGCGGCCACCGGAGAGGATGCAGCCCTCACTGACCATGCTGTCTGTGGCATAACCTGCACGGTTTAAGTCAAAGTCCGCGAAGACGAATTTGGCTGGGGGAGAGCTGGCAATATAGGTGCTGATGGGCCATTCCCGGTTATAGAGGTTGAAGACGGGCTCCACGGCAATGGTGTCCATGTTGGCGGCATAATAGGCATCCATGTTTCCGACGTCGCGCCAATAGCCGCGCTCATTGGGTGTTTGTCCCGGGACGATGTTGGTTGCAAAGTCATAAGCATAGACGCGGGCATATTTGTGCAATTGGGTGAGGATGGATTTGCCAAAGTCATGAGCGGAGCGAGCGTCCTTGGCGTCCTTATTCACTTCATCCACGAGGATAGAAGCGTTGAATAAATAATTGCCCATGGAAGCCAAACACATTTTGGGGTTGTGGGGCATGGGCGGTGGTTTTTTGGGTTTTTCGAGGAAGTTGCGGATGGCGCCATTTTCGTCGACGTCAATAATGCCGAATTGGGAGCCTTCTTCAATGGGCACGGGTATAGCGGCGACCGTGCAGTCTGCCTGGTGTTGGCGGTGGAAGGACTCCATTTGCCTGACGTCCATAATATAGACGTGGTCAGCGCCGAAGACATAGACATGCTCTGGCTGCTCATCCGCAATGAGGTTTAAGTTTTGGAAAATGGCGTCGACAGAGCCTTTATACCAATCGCTTCCTGTGCGCATTTGTGCGGGCACAGGCTCGCAATAATGGCCCATGAAGGCGGCCATACGCCAAGCGCGCGAGAGGTGGTTATTGAGAGAGTCAGACTTATATTGGGTGAGGACTTTTATTTTATAGATGCCTGAGTTGACAAAATTAGAAAGGCAGAAGTCGATAATGCGATAGCGCCCGCCGAAAGGCACAGCGGGTTTTGCGCGCTCCCGGGTGAGTGGCTCCAGTCGAGTCCCTGCGCCTCCAGCCAAAACCATTGCGAGAGATTTGCCCATAGCCATTTCTCCTTATGCTCACCGTTCTCCTCGGGGAGGGCGGTGTATCTGGTTATCAGGATAGCTTTCAGCTGCTTCAAAATAGAGTCTTTTGGGATAGCTTCGATATTTGGGAAGGGGATTTTTCGAGGGGATGAGGGAGGTTTCTTTGCCGGATTCAGAAACCACGCGGGTGCCGTCGCAAAACAACCACTCCTTGCGCAGCTCTTCATCCTCGGATACATAGAAAATGTCTGGTGCGGGGCTACGTTGTTCAGGAGGGGGACACCACTCTTTGCGTGCTTTTTCAATAGCGGCGGGCTGCGTTTTTTTCCACAAGGCCATAGAAGTACTTTCTTTGAGTGCGCCAAGGAGTGTGGGAGATTGTTGAAGGCGTTGGCGAGAAAGGGAGAGGAGGGCTGAAGCTTTGCGGACCAAGCTCATGATGCGAGGGTTTTTAGAGAAGGAGCAGTTGGGGGTTTGAAAGAGCAGGTTTCCAAAGCCATCCAACAAGGGTTTCAGTTGAGGAGAGACTTCGAGGAGTGCAATCTGTTGGTTTTCAGAAAGCTTGGTTTTGGCGGAGGTATCTTGCAAGAAATCGTCTGCGAACTCATTAAAACGCGTCAACTCGCTTTCAATGAGCTGTTCATCCGCATGGCACACCTGAATGGAGCGCCAATCTCTAAATTCTTGCTGAAGAGGGAAGCCAGCAAGCGGAGGCGGGGTTATGGTTTTGACACAAGCGGCAACCAGGAGCAAAACAGTTGCCTGTGAGAGGAAAATTATTTTGGAAGGCGTCATAGCTACCTAAGGCTGTGATAGGTTTCGCAATCATGGGCAGTCAAGAAACCCGAGTAACAAAAATTTCCAAGCTCAACCACCTCTCTCATAGCCAGGAGGGCTGTCTTGTGCAAATTCATGGCCCTAACCTTGGAAAAAAATACGTATTGGACATAGAAGAGTCTACCATTGGAAGGGATACAAAAAACAACATTGTCATTGACTTAGATAATGTTTCTCGCAAGCACGCCAAAATTACGCTGAGAGAGGGGCATCCTCACCTTGTGGATTTGGGCTCCACCAATGGAACTTTTCTGAATGAAGAAGCCCTCTTGGGGGAACACAGGCTGAAAAGCGGGGACCTCATTAAAGTCGGCGGGGCTATTTTCAAGTTTCTGCAGGGAAACAACATTGAGGCACTTTATTATGAAGAAATTTATAAACTTACCATTATTGACGGTTTGACGCAAATTTATAACAAGCGTTATTTGTTGGAGTTTTTGGAGCGTGAATTTGGGCGAGCCAAGCGTTATGCCAGGGATTTAAGCCTTATTTTGTTTGATGTGGATTATTTTAAGCATGTCAACGACAAATATGGGCATTTGGCGGGGGACTATGTTTTGAAGGAGCTATCGGGCATGTTGTGTGCGTTCATACGGAAGGAGGAGTGTTTTGCTCGCTATGGGGGAGAAGAGTTTGCGGTGGTTGTACCCGAGGCTGGCCCGAGGAATGTACGTGTATTTGCTGAAAAGCTCCGTATGTTAACCCGAGAGCACAAGTTTATATTTGAGGAGAAGGAAATTCCCATTGCCGTCTCTATGGGGGTAGCGGATGTGACTTCTGAAATGACAGAGGTGGTATCCCTCATTAAGGCAGCGGACGCCCAGCTGTATATGGCCAAGAAGACAGGGCGCAACCGCGTGTGCGGATAGACCGCTTCCCCTTGGCCAAGAGCCTTTGTCAGCATGTAGGGGGGGCAAGGGCGAGGGCAGCTAAAAGGTGACGGCAAGCCCCAGCTGTGCGCCGATGCGTTGATAGAAGGCCTTGTCCGCGACATATTCAGCGCCCGGGGCGGCATTGAGTTTAAAGTTGGTGCGGGACATAAAGCCGGAGAGGCGGATATAGAGAGGCCCCACCACTTTGACGCCAAGCCCCAATTTGCCCTCAAAACCGAAGGCGGAGCCCTCGGAGAAATAGGGGCTGGCCAAAATTTCCTTGGCGGACAACACGGGCAAAACAGCAAAGTCTCCGAAAATGACAACCCAGTCCGAGGCGAAGGGCAACTCAAAGCCCAGGCCTATTTTGAGGGCCGTCAGCTTCATATCAGGAAAGCCATTGAGCACTGTCCCATCCTCCAGCGCGCCGTGAGACAAGCTGATGTGCTGCACGCCAAACATGGGCACCACAGCAGCCCTCCACGTTTTGGAGAATTGCAGCCTCCAGCGCAACCCACCCTCGAGCAAGAGCCACTTCATGGGGAAGCTGTTGTTTAACTCATCCTTGGTTTTAAGCCCCAGGCCCATGCCGAAGTTGAAGTCCACCCCGATGCCGGAAGCCAGGCCCAAGTCAGCAAAAGCCAGGGGATAGAACTCGGCTTTCAGCGCAGGAACCGCTTGGATGTTGGCATGAAAAGAGCGCAGGTTGTTGGTGCTGACGTTGGCAAACTCGAGTTTGTGTTGAAACAGATGCAAAGCAAACTCAGCCGAGAAAATGGGATAGGGGTTGGCCTTTGCCTCTGGGGGAGCTTGTGTCTCTTCAGGGGCCTTTGTTTTTTCAGGAGCCTTTGTTTTGGAGGGCGGAGCAACAGCCGCGTGTCTTGGGGAATGTTGAGGTGGCGGCGGCGGCGGTGGTGGCGGTGTTAATTCAGCTTGTGACGCATCAAAAGTCAAAATGTCTGGCGTTGGAGCGGGGGCCTGTCGGCGGAGTTTGAGAGATTTTGAAAAAGTTTGGCGAAGCTTCCTCTCATTGCTGGCGCTTAAGGTGGAAGACTTGCTTAAGGGGAAAGAAGCCCTGCTGCGCACTTGTTGAGAGGCATTTTGTGCGACGACGTTGAGCCTGCGTTGAGCAGGCTTTCCTTTTTGGGCGGGGCTAGCCCTATATTTGCTGGTGAGCACCCATTTAATGCGTTGCCTTTTTATTTTTTTCCAATCCAGTTTTTTGTTGGTGGTCACCGCCTGAAAGTCCACGCATTCAGCGGCGGTTTGCTCACACAAAGCGGAATACACTTGCTCATTGACCGATGCTGCGGCTTTGTTGGGAGCCGGGACAACAACAATGCGCTGGGCTTTGGCGGAGAAGGCAACAAGGAGAAGCAAGAGAGGCAACCGGAGTTTCATAAGGGAATTCTCAAGGCGGCAAAGGAATAAAGTGAAGGGGGAGGCTTAAGGTATAGTTGAATAAAACGTTGTCATTTTGAGCAGTTACAACGGCCCCGCATTCTGCAATTGCCTTAGGGCAAGCTTCT
This sequence comes from Cystobacterineae bacterium, assembly GCA_009782175.1. Lineage (GTDB taxonomy): Bacteria > Myxococcota > Myxococcia > Myxococcales > Myxococcaceae > WRKR01. The sequence goes on from WRKR01000015.1 coordinate 44,780, forward strand.
ATCATAGCAAGCGTTGGGTTCTAGAGAAATTCTCAAGCACATCCTATTTTTTTGCAAGGAGTTTGGCCGATGGCACTTGGCATTCATTTGGAGTGGACACCTAACCCTCATACGCTGAAATATGTTTTGAATTGCCCTATACTCCCCTCGGGCAGCCTCAGTTTTTCTTCAAAAGAAGAGGCCAAACCTTTGTCTCCATTGGCAGAAAAGCTGCTGGCTTTGCCGGGGGTGACGGAGGTGACTTTGGGCATGAATTTTGTTTCCATAACCAAGGGGCCTGAGGCTGAGTGGGTGAAGACGAATGACGCCATTATAGAGGTTTTAGAGGAGCACCTGGGTACAGGGGGTGCCCTATTAACGGAGGAAGGAAAGGCCAGCCTTCAGGCGCAGGCCCAGAGGGGGTGGACAGAAATAGAGGCACGCATAGAAGAGGTATTAGAGGCAGAAATCCGCCCCGCTTTGGCCAGAGACGGTGGTGGGGTGGCCCTGGAGCGCTTTGAGGGCGGCATAGCCTATGTACACATGCGCGGTGCATGTGCAGGCTGCCCTTCGGCGCAGATGACATTGAAAATGGGCATTGAGGTGCGCCTCAAAGAGGCTGTCCCCGAGGTGCAAGAGGTGGTGGCCCTCTGACGCGCAAGCCTCGCCAGGCGTTGAAGCCAGAGCAGGTGGATGCCCAGCTGTTGGAAGGCCAGTCCAAGGCTTTGCTGAAGGCTTTGCACCTGTTGACACCCACGGGCGCGTTGAATGCGGATGCGCGCCGCAAGCTGAAGCAGGTTAACCACCTCGTGCGGCTGTTGGAGCCGGCCATTGACGATATTTATGCGCGGCACGCCGAGCCCTGCCTTGTGGATGTGGGCGCAGGCAAGGGCTATTTGGGCTTTGTGCTGCATGAGTTGGTGCTGGCCAAGCGCGGTCGCGGCTTGCTTTATTGCGTAGAGTCCAACGCACAGCTTTTGGCCCGCGCCCAAGCCATGGCCGAGGAGCTGGGCTTTGCCAGGCTGCGCTTTGTGGCAAAGCCCATTGCAACCGCCGAACTGCCCCAGCACGTGCACCTCATAACGGGCCTGCACGCCTGTGACATAGCCACAGATGATGCTTTGGCACGTGCCTTGTTGTTGGGTGCAGAGCATATAGCGCTGGTGCCCTGCTGCCAAGCCGAGTTGGCACGCGAGTTGGCGCACTGCAAGGTGGCCACACCTGCCTTGCGTATGTTGTTTGCACACCCCTTGCACCGCCGGGAGTTTGGCTCCCACCTCAGCAATGTGCTGCGTTGCCTGGCCGCGCAGGCCATGGGCTACCAAGTGAGGGTGACAGAGTTGGTAGGTTGGGAGCATTCCGCAAAAAATGAGTTGTTGCTGTGCCGCCGCCTCCAAGCCCACAACCCGAAGGCCAAGCGCCAGCTGTTGGCCCTCCTGGAGTTGTTGCCTATACGCATGCATTTGCTGGAGGCTTTGGGGCCTGGCCTGTTGCGCTCCTGAGGCAAAGCTCCACGCCGCACAACAGGGGGAATGCATAGCTCTTTCGCCAGGGGCCTTGGCTCCTTCAATTGGTGGACGCCCACGAGAAAGCCATTCCGTTTGCCTGCCTCCTGGGTGTATATGCCTTGAGCATGACGAAGCACCGCCCTTTGCCGCTCTCCCTGGCCTCTCATGTGGGGCTTTTGCTGAGTGCCGCTCTGATGTCTGCCTTGGCCTTGTGGCAATGGTTGGAGTTGGTGAAAGTGCGCCAAGGGGGAAGCGCGGCCTGTGCCTTAAATGAAACCCTCAACTGTGAAAAAGTGTGGGATACGGCTTTTGCCGCCTGGGTGCAAAGCACGCTGGGCATGCCTGTGGCTGCCCTGGGCCTCCTCTGGGGCCTTGGGGCTTTGGCCTGGGCGGTGGCCCTGTGCTTCAAAAAAAAACCGGCCTGGCTGGGCCTCAGTATTTGGGGCCTTAAGCTTTGGGCCCTGGCGGGGACACTCTCTTGCGTTATATTCGCCTATGTCTCCTGGCAGGCGGGCTCCGTCTGCATCAGCTGCATGGCTACTTTTATTCTCGTCCTCGCCTATGCTTTCTGCGCCTTCGCCCTGCTGCCCCTCCATGCCTTGCTACCCAAAAACAGCTTTGTGCTGGGCTCTCTGCTCAGCCTCGCTTTGCTCCTCCTCCTGGGTGTCCTCCTTCAGCCCTTTGGCGCAAAAACCAAAGGCACAGGCCCTCTCCACCTGGAGCGCTCCTTCAACAACCTCGCTGCCTCCCCCATAACCCTTGAGCACTTTTGGGCTGGCCTTAAACCCGAGGAGCGCAACAAAATAAAGAGAGAGCGCCAGGCCTTTTTGGCTGCACCAAGCCGCCCGCTCACCGCGCCTACACCGGGCCGCTTTCCACAGCAGGCCCCTGTGCTGCTGCAGGACTTTACGGACATTAAATGCGGCCACTGCAGAACGGCCGAAGCCATGTTAACCCAACTGCTGCGCACGCTCCCTGAAGGCAGCATGGCCGTGGAGCCCAGGTATTATCCCCTGGACAAAGAGTGCCACCCCTCCTCCCCACCTCTGGCGCCTGGCGCCCTCCCCGTGGGCGTGCGCTGCGCGGCAGCCTTGGCGCAAATTTGCCTCGAGGGCGCCGCGGACTTTGCGCAGCTGCGCGCTGAGTTGTTCCACGCAGCTGAGCGCTTGGCCACCCGAGAGGATGTGCTCGCCATGGCCTCCAAAGGCAAAACCCCGCGTAGCCAACTGCTGGCCTGCATGGCCTCAGCGGATGCGCGCGCCAGGCTGCATGCCGATATGGCTCTGGCCGAAACCTATGGCATATCGGGCACCCCCTTCTTCCTGCTGAATGGCAAACCCGTAGGCTTTGTCCCCTCCTTTTGGATGGCCATGGCCCTGGCCAAAGGCAATGCGGAGGATGCTGCCTTTGCCTCCCTGGCGGGTTCCCCTTAAAACCTCAATATAGCCCATGGGGCAACAGGCCCTAGGCCGTGGGGGGGGGCATGGGCATAAAGCTGCCGTTCTGCACTTTATACCAGAGGCTCTCGCGGGGGGTAGCTCCTTGTACGAGGCTGGCTGAAGTGGTGGTCAGCAGCACCTGGGTTTGGCTTTGGGCGACAAAGCGCATTAAAAAAGCATTGCGCTCCACGTCCAACTCACTGGACACATCATCCAGCAGCAACACTGGCGCCATGCCCAGTGCGCCCTCGAGGTTGGCCACCTCCGCCACCTTCCATGCCAAGGCGAAGGCGCGGGTTTGGCCTTGTGAGGCAAAGGCACGCGCCTCAAGCCCACCTAAGTCAATTTCCAGATCATCCGCATGCGGCCCTACGCTGGTATACCCGCGCTCCACGTCGTGCCGCTGCTGGGCTTTGAGCTGCTCCAGCAGGGCTTGGGCCAGCACCTCCTCACGGGCCTCTTTAAAAAAGGCGGCCTCCCCCAGCGGCGCATAGCGCAGGCCAAGGGGGCCCCAGTCCGGGCCCATTTCACCCAAAACCCTTTGCAAACTGGGCAGCATTTCTTCCAGCAGGCGGCGGCGGCGCACCCAAATGCGCGCGCCCCAGCGGGCCAGGCTTTCACTCCACACCTCCAGTTGCTCCAAGCGGCGCTCTCTGAGCAGGCGGTTGCGAGACTTGAGGGTACATTGGAAGGAGCGGGCCTCGGCCACAAAAGCCGGAAAGCGGCTGGCGGCGGAATTGTCCAAGAGGCGACGGCGTGCACTGGGGGGGCTTTTCACCACCCACACATCCTCAGGCGTAAAGGCCACTGTAGGGAGGGGGCCCAACACCTCCCCCAGTTGGCTGCGCCGTTTCCCATCTACCTTCAGCTGCTTGGCATGCATATGTAGGGTTATGGCCAGATGGCGCCTTGCACCGCCTATCTCCACCTCCAACTCGAGCTGTGTGCTGCCCTCTCCTCGTTGAATAAGCTCCTTCAGCCGCTGGGCTCGCAGGGGTTTTTGCGTGGTGAGGAAAAAAACAGCTTCCAGCAGGTTGGTTTTGCCTTGGCCGTTGTTGCCCAGAAAAACCGTCACCTTGGGGGAAAGCGCCAGTTGTGCGTGGCTTAAGTTTCTAAAATGGCGGCAGCCAATGTGCAAAAGCCTCATGGTGCAAAAGCCTCACGGCGCAAAAGCCTCACGGCGCAAAAGCCTCACGCGAAAATTCCCCACCCGGGTGTTAAACGCGCATGGGCATGACGACGGCCAAATAACTGAGGTCGTCGGGGGACTGAATGAGGGCGGGGCTGTGCTCATCCCCCAGAGAGAGGAGGACTTCCTCCGAGGAGAGGGCGCCAAGCACATCCAGCAAATAGCGTGCATTAAAGCCAATGCTTAACTCCTCACCGGTATGGCTGAGGGCAATGTCGTCGCGGGCCTCACCCAAATCCGGGTTCTGCGTGGAAATGCGCAGGAGGTTTTCTGAAAAAGTCATGCGTACCGCGTTGGATTTTTCGGTGGACAGCAAGGCAATGCGTTTGAGCCCTTCGGCCAGGCGCATGCGCGGCAGGGAAAGCTGACGCTCAGGCTGCTTGGGGATGACGCGCTGATAGTCCGGAAATTGCCCATCCACCAAACGCATAACCATGGACAAGTCGGCCCTCTTAAAGAGGAAGAGGTTGTTGACAAAGGCCAAAAGCACCTCGGCCTCCTGGGCTTCATCCAACAGTTTGCGCAGCTCCAAGAGGCCTTTGCGCGGCAAAATGGCCCCGGGCAGAGAAGCCAATTCCGCATGAAGCTCGCGCTCAACCATGGCCAGCCGGTGCCCATCCGTTGCCACCATGCGGACTTTGTTGTCCGCTCTGGGCTCAAAAAAAACGCCATTCAAATTATAGCGCGTCTCATCCGTGGAAATGGCGAAGGAAGTCCGGCGAATCATCTCCAACAAGTTGGCCGCCGGAATAGAAACCCAGTGTGCGGACTCCCGGGAGGGCAGTTTGGGAAACTCCTCTTCAGAGAGCCCCACCAAGCGATAATTGGCTGAGCCGGAATTCATTTCCACATGGTTGTTGGGCCTTTTGGAAAAGGAAACCTGGGCTTCGGGCAAATTCTGCACAATATCCAACAAATGCTTCGCCGAGAGTGCGACGGCACCCGGCGTGGAAACCTGTGCGGGCAAGTCACTGGTGAGGCCCACATCCAAGTCAAAAGCCGTCACAGAAACTTGTTGGGGTTTTGCCTGGACGAGCACATGTGAAAGAATGGGCATTGTCGCTTTGCGCTCCACAACGCCTTGGGCTCTGGCAAGGGCCTTCCTCAACTCATCCGTGGAAATTTGGAATTCCATAGCGTTGCCTCTAACCTGAGTGCCTGGGCAGAGCAAGTGGCAGTTTTATGCAAAAGCCGTGCAGGGAGAGAGGCAAAGCAAGGCTCCCCTTTCCTCGCCTGTGCAGCCCTCAAAAAACACCGCCGCCTCGGCAAAACACCGCAGCTCTCACAAAGCAGAGCCGTTCCAACACCATGCTGCAGCCTCAGCAGAATGATGCAGCCCCAGCAGAATGTTGCAACCATGGCAGAATACTGCAACCTCAGCAGAACGCTGCAGCTTTGGCAAAATGCTGCACTCCCAACGAAACGCTGCACTCCCAACAAAACACTGCACTCCCAACGAAATGCTGCAGCTTTGGCGAAACAGTACAACTCCAGCACAACAATAACAGCTCCGGCAAAACAGCACGGGTCCAAAAAAACAGCATAAATGTAGAAAAAACAGTGCAAAGAGGGGAGAGGTACCCCAAAATCAGTATTATAATTTCAATGGGTTATTAAAAAAAATTCATGCAAGTGTGTTTTTTGTGGAAAATTACAATCAGCTGAATAAGGATGCTGCCCATTATGAGTGTCGGTCGATCTACTTTGCTTGTAGGCATAGCCGGGCTAGCCGTTGGCTTAGGAGTTGGAATTGGCAGCTATACTTTTTTTTATGCGGAAGGAGGCTCATATCTGAAGGATGACTCCAAAGCCTGCAATAATTGCCACGTCATGAATGAGTTTTTTGCAGACTGGAGCAAATCCTCTCACCACCATGTCGCAACCTGCAACGATTGCCACACCCCCTCACAGAGCCTGTTTGACAAATATTATGTCAAAGCACGCAATGGCTATAACCATGCGGTTGCCTTTACGACGGGAAATTTCCCGGACAACATTCGAATTAGCGACGCCAACCGCGAGGTCGTCGAAAGGCAATGTCGAGCGTGCCATAGCGATATTGTCTCCGCAATTGAAGAGCATAGAAAAGATGGGGATTTGTCTTGTGTCAAATGCCACCGTTCCGCAGGCCATTTGCACTGAGTTTGAGGCCACATATATTGAAAGGGAGGAGTTGATGAGACTTCCAAACAAGGACTGTTTTCAAGGAGAGTTAACTCATGGCTGAACAATCTAGCCGAGCTGGTTTATTTACTGTTGTTGCTGTGGTTGCCGCGTTGGCTGGAGGCCTGGGCGCCTTTCTGGTGGCTAACATTGCAGGAAAAAAAGCAGAAGAAAGAGCCATCTTCTATAACCGGGTCGTCACGCTGACAGACAAAATAGAAGATCCAGCCATTTGGGGAGAAAACTATCCCAAACAATACGCTGACTATATGAAGACAAGCATTATGCAGCCCACCAAATATGGCGGCAGCTATGCCATCGACCTGCCCGACAAAGACAGGTGGGATATTGGCAAGAAATGGCCGGGCCACACCGACGACCGCCAAAAGGTTTCCTATTCACACATTGATAAAGATCCAAGTTTGCAAAGAATGTGGAGAGGCTATGCCTTCAGCGTCGACTTCAGAGAAGACCGCGGCCACCACTACATGTTGGACGACCAAACCTTCACAAGACGCCAAGAAGTGGTGGACCAATTCGGCAACTGCATGAATTGTCACGCCTCTGCCTATGTGGCTTTCATGGATCTGGGCCAGGGAGACATCGTGGAGGGCTTCAAAAAATTCAACAAACTCCCCTATTTCGAAGCGCGTGACAAGGTGAAACACCCCATCACCTGCATTGATTGCCATAACCCCGAAAACATGAAACTGCGCATCTCCCGCCCAGGGTTGATGATCGGCTTGGCCAACCTGAAAAAGTCCCAAGGCATTGAAAATTATGATGTCAACAAGCAGGCCACCCCCACGGAAATGCGCAGCTATGTGTGCGCGCAGTGCCACGTTGAATATTATTTTAACGCGGAAAAAGAGCTTGTTTTCCCCTGGCATAGAGGCCTCAAGCCGGACAACATGATGGACCACTATGACAGTCCGGAAGTCTCTTTCCGGGATTGGTTCCACGCGGAAAGCAATGCGCCACTCCTCAAAGCTCAGCACCCCGAGTTTGAGTTGTGGAGCCAAGGCATTCACGCGCGCTCCGGTGTCTCTTGCGCGGACTGCCACATGCCCTATAAACGCGAGGGCGCTGTCAAAATCAGCGACCATTGGATCCGCAGCCCGCTCTTAAACCTCAACCGCGCTTGCCAAAGCTGCCACAAATGGTCCGAGGAAGAGTTGAAAGGCAGAGTCGAAGAAATTCAAGACCGAACCTTCGCACTCCGCAACAAAGCCATGCAAGCCCTCATGGAGCTCATTGACGGCATTATGGCCGCCAAGCTGGACGGTACCAGCGAGCAACAGCTTTATGACGCTCGCTATATGCAGCGCCGCGCCCAATTCTTCCTGGATTTTGTCGAAGCCGAAAACTCCACAGGCTTCCATGCACCCCAAGAGGCTACCCGCCTTTTGGCTGAAGCTTTGGATTTTGCACGCCAAGGCCTTCTTGCCTTGAAAGATCCAAACTTTAAAGGAGGCTTCTATGTGGCCAAACCCGACTCCAACGGCCTGGAGTTTGAGAAGAAGCCCATTCCTCAAGGCATTCAATACCAGCCAGGACGCAACGCACCGGATGCGGCTGATGCACCCCCGCCTCCGCCTCCTCCTCCACCTCCAGAAGTCCCCTAAATAGAAAGGCCCCAGGCGCTTTCCCCAGGGCCCTTTCCAAGAAATAATTTCTGAAAAATACGGGAAGAACAAAGGCGCCTGCTTCAACAAGCAGGCGCTTTTTATTTGAGGGGTTTTATTTTTTTCGGGTATTTTATATTTTTCCTCAAAGCTGCTAAGCGCAAACCATGCAAAAATTGTCGCCTTTGGCCAAAACCATGCGGGAGATGGCGCCCTGGTTGGACGCGGCAGGGAGGATTACGGGGGGCTTGGGCTTTGGGGCCCTCTTGGGCTGGGCCTTAACGGGCTATTGGGAAGTAGGCGCCTGGGGCTGGGGCCTGGGCCTGGGCCTGGGGGCCCTGTTGGGTTTGGCAGGCTTTATTATGGCCGCAACCCGGCTTTCCCAGGGCAAAAACAGAGAGGGGCCCCCATGAGGCTGCTTCTCACATTTTTTGGGGCAGAGGTGGGGGCCTCTTTGCTCATCTGGCTGGGCATAAAAATAAGGCTCGCCTATGTGTCTGCGAGCCTGCCAGCTTGCAAGGCCGTCACTTATGGGCCGCAGATGCAGGCCACCAACGTTGGGGTGCTTTTGGCTGTTGTTGCAGGGCTTTTGGCTTTGGGCTTGAAGGCCTGGGCCATGCACTCCAAGAGTGCCAAGTTGGTGCAGCGGGCCTTGTTGGTGGTGTCGCTTTCTCTGGCCGTCCGCGCCGTTATTTTGGCCGCGGGTTTGCTGTGGGCGCTCAACAAAATACAAGCGCCAGGTGCTTTCTTGCTTGGCTTTTTATGTGTCTACGCTATGCAGCTTGTTTTAGAGGTCAGCTATTTGGCCCTCGAGCAGAAAAAACAGTCTTTGCCCAAAAGAGGGAATGAATGAAGCGCACAGCTTTCGCAACAGCCTTGGCGGGTGTCATGTTTTCTTCGGTTGCTTTTGCAGCTGGAGGCGAGTCGCCTCCAGAAGTCATCATGCACCACGTTTCGGACTCTGAAGAATATGTGTTTGAAATTCCCTGGCCCGGCATAGAAAAAAACCCCACCCTCTATTTCCACAATGAGGTTTTTGACTTTTTAAAATGGGAGAAGGAGCCGGGTGCTTGCGAGCTGGCTTTGCCCCACGGCTCCGCGCTGAGTGTAGTCCCCAGCATAGCCAAGTGGATGAATGGCTGCTACGACCTGCGCCCTACCAAAAACCTGATGTTGATGTGGATTTCAGCAGCTCTGCTTTTGCTGTTTGCGGCATGGCCCAGGCGCTATAAAGACGCTTCCAAGCTGATACCCACAGGTTTGAGAGCCAATATGCTTGAAGCCATTGTGCTTTTCATCCGCGATGAAATTGCAGGAAAAAACATAGGCCACCCTGAAGCCAAACGCTATACACCCTTTTTGTGCACGGCCTTCCTGTTTATACTCTTTATGAATTTGCTCGGCCTCATCCCCAACTTCGGCTCCGCGACAGGAAGCCTGGCCGTCACTTGTGGATTGGCCATTACCACCTTCGTTTTGACACAAATGGCCTCCTTCCGCTCAGCCGGCACCATCGGCTTTGCCAAACACCTGACAGGGGGCGTACCCTGGTTTTTGACGCCCATTATGGTGCCCATTGAAATTATCGGCCTCTTCACCAAGCCTTTCGCTTTGACCGTTCGTCTTTTTGCCAACATGTTGGCAGGCCACATGGTGCTCTTCTTCATCCTCAGCCTCACCTTCCTCGTCACAGCCTGGGCCGTGTTTGCCGCCGTCCCCATGGGTGTGGCCATTTATTTCCTGGAAATTTTTGTAGGCCTCATTCAAGCCTATGTCTTCACCATGCTCTCCGCCGTATTTATAGGCCAAGGCGTAGCCATGGGACACCATGCCGCCGAGCACTAAATGCCCCTCACCCTCTCCCCACAAAACGCAAAGCCAAGAAGGCCAAACCGAAAAGCAACAAGGCAAAGGAAACACATTGAGGCAATGGGGCATGAGGCCATGGGGCAACAAGGTGGAGTGGTGAGTTAAAAAGCGCAGTCCGCAGGGCAACAAGGCAAAGCCATGAGGAAACAAGGCCGTGGGAGCCCCAAGGGGCTGAGGTGGTGTGTGGGGTAGAAAAGAAGAATTTTTTGCCATAAGGTGTTTGACCCGCTCGCAGAAAGCAGCGGAGGTAGTCCAGGGGAAATGACGACTCGCCCTTTAAAGGAGTCCCAACAAGAGGAATAGACATGGAATCCGTTGCATTGGCATATTTATCCGCAGGAATTGGCGCAGGGCTTACCATTATTGGTGCCGCATTGGGCATTGGCCGCTTGGCGGCAGCAGGTTTGGAGGGCACGGCACGTCAACCCTCGGCGACAGGTGACATAAGGACGACGATGATTATTGCCGCCGCACTCATTGAAGGTGTCGCTTTGTTCGCCCTGGTCATCTGCATATTGTTGGCTGTGAAATAAAACCCCTGTGTGAAACCCTGTATGAAACATGAGGCGGTCCACGGTGGGCCGCCTTGTGGGAAACAACATATACAGTTTCACCTTTTTGCTTTGAGAGCTCAAATATGCCCGCATTGGTTTTTGCAGCAACCTTCATGGACGTCAACCCGGGGTTGGTTTTTTGGACCCTCGTCACCTTCATTATTGTCGCCTTCCTTTTGCGCCGCCTGGCCTGGGGGCCTTTGCTTCGGGCCGTTGAAGGAAGAGAGCAAAAAATTACGGAAGCCATTGAGTCCGCCAAGCATGAGCGCGCTGAAGCCGAAAAGCTTTTGGCTGAGCAGAAAACCGCGATGACTCAGGTGCGCCAGGAGGCAGCAGAGCAGCTGCAAAAGGCCCAAGAGTCCATCGCCAAATTTCGCGAGGAGTTAATGGCCAAAAGCCGTTTAGATGCGGAAGCCATGAAGGCCGAAGCGGCTCGCGCCATTGAGGAAGAGCGCCAAAAGGCCGTGCTGGACATGAAAGCCCAGGCCGCAAGCCTCGCCCTCACCATTGCGGAGCGCTTGTTGGAAGAGCGCATGGACGACGCCAAACAAAAACAATTGGCCGAATGGTTTGCCAACGAGCTTGGGCCCCGCGCCAAAGCATAGCGCTACTCTCTTTCTTCTTTAGGGGCAGCTGTGGCTCTCTCTCTGGGTATTGTGGGCTTGCCCAACGTCGGCAAGTCTACCCTGTTTAATGCACTCTCCTCGGCCGGGGCACAGGCCGCCAACTACCCTTTTTGCACCATAGAGCCCAACGTCGGCATTGTCTGCGTGCCTGATCAGCGCCTCACACGCTTGGCCGCTATGACAAAGCCTGAGCGCACCCTTTATACGGCTTTGGAGTTTGTGGACATTGCGGGCCTTGTGCGCGGCGCAAGCCAAGGCGAGGGCCTGGGCAACCAATTCCTCTCGCATATACGCCAGGTGGATGCCGTGCTTTATGTGCTGCGCTGCTTTGAGGATGGAAACATTATACACGTGGAAGGAAGCCTGGGCCCAAGGAGAGACAAAGAAATTATAGACACAGAGTTGTGCCTCAAGGACATGGAAACCCTTGAAAAGCGCCGCGAGCGCACACAAAAATCCGCCAAGGCCTCAGGCAAAGAGGGCGAGCTTGCCAAACAAGAGTTGGCCGTGCTGGAGAAGGTGCTTTCAGCCCTCAACCACCTGGTGCCCGTGCGCGCACAACCGTTGACGCCAGAGGAGCGTCAACTCTTAAGAGAGTTGTTTTTGCTCACAGCCAAGCCCGTGTTGTTTATAGCCAATGTTTCAGAGGCCGCTTTGCAAAACCTCTCAGCCGACAAAGGCTATGCCGAGGTGCAGGCCATGGCCCATGAGGAAGGCGCACAGGTGGTGCCCGTCTCCGCAGAGCTTGAAGCCCAAATTCAGCAGCTGCCTGAAGCCGAGCGCCCCGAGTTTTTGAAAGAGGCCGGCCTTGAGGAGCCAAGCCTCAACAAAGTTATACGCGCCGGCTATGGCCTTTTGGGCCTTTGCACCTATTTCACCATAGGCCCCAAAGAGTGCCGCGCGTGGACCATTCAAAAAGGGTGGACAGCCCCCCAAGCCGCCGGCGTCATCCATACGGACTTTGAGAGAGGCTTCATTCGCGCCGAAGTCATCCACTGGGAGGACTTGCTCAGGCTCGGCAGCGAGGCTGCTGTGCGAGAAAAAGGCCTGCTTCGCCTCGAAGGCAAGGAATATCTCGTCCAGGACGGCGACGTCATGCACTTCCGCTTTAACGTATAGCTCCCCGCCCCTAGACCGCTTTCACTTTGACATGATCTCTTCGTTGGACTCGTTTTTGTTCGGGTCATGCACTTAAGTGCACTCCCCTCACAAAAGCCTCGTCCGCCTCGACCTCATGCCAAATTGAAACCGGTCTGGAGAATCAAATCAGTTCTAAGTAAAAGCGGTCTAGGGGCTAAATCCGCAAGCGCTTCAAAGGCCAAGCGCATTCCACGCGAAAGGTGCGACATGCGTGGATGACGCAACCTGGGTGAAATAAAGAAAAAAAGAAGGCTCAATCCAACCGGTTAGAAGGATTGAGCCCTGTCGGGGAGACAGGATTTGAACCTGCGACTCCTTGGTCCCGAACCAAGTGCTCTACCAGGCTGAGCCACTCCCCGAGTTTAACCCTTGTTATGCTTGCTGAGCCCGGAAGTCAACGAGGCCCCTCCGCCTTTTTTAGGCCTCTTTTGACTGGGTCATCCTTCTGCCCCTGCATAGAAATGACCCATGCCTTGGAGCTCAACCCTAGAGCGCATGGCTTTCACCCTAGGCCCGCTCCACAAGGGCTTTCCCTCGCTTTGTCAATGGAATGGCCATGCCACCCCACCTCCAAAAGCCTTTCTTTGGCCTTCTTCTGCGCGCGGTGGCCTGGCTTTTGCTCTGCGTTAATGAAATATGTCTCCTGCCCCACATATACTTATTTCTGATGACGATCCTCTCTTGGTGGCTGCTGTCATGCGCGAAGCAAAAAAATTGGGTATGACTGTCATCGCCGACACCACCTCCACCAAAGTGCTGCAGTTGGCCAAGCAATACCTTCCGGCTGTCATTCTCCTGGATATAAGGCAACGCATTGACGGGAGAGATATTTTGAGCATGTTAAAGCAAGATCCACAAACCCAACACCTCCGGGTGATTATGCTCTCCGGCATTGAAGACCAACATACGCGCCTCACTTGCCTCAAACTGGGTGCCGAGGACTATGTCGTCAAACCCTTTGGCCCCACCTTGCTGATGAATATTTCACGCTCCATCAGCGATACGGGCAAAACACACCCCTCGCTCCCCTCATTGCACCTCAAACCAGCTTAGAGCGTATGCTCCTCAAGAGAGAGCTGCAGCTCTCTCTGGCCTCTGTTTCGTGAGGCTCGCTTTGCTCGCCTACCCCACGCTCCATTCCCTTCCGTCTATTCCGCTCCCCAACAGTGTAGTCTTTTGTTGACATTTTGTCGTTTAAAACATGACACAATGTCAGGTTTTGTTGACATTTGAGTGCATGGCCCAACTGCGCTCCGCCAAAGTTTTGTGCTCCCGCTCCCCGGTGGGCTGCTTCGACGTGGCCAAAGGGAAAAACACCAGCAGGGCTTCCTTTTGGGCTTCCATGTTTAAAAAATTTCCTTCGTTGAATTTTCCTTCACGCATGAACCGCTCCTCCATCTGCAAAAGTAGAACAGCAATGCTGCTCTCCGAGGGAGAAGCTGGGCGTTTGGGGAGCCAAATTTATGGCGGCCCAAACGAGTTAGAACACCGGATATTCTAGGGAAACCGGCAACCTTTCGGTTCCCGCTTGAATGAAATGAGCATCCCCGCGCCGCGGAGGGAGGAAAGAAGTGTGCTCCTTTGCGGCGACGGCATCTAAAGTGCCAGAGTAGAAGTACAACGAAGCAATTCTAAACAAGCCGAAAGGAGCACGAGATGAAGCATACAGCAATTGGGGTGGACATAGCGAAGAATGTTTTTCAGGTGCATTACATTGAGGAGAAAACGGGGGAGGTAATAAACAAGCAGCTAAAGCGGGCGCGGTTTTTAAAATTTTTCGAGGGCCGTGCGCCGTGCCTGGTGGGGATGGAGGCGTGCAGGTGGGGGCGCCTTCTCATAGTGGCAAATAATTTGAGTGTTAATGCCGCCGCGCACAAACCAATGGCCCTCAATGGTGGCTTTGTGCGGAGAGAGGGTTTGCACCAGGTGGTCGAGAATGCGGT
>WRKR01000016.1 GCA_009782175.1 Cystobacterineae bacterium
AGGAAGGAGCTAGGAAGCAACCGACGATGAGCCCCGCAGGGCCCTCGGAGAGTGGTTTTTTTTGGTTACTTTTTTTGTCCAGACAAAAAAAGTGACTCGCCGGGAGGCGAAACCTCCCCTCGCTGAAGGCGAAATGAGCCGGGCCGCAGGCCCACTCCCCCCCCGGAAGGGAAAAAACAAAACCAACAGCGAAAAAACCCTTCGCCGGAGGCGACTCTCCCCCCCCCCGGAGGGGAAAAATAAAAACCCCCCACAAAAAAAACTTTTTCATTTGAAATGAGCCGGGCCGCAGGCCCCCTCTGCAAAACAACCCTGCCCGTGAGGGCAAAAAAAACCTTCGCCGAAGGCGACACTCCCCCCCCCGGAAGGGAAAAAATAAAACCCCCCACAAAAAAAACTTTTTCCTCTGAAAATCTATTTTCATTCGACCTCCCCCCATGGATGGTGTTTTGCCCCGCTTCAATAGAAGGAGTACCCCAGCCCTTTTCTTTTAAAATAAACCTTAAATAACCGTATGTTGACTTTGATGAACACTGTGGAATACATGGCCATTTTTGCCTTGCTCGTGCGGTTTTTTGTTCATATGTGTGCAGCATGCTTTTGAAACATGCATTTAAACTGTGGCTTTTAGGCCTTTGCTTGGCGCTTGTCTCCTGGGCCTCACCCACACCGAAATCTGCTCCAAAACCTCCCCAAAGCCAAAAAGCAGTTTTTGAGCCCTATACAGATATAGAGGCTGTGCTCCCCAGCATGTATTTGTATACGGATGGGAAGGGCCACTATCTGGCTTTGTCTATAACCTTGGATTTGGATTCGCGGACGCTGAACGGACACTATCCACGCCTCCTGTTTTGGGGAGACAAAAACGCCCTCTTTGCGCAGAGAATACCCACGGGGGACGGCTCTTTTAAAGAGCACGGCAAAATGGATACCACGCCAGGTCTCCACCCAGATGCTTCTCTTTCTTATTATGTGAATGTTTGGGACCCAAGCAGAGAGAACAGTTGGATAGCGCGGCCCAACGAGGGAGACTTGCATGTTGTTTGCGATGAGCAGAAAACCACGCTGACTCCTGTTCCCGCAGAAGAAGCCAAGGCCATTTTGGAGAAGGCGAAGTTTTATAGGCCGCGGTTTATGCGCATGCCGCACTTCCTCGCGCGCGACAACAAGGGCACCTATTATTATATCGACAGGTCTGCCAAAAAAGAAGAGAAGGACTTTCGCATTTTCATCGGCAAGAGAGGGCAGCTGAAACACACCAAGCTGAAAAACATCATCCAGGATTCTGCAGGAGAGGTTTATTCCACGCCCACGGGAAGCTTGCGCATTGTCATCGACAAAAATGAAGTGCTGTGGATACGCCAAAAGCAGCAGGAAACCCTCGTCAAACTGGATGAGTTTGGTGTGATGAATGGTGTCCCTTATCAAACGTCAAACTTGAGTTTGGTGTTTGGTGAGTTGGGCGTATATGCCGGCCAAAAAGTCGGCACACCTTGCGACGACCTCTGAAAACCCTCACCAACAGCTAGCCTGGGCCCAGTCTGGTCCATGTCTTTTGGCGTGGTCTCCTTGCGTGCTTCCAGCAGGGCAGACAAAAGCCCTGCCTCCAAGAGGCAGGCCGCGTGGTTTTTTGCTTGGTGGTGTGCCCTCAGCTGTGCGGGGTGCCGCCGGATAAGGTGCAGGAGTCCTCATTCATGCAATAGTTCATTCCGCTAAGCTCACAGCAAATTTCACCTTGCTCGCAGCCGCCCCGGCAGAAATCAAAGCCCTCCATGGCGCAGGAGTCTGTTTCTTGTTGGGCCTGGCAAGCGCTCATCGCTTCACTCTCTTCACCCGTTATCTCAAACTTTTTTCCGCTGGGGCATTCAATGGTGAACAAATCTGCCTTCACCTCCATCCTAAACTTCTGGCCTTGTGCGTCTGTGTAGCTAAGCAAGGTGGCATTCGGGTTTGTTATGTCAATGTTGCCGGAATAACACAGCTGCCCTTCTGGGTCATAGCCCATCATCGTGTTGCCATGAAGGCCCATGCTCGACACCATCCGTGCCCCTGAGTCCCAACGCATGGTTGCCTCCAGGAGCGACATGCCCGAGGAAGTGTCCAGGCTATAGGTGCACCCGCCGGCAACGCGCATGCAGGCCATCATCTCTCCAAACTCTTCCTGGCAGGCATTGCCTTGAAGGCTCGCCATCACCGAGGTGCAATCAACGGCCACCCCGTCATAGTTGTAGGTGTCCCTCTCAACCACAAATTCTCCGGCGTCGGCGCATAGGGTTGAAGAGCTAGGTGGCACCGGCGTATCGGCCTCACCCGCGCCATCAAACGGTCTGCTGACGCCGCCACCCAGCTTGTGCTGCACCATGATGCGGACTGCGGAGCTTTTTCTCACCGCCACCCGGAAACAACCGTCGGCTCCAGTGGTGGCCTGCGAGTTGCCGACATAGTCAATGCCGGAGACAATAACCTGGGCACCGGCGAGTGGCGCGCCCGTCTCCTCGTCCTTGGCGCAACCCATAATGCAGGTGGCGAGCAGCGGTTGATCGCAATTCCATGTCGACATGTGCGGCAACTCAGAGGTATAATAAAGCTCAGCACCCTCTTGGACGAGGGTGGTATCCCCTTCCCATACCCACTGGCCCGCCACCTCGTCAAAGCTCCAAAGCGGCATGGTGTCGGGTGGGTTGCTCAGCCCCTCAGCCACGGGGAATTTTACCTTCAGCTTGACGCCTTCGGCCACCTGAACTTTCTCTCCCGAGGCGTCGCGTACCTCAATGGCGAGCATGCCGCCTGACTCAAGCTGCACCATGTTGCCCCGGTTGTCGCCGATGAATGAGCCCGGAGCTGCCTGGCGCACCTCTTCCGTTGAAGCGTCTATGTTGGTCAGCCGCACAGAAACCTCTCCGGACACTTTGCGCCCTTGGGCGTCGACAAAGGCCGAGGTGGGGAATTCCGCGCTGACTGTGCCGTTTTTGTTGCTGCTCCCAAGGATGAGCCCACCGTCCTCTGCGCTGAGCTTTTGGGCTTTATTCGCGCTCAGCAACTTGGTGTGGAGCATCGTCGGGTGCTCCCTGGAGATGGTTAGCTTTTTAATGGTGTCCACATGGTCTGCTTTGGAGAAGCGGAGGACGGCCTCACCCTCGGGCAGTTTAAGCTGATAGCGACCCTGGTGGTCGGTAGTCGCCGTCGCCTTTTTCGCCACCACAGCAACGTTTCCGAGTGGCTGCCCGTCTATACTCAGCACCATGCCGCGGACCGGATAAGTCGGGCTCCTCTCGACCCCCTCCTTCTTGTCGCAAGCCGGGAGCGCTATGAGCGCCATCGACAGGCCAATGGCCGATACAAAACGCCTTTTCATGCTGCTCTCCTCATTTTAAAGCGGAAAAAGACAAGAACGCGCTTCCCCAAAGCCTGCCCTAGCAAACGAAATGTAGAATAGACATAGCTGTCCGGTCAACATGGAAACACGGGGCCGTTTCAACGTTGAATAGAGAGCGGTTTTCATTGAGGCAAGCCACAGCTTGCCGGATTCTGGGGCTCAAGACACCGGGGGAGAAGGAATAACATCCCAAATAGAGCGGGCATACTCTTTGATGGTTCTGTCTGAGGAGAACCAGCCGATGCGGGCCACATTGAGGATGGACATACGCCACCATTGTTGGGGGTTTTGGAAGGTGGTGGCAATGTTTTGCTGTGCTTGTGCATAAGCATCAAAATCCGCAAGCACGAGATAATTGTCTTCAGCCAGGAGGTTGTCAATGAGGGGGTGATAGAGGTTTGGGTTTTCCGGGGAGAACAAGCCTGAGGCGATGAGCTCGAGGACTTCACGCACATGGGGGTGGGTCTCATAAACATGGCGGCCGCGATAGCCCTCATAGCGTTTTTGAGAAACTTCTTTTTCCGTAAGCCCGAAGAGAAAGAAGTTTTCAGCACCGACGCAGTCGCGGATTTCAATGTTGGCGCCATCCAAGGTGCCCAGTGTGAGAGCTCCATTCATCGCGAATTTCATATTGCCGGTGCCGGAAGCTTCCATGCCTGCCGTGCTGATTTGCTCACTGACATCTGCGGCTGGAATGAGTTGCTCTGCGAGGGAAACTCTATAATTGGGAATAAAGCATACGGACAAGCCCGTGGACTCTGAATCTGTGTTGATGACATCCGCAATGCCGTTAATGAGGCGGATGATGAGTTTGGCGCGTTGATAGCCTGGAGCGCTTTTGGCGCCAAAGAGGAATACGCGTTTCACCGGGGGTGGGGCATTTTGTTTTCTTGCTTGAATCCACAGGTGGACGATGTGCAGCGCATTCAGCAGCTGACGTTTATATTCATGGAGGCGCTTAATTTGAATGTCAAAAATAGCTTCAGGGGGGGCTTTGACGAGTTGCTGAGAGAGGAGATATTTGGCCAAGTCTGCTTTATTGGCCAACTTGACAGCAGCAAACGCTTCGACAAAAGCACTGTTGTCCGCGAAGTTTTCAAGCTCTTTGAGTTGCTCTAAATCTGCAATCCACGTATCGCCTATATATTGGGTGATGAGTTTGGCAAGCCGAGGGTTGCAGGAGAGGAGCCAACGTCTGGGTGTGACGCCATTGGTTTTGTTGTTAAAGCGCTCGGGGAACATTTCTGCAAAGTCAGGCAAAACGGTTTTTTGGAGCAAGTTGGAGTGCAACTGTGCAACGCCGTTGACGCTGTGGGAACCGACAACGGCCAGGTGTGCCATGCGGATCATCTTTTCATGGCCTTCTTCCACGAGGGACATGCGAGCAAGCCGTGCTGCATCGAAGGGATAGCGGAGCTGCACCTGTCGCAGGAAGCGGTGGTTAATTTCATAGATGATTTGGAGGTGTCTGGGCAAAAGCCTCTCAAACAAGGAAACGGGCCATTTCTCCAAAGCCTCGGTGAGCAGCGTATGGTTGGTATAGCCGAAGGTGGCGACTGTCATTTCCCAAGCCTCCTCCCAATTGACGCGTTTTTCGTCGATGAGCACACGCATTAACTCGGCGATGGCGATGGCTGGGTGTGTGTCATTGAGTTGGATGGCGACTTTGTCGGGGAAAGAGCCAAAATTGCTGTGGGACTCGAGATAGCGGCGGACGATGTCGGCGATGGAGCAGGCCACGAAGAAATATTCTTGTTTGAGGCGCAGCTCTTTTCCTGCTTGGTTTTGGTCATTTGGATAGAGGACTTTGGAGATGACTTCGGAATTGTTTTTGTCGACGACGGAGGCCTCATAGTCACCATCGTTAAAGAGGGCAAAGTCAAACTCTTCTGAGGCACGCGCTTGCCAAAGCCTCAGGGTGTTGACGGTGGTGGCATTATATCCAGCAATGGGGGTATCAAAAGGAATCCCCATAACTTTTCTTCCCCCCACCCAGCGAAAATGGGGTTGCCCGAGGGGGCCCATATGAGGCTCCACGCGCCCATAAAATTGGACTTGGACGGTTTTCTCCGGGCGGATAATTTCCCATGGGTTGCCGAATTTGAGCCATTCATCGGCGCGTTCCACTTGATAGCCGTTAATCAGCTCTTGGCGGAAAATGCCAAACTCATAGCGTATGCCATAACCCATGCCGGGCAAATCCAGCGTGGCCATGGAATCCAAAAAGCAGGCGGCCAGGCGCCCGAGGCCGCCGTTGCCCAGGCCTGAGTCCGGCTCTTCTTCGAGGAGGGTAGAAAGCTCAATGCGCAAATCTCCGAGGACTTTTTGCGCCACAGGCCAGAGGCCGAGGCTGATGAGGTTGTTGCCCAGGGCGCGTCCGAGCAAATATTCTGCCGAGAGATAATAGGCGCATTTGACGTTGCCGCTTTGGTGTCGCATTTTGGTTTGAGCCCAGCGTTTGGCGAGCTGATCAAAAATGACGTGTGCAAGAGCGAGATAGCGATCATAACTTGTCGACGCTTCAAAAGTAGAAGCGCGGGTGAGGGCAATATGCTCCAAGAAAGTTTTTCTAAAGCTTTCGGCCGTCATTCCTGCTTGTGAAAGAGAAGCTTTGGGCAAGTGGGGAGCAAATGTATTCATAACCATTCCGTGGAGGAGGTGAAAGGAGAGGAAGCATTTTCTAAAGTTGTTGGCGTCTGGGTGTTGCATTCTGGCGTTCAGTTGTCAAACACAGAGCAGACGAAAACCTGAGCGGAGTTTTTTAGTGGAGCTTGTCCTGAAGCTTTGGGCTGGCCACCACAGGGGAAGCGCCATATTGGGCAACGGAGAGGTTTTGTGAAGGGGACTCGAGGGCGGTGCGAAGGGGGAGGATTTTTTCCTGAAAATCAGCCAATAGCGCAGTGGGCAAAGGCTCTGGGCGCGGGAAGTTTTGGTTGAGGGGGTTGATGTGCACACCTTTGCGCAGCAACTCAAAGTGCAGGTGGGGTCCTGTAGACATACCTGTGTTTCCAGAGAGGCCGATGAGTTGTTTTTGTATAACGCGCTGGCCTTTGGTGACGTTTCTTTTGGACAGATGACGATAGCAGGTTTCAAAACTCATGGCATGGCGGATGCAGATGGAGTTTCCTCCTGCAGCCCCATAGCTGCTGTCAGAGACCACCCCGTCGGCGACAGCCCACACAGGCGTGCCGATTTCTGCAGAATAGTCTACACCTTTATGTGCGCGCTCATATTTCAAAATGGGGTGCATGCGCATGCCGAAGCGAGAAGTAATGCGGCTGAATTTGAGAGGCGACTTGAGGAAAGTTTTTTGTGCGGAGGAGCCATTTTCCATGAAATAGGTTTCTGTTCCATCGGGGAGGCGATAGCGGTAGCTGCGTTTCAAGCCGATGAGGGAGCCTTTATATTGTGCTGCGAGCACATTGCCATAGGCGAGGGTACGGCCTTTGGAGGTGAGTTTTTCGACGACAATACGGATGTTGTCACCCTTTTGTACATCCCTATAAAAGTCGATATCCCAGGCAAAAACATCGGCGACGACGACGGCAATTTCAGGTCGCTCTCCTGCGGCGATGGCAGCATTCCAGAGGGAGCTTTCGACGGACAAGTCGACGACTTCAATTTTTTCTTCTCTTTCGGTTTCGCATTGTTTTCCCCAATAGCGGTTTTCTTCTCGTCGGACTTGCCACTCTGTGAGTGAGTTTCGGCGATAGTCGAGCCACTCAAGCTCTTCATTTTTGAAGACGAGCCGGAGTTGATCTCCGGCCCTTGCCTTCTTAAAGTCAAAGCCTGCTGCGGAGAGTGCGCTTTGGAGCTCGTTGACGCGCATATTGCTCAGGCCCACCTGGTGAAGCAGGTGCAAAACGGTTTGTTTAGGCTCCAGGCGTCGGTTGATTATTTTTGTTATTTCTCGTGTTGAGTCTTTGGCTTCTTCTTGTGTACCCAGGCAAAGGGCCAAGGCAATCATTCCTGTCCACATGTGGCTTTAGTCTAGCCCTTTTCTCTGGGGGTTGAGGAGTTTTCGTCTGTTTTTTTCAAGTTCCCTTCCCCGCTGAAGGGCTCAAGTGGGGAAGGAGAGGGAAAGGGCTTGTGCGGCGAAGCTTTGGAAGGGGAGCGAGAAGAGTTTGCCCATGTTGTTTCTGAAGAAGACTTTTTTTTCACGCATGGCTTCAAAAACGACGGTTTGTTGTTTTTGTTGAAGGTGTTTTTCTTGAGGAGTGGCCAGGTGGAAGAGCACAGGGCGGTTGGGAAGCATTTGGGGAATGGGGGCCAGTTTGAGAAGAGCAGAAGCAGCATCTTGAGGGGACCAGAGTGTTTCGGACTCATAGCTGATGCCGAACAATTGGCGGATGAGGGGAGGCAGAAGCCAGGGGGCGAGGGAAATGTGCTGAGTAGGGTTGTTGTTTTTGAAGGTTTCACTCAGCAAGCTGTCAAAGGCGCTGCGTCGCAGGAGATAGCCATAGAAAGTGGCTTCCATGAGAGCGGAAGAAACGCTGGCGGAATAGACAAAGGGCGCAGCCTCTGCCAAGCGCAGCGCATCCCCTCCCAGCATGGTAAACTCGCCGACGGTGCTGGCAAGCAGGCAGCATGCGCGCATATATTCAACGGGGAAGTCCCTGGCCAACTCTTGGTGCAAGGAAGCCAATGTGGCGATGGAGGGGGGCTCTGGCAGAATGTTGTCCGGGTTAGCCAAGTCGCTTAAGAGAGAGGAGAACAAGGCGGGTTTATTGGTCAGGCTTTTGAGTTGCGGGTGCAAGGCTTGCTCAAGAAAATTTTCAATATAGGGCCAGAGGCCTTTTCCTTGGGGCAAGTGGGGGTTGGCCTTTTGCTCAAGGTTTTCAAAAAGCGCCAGCGCATAGGCTGTTTGACATTTTTCTTTTTGCTGAGGTGTGGGCAATCCCCATTGTTGTTTTGCAATGCGACAAAACCCAAGCTCAGAGGACTGCAAGAGGCGTCGGACACAGCAGGAAAGCTTGCTCGAGTCCAAGGGTTGTGTATGGGGGTCGCTCAGGCTTTCTGCAGGCGAAGCAGGAGGCAATTCAAATTCTTCTTTCCAGGCTTCGCTCAAAGGAGGCTCTCCTTTAAAGGCCTTCCTCTGAGAGGCTCTCCCCTTGAGAGAGAAATGCCCTCGAGAGGCGTTTTCTCCTCATGGGGCATAGGCGAGCTTTGGGGCGGGTGCTTGGACATGTCAACGCCATTCATTTTCAGGGTATGTCTATTCTCTAGGGCATTCGTCTTCTGGTAACACTTGTTTTTTGAATATGAGATGGATTGTTTGCTCTCTACATGAAGAAATCAACGGGTCTTTTTTTTGTTTTCGTGAAACTGTATCTGCCATAGGTCCACCGCTTTTTTGTGGCACTCATAGTCCGGGCAGAAGACATGCGTCCCATCGTTTTTGGAGACGAAGAAAAGCTCTTTGCAGTCCATGGGCATCAGTGCTGCTTCAATGGCGGCTTTGCCGCTGCTGGCAATGGGCCCTGGGGGAAGTCCTTTTATTTTATAAGTGTTATAAGGGTGGGGCGTTTCTAAGTCCTTGCGCGTAATGTTGTTATGAAAATATCCCAGGCGCAGCATTTTCGCATACAGCACGGTTGGATCTGTCTCCAGTCGTTTTCCTTGTCGAAGTCGGTTGTGGAATACGCAAGAAATGCGAGGGCGTTCTTCGGGGGTACCTGTTTCTTTTTCAATAATGGAGGCCAAGGTGATGGTTTCCAGGAGGTTCAGCTCAACTTCTGGTTTTCTGGGTGCAGCGGCATAAGTATCCAAAGTGGCCTTCACCATTTTTTTAAGAGCGTCCTCTTCTGTGGCACCGCGGGAGAAGAGGTAGGTGTCGGGAAATAAAAAGCCTTCCAAGTTTTGGGCAGGCAGGCCCAATTGCTTGGCGAAGGAGGGGTTATGCATGAGAGCTTCAAGCTTGGGTGCGTCAAAGTCCAGCCCAGCCTCAACCATAATGGGGACGACCTCGTCCATGCGCAAGCCTTCGGGGATGGTGAAGCGATAGGTTTTGACTTGGTTGGCAATAATTTGGTTGGTTATTTCAGCGGGGGAGAGCGGACCTATAAACTCATATTCACCGGCTTTGAGTTTGGAGGCCACACCTTCCCGGCGGATCCACTTATAAAAAAGGGAAGCGTCCTCAATAACCTCGGCCTCTTTGAGTTGTTGGGCCAGGGCGGGAGGGAGTGTTCCGCGTTGAATGAGTACACGTTTAGGTTTTTCATTTCCAAAGCGGGTTTGTGCAAACTCGGTGAGCTCTCTCTGTTTAAAAAGCCACCAACCGAGGGCAGACACCAGCAGCACGGACAGGGAGATGCCGACAAAAAGGAGAATACGCTTCATAGGGCTTGGCTTTCTTGTGCGTCCAACCAGCTTTGGAGAATGAGGGCGGCGGCGACGTGGTTGACAACTTGCTTTCTTTTCTCTCGCGAGAGGCTGGCCTGCGTTAACATGCGCTCCGCCATAACAGAGGTGAGCCGCTCATCCCAATAATGCACAGGAAACCCTGTATGCGCACGCAAGCATTCTCCCAACTTGCGTGCCGCCTGTGCCGAGGCACCTTCGGTTGCATTCATATGCAGAGGCAACCCCACCACCCATTGTTGGACCTCATGGGCCTTGGCCAAAGCGGCCAAGGCTTTGGAGTCCGCCTGCAGGTTTTTGCGATGCAGCGTGCTGTGGGGCTGGGCGGTGAGGCCCAAGGCATCTGAAAGGGCAACCCCCACGGTTTTGCTGCCAACGTCCAAGCCCATGGTACGCATGAGAAACTCCTTTAAAGGCACACCCTGGATGAAGAAGCCAAGGCACATCCATGTCGGCTTATATTTTATAGGGTTTAGCTGTCAAACCCTCTGGCATGTTTTCTATGAAATCCACCACCCTAGAGCCCATGCCGGCAAAGCCCACAGCGCTGAAGCCCACAGCGCTGAAGCCCACAGCGCTGAAGCCCATGGTGGTGGGGCCCTTGCTGGTGGAGTTGGCCGTGGGTTTTTAAGCCGAGGTGCCAAGCATAGCCTTTAAGCTGAGCAGGCTTCATTCGTTGGGTTGGGGTGGATATAAGGCTTGGATGCGCTCCAGCGGGGGTGGGTGGCTCATTCCCATGAGGACGACCCAGCGTGGTGGGGAGGGGTTGGCAAGGTTTGCGGTGCTGAGTTTTTGGAGCATGCGTGCGAAAGTGTCGGCGTCATTTGTCAGGGCAATGGCCTGTCGGTCGGCCTCCAGCTCTCGTGCGCGGCTATAGGCGCCGGAAATGGGGCTTATCAGCAACTGGGCGAGGGAGATGCTTAAAAGCAGCAGAGGGAAAATGCGTGGATCTGCATAGCGCTCTATGCCCAGCCACGCTTTTTTTTGGGCTTGTTGCAGGAGTTTGTGCAGGCCCCACACGGCGGCCAGGAGGGCCAGGCATGAGGCCAACTGGTTATAGAGTTTATTTTCATTGGCATGGGCGGCTTCATGGGCCACGGCGGCAATAACCTCATCTTCTTCGAGGGTATTGAGCAAGTTGTCATTGAGGATGAGGGTACGGCTGGGCCCTTGGCCGGCGAAATAGGCTTGAAGTTTTTTGGTGGTGCGGGAGTTTTCTTCAACCCAAATATCCTGCACTTGCACGTGGGCTTTTTGGAGGAGTGTTTGAATTTGGCCACGCAACGGAGAGGGGGGCAGGCTGTGTTGTTGATCATAAACGCGTGCGCGCCATGGATCCACGAGGGGCGAGAGGAGCAAGGCACCTATGCTGACCAGGCCCAGCACCCACCACCAATGTTGAGTCCTTCGAGCAACGCCGAGGAGCCCGACGACGAGGCAGGTGAGGGTTGCGGATTTGAGTGCAATGCCTTTGAAGAAGTCCACGGCGAAGCTTTGAGGCCCATAAGAGGACATGCCGAAGCGGTGCTCCCAGGCATAGTCGAGGAATATGTGGATGGGCACATAGAAGCTTGTCATCAGCAGCATCAGCAGCAAGGTGAAGAGCCATGCGGCACCCAGCCCCGGCCCTTTCCACAAGCGTTGAGAGAATGCGGGGCCGACGCGCAGCAGGGGGAGGCTGCTCATGCGCAGGAAAAGGGGGTGGGAGCAAAGTTGTTGAGCGAAGGCATAGACCTGGGGTGTCCAGCGAAAGAGCAGGGCATATACCAAGGCCAGATAGGGGAGGCTGGCTGCTTTCCAGACATAGAAAGGGAAAGCATAGGCCTGAGCGCGCGCCCATTGTTCTGCGGAGAAGAGAGCATCCATGGTGGTGGAGTTGGCTAGGGGTGGCATGAGGACATGGGCTTCCTTGAGGTGGACAGAAGCGGGCTATGGGGAGGTGTTGTGAGGGGGGGCTTATGGGGGGGCCTCTTCGGGGCTGTCGAGCAGTTGTTGAGTTAAGCGCAGGAGTCTTTCCCGGGTACGTTTGGGGAAGAAGCCTGTGGCGCCGATGCGCTCTGCGGTGAGGAGGGTATCCTCATAATTTTCGAGGGCTTGACTCAGGAGGCTGTGCAGGAGTTTGCGCATTTCTCTGCGATAGGCGTCATGCTCTTTGGGGTTGATTTCAAGGGGGAGAGGCGAGTCGAGCAATTGTTGGTATAGCGTTTCATACAACTCGCCGATGCGCATGCCTGCGGCGATGGCCCAATAGGTGTTTTGGGTTTGAATGGTTTGCACAAAAAGCTCCTGTGAGTCCAAGAGGAGCCTTGCTTTTTTCTCAACATCTTCAGCCATGCGGTCCGCGGAGCAGCGGTTGCAAAAGGGGGATTCGGCAAAGCGCAGGAAGGCAATTTCCGCGAGGAAGAATTTGGCTTTGGCCCAGGCGACTTTTTCCACCTCACCCATGGAAGGAGAGGCCATGTTGTTGGCGGTTTCCAGGAGGTGTTGAGCCTTGTCGCGCTCACCTTGCTCCAGCAGGCAAATGGCATATTCCGTTGTGGCGCGCAGCTGCCAACGGCTGCCCAACTCATTGCGCTCTGCAATGGGTTTGAGCAAAGCGACAGCCTCGCTGAGCTGACCGCGCTCATAATAGCTGAGGGCCAGAGGGAAGCAGGCTTCCACGCTCATTTCATTGCCATGGGGGTTGGCGATGGGTTTGAGGTTTTTTTCAGCCTCTTCCCAGCGTTTCAGCTCCACCCACAACGTTCCGGCCTGGAGGCAGTCGGCCCTATATTGGGAGGGGTTTTGCAGGCAAGTTTTAGAGAAGAGGCTGGCTGCTTCCAGGGCGTTTTGGGCATCCATGGCTGCCTGGGCGAGGGAGGGAGGGGGCTGGTTTTCCACATGGGTTGGAGAAGTGGTTTTGCAGGCCAACACCCCGCAGGCAAGGGTTCCGAGGAGCACAAGCTTTTTCATGGGGAGTTTTGGAAGATGAGAGAGAGTTGCCATAAGCGTTTCAGCTCAGAGTGGCTGCTGTCGAGGGCTGGAATTATTTTCAGGGGAATGTTGTGGCAAAGGGTTTGTATTTTTTGCAGGGCATATGCGTCTTCATCGGCTTGTTGCCGGAGGGTTTGATGGGCGAGCTTTATTTTTTTTGCCAGGGTTTTGGGGAGCGCTCGAAGCGCCTCGCGAGAGTGTGGCTCCAAGGGCAGGTGTGTTTGGTTGACCAGGACTGCGGCGGTTTGGAGTTTGCGTTTTTCCAGGGTTTCCAGGAAGTGCTCTACTTCAGAAACTCTTTCAGGGTGTGGTGTCGTAACGACCACAAAAGCGGTGGAGGGAGCTTCGAGCAGGTTTTGTGTTTGGCGTGCTCTTGTGCGAAAGCCCTCATAGAGTTGTCCCATGGAGAGGAGGAATTCGGACAATTGCTCCAGGGTTTGTATTCCCGTAAACCGTGAGAGTGTTTTCAGGAAGAGGTTGTTGCTGGCTTTCCATAGGCGAAAGCCCCAGCGGCCGGCGGACAACATGGGCAAGAAGAGGTGTTTAGAAATTTCCGTATCCAAAAACCCCAAGAGGTGGCTGGGGGCATCCAGAAAGTCCAGTACATTGGCAATAGGAGGCGTATCCAAAACCACCAAGCCATAGTCTCGGCGCATTTTCAGCTCCCACAGTTTTTCAATGGCGATATATTCCTGGGAGCCTGCCAAGGAGTTGGAGAGGGACTGATAGAAGCGGTTGTTAAAAATACGTGTTTTTTGGCTGGGGGTTGCATGGGTGGAGATCAGCTCATCCCAGGCATGTTTCGTATCGAGCATCATCGCCCAGAAAGAAGCCATGGGAGGCTGGCCCCCAGCGTCCTTGTTTTGAGCGTCCTTATTTTCAGCACCCTTGTTTTCAGCGCACGGGTTTTCCTGCGGGTTTGGTGCGGCTTGTATTTCGAGCTTGTGTTGTTGCAGGCAGCAGCGGGCTTCTTGGTTCCCCAGGCGTTGAAGGCCCAGGGCCTGTGCCAGGCGTTTGGCCGGATCGATGGTACAGACGAGGCTTTTTCGGCCCCGGGTCGCCGCCGCCAAAGCCAGGGCGGCCGAAAGGGTGGTTTTCCCAACCCCTCCGGGCCCTACGCAAATGAGGACTTCCATGGAGCTTAGCGGCCCAACACTCACAGGAGCCCCTCCATTTCTCTCATGTGCTCAGCCAGCGTGAGGATGGCCTGTCGGGTGGGCCTGGCAAAAGGAATATGTGGGAGTTTAAAAGTGGGCGTTGGCAGTTGAGAGAGCCTGGCAAAGGCGGCTTTGGACGCTGTGGCCAAGGCGTGTTGTTGTTGAGCCAGCTGCAGGAGTTGAGCTTGGCTGGTCAGCGCGGGGTGGCAAAGCTCACTCTCCTCAAAGAGGGGGGGGACAAAGCGGTTCAGCAGCATAGCGGCGACGTTCATATGTACTTCTGTTGAGAGGGCGTGGTGCAACTCCAGCGTTTCTTGTACCGCCATTTCTGAAGGCAGGCTGACGAGGAGGGCGGCAGTGGTTGGGGCTTGGAGTGAAGCATTCATCCACTGAGCATCATCCGCGAGGGCGCCCGGAGGGACAGTACGCAGCAAGAGGCTGGGGATGGAGAGGAGGCGCGTGACGTGGCCTGTTGCGGGAGCATCCACAATAATTTTGTCAAAGCGATATTGGCCATGGGGTGTTTTTTCGCGGGCGTGGTGCAGGAGTTTTCCCAGGAGGACAAGCTCTTGAATGGAGGGGATGAAGCGGAGCAGGCGTTGAGTCCATCGGTTTTCGAAGACAGTGCGATAGATGGGCTCATATTTGAGTACCATTAAGGCATATTCTTTGAGTGCGGATTGAAATTGCAAGTTAACCATCCACAAGTGGGGCTCTACCAGCTTGGGCTCTGCGGGGGAGGAGGAATGGCCCAAGAGGGGGGCGAGGCGGTTTGGGGCATTGAGCTCCACGAGGAGTGTTTTGGCCTTTAAGCTGGCGCTATACAGGGCGAGAGCTGTGGAAACAGAGGATTTCCCCGTACCACCTTTGCCGCTGATAAAGAGCAGTCGTTTGAGAGAAAGCGCAGTCATGGCTTGGCTAAGCGGTCATACACTTGACAGAAGAGACAAGAGCAGGCAGATGTCAGCATACACTGGCTATGCGCGAAATCGGTTCTGTCTTTAAAATGTTTCTTGACGCAGGGGAGCAACAAATAACTCGGTTGGCAGGGCAACTGATGTCCAACGAGGCTTTTATGTCCGCATTACAAGGGGCCATAGGCAAGGCCATGGATGCGAAGCTTGCCTTGGACACCCAAGTGCGCGCCGCTTTGGCGCGGCTGGGCGTTTCCCGCCAGGAGGAAATTGAAAGTTTATATAGTGAAATTAGCATATTGAAGGAAGAGGTGCAGAGGCTTGGCCAGCAGATAGAGCAGTTGCGCGCCGAAGGCGTGGCGTTGGCAACACCCCTGCCGCGCAAACCTTCTTTGGCTTTGGCTCCAGAGCAGCCGGAAAAGCGTTATTCTGAAATTTCAGCAGGTTAACCTTTTTTTGTCGGAGCATTTTCTTCGAGGGCCCGGATGCGGTTTTCGAGGTTTTCTATGCGAGCATTCCATTTGGCCAAGTCTCCAGCGGAGACATGCATACTGGCCATAAATTCTTCTGCGAGGGAATATAGCTTTTCATCCAAGCGTCGCTGTGCTTCCGGGGGGACATTTTTAGGGCTCTCATGGCCTTTTCCTTCAGGGTTGAGAAGCCTTTCAGCGCTTTCTTTGAGGGATTGAACGCGGGAGCCCCATTCAGTCCGAAGAAAATCTGCAATAGATTCGCTAGGTTTTTTGACCATTGCTTTAAGCAGGTGGAGGGGCATGCGTCGTTTTTTTCTTTCTTGCTCAAGGACGATGTGGGCCAGGGTGACGGCCGTCAAGTCCTTTTTTGTAGCATTGTCAATGACTTGGATTTCATATCCTTCCATAACCATGCGGGCGATTTCATCGAGTGTCACATAAGAGCTGAGGGAGGTGTCATAGAGTTTTCGATTTGAATAGCGTTTGATAACTTTAAGAGAGCGTCCTGCAACCATATTCCCATTTGAATGAAAATCCGCGCTATGCTCAATATCTATTCTGAGGTTAGCTTCAATTTTTTTAAACGTCCTAAACGAAGAGCTTAAGCGAATATGATTGTAAAATGCGAACAGTGCAAGACGCGATTTCGGTTGGCGGATGAGAAAATACCCCCTTCGGGCGCGCGAGTGCGTTGTGCGCGTTGCCGGCATGTTTTTCGAGTCCATGGTTTGTCGGCTTCGCATCAGCCTCTCTATGCGGCGCAACCCTATGCTGCGAACCCACAGAGTTATCCGCAGAGTTATCCGCAGAGCTATGCCCCACAGAGCTATGCTCCGCAGCCTTATGCCTCGCAGCCTTATGCTTCTACAGCTCCGGCCAAGGCGGCCTCATCGTCTCGTGTGGAGGAAGATCCATTCGCTTTTTTTGGAGAGCCGGAGCAGATGGGGACCAGTGAGCCGACGAGGCCTGGTATTTTTTTGCAGGGCGTAGAAGCTTCTCGGCGCAAGGAAGAGGGCAAGTCTTTAGCGCAGCCGCCACGTGTTCCCACATTTGGAGGAAGCAGTGGTGCCCACATATCCAAGTTGTTTGCGGAGAAGCTGGCCGAGCAAGGAGAAGAGCAGTCCGCGTCCCGTTTTTCCATGCAGGAAGGCAGAGCCTTGGGAGAAGCGGAAATAGGCGGCGCCATACAAGTGGAATACCTTTCGGATCCATCCGTTTTGCAAAACGCTGAGCCTGCATTGGATGGGACTCGAAAGGTGCAGTCCTTTTCTATACCTTCATCCTTGCGTGAGCCTTTGTTGCCGCAAGAGAATTTTGCCACGGAAGGCGTTGGGGCTGATGCAGAGGAAGAGCTTCCTTCCTTGGATTTTTCGGATGAGGACTCTTCGGCGGGTTTGTTGTCAGCGGCCTCTGAGGATATTGCGCATGACAAAAATGTCAGCGAGCTGCGAAGGGCGAATGAGTCTGAAATTCGGCGGGCCTTTGTGCAAAGCAAGACAAAAATAGAGCGGCGCAAAGGGTTTCGTCGTGTTTTGAAGGTGTTTTTTCTTCTGGTGGTTTTGGCCCTGATGCTATTAACAGCGGCGCTGCTCTGGAAGAACAAGCGTTTGGATTTTTCTCGAGAAAGCCTGAAAAATTTGTTTTCAGAAAAGGAAACGGCGGGCAGCCTCTATGCCAGGCAAGCCCGGCAGCATGCCCCTGAAAGCCTGTTGAATGAGGGTGTGCCTTATCCCCTCACTGTGGGGATAGAGAATGGGGTGCGCGCCATATGAGGAGAAGCCCACTGCCTCAAGTGGCTATACTCGGGCTTTTGCTTTTTTTGGTGCTTAGTGTTGTTCTGCAGTCCCTGAATTTTGTTTTTGGCGCTTGGTTTGTGCAGGTTTTTGTTTTCTTTTGCATCCCCTGGGTAAGCTTGCGCCTTTTGCGGCAGCCGCCCTCAAAGGCCCTTGGTTTGTTGTCTGTTTCTCCAAAGAGGCTGCTTGCAGGCGGGTTTTTGGGGATGCTCTGCTATGTCGCCGTTGTGTTGCCGCTCATGTATTGGGTGAAGCAAGTGGTGCCGGCCTCGTGGGAAAAAATGTTTGATGGCCGCGACATGTTTTCAGCTTTGAGCGGCATTGAATATGCCTTGATGGTGGGGGCCGTGGTGTTGGTGGCGCCTCTATGTGAGGAGGTTTTTTTTCGAGGTTTTATTCAACCCAAGCTCATTTTGCGCTGGGGAGCTCCCCTGGGCCTTTTGGTGAGCTCTGTTTTATTTAGCCTCATCCATATGGATCCGGTGGGGTTTTTGGCCCGGTTGGCTTTGGGTTTGCTGTTTGGGTGGTTGGCCTATGTGACGAGCAACCTTTGGGTTTCGGTTGCAGCGCATGCTTCCTATAACCTGCTTGTCTACATTTTGTTTTTGCAGTTTGGCAATGCTTCTTCCTCTGCTGCTTTGCCTTTAGGCCAGGGGGTTTTGTTTTTGTGGTTGGTTTTGGGCATAGCAGGCATGTGGACACTGTTGAGGGTTTTGGGGTTTTCTCCAAGGCCACCTCGAGACTTCCCTGCCGAAAAATTATATATGCCCTCTGAAAGCGCTCAACCTCCCCCTGTGTTGCGCAGCATTCTTCGCCCCTGGCTTTGGGCTGCGTGTGGAAGCTGTTTGTTGTTGGCTGCCATGGACTATAGAGGCGTTGCGCTCAACATGTTTGATACGGTGGTGGTGCCTTTGCCAAAAGCCGCGCGGGACAATGAGCAACTCCAAGGAGAAATGGAGAGAATGCAGGCGCTGCGCCAGCAAGCACGCAAAGGACAGGTGGAGCTGAAAAGCTATTTTGAGTTTAGGCAACAATTTTTTCAGCAACTGCCTGCCGGCCTGCTTTCTGCTTCCCATTAACTTTTCAACCTGGCTCCGCCTTGGACACCCCTTTCCATAGAAGGGGAAAATTCCCATAGAAGGGGAAAGGGGGCCATTTCAAAGGGTTCGGCATTTGCCCAAGTTTAAGCCGCCTTGGAGCAACTAAGCGGTTTTATGCTCTGGTTTGGGGGCCGTTTTTTTCTGTTGTTTTTTTTGTTTGCTGCGTTTGACGCGGATTTTATGACGGCGACGTTGGTGTTTGCTTTTAGAGCGAGCCATATTCCCTCCAATTTAAGCTTTATGAGAAGAGGCGAGCCTAGCAAAAGAGGCAGCCCTTGGGGGCAAAAGTTTAAGGCAAGCCAAAGCCCGTCTGACGCCGCTCCATGCATGCAGAGAGCGCAGGCGCTCTCTTCATTCCCTTTGCTGCGTGGGCGCCTGTTCTTCTGTTTTTGAGGTGCTTTGTGCCGGCAAGTCGATGAAATCCTTTCCCTTGGAGGCTTGACGGAATGCGTGGAAGCATTTGCCCAGCGCATTGCCCAGAGCGCTCATGCGCGAAGCTGAAAAAATGAGCGTCAACACAATAGCCAGGAAAATAATTTCGCCAATTCCAAAGTGCACGCATGCAGCATGCGACACTTGAGGCAAGAGTGCAACTGGAGGTTTCTTTGTTTTTATTCAGAGGGGTTTCCCTTTAAAGGGTGCTTTAAGAGGTTTAAAACATATAACCGGCGCTGAAGTTTGCAGAAAAAAGCGTAGAAAATTTCACTTCTTTGTTGTCTGGGCTTTGCTGGTTGCTGATGGGTGTTTTGAGCAGAGAATAGGACAAACCCAGTTGTACAAAAGCATCCCAATGGGACACTTTAAAGGCGGCATAAACGCGGTTGTGGGAGTTGGAGAAAGGTTTGAGTGAGTCAAATTTTGCTTCCTCCGGGGTGCCATTGCTCAAAGGTATAGGTTGGCTGGCGGCATAGACGAAAACCAAATCCCACCCGCCAAATATGCTGAGGATGGAGCCGTTGGGCAAGGCGAGGGAGTGTCCAAAGTTTAAATCCATGCCGCCTGTTGTCAGTTTGAGAGGGGAGGCGCCAAAGAGTTGTTGGAGGTGCACGCGGATGGAAAAGTCAGGCAAATAATCAATCCCTTCATTGAAGGCCCACTTTAAATCTCCAGCAAGTGTCCACATGGAGCTTTGGGTGAGCCATTTGGCGTGTACACCCACTTCAAAGGAATAAGGGAGTCCTTTGCGCGCGGAGATGCCCAGCTGTGTCCACAGGGGCAAGCTTTGGGGAAAAAGGTGTCCTGTGGCGTTGGGGTTGAGTTTTTCCAGTGCTTTTCGGTTGAGCTCTTCGAGGGCTTCCCAGCTGGGTTTTTCTATGGAGATGAAGGCATTGGCCGAGCTGCCATGCCACCCCAGGGTATGAGGAGGAGAAGGGGACTGAGGTGAAAAACTCAAGGCGAGTTGGCGAGCAAAAGCGCGAAATCTATCATTGGCGGTTGGATCTACGGAAGGGTTTCCCAGGGGCTCTAAGTTTATTTTGCGTTGGGCGGCATGGCTTAAACTCACCATGAGGACATAGGCGAGTGCTGCATAGAGAGCAGGCTTTTTTAGGCAAAAATTCATGGCACTCAATGGGAAGCAAAAGCATCATCTGCCTTGTCTTTGCGGATAAAGAAGGTTTTTCGGCTTGCAAAATCTTCACTTTCTCTGGCGATGACGCTGATGCCATTGTCGCCATCTTTCAGAGGGATGCGGGCAGAAAACTCCAGTTGTGAGCTGTGTTTGGGGTTGCTTTTGAAGAAGACTTTTTTGTCATTGACCAGGATGAACATGTCAAGCAGCTTGGGGTTTTTCACATGGCCTGAAAGCAGGAAATGGTTTTCGTTGCTGACCAAGCCTCCTGTGCTTGAGTCCACGTTGAGTGAAATAAGGGGTGGCAGGTGATGGGGGAGATATGTGAGTGCCTCTGACAAGTCTTCCTTGGGCTCCTCTTTGGAAGGGGAAGGCTCAAGCTGTGCCAGGGGGATGAAGGCAAAGCGCTCCTTATTCCAACGTACGCGTGCCACGGAATCCGTTTGGGCTTCAACAGAGACAGGGGTTGGGTGGATGAATTGGGCAATGGCGGATTTTGTGTCTGCACTTGAAAAGAGTTGCGTATGGGGTTTTGCGCGAAGGGCTTGAGAAGCCTGGTTTAAGGCAATGGGCTGCTCAATGGGTATTTGTATTTTTTGAACAGCGCTTTCCATGAGGGTTTCATCCACGAGGATGAGTTGCAGGGGAAGCATCATCTGCGCGCGGGCCGGCTTTGCTCTCAAGACGAATTTTGCTGTCTTGGTTTGGCCGGGGGAAATTTCTCCGAGTTTAAACCGTCCTTGTTCGATGAAGACAGCCGCGTCGCCCAGGTTTTTGATGGTGGCCACGGCAGAGAGTGCTTTGCCTTTTCCGGTGTTGGTGACATCAACAAACAAACTCAAAGTCTCTCCAGCTTGGACGCGGCCGTCTTGGTTGCATGAAGCGCAATTGTCGACGAATTGATAATCAAAAGCGAACAGAGGGCGGGGCAACTCGATGAGGCTGACTTCCCCCTGGAGTTTTATGGGCAAGAGGCCTTCATCATCTTCAAGTTTAATGTGGATGAGGTTTCGGCGGGAATAGGTGTCAGCGGGCACCGTCAGTTTGAGTGTGGACATGGCGGTTTGGCCCGGAGCGACAGCTCCAATTAAAAATTCGCGTCTATCCAAAAAGAAGTTGTCGGATTCTGTCCAGGCACGCACACGTTTGAGAGGGAGCTCGCCTTTGTTGTGCACATTCAGTTTGAGAAGAAATTCCTGGTTGCCGCTGAGTTTTTTTGAAGCTGTGGGCTCTAATTTCCCCTCCACCAGCAAACTTGCAGGGCGTTTCCCAGGGCTCCAGTCGATGCCGCGACGCTCAATGGCTTTGCCAATGCGCTCTTCTTCTGCTTTTTGTTTTTCCTGGACATAGGCACGGGAGGCGCTCAGCATGTTTTCTCTGTTGTTGTTGGGTGCTGCCGTCAACAGGCCGCGAGCAAATTCCATTTCAAAATCTTCCAAAATAATATCCGGATCAATATCCTCCTCTTCTGTTTCAGGCCAGGTTTCGGGTTTGTCTTGCTCGTCTTTAGGCTCCTCTCTCAAATATTTTATGGACATGAGAGGTTTTTCTTTGGGCGGAGCATTTCCTTTTTTGCTCAACTCTCGTTCCTTCTCCAGAGGGTTGATGAAGTGGTGCTCCAAACTGGCTTCATTGAGTGTTCGCCTGGGGGCAAACACGGAGGAGAAGGAGGCGGCCACACGCGCAGGAATCAGCTCAATATCCGGCGTAATGCCTATTTCCTGAATGGAAATTCCGCCGGGGGTGAGATATTGGGCAATGGTGAGTTTGAGGGCACTTTCGTCAGGGAAAGCATAAAGCTCCTGCACGGAACCTTTCCCAAAAGTTTGGCGTCCGATGATGACAGCCCTGTTTTGGTTTTTGAGGGCGCCGGCGACAATTTCAGAAGCGGAAGCGCTGCCTGAATTGACGAGAACAACCATGGGGACATGGACGTCATTTAAGCTTGGGGTGGCGCGTTTTTCGTCACGTCTTGTGTCTGAATAACCCACGGTGGAGACAATGGCTCCACTCGACAAAAACAAATCGCTGATTTCAATGGCCTGCTCCAAGAGCCCGCCTGGGTTTCCGCGAAAATCCAAAATGAGGCTTTGGATGCCGTTGCTTTTGCCTTTGGCTTTGGCCTGTGCATTCAGCGACTGCAAAGCGTCGATGATGTCGCGCGTCGTGTTGCCCTGGAAACTGCTGATGCGCAAATAGCCAACATTGCCTGCAAGCAATTTATGGAGCACGGATTCTACGTTGATGATGGCGCGTGTCAGCGTCAGGGTTTGGAATTTTTTTTGGCTTGGCCGTGAAAGGCCGATGGTGACTTTGGTGTTGTGTGGACCGCGCAAGCGCGAGACAGCCTCATTGACGTCCATGTTGATGGTGGATTCATCCCCAATTTTTTCGATGATGTCGTGTCGTTTAATGCCTGCGCGAAATGCAGGCGTATTCCGCAGCACACGAACGACGCTGAGTTTCCCTTCACGCATTTGAACGACAAAGCCCAGGCCGCCGAATTCACCTCTCGTCGCCATTTTCATTTCTCTATAGAATTCTGGTTTGAGCAGGACAGAGTGAGGATCCAAGGTTTGGAGCATTCCGTTGACGGCGGCATATTCAATTTCGCGTGTGGACTCTCTGGCACTCAAATGGGGGACGATGAACTCAAACACGTTTTTGAGTGCAGTAGAAAGTTTCCAAAGCGAGTCCACCGTGCGGATGTCGAATTGTTTGACATTGCCGTTGACGTTGAGGGTGAGGCTTCCTTCTTCCGCTGAGCCGTTGACGACAATTTCAGGAACGGCTTTTTCGACATAATCCAGGGCTCCAACCATCATTTCCTTGGGGTGGATGCGCTCAGGGTCGACATAGTTGTCACGCAGATAGAGGATGACTTTGGTGACAACGCGCAAGGCCGCCAAGTCATGAGGTGGCTTAGAGAGGTTGCTGGCCAGCAAAAGCGAGCTGCTTTCATGGGAGGGCGGAGCCAAGGCCATGCTTGTGGGGACTCTGTCTGAGCCGAGATAGACC
Organism: Cystobacterineae bacterium; assembly: GCA_009782175.1. GTDB lineage: Bacteria > Myxococcota > Myxococcia > Myxococcales > Myxococcaceae > WRKR01. The sequence continues at coordinate 22,738 of WRKR01000016.1, forward strand.
CACAAGAGGGTGAGGCCGATGATGGGATAGGAATAATGCATCAGGCGCATGAGCCGTTGCTCCGGGATGAGGGCCATTTTTGAGAAAACGAGCAGTCAGACATGAAAGACTTAAAGTCCTCAGTTGGATATAAGCAATGGCTATTTATGCTTTCCTTCCGGGGGAGAGAAGTTTTCCGGGTTTGAAAATTCATTTTGCATACAAAATACAACAAAGTGCCCCTTCAGCGTTGTGGGCTGAGAGAAGAAAAAGTGAAGGGTGGAAGTGCACAGCAGAACATAACCCCCAAAACCCGAAAGAAGTGCTCCCTTAAGCTGTTATAATTCCAAGGCAAAGGGGCGATAGGCTCCTGTTGTGAAAGAAGGAGAGGCAGGATGAAAAAGTCCCCTTGTTGTGGGTATATTAGGTTATGTAGACGGCAATGTCTCTAGATGCTGAAGGAATGTTAGCCCAAGCCATTTCCTCTTGCTCGGAATTGGAGGATTATTTCCGGGAAGGGGAAAAGCCTCCTGCACAATGGTTGTTGGGGCTAGAGCATGAGAAGTTTATTTATACCGCTCAGGGGGCCCCCATCCGCTATGAGGGGGAGCAGGGGTTGCTTTGCGTTTTCCAGGGGCTTCAGGCCTATGGATGGAGGCCCATTATAGATGCTCAAACGGGCCACCATGTGGGGATGCGTCGAGGGGGTGCCACTTTGTCAACAGAGCCGGGGGGGCAGCTGGAGTTTGCCGGGGCACCCCGGGAGAGTGCCCATGCGCTCCATAGGGACCATATGCAGCATTTGGAAGAGTTGGTGGAGGTGTTGGGTGCGCACCAATTGCATGCCCTCATGTTAGGCTACCGCCCTTGGGGTGAGGTGGAAGATGTGCCCTATATGCCACGGAACCGCTATGCAGCCATGCGCAAAACCCTGGCTGAGCGCGGAAGCACAGGCGCGTTGATGATGTTGATGACGGCCACAGGCCAGGTGTCTCTGGACTATTCCGACGAGGCCGATTGTGTGCGCAAGGTGGTGGTTTTGGCGAGGATGGTGCCTTTGCTTGTGGCCATGTTTGCCAACAGCCCCTGGAAGGAAGGGCGCCCTTCAGGCTATGCCTCATTCCGAAGCCATGTGTGGAATGAGGTTGACAAAGCGCGCTGTGGCTATTTGCCCTCGTGGTTTGACGGCTCCTTCTCCTATGCGCGCTATGTGGAGTGGGCCATGGATGCGCCGCTGCTGTTTTTGCGCAGAGAGGGCCGCTATTTGACGCCCAAACTCAGTTTTCGCCAACTTTGGAAAGAGGGTTTTGAAGGCAAGAAGGCCACTTTTTCCGAGTGGGTGGACCATTTGTCAACCTTGTTTCCCGAAGTGAGGCTGAAGAAACTCATTGAAGTGCGCAGCGTAGACAGTGTTTCCCCGCAGCTGACGGCCGCGTTGGCTGCATTGTTGCGCGGCACCCTTTATGCACCTGGCGCCTTGGATGAAATAGAGCAGTTGTTGCCCGCACGGAGTTTGCAGGCGCAGCTGGCTTTGCATGAGCAGGCCCAGCGCGAGGGCCTGAAGTTTGAGCCCTTGGCAAAAGACGCGCAGGCGCTTGTGGCCATTGCCGCGCAAAGCTTGAAGGCTTGGGCGCCAGAGGATGCCCAGCTGCTTGAGCCGCTGATGGCGCAGTTGTGTGAGCGGCGCATGCCGGCAGATGCGCTGTTGGCGTGTGAGGTGCCGACACTTTTAAGAAAGTTTGCTTTTAAAATGTAGTTGCCACCAGCGAAGGGTTTTTTCTGCCCTCCCTCAAGAGGGCAAAACGACACCCCCTATCGCCAGCTGACGGCTCTGGGCCCAAACAAATGCTTCACGCTTTCCAACACAACCTCATTCACCTCTATGGTGGATTTTTCGGGTTTTATGGACACCGCAGCCTCGCCCTCCATGTGGACTGTCAAACGCACATGCGTCTTCCCTGGGTTGCTCTCTATGAGTTGCTTGAGGCGAAGCAATTTTTCTTCAAGCAACATGTCTATGTCCAACTTCAACTCTAAACAATTGAGTCTGTCTGCCTGCACCTCTTTCAGGGACTGCACGGCCTCAACCAGAATTTCAGGGACAGGTGCCTCCTCGTCGCTCTCATCCCACTGAATGCTTCCCCTAAAAAGCAAAGCCTCATCGCTCTTCAGCAAATGCTCCCAGTCTTCATAGCCGGGCTTGCCTGCGGATTTTCCCCACCGGCCATTTCTGTCTTGCTCTCCTGACCCGGCACTCTTTGTGGGGAAACAAACCGCTTCCACACTGCCTTGCAAGTCTTCTACCCTTAGCCAGGCCATGCGTTTGCCGGACTTTGTAGGCCGCTCCCTCAAAGAGGCCACTATGCCTGCCACCGCCACCCTCTCGTCCTTGCGCGCAAATGCAAGCTGGCTTGTCGGCGTCGCAAACAACTCTATCTCCCTCTCATATTGCTGCAAAGGGTGGCCAGAAACATAAAAGCCTATGGCCTCCTTCTCAAAACCCAGCTTCACCTTTTCCGGCCACTCCTCCAGCTCCTCAAGGCTTTCCCCTAAACCCGTCTCCACCGCCGGGCGCTTGGGTGTGGGGGGAGGCAACTCTGCCTCGCCAAACAAACTGCCTTGCCCCACCTCTATGTCCCTCTGTGCCTTTGCCCCGCGCTCCATCGCAAAAACAATGCCTTCAAAAAGCTGCTTGCGCGCCTTCTTCTCAAAGTCAAAGGCACCTGCCTTCACCAAAGCCTCTACCACGCGCTTGTTGACGCGCCTCCCGTCTACGCGGGAGCAAAAATCCAAAAGGCTTAAAAAAGGCCCTTTAACCCTCGCCTCCACGATGGCTTCTATGGCTGCCGCGCCTATGCCTTTTATGGCACCCAAACCAAAACGTATTTTTCCGTCCACCACGCTGAAAGCCTCAAGGGAGTGGTTGACGTCCGGCGGCAATACCTCCCGGCCCGCAGAGCGCGCCTTGGCAATATAGGAAACCACCTTGTCCGTGTTGTCCTTCTCCGAGGTTAAAAGCGCCGCCGTAAACTCCAAAGGGTAGTGCGCTTTCAGCCAGGCCGTTTGAATGGTAATAAGGCCATAGGCCGCGGAGTGAGACTTGTTAAAGCCATATTCGGCAAAAGTCTCCATCATGTCGAAAATTTCTCCGGCACGCTTGGCCTCCACCCCTTTCTGCAAACAGCCCTCCAAAAAACCCGCCCGCTCCTTCGCCATGACGTCGGCCTTCTTCTTCCCCATGGCCCTTCGCAATAAGTCCGCACGCCCCAGGGAATAGCCCCCCAACACCTGGCTTATTTGCATCACCTGCTCCTGGTATACAATGACGCCATAGGTTTCTTTGAGGACGCTCTCGAGGGAGGGGTGCGGGTAGCTCACTTCTTCGCGGCCGTGTTTGCGGTTAATAAAGGTGTCCACCATGCCCGCATCCAGGGGGCCGGGGCGATAGAGGGCACCCGCCGCTATAACATCCTCAAAACAACTCGGCTTCAGCTTCATCACCATGTCGGTGAAACCCGAGGACTCCATTTGGAATATGCCCGCGGTGTCCCCAGAAGAAATGAGCTCGAAAATTTTGGGGTCATCCAGAGGAATGTCTTCGGTGGAAAGGGGTGCAAGGCCAGGACGGTTTTGGTTGGCAAGCTTTAAGGCCTCGTTAATGACGGTCAGCGTCTTAAGGCCCAGAAAGTCAAACTTCACCAGCCCTGCTGCTTCCACTTCGTCCTTGGCAAACTGCGTCACCAGCACCGTTTCGCCCGAAGGACGGCATACGGGGACATATTCCCAGAGGGGTTTGTCGGCTATAACAATGCCGGCGGCGTGCATGCCCGCCTGGCGGTGCAAACCCTCCAGGGCCATCCCCACTTCCAACACCTCCTTCGTGGAAACCACCTCTGCGCCTTCGGCGTTTTTCAGCAGGGTGGGCGCCTCCATCATCTCCTTGAGGCGCTCCTCCCCTGAAATCCCCTTTGAGGCATCCCCATAAATGGACTGCTTCAACGTAATGTTTAAAATACCCGGAATTAACTTGGCCAGCCTGTCCCCGTCGCTATAGGGCAGGCCATAGACGCGGCATACGTCGCGCAATACGCTTTTGGCTTTGAGGCTTCCAAAAGTAATAATTTGGCCTACGTTGTTTGCTCCATATTTTTTGGAAACATATTGGATAACCTCATCCCTGCGGTATTGACAAAAGTCTATGTCAAAGTCCGGCATGGAGACGCGCTCCGGGTTTAAAAAGCGCTCAAACAGCAAATGGTAGGGGATGGGGTCCAAATCCGTAATCCCCAAAGCAAAGGCCACCAGGGAGCCGGCGCCGGAGCCTCGCCCGGGCCCCACAGGAATGCCCTGCTTTTTAGCCCAGTTAATAAAGTCCTGCACAATTAAAAAATAACCGGAAAAACCCATGCTGCAAATGACAGAAAGCTCTGCATCAAGGCGCTCGGCATAGGCCTCCCTGTCCACCGTTTTGGGCAGTTGCTCAAAACGTTTTTTAAGTCCCTGGTGTGAAAGCGCCCGCATAAACGAGTCGGCATTGTGGCCTTCGGGAACTTGGAAATTGGGCAACATGGTTTTTCCAAGTTTAAGCTCCACATTGCACAACTCGGAAATGCGCAGGGTATTGTCCACGGCCTCGGGCACATCGGAAAAATAGGCGCGCATTTCCTCGGGAGACATGACATAGAGGCGGTCCGTGGAGTGGCGAAAAGTGTTGGTGGAGAGCGTTTTCCCCGAGGCTATGCACATGAGCAACTCGTGTGCTTTGGCATCTTCCTGGCGTATATAGTGTGCATCCGCGGTGGCAACCAGCGGCAGCTGCACTTCTCTGCTCAGTTGTTTGAGAAAGTCATTCACCCTTTCTTGCTCTGTCATCCCGTTGGACTGAATTTCTAAAAAATAAGAGTCCGGCTCAAAAATGTTTTTGTATTCGAGAGCAACACGTCTGGCTCCGCTTAAGTCCCCGCGCAAAATGCTTTGCCCCACCTCCCCCCCGAGGCAGGCCGACAAACCGAAAAGCCCCCTGGAGTGTTTTTTCAGCAGGGCTTTGTCTATGCGTGGGTGGTAATAAAACCCCTCGACAAAAGCCATGGAGGAGAGCGTGCGCAAATTGGCAAAGCCCTCTTCGTCTTTGGCCAACAAAACCAGGTGGTGGTTCACCTGCTCGCTTCTGTCCTCGCGCCCCTTGGGGCCCGCAACATAGGCTTCCATGCCAAAAATGGGCTTCACCCCCGAGGCCTTCGCCTTGAGAAAAAAATCCACGGCACCATACATATTGCCGTGGTCTGTCACGGCGACAGAGCTCATCCCCTTCTCTTGGACTGTGGCCATCAAGTCGTTCATCCGAATGGCCCCATCCAGAAGCGAATAAAGGCTGTGCAAATGTAAATGTGCAAAGGACATGTCTTCTCCTTAAAACCCTTTTTCTCAAACAGCAAAGGCTCGCGCTGGTTTTCAGTTTTCTGTGTTAAGCTGTTTTTCGCAAGCGTCTGGCCCTTGCTCTAAAAAATTGTTGCAAGGCCATGCCATTGGCTTCGCCGGGTGAAAGCAACACGCCATCCATGTTCAGTCTCTTAAAAAGCTGGTCGCGTGCATGAAAAAATTGCTCACGCTGAAGCCTGAACTGCTCGCGAACGGCCGGGCTTGAGGTGTCGATGAGCATGCGCTCTCCCGTTTCAGAATCTTCAAAAGACACAAGTCCGACAGAGGGAAATGCACGCTCAAAACTGTCTTCAATCACCACGGGAATGAGGTCGTGTTTTTTAGAGGCCACCTTGAGTTTGTCTTCAAAACCCTGGTCTAAAAAATCTGAAACAATGAAAACGACACTCCTTCGTGAAATGGCATGGGACAAAGCCGTCAGCGCGAGGGAGAGGTTGGTTTGAGTCCCTGTGGGGACATAACTCATTAAGTCCGCAATCAGCCGCATGACATGCTTTCGGCCGCGCTTGGGCACCAACAGCTTTTCGATGCGATCCGTAAACAACAATGCCCCGACACGGTCCCCATTCGTAATGGCTGAAAATGCAATTTGCGCTGTTACTTCCGCGCACACTTCGGCTTTGCTTTGCAGGAAACTTCCAAATTGCAAAGAGGAGGACAAATCCACGAGGATGAAAACAGTCAGCTCGCGCTCCTCGGAAAATATTTTGACGAAGGCTTCATTCATTCGCGCTGTGACGTTCCAGTCAATCAGCCGAATTTCATCCCCAGGTTGATAGGGGCGGACTTCAGAAAAAGCCATGCCGGAGCCTTTGAATACCGAGAGGTATTGGCCTCCCAACATGTCAGAAACCAACTTCTTGGTGTTTATTTCCAAATGCCTCAGCTTGGCAATCAGCTCTTTGGACAACATGGCAAACTCAACAGGGCAAAACTCAACAGGGCAAAGTTAAGGTACTTCAATTCTATCAAAAATACGTTGGACCACCTGTTCTGCATCCACACCTTCGGCTTCAGCCTCAAAACTCAAGGAGAGCCTGTGGCGCAGCACGTCCATGCCGATGGCTTTCACATCCTCAGGCGTTACAAAGCCGCGGTGTCGAAGAAAGGCATGTGCTTTTGCAGCATTCATCAACGCAAGCGTCGCACGAGGGCTGGCGCCATATTCGATGAAGCCTGAGAGGTCGCGCATCCCGAAGGAGATGGGGTTTCTTGTCGCAAAAACAATGTCCAAAATATAGTCCTTGAGTTTCTCATCTATATAAACAAGCTGGACAACTTTTTGGATCCGCAAAATCTGCTCAGGCGTTGCCCACTTCGCCAGGCCTGTCGCTTGGCCATCTTTCGCCATCCTATCCATCATCTGCCGCTCCTCTTCCCGGCTTGGGTAGTCCACCTTCACCTTGAGCAAAAACCTGTCTATTTGGGCTTCAGGCAAAGCATAGGTGCCTTCTTGCTCAATGGGGTTTTGGGTGGCCAACACCAGAAAGGGCGAGGGCAAAGGAAAACTGTTGTTGCCAATGGTGACTTGGCGCTCTTGCATGGCTTCCAGCAAGGCGGACTGCACTTTGGCCGGTGCGCGGTTGATTTCATCGGCAAGCACCACGTTGGCAAAAATGGGGCCTTTGCGTACGCTGAAATTTCCTGCTTGTTGATGAAAGACAACCGTACCAATAAGGTCCGCCGGCAACAAATCCGGCGTAAACTGCATGCGCTGAAAACTGGTTTGGATGGTTTCAGCAAAGGTGCGGACTGCGAGTGTTTTGGCCAACCCTGGAACACCTTCCAGGAGAATATGGCCATTGCACAGCAAGCCTATGGCGATGCGCTCCAGCATGGCCCTTTGGCCAACAATAACCTTTCCCACCTCGGTGAAAAGGCCGTCTAAAAAAGCACTCTCCTGCACAATTTGCTGCGTCAACGCACGAATGTTCTGGTCCATGTCTGCCAAACCCTCATTCAAATTCCAAAAGCCAACCACCCTGCAAACCAGCGAGAATGCCTTTTTTGGCGAAGCTTTCTGGCTTATTCCCCCCCCTTCCTTGTGCCGCTAGGCTACCACTTCCAGGGGAGAAGAAAACCTCCCCAGTTGCTTCAACATGGCCTCCACGGCTGCCTCCACCGTAAAACCAAATTTTTTAAACAATACCTCTGCTGGAGCGGAAGCCCCAAAACTGTCCATGCCCAGCACACAGCCCTGTGTCCCTGTCCATTCATGCCAACCCATGCTGAGGCCTGCCTCTATGGCCACACGCGCCACAATGCCAGGTGGCAATACCTCGTCACGGTAACCTTTGGGCATACGGCGAAAAGCCTCCATGCACGGCATGGACAATACCCGCACTGCCACCCCTTGAGAGGCCAACAAGCTTTGTGCCGCCAGTGCAAGGTGCACCTCGGAGCCACTGGCCAGAAAAATGCCCGCCAATGGGCCTGAGGCTTCTTTCAAAACATAGGCTCCATAGGAGAGCATTCTCGCAGGAGCCAGCTGGCTTCTGTCCAAATAGGGCAGCTTCTGGCGCGTGAGGACAAGGGCGGTGGGCCCTTCTTTGCGCTGCAAAGCCCATAGCCAGGCCTGCGCTGCTTCAGGGCCATCACAAGGGCGCACCACATCCAAATGGGGAATGGCACGCAGGCTCATAAGCTGCTCCACAGGTTGGTGCGTCGGCCCATCTTCGCCTACGCCTATGGAGTCGTGCGTAAACACATAAACAATAGGCAGGTGGCTTAAGGCCGCCATGCGCATGGCAGGTCGCATATAGTCACAAAAACTGAAAAACGTGGACACATAGGGGCGAAGTTGTCCGTGCAGTGCAATGCCATTTGCAACGGCTGCCATGCCGTGCTCCCTCACTCCAAAGCGGATGTTTCGGCCTTCTCCGTTTTGGCCCTCAAAGTCTTTCTCTCCGGTGAGGGCTGACTTTGTGGAGGAGCTTAAGTCCGCATCTCCTCCCAACAGCTCCGGGAGGTGTTTGCCTAAAGACTGCAAAACCAAAGAGGCCGCGCTGCGCGTCTCCAGGCTGTTTTTGGGAAGCAACTCTTCAAGCCCCTCGCTGAGGTTGACGGCAGGCAATTCTCCTCGCAGGCGGCGCTCAAACTCCTTGGCCAGCTCCGGGTATTGCATGGCATATTGGGCAAACAAGGCCTTCCATGCCTCAAAAGCCGCCTCTCCGCGCCCAATGGCCTTGGCACAATGTGCATATACCTGCTTGGGCACCCAAAAAGGAAACGCCTTGGGAAGGCCCAAAGCCATTTTGGTTTTCTCCACCTCCTCTGTCCCCAGAGGGCTGCCATGTGCAGCGGCTTTGCCTGCCTTATTGGGCGAGCCAAAACCCAATGTGGTTTTCACCACAATTAAGGAAGGGCGCATGGGCTCTGCTTTGGCCTTTAAAAGCGCATCGCCCATGGCCTCAAAGTCCCTGTCCCCATCCTCCACCGTTTGTATGTGCCAGCCCATTGCCGCATAGCGCGCCCCCACATCCTCCGTAAAACACAAAGAGGTGGGGCCGTCCAAAGTTATACCATTGGAGTCATAAAGGCAGATCAGCTTCCCCAAACGCAAATGCCCTGCCACTGCGGCGGCCTCGAAGGCCACTCCTTCCATGATATCGCCATCTGACAATAGGGCATAGGTATGGTGGTCCACCAGGTTAAAGCCAGGTTTATTAAAGCGGTAGGCCAGAGCCCGCTCGGCGATGGCCATGCCCACGGCATTGGCATGGCCTTGTCCCAGGGGGCCTGTGGTTGCTTCTACGCCGGGTGTCAAACCGACTTCGGGGTGGCCTGGTGTTTTGCTTCCCCATTGCCGAAACTCCGTCAAATCCGCGAGCTCGAGGGCATAGCCAAAAAGGTGCAACAAACCATAAAGCAAGGCGGAGCCATGCCCTGCGGACAAGACGAAGCGGTCTCTGTTGGGCCACAGGGGTTGTGAGGGGCAAAAACACAACTGGTGTTGCCAAAGGGTAAAGGCCATGGGGGCTGCGCCCAGGCACATGCCGGGGTGGCCTGAGTTGGCTTTTTGGATGGCGTCAAGGGAAAGGGAGCGAAGCGCGTTGGTGGACTCTAAATCCTCGTGAAGCATGGTCCCCACCCTCTATCCCATTCAGTCCAGCTTGTCCTTCTCTCGGAACAAATAATTCAAAATCAACTCGTCTAAGCGCTTTCCGGAAAGCAGATCTTCCCCAAAAATAGTCCCCGCTTCCTCATCTTCGAAAGAGGGGGTAGCCAGGGCTTGCTCCTGGGCCAGCTCCAGAAAAGGGCGGCTGGGGTAGCGTTGCTGCGCGAGGGGGGCCACATTCGCTTCCGTGGCTTCATCCACTTCTATAAATGAGGCCACATGTGCAGGGCTTGGGGGGGGCTCTGAAGGTATAAGCCCCTGGTGCTTCAGGGTTTGTGCACTGTGCTCATCCAAAGGGCTGTGCTCCTCCAAAGGGCCCTGCTCATCCAACTGGCCTACTTTCCAGTGTTTGGAATCCAGCTCATTCTTCTTGTCATATTGCCCTTTTAAGAGGTTGCGCAGCATCTGCTTGTGCTGTGCCTCCATCAACTCGCGGACGCGCTTGGGCAACGCTTCGGCATCCAGGTGTTCCGCATAGGAAACTTTCAAAGAGGCCAAAATATTGCCCCCCAGAAACAGCAACGTCGTCACCGTAGGGTTATGCTTTCCCGAATCCTCCGTCTGAATATGGTAAAGCTGCCCTTTGTGTTTAACATTGTGGTTAAAGCCCGAAAGGGCTTTTTCAAATGGTTTCATATGAGCATACAGGCTTAAATAATGGCCCTGGATGAATATTTGTCCTCCCTCACTTTAATCCGCCTTTCGTCAAAATCCCTCATTTATGTGCGCAAAGAGAAAAAACCGGCTTTGTCCTGCAAATAGGGGTTGCTTTTCAGCTCCTTCTCCAAAGAAGAAACGGGAGCCTCACCATAGTCATGCCCAGGAAATATCAACGTCTCCGCGGGCAAAACTTTGAGCTTCTCATTCAAGCTTTTATAGAGTTGCTGCACATCTCCTCCGGGCAAATCCACGCGTCCACACGCCCCTACAAATAGAATATCTCCCGTAAACAATGCCTGCTGCACGAGAATACATTGCCCTCCAACAGTGTGACCTGGAGTTAACAACATCTGCATCTCCACCCCGGCCAGTGCTATGCGCGCATCGCCTTGCACAGCTTGGAAAGTTTCAGGGGAGGTTTTAAGCAAAGCGCAAAATTGTGGACAAAATGAGGGAGAGAGAGGCCCTTGGCTCCAGGCTTGCAGAAAGTCCATTTCTGCTTGTTGCAAAAAAACAGGAATTTTCAGGAGTTCCACCAGTTTTGGAAGGGCTTGGACATGATCATAATGCACATGTGTCAACACAATGGCGGTTAAACGCTTTTTGTCTTCCTGTGCAGCCTCCATAATGCGCTCTGCCTCCCAGCTGGCATCCATTAAAACAGCCTCCTCAGAGTCCGCTGCCCCAACCAAATAAACAAAATTGGCCATGGGCCCTACAGGAAGTTGGCGTATATAGAGTTTTTTGTGCATGCAGCTTGAGTTTCTCACTCTTGGCCTCCCGTTGACAAGTTTGTTGACAAACCCTGCTGCTTCAAGGAATGCGAAGAGGCAAAAACCCTCAGGTTTGCAAGCACCTTAAGTTTTAAAAACCATTAAAGTTTGCAAAGGCTTAGCCCTTCAGGTGGATGACCCAAAAAGCGCTCTGCCTGCTGCGCGAAACGCTCTAGCTCATCGGTGACGAAGCAAGCGTGGGAAGCGGGCTGAGGTGTTTGGGCAAGCAGCGCGTGCGTGCGGAGCAGTTGGGCCACATGCTGAGCGGTGGCCATGGCCGCATCCACCAAGCGCACTTGGGGGCCCAGCACGGCGGCAAGGGTTGGAGCCAGCAGGGGATAATGTGTGCAACCCAGCATAACGGTGTCGGCTTCAGCCTCGAGGGCAGGCTGCAAATAGTGGCGTGCAACCTGGGTGGGCACTTCGCCTTGCAGCCAGCCTTCTTCTACCAGGGGTACAAACAGGGGGCATGCTTGGGCGACAATGCGCAGAGCGGGGTTGAGGGCAAGCAGGGCCTGTTGGTAGACAGCTGAGCGTATGGTGCCCAAAGTCCCCAGCACGGCAATGCGTCCATTGCGGGTGCTTTTTTCAGCCTCCATAGCCCCGGCAACAATGACGCCCACCACTGGAATGGAAAGCCGCTTTTGCAAACCCTCCAGGGCCACAGCGGAAGCCGTGTTGCATGCCAGCACCAACAACTTGATGGAGTGGCCCAGCAAAAAGTTTGCCGCCTCATGGGCATAGCGGCACACCACCTCTGCGGATTTGTTTCCATAGGGGAGGCGCGCCAAATCCCCCAAATAGACGGTGCTTTCTTCAGGCAACAACTGGTGGAGCGCCTTGAGGACGGTTAACCCTCCAAGGCCCGAATCAAAAACACCAATGGGGCGCTTCAGCAGGGGCATGCCTCTGGCCTAGCACAAGAGGCTCCAAAGGCCACGCTCTTCTGCAACTTCTAAAGCGCCTTCACTTTGCCGCTGGCTTGCCTCAGGCTCATTTTGGCTTCAGCTCTCACCTGAGAACGACGGGTATATAAACATTACCGTCCACATAGAAGGAACCCGATGCCGCATAGAGGGAGTAACCATTCGTGTCCAAGGCGTCAATGCGATAGCTATAACTGCCTGGGGCCATGTCCAAGAGCACCATCCCATTTCTAACGTCGGGGCAATAATAATCATTGCCATATTGCACCCCGGAAATGGTTATGCGCATGTAATAGACATACGGATCTTCCTCGCAACCGAAGGTTTCTGGCCAGCCCTCCAATATCCAATCAAACTCTACGTCACCATAATATTCCACCGTGGTACAGCTGGTTAAAAAACATCCAAGGACAAGAGCAAGAAGCGAAATTTTAGGCATGTTTTATCACCCCAGAATAAAGTTTGGACTTAGCGCCATAGGTTGTAACATTTTATTCCACCGTTTCGTCAACTTCTTGCTGGCTCCTCTCTCAAATGTTAGGCCAAAGAAGAATGTTTGCTTCTATCAACTACTGGGATGTTATCCGACACGCTTCTTTCATTGAGCTTTTCGTCTTGGCTCTCTTGGCCATCGTCTCCGTCATCAGCTGGGCACTGGTGCTGCAAAAAGGCGTGCAACTCTCTGGGGCCAAACGGCGCTCTGCGGAATTTCTCGAGGTGTTTTGGAGAGCTAAACAGATGGACTCTATTTATGAGTCCATCTCCACACACAAAGCCTCGCCCTTGGCCAAAGTCTTCAAGGCCGGCTATGAAGAAATGCTGAAATTGGCCCAATTGAAAACAAGCCCTAGCCCCATCGGCCCTACCTCCATAAGCTCCACCCCCAATCGCCTTGAAGGCATTGAAAACATTGAGCGTGCCTTGCAGCGCTCTTCTATGGTTGAAATTGTCAAGCTGGAGTCCGCTTTGAGCTTTTTGGGAACGGTGGGCGCCACCTCGCCCTTTGTAGGCTTGTTCGGAACGGTTATGGGCATTCTGTCCGCCTTCAATGAAATTGCACAGCAAGGCAATGCCAGCATTGCAACGGTTGCCGCCCCCATCGGCAATGCTTTGCTGGCCACGGCAGCAGGCTTGTTTGCGGCCATCCCCGCTGTTGTTGCCTATAACGCTTTCCTGAACCGCATCCGCGTGTTTGATACGGAACTGTCCAATTTTTCTTCTGATTTTCTCAACATCATCAAACGCAACTTTTTTAGTTGAGCCTTTTAAAAGACACTTTTTTTTGAAGGACACTCTTTTGGACGACACCTTTGTTAACCCAGCCTTTTTGAAACAGATATGAGCTCGCAACGGCGCCACCCACGCACAACTCTCAGTGAGATAAACGTCACCCCCATGGTGGATGTCATGTTGGTGCTGCTGATTATTTTCATGGTAACAGCACCCCTCATTCAGCCGGGTGTTAAAATTGACTTGCCTCAAACACGCGCCCTCCCGCTGGAGTCCGACGAAGCCAAACTCATTTTGTCCATTAACCAGAAAGAGCAAATTTTCTTGGGGGAAACCCCCATCCCCTATGAGCAGCTGGAAGACAAGCTGCGCACCAACGCTCGTATACAGCAAGAGAAAGAGCTCTTCTTGCAAGCCGACAAAACCCTGCCCTATGCCGTCGTTCTCGACCTGATGGCCATTGCCCAACGCGCAGGCATAGACAAACTCGGTATGGTGACAGACCCCAGGACAACCCAAGGCTCAACGCAACGTCCAGCACAACGCCCAACGCAACGTCCAACGCAACGCCCAGCGCAAAGCCCCGCGCAAAGCCCCGCGCAAAGCCGACCCTGAAAACGCCCATGGCCGCCCATGTCAACAACAGCCTCCTTGGTTCCCCACGCTCTCTCTCGTGGAGTTTTATTGCCATTTCCGTGCTGGGACATGCCCTCTTTTGCGCGCTCATGTTGGGCTTTTTGGAGCGCAAAAAAAACCCAAGCACCTTCGTTCAAAAACCCATCCGCGCCTCCTTGGTTCGCCTTGGAAAACCCAGAGATCCGAGCTTGTTGCCGCGCCAGGAAACACCTCTGCCTCCTCCTCCATCCACAGCACTTGCTGTGCGCTCCCCGGCTCCGACACCTCCCACTCCCCCTGTTTCTGTTCCTTCACCCCAAGCAACGGCAACGCTTGCCAAGGCTGCTCTCGCGGCAAAAACGGCCGGCCCTCCGGCTGACCACAGTGAAAAATTGTGGTCCGCGTTTTCACGCGAAGGGAAAGCCAGCGAGCCTCTTCAAGGGCAAGCCGATGGCGACCCTATGGGGGATTCGTCCGTCCAGGAGGGGGAGCGTTATTTCGGCTTGCTGAGCACGGCTATACGTCGGCATTATGACGTGTCTGCCACCATCCCCGAAAACCAGCGCAGTGGACTGAAGGCCACCGCCCTCATCCGCATTGCTTCCAATGGAAAATTATTGGAGTCCAAACTCACCCAGCCCTCCAACAACCCGCTCTTTAATGCTGCCGTGGAAAGCGCAGTGCTGCGCGCTGCGCCCTTTCCGCCTCCGCCAGAGCACTTAAAAGAAAGCTTAAGAAAAGACGGCGTTCCTCTCTTATTTACTCCCTTTTAAAGGAATTGACATGCGTTTGTTTGTCTCCTGGCTTTTGCTCTTCTCCTCCATCGCCTTCGCCCAGCTCCCTACGCTTGAAATCAGCGGAGCCAATTTTCGAGCAGAGCCTTTGGGCTTTCCCCGCGTCATCGAAACAAGCCCCTCCATCCAAAACCTCGCCGATGAGCTCGACAAACTCCTCCTCTTTGACTTTGAAGCCTCCGGCCTCTTTCGCTTGCTCAACAGGGCCAGCTTCCTGGCTCCTCAAGACGAGCCTGCCAACAGCATCGTCGCTTCTGCTTGGCTGAATGTAGGGGCAGAAAGCGTCATCAAAGTCCAACTCGGCCTCAACAGAGCGCAGCAGCTTGAGGCACACTTGCGTTTGTTTCGCAGCAGCAGTGGACGCCTGGAGTTTGAAACTTCGGCCAAAGGCAGCTTGTTGGACATCCGCAAAATGGGCCACCAACTGGCCAATGCCGTCTATCGCCATTATACGGGAGAGGAAGGGCCCTTTCTCAAAAAAATAGCCTTTGTCAAAACGGTGGGACAGCGTCGCAACATCCACCTCTCGGACTGGGATGGAGCTCATGCCCAAGCGCTCACCCAAACAAGCATCAACCTCCTGCCGGCTTTTTCGGCTGACAACCAGGCTGTTGGCTTTACTTCTTATGATGGGGGGCATCCGGACATTGTCTTAAAAAAACCCAACGGCCAAAGCAGCACTTTGGTTGCCAGAAAAACCATGGCAACAGGGGTTGCATTCTCCAAAAATGGAAAATGGGTGGCCTGGGCTCAGGCAGAAGGTGAGTCTACTCAATTGTGGATGGCCAAAACCAATGGGAAAGAAGCGCGCAAGCTGACGCAGACGCCTTATGTACTCAACACAAGCCCAAGCTTCACCCCTGACGGGAAAAGCATTGTTTTTGTCTCCAACCGCGCCGGAGGGCCACAGCTTTTTCTCATGGAGTTGGAAAAAAATGCTGCGCGCAGGCTTACATTCCAGGGGAAATATAACCAAACACCCAAGGTTTCTCCAAAGGGTGATTGGGTTGCCTTCACGGCAAGGGATGAGAAACGTCGCTTTGACATCTTCATCACGCATTTGCAAACAGGCGAAGTGCGCCGCATAACGCAAGACCAGGGTGACAATGAAGAGCCCAGTTTCAGTCCGGATGGCCGCTTGTTGCTCTTTATTTCCAACCGCCTTGGCTCAAACCATATTTTTGTAAGCACTTTGGATGGAAAAGTTCAGCTTCCACTGCCCATGGAGCGAGGCCATTTCGCCACCCCCGTGTGGTCGAACTGAGGTTGACAGATAGCACAAGCATTCAACCTTCAGGCCCACAATGCGACGCGCACCACCATCCCTTGGACTTCAAAGGCCTCCCCCAGGGGCTCTGTATCCCCCGGGGAGGATGTTCAGTCCGAAGGCATGTGAAATACCCCCTTCACATCTTCAATATGTTTTGGGTTCACCTTGTATTATTGTCTTTCACTGGGTTGAATGAAAATGAAAGGAGTTTAGGTGATGCGTCAGCGCATACGTCAGGTTTTGGCTCTGTTGGCTTTGGCAGCAGGGTGGGTGGTTTTGGTGGCGGATGGTGGCTTGGAGCCATGTCCGGACTTTGACACCCGAGAGGGCTTTAACGTCCAATATACCTTTCAAACAAACTGTATGGGTGAACCCGTCAGTGGATTTCTGAATTTATCGAATGACAATGAGTCAAGGTGTTATTGGGGTTCTTGGACTGAGGAAGAAAAGGAGGGTTATACTTCGGTGCTCCAATCCGCGCTGGACCCCATGAGAGAGCAAGGCCTCAATGTTCAAAGCATGACAATTATCTATAAACACCCTCATAAAAAGCTCATCCCCATTGGATTTGACTTTCAAATTATAGGCGAGCCCGCTCAAATAACAGACGGGCCCGTCGGTGCACCCCAAAACCCAGACACGGCGGCCCCCATCTTCGTCTGCACGGACTCACGCACCCATGAAACACTCGCCGTCGACAAAGACTATTCTTGCGAAAACCCAGACAACCCTTCTGAAACTTGTGCGTTGAAACTCGTCTATCAGCCGCATGAATAAGCCCTATCTCTATCTTCTAAGCTTCGCCACGGGCTTTGCGGTGATGGCGGGCGAGTTGGGTGTCAGCCGCCTCCTCGCGCCTTTCTTTGGCACCAGCACGCCCGTCTGGGCCTTTGTCATCGGCACCGTCATGGCCAGCCTCTCTTTGGGCTATCTCCTGGGCGGTTTCCTCGCCGGCAAAGGGAAAGCTGAGCGCTATTTGGTTCTTCTGCCCATCATCGGCGGTTTTGCCTTGCTCGTCATGCCGTGGCTGCTTGGCGCCTTGCTGCGCGGTAGCCTGGCCCTCTTTCTTCAAGGCTCTATGGGGCATCTGCTCACCCTCGCCCTCCTGGCCGCTCCCTTGTTCTTCCTGCCCTTTCTCTTCCTGGGCGCCATCCATCCGCTGCTGCTTTCTTGCGTGGTGGACAAGCACAAAGGCGAGGTGGGCAAGGCGGGGGGCTGGCTCTATGCCTTCAGCACCTGGGGTGGACTCCTGGGGACTTTTGTGGCCGGCCTCCTCCTTGTGCCATGGCTGGGCAGCCGTACCACCCTGCTGCTGTGCGGCATTGCATTGTTTGTCCTGGCTATATTCGGCCTCCATGGCTGGAAACGCCGCGCCAAAACCGCCAGCCTCCTTGCAGCTATTTCCTTGCTCAGCGTGTTTGTCGGCCAATATGCATTGAAGGGCGAGTCCAAAAATGCACAAATAATTTATCAGAAAGAGTCCCCCTATCACCTCCTGAAGGTGCTTGATGATGGCCATGCCCGGCGCCTGGTGTTTGATGAGGGCTTTGCCACCCAGTCCCTTCAATTGGCGGATGGCTCCCTGCCTTTGTTTGATGTTTGGGGCTATTATGCCCTGGCGCCGGCGCTGACTCAAAAGGGCATTCCCAACGAGGTGCTCATTTTGGGGTTGGGGGCCGGCACCAGTGCCACCCTCTATGACGAGCTCTATCCAACAAGCCAAATAACCGGCGTGGAGATAGATGCTGCCGTCATTGACGTTGGACGGCGCTTTTTTTCCCTGCCCGACAAGACGCGCGCCGTGGCCGAAGACGCGCGCACCTTTGTCCGGCGCGACACAGGGCTCTATGACGTTATTCTGGTGGATGCCTTTCACTTTCCCTATGTGCCTTTTCAGTTGACGACGCGGGAGTTTTTTCACGAGGTGGACCGAAGGCTCCGGCCTGGCGGCGTGCTGCTGTTAAATGTTGGAAGGAATGGCGCGGACAAGGAGGTTGTGCATGCCGTCGCGCATACGCTGAAGCAGGTTTTTCCCCAGGTGCTGGGCGTGGATGTGGCCAACCATTCCAACACCATTTTGGTCGCCACGCGCCACGCGCCTCAAAAAATGGCGGGGCTTGCCGCTTTGCAGCTGCCCCTGAGGGCGCACAGGGCGCTGGAGCGTCTGGCCATGCCGCAGCCTTGGCCGGTGCCTCCGGGGGCCATGGTTTTAACCGACGAGGTTGCACCCGTTGAATGGTTGACAGATAAAATTTTCCTTCAACATGTTTTGAGGGCTTTTCAAAAAAGCAACGCTTAAGAGGAAAAGCCGATGAGCGAAAAATCCACAACGCCCAATTTCAGCACGCTCTTGCTGCACCCATGGCCAGGTTTGGCGGCCATGCTCATCCTGTTCAATGCCTTTTATCTGCGGCTGCACCACGCCGGCTTTTGGAGCGGCAAACTGTCGGATGTGGGCATTTGTTTTTTGTTGCCCGTTCTGCTGGCCGCCTCGTGGATGTTGGTTTCAAAAATAATTCATTCAATCCGCCCGCAACAAAAGCTCCCCCAACCCGCCCACGTCGCGCTTGTCAGCTGCCTTATTGCCGCGGCTTATTTCAGCGCGCTCAACCTCCTCCCTGGCTTTCCCCACTTCCACCAAAGCATGATGGGGTTTTGGGTCGAAAGGCCCATCCACCCCACCATGGATGTGACGGATTTGTTCTGCCTCGCCTTCACCGTCGCCGCTTATGTGTTCATTCGTCAAAAGCTTGAGGGAGGGGTTCAAACGCAAAAATAGGCGGCTCCCAAACCGCCAGCGTGTTTCCCACAGACACTGTGGGAATCCGGACGCTCTACGGACTGAATAGCAATCTGCCCAACTTGCTGCCGTCGGCCCATTGGGTTGACACAACAGTTCTGGCACCTATACCGGGCGCATTCGGCTGACGACAAGCGCGTTTGGAGCAGGGGGCACAACGGTATCGACGTTTAGGCATTCGATACCTGGCATGAGCACACATAGACTCCGTTTTTCCATCTATGTTCCAATAAGCCTTTCAACCGGTCTATACTATATATGGATGGATTTGGACCATAATGGGTCGATCGCTGAAATTCGAAAAGGTGACAACAGCACGCGGAGTGGGCGTATGCTGAATGTCAACTGCTGAACGGAGTTGGATGATGCTTAGGCTCTCTGTGAAACTGATGGCACTTGTGCTATGCTTGGGTTGTACGCGCGACAATTCCGACCGTATCGTGGACCCGCCCGTGTTGTTTGACCAACTGTTCGTGCAACTCGGTGACCAGTCGTGGGAGTTTTCGAACTCAATGGATTTTACCGTCGCATTTTGGGACGACGGCCCGGGAATTGTCGACATGTCAGTAGGCGTGCCTGAGGTGTTTTCGTTGAATGTGCAAGGGCCGTCTTCGATGCTTCCAGCTTTCAGCGTACCGGTGGTGGGCAGAGCTCTCAAGGAGGGCGCGGCGGAGGCGCAACTCGGGTGGATAGATAGCTATCCCTATACCTTAGCTCCCTCGGGGCAGGTGGAGATTAAAATTGAAGACGGCCGCATTGTGGGCCAAGTCGCCGAGCATAACCTGAGTTTCAGCAGCGCCCGCACCCTCGGGTGCATGGTGCGAGGCGAAACCATTCCCAACAATTTGCTAGAGGACCCTGTTGGCGTTGACGGTACTCGGACGTTGTCCCTTGACAAAGACTTCGCGTCGCCACAGTGCGCCGCGCTTAAGGCGATGCTGCCCTGACGTTTTTGCTTCGCCGCGTTGGACTCGCGGCATACTCGGTCGAAGACATGGTGAAACCTCAAAACCCCAAGCACTTCGGAGAGGGAGGGATTCGAACCCTCGATACCGTTGCCGGTACTCCTGATTTCGAGTCAGGTGCCTTCAGCCTCTCGGCCACCTCTCCCGGTGTAGCCTTCTTTTGCCGTTATATGGCCTCCGGCTTCATTTTTGCTCAGCTCATACGCTTGAGTGCACGCCCTTCCACCACCCTAGCTCCACCGGCGTTTGCTCCTCACCCAAACCTCGCCTTCCTTATATGAGGACAAAAGCAGGCCTCACCGTCGCTCTTCATACTTGGTTTTGGGTTGCGCTCCTATGCTAAAATACACTCCACACGGTTTCTTTTTCAACGCCCGGCTTTGCTTTGGCGCAAGGTGGCAAAAAAACGCTTGAGCACAAGCGAACAGGCCGCCTCGCTGACGCCTGAAACCACCTCTATACGGTGGTTGTGGCGCGCATTTTCCAGCAGGTTATAGAGGGAGCCCACCGCGCCCGCTTTGGGGTCGTGGGCGCCGAAAACAAGGCGGGCAATGCGCGACTGAAGGAGTGCGCCCGCGCACATGCTGCAAGGCTCCAAGGTGACGAAAAGCTCCACGCCCAACAAGCGCCACGCGCCCAGGTGCCTTGCCGCCTCATGCAAAGCCAAAAGCTCCGCGTGCGCCAACGGGTTTTTGTCCATTTCTCGGCGGTTATGGCCTCGGCCTATCACCTGGCCGTTGAGGACGGCTACAGCGCCTATGGGGACTTCGCCTTGCTGTGCCGCCAGCCCAGCCAACGCCAAAGCCATGGACATAAAACGCTCATGTGTTTCACCCACCGTTTCCATGGCTTCCTCCGCAGTTTCCTCCGCAGTTTCCATCGTGCATTCCTCCGTGTGCATTCCTCAGAGGAAAAAAGGGGGTTTTAGGCTCTATAGAGAGGAAAAAACGGGTGTTGCCCCAGGTGAAGGGGAATGCGCTCCCTGGAGGATTTGAACCTCCGACCTTCGGATTCGTAGTCCGACGCTCTATCCAGCTGAGCTAAGGGAGCTGAGCAGGGCTTTCCTTGTCCTAAAACCAAAAGAAAGCTCTGGCAAAATATAAACTTAAAGCATTGGCTTTTATAAGCAAAAGCTTGGCGGAGAGAGAGGGATTCGAACCCTCGATACCCTTTCGAGTATGCAGGTTTAGCAAACCTGTGCCTTCAGCCGCTCGGCCATCTCTCCTCAAAAGTCTGTTTTCAAACTGTCAAAGAACACCCAAACCAGCCCTTAAAGCAGGCTGAAATCCAAGCAAAAAGCACGCAACACAAACACCTTTTTCTGGCACCTTTTTCTTGCTTGCCCACAATGTTTCTTGCTTGCCCACAATGCTTTGCCGCTCTCTATACCGTAAATTTTAAAAGCTCAAGCCCCAAAAACCCAAAGGCCACAAAGCCCCAAAACGCTGAGGCTACCTCCGCGCATTTGGGGCCAAAGTATGAGGCTTCAACCCCAGCCGCTCTATGGCTCAGTCCTCCACACACAAGCTCTGCGGGAGGGGCTTGCCATGCTTCCCTTTCATACCTTTGCGTCCTTTGTGAAATTTTTCACTTTTCAGCTTCTCCCACAGCTCTGGCCCCAACTCCTGGCGCAAGGCCAACATAAAACGCGTCTGGCTTTTTCTGAGCTCCAAACTGGCGGCTGAAGCGAGGGATAACCTCAGCATAACCTCCTCCTCATTCGGCGAAGGCTCCTCAAGGGCTTTTTTCAAGGCCTCATGGGCTTCCTTGAGGGCAGTCTCCTGAGGCAGGGCCGCGGTGCGTAAATTTTCAGCCAGCACCTCTATTTTCTGCACTTGCTCCGCAGAAAGTTTCAACTCTTTGACAAGCTCCGCAGGAAGAGGCTTTTCCATCATCCATATCCACGCGTGCATTCCATGCCCATGCCCATGCATATGTCTCCCTTCACCGCGTTTAACAGGTTGTGCCCAAACCGCAAATGAAGCTAAAAGAGCCAACAGCAACCCTCTTGTGAGTGTATTCATCATCCTCTTTTCCTCTCGCTTTCTGTTTGTTTCAGGTTTTTTTGATGCCCACTTCTGCTTCCTTCGTCCATGCTCATGGTTATATGAGAGAAACATCCTTCCTCAGGTTGCCTTGAGAGAATGAACAAAATGAACCTTTTAAAAGACAACCGCGCCTTTCAGACACACCCTTTGGATAAAGCGCGCACCTCATATTCTCCCTAAAGAAGCTCGACAGCAAACTCAAAGTGAGGCTAGCATTGATATGGTTGCCCGCACTGCATTTGGGTTTTTTGAAGAAACCTTCCAAACACAATGAAATTATTGGCTAATACTTCTCTTTCGCGTCCACAACCCCAAGACAGCATTCCCGGCTATAGGCTGGAGCATTTGCTGGGCCGGGGGGGCATGGGAGAAGTCCACAAAGCAAGGCAACTCTCCCTCAACAGGCCTGTGGCCATTAAGCTGCTTTCCGCTGAGTTGTCCGCAGATGCAAGCTCCGTCGCGCGTTTTGAGCGCGAAGCCGCTGCCATGGCAGCCCTCTCGCACCCCAACATTGTCACCATTTTGGACAAAGGCGCCACAGAGGAGAAAACCTATTATATCGTCATGGAATATGTGGAGGGGCCTTCACTGCGCGAGGTGTTGAGGGCGCCTGACTTTGAGCCTATGGCCGCGCTCAAACTGTTTTCCCACATTTGCCAGGCTGTTGCCTATGCGCATACGCGCGGCGTCATCCACAGGGACTTGAAGCCTGAAAACATTCTCATTGACGAGTTGGCCGGCAACATTCCCAAGGTGATGGATTTTGGGTTGGCGGGTTTGACAAAAAACGGCAACATCTCACACGAACACCCCAACTTGACGCAGTCCTATATGGCCATGGGCACAGCGGCCTATATGGCGCCAGAGCAACAGTCCGACGCACGCAGCGCGGACCACCGCGCCGACATTTTCTCCTTGGGCATTTTGCTTTATGAAATTTTGACAGGGCAGCCACCCTCCCGTGGCGTATGCTCCCTCCCCTCGGAGCAAAAGCCCTTCCTCGACAAACGCTTGGACTTTATTGTCACCTCTTGCCTCAAACAGGAGCCCTCTCAGCGTTTTGCCTCTGTGGAAGAGTTGATGAAGGCCATTGAGCCTTTGTTGCCGGGGACACCCGAGCTTTACATAGGGCGCAAGGGGCGTTGGTTGAGGGCCAAAGCCCAACTGAGACGCTTCTCCTGGTGGGGGTTGGCCCTGTTTAGCCTATGCATGGCTTTGTTTGTCAGCAGCATTGTTGTGGGCAGCTTTTGGCGCAAACCGGGCAGTGCCCCACCCCTGGGTATACAGCTGACGACGGAGACGGGTTTGCGCTCCCCACTCACAGCCCCAGGCCGCATTGAGTCCCCAGGGCGCCGCGCCCTATTGGGGGAGGGGCCAGATAGCTTGGCACTCATTGCCAAAGGAAACAAACCCCTCTTGAGTGGGGGTGAAGTCCGCTTTAACGCCAACTCAAAAGCCCCAGCAGGCCTCCTGGAGTTGGACGTCAACATTTCAGGTGAGGGGCTTGAGGCTTCTGCCCTCGTTATACTGGCTGAGGAGCAGGCTTCTGCCTTGGAGCCTCTCTGGGCTTTGTGGCGCGGCCCCAAAGCTGAAAACCGAAGCGCCCTCATGCTTATAGGCGAAAGCAGCCACTATGTTGCCCTTATACTCTCCTCCAATGGCAGCCCCCCCACCCTCGAGTGGGCTTTGGGCTCTGAAAAACGCGCCACCCTCTTGGCCCCCTTGCCCCTCAGCTCTAAAACCATTCCCTTAAGCCTCCATATTGAGCCTGAAACCGGTGTGGTGTCCGCCTTCCTCGGCAAAGGCAGGGACAAACGCATGCTGGGAGAGCCTGTACACCTGGGCCCCCAATGGCTCAGCCTGTTTGGGCAAACCCCTCACCTCGCGGTGGGTTGCCTCCAGGGGCCCTGCACCTTCTCCAACCTCGAAATCCGCGCCCTCTATGTTCCACCGCCAGCACCTGCCAACCTGCTTTTTCCTCTTGTGCCAGAAATTATTCCAGAGCCCACGCCTGCTCCTGTTGCCAAAACCGCTAAACCCAGCAAGCCACCCATAGCTTCTCCTGAAAAAAAACCGGTCAAACCCTCTGCAACGGCACCTTCGCCTAAAAACACCAGGCCCGCTGCGCCTCCTGCTAAAAAACCGGCTAAACCCATAACGGCACCTTCTAAAAAAAGCGGCCGCTAAGCCGGCTTCACCTGGGCATGAGGCCGAGCAGCAGGCCGAAGCAGCCTCGTTTGGTTATAAGGAGCAAGGCTTGGCTCCCATGGGGAGGGCCTGTCTATTTGAGGCCGCTCCATAAACGCGCTTCACCAGAAAAGCGGCCTGGTGTGCGGAGTTTTGGTGCAAACGCTCGCCTGCTGAGTAAAGCTTGTTTTATATTATGCCCTTCTCCTTCAGGCTCCTTTGGGTTCCCTTTATGCGCTTTCCCCTTCTGTTTGTTTTTTGCCTCTGCTTCCTCCTGGGTTGCTCTCAAAACCTAAGGCCTGGCCTCCTGGCCCTCGAAAAAGCCTATTCCAGCCAACCCACCTCCGCACCTCAATTGGCCATGGCTGGCCACTATGCCCTTTTGGCTGCGGACAACACCCAAGAGGCCGAAGGCTATTTTGAAAAAGCCCTCCTGCAAGAAGAAAACCTGCCTTGGGCACTCTATGGCCTCATGCTGGTGGCCCATGGCCATGTGGACTTTCAAAAACAGGCCGACGCGGCCCTGCGGCTTTTGCAAACACAGGCACAACACCCTCTGGCTGAAGTGGCCGCACAACACCTGCTTCGCATAAAAGGCATTTCCCCCAGCTTGGACTTGAAAATTTTTGAGCGCCTCCTCCCTCTGCGGTTGGAAGGGGAAGCCGCTATACTCCAAGCTGACATTCTCGCGGATATGGCCTATCGCCAGGCGGACTTCCAAAACGCTGCCCGCTTCCTCGCAGAGAGCGGCAAACCCAATGCCTGGAGTTTGGTGGGGCCTTTGTTTCCTTCACGCCTGCTCAGCTTTGCCGAGCCCTTGGAGATAGAGGCCACTGGGGATTTGCGGACACTCCCCAACAATGCCTTGGGCCCTGTCCCCTTGCGTATACTCCATAGCCCTATGGGGCTTCGCCAAATACCCTATGAGGGCAATGCCGGTGAGGTGTATGTGCTGGCCACAGAAGTGGAAGTCCTCCAGCCAGGCCCCTATGCCATCCGCATCCTCTGGGATGAAAATTATGTGCTGTTTGTTAACCAACAACAGCTTTTAAGCTCCCTCCACTTTCCTGTTTTGGGGCCCCGCCTCCAAACCGTTGTGCTGCATTTGGAGGCAGGTTGGCACCGCCTCATGCTGCGCACCCCTTCAACTCGCCCCAACAGCAATGTGGATTTTCGCGTTTCCCCACTTGCCGGCGACAACACGCCCCTTCGCTTTCGCCCTGCACAGGGCCAAGCCCCCCGCCCCCTTGCAAAGCTTCAGGCCACAGTCCACACTCCGGCGGAGTTGTTGTTTGAAAAACTCCAAGAAGAGGTGGGTGAGGGCCTTGCCGCTTTTGTTGTGGCCCAAAGCTATGCCGTGCAAGATGCAAACCAGGCCAAACGCTTCCTCCATTTTTGGCCAGAAAACATGGCCACCTCTCACCTCCACCTCCTGCGTGCGGAAATAGAGGCGGCAGACGCGCAAACCATGGAGGCTTCAGCACGCGCCAAAGTCTCCTGGGAGTTGGAAAATGCACAACGCAAAAACCCTCAATTGCTGCGCGCGGCCTTGCTTGGCTTGCGCCTTAACCTCAATGAAAGCCGCCAGGCGGCTGCGGAGCAGTTGCTGCAAAAAACGCAGCAGCGCTTTGGACGTTTGCCCGCTGAGTTTGAGTTTGAGAATGCACGCCTCTATTTGGAGCTTGGGCTGCATGCGGAAACGCAAAAAATTGTTGAGCGCCTTTCCAACGCCGGAAAGGGCCTGTGCAGTGCCAGCTTTTTGCTGCACCAACTGGCCATAAAGCAACGCGCTAACCCACAAAGCCAAACGAGCCTCGAAGCTTTTTCTCTTTGCCCGGGCGCTGAAGAGGCGCGCGTGGCTTTTTTTAAAGCCCGCGGAGAGTGGGAAAAGGTGTTGCCCATTTTAGAGCGTCTGGAGAAGGAGGATGAGAGCAGGGTTGCCTTTCTCTTTGAAGAGCATACGCGTGTTTTGCTGGCCCAACGCCGCTTTGAAGAGGCGTTAAAATACCTCAAAACCGTGGAGCCCCAATGGCCCTATAAAGCCAGCCTATACCACCTCATGGCTGACATTTATGAGGCCCTGGGAGAAAACCCCCAAGCTTTGCAGGCCAGACAAAAAGCCCTCAAACTCATGCCCGCGGATTTAAACCTGCAAAGGCTTGTGGAGCGCTCCCTCACAGGCAAGGAGTTGCTTGAAGCGTTTGCCATTTCCACAGAAGAGGCACTCAAAACCTATGCCAACACCGAGAGAGCAGAGGCCAGTGATACGGCCTATATTTTAGATGCAAGCGCCATGCGTTTTTTTGAGGACGGCTCCATGGTGGAGCGCACTCACATTATTGAGAAGGCTTTCTCCCAGCGCGGCGTTATGCAAGCTGCCGAAGTAGAAATTCCACCCGGCGCCATTCTCCTCAAACTGCGTACACTCAAGGCAGATGGAAGCATTTTGGAGCCAGAGTCCATTGAGCATAAAAACAGCATCAGCATGCCCTCGGTTGAGCCTGGGGATATGGTGGAGGTGGAATATTTAAACGCACAACCCTCTCGCGGCTTGTTGCGTCCCGGGTTTTCTTCTCCGGCGTTTTTCTTCCAAGTCCCCTTCAAACCCAACAGCTGGTCCACGTTGACGGTTGTTGCACCCAAAACCTTCAAAGTCCAAGTGGACGCTCAAGGGCAGCCAACACGCCCCCTGCAGCTTAGAGGAGAGGAGTTGGTTTTCTCCCATGAGGAGAAAAACCTCCCCGCTTTTGAGGTGGCCCCCCACTCCCCTCCATTGCAAACGGAATGGCTGCCCTTCATCAGCGTGGGGGCAAATATCGGCTATGAGGATTTTGTTCATGCAGCCGCGGACAATGGCCTTGAGGCGGGGAGAGCCAGCTTTGAGGTGGAGCAGTTTGCGCGCAAAGCAGCGGCAGGCCAGCAGGGCATTGCTGCCGTGGAGGCCATATATAATGCGGTACATAGCCAAATTGTGGATGGCGGCAGCATGCAAATTTCCGCGGCAGCCACCGTGGGCAATGACAGGGGCAGCCGGTTTTGGCTTTTATATGCCGCACTCAAATCCCTCGGCATGGATGTGCGTGTTGCCGCGGCTTTGTCCATTTTCTCAAACCCCAAACCCATGCTGTTTCCTCCTCCCAACAACCTCGGTTATTGGTGCCTTCGGGTGAAACTCAAAAACCACCCCCCCGTGTGGTTGGATGCCTCTACACGCTTTCTCCCCTTTGGCAGCTTGCCGGAATATGTGGACAAACACAGCGCCTATGTCCTCCCTGAAATAGGCGCCCCTCTGGAAAGGGTATCCCTGCCGGAGGCTGTGCCTTCCTTGCACAACTTTAAACTCAACCTGCAGTTGGACGAGAAAGGAAACCTCTCTGGCGAAGGAGAAGAAACACACACCGGCTTTATGGCAGCCAGGCTCAGTGAGAGTTTTGGAAAACTCCCTGAAGAGCAACGGCAATTTAAAATACAAGACAATTTAAGCGAGCAGTTTGCAGGCGTCAGCGTTGAAAACATTGAAATTGTGCCCGTCAAAGCCCCCGGAGAAGCTTTTGTCATCCGCTATCAGCTTAAAGCCCAGGGCTTTGCACGGACAAGCGACAACAACACCTGGGTGCTGCCCTCCATCAGCCCCTTGCAAAAACTTGGACAACGCTATGCCACCGTGGGCTTTCGCACAACAACCCTCTTCATCCCCTCTCCGGAAAACCTCAAAATACAGCTGAACCTCACCCTGCCTGAAAACGTCGAGGTGACAGAGCCCATAGAAAGCAAACAAATACTCTCCCCATGGGGAAGCTTTGTACGGCAGGAAACCGCCCACAAAAATACGCTGGTGTTGGAAGAGCGTTTTCAACTGGCACAAGGACGCATTCCCCCAGAAAATTATGAGCAATTTGTTGGTTTTGCAGGGGAGGTGGATTTGTTCCAAGCCCATGAGTTTGTGCTTTCCAGGCTTCCCTGAAGGGCTTTCAACTATTGCAACTCAGTCGCATTTGTGCTTTTAAGGGTGCAACCGCTTAGAAGTTTGAGCCGTCCATAAGAAGCAGCCAGCGGAGGGTTTGTGTCCGTTAAAGCCAAGCATGTTGGATTCGACAATTTGGGGCAGTTTTTGTCATTGTTGTGCATTGTGCACTGTGCACTCATGCCTTTGGTGTTGGCGGCTTTGCCTGCGGCGACCTCGTTTATGGAGGGTTGGCACCCTGTTTTGTTTGCGCTGGTGTTGGCCACATGCTTTTTGGCCTTGGTACCTGGCTCTCGCCAACACCGCCGTTGGGGGGCGTGGCCCTGGGCGCTTTCGGGCATTGCCTTGTTGGCCACAGCCATGCTGTGCTTTCATGAAAAACCCCTCTATGAAATTCTCGTCTCCTCTGGGGGGGCTTTTTGCATGCTCATGGCACACCACAAAAACCGCAAGCACCTCAAAAATTGCAACTGCTGCCCCCACGCTCGCCGCTAGACCGCTTTCACTTTGACATGATCTCTTCGTTGGGCTCCGGTTTCGCTCAGGTCATGCACTTAAGTGCACTCCCTTCACGAAATCCTCGCCCGCCTCGACCTCATGCCAAATTGAAACCGGTCTGGAGAATCAAATCAGTTCTAAGTAAAAGCGGTCTAGGGCCCGTTCCTCCATTCTGTGTATAGGGGAAAAGCTATATAGCGCGCTTTTGCTTCGCTCGAGTTGAAGACAAAGCTCACTTTTGCGGGGCTCACTTTTGCAGGGCTCACTTTCGCGGGGCTCGCTTTCGCATGCCAAGGCGTTTTCCCCGCTATGCTCACGCAGGCGAAAATCCACAATGGGGCTCTTCAACCCCAACCGCTCCAGCTCCAGGTCTGAAAACAAAAAGGGCTTTGAAAAAAACCGCTGCAAATAGCCTGGGATAGAACAACAAAAGCAGGGAAGAACAAAAGAAAAGTTGACTTGAGGGTTTATGACGCATACGAATGTTGAAAACGTATTACGCGCAAAACTCAGGGAGGTTTTGCTCGGAGAGTCCAACTTTGAAAAAGCAGGGCCTTAAAAAAAACAAACTGAAGGAGCCACAAGGAGGTTTGAGTTGAACTTGCAGGCCATTAGCCGGGCTTCGGCGCTTGCGGTTATGGGGTTGCTTTTGCCCTTTCTCTTCCACAGGCTGGGACCGCTGGGGAGGGTATTTCTCCCCATGTATTTGCCCCTCCTGGTAGGGGCCTTTATTTTGCCCATGAGGTGGGCGGTGGCCCTGGGCGTGCTGACGCCTCTGCTTTCTGCCTCGCTGACGGGCATGCCCTCCTGGCTGACGCCCGTGCCCATATGGATGGCCCTGGAGTTGGGCTTTATGGCCTTCATGTGCCAGCTGCTGGGGCGCAAACTGCCGGTGCCCTGGGCCCTGGCCTTCAGCCTCTTGCTGGGGCGCTGCCTGCACGCAGGCCTCGTGCTGGCCAGCGTACAACTCCTGGCGTTGACGCCTCAGCCCACAGCCAACGTGCAACTCCTGGAAAAATTGCTGTCCATGGCCCCATGGCTTTCTGCCTGGCCAGGGCTTTTGCTGGCCTTAACCTCCTCGGTTTTTGCACTGCCCGGCCTCGTGCTGGCCATGCTGGTGGTGCCCACCGGCGTTGCGGCACTGCGCCGTTGGGACATGCGCCTGGAGACTTTAAAATGAGGGGGGCCCACGGGGGAGCCGCCACCAGAGGCGGAATATGCCTGCTTGCCGGACTGTGGGCCTTTGCCCCCGCCGCACAAGAGACAGCCAGAGAAAATGCCGCCCCCCCAAAAACGGACCAACAAACCAGGCCACCAGGGTTGCTCCCCGCCAACCTGCCCTCAAAGGCAGCCCCACTGGACAACCACACCGCAGATACAAGCGACGCCCCCCCCCTGGAAAACAAGGCCGACATGGACATGCCCACACAGGGAAGCCCTGCGGAGGGGGCTGTGCAAGGAAACCCTGCGGATATGGCCCACAGGCAACCTGGGGAAGGGCATGCCTCGGGGGGGGTGGATGAGGGCACCGAAGCTGCCGCTAAAGCCACCCCTGAAACTGCTTTTGTGGAAGAAATAAAGGGGAGAAGGACTGAAGCCGGCCTATGGGAGGTGGGCCCCGAGGCCTTTAAAGGGCGGCGCAGTTTTGAGGCCCTCAGCTATGAGGTGCCCGGCTGGTTTGCCAGCAGCAACGGCGGCCTGGCTTTTGGCATAGGCGCCAACTCCTCAGGCCAACTGGCTTTGCGCGGCCTCGGCGGACGCCCCACCACTCAGCTGTTGGTTATAGAGGACGGTATACCTGATGTGATGGGCCTCTTTGGACACCCCCTGGCCGATGCACACCCCTCCTCCTTCCTCGCCTCTGCACGCGTATTGCCCGGGGGGGACTCTGTGCTTTATGGCTCCGGCGCCATGGCCGGTACACTGCTGTTGGAGACGCGGGGGAAGGCCGTTCCCCTCCGCCAAGGTGAGGCTGCACCCTCAAGCCTCCGTGGCCTTGAAAGCCTGAGCCTGGAGACAGAGTTGGGGGGGGGCCACACAGCTCAGGGCATGCTGTCCGCCACAGGGGGGGGCGCTGCCCATGCCTGGGGAGGCTTTGTACGCATGGCACGCAGTGAAGGCTACCGCCCCTTTTCAGCGGCCCAACAGGCCGACGCCCTGGCCAAAGTGGAGTGGGCACCGGGCGGAGGCCTCAAAGTGGCCTTGCGCAGCCGCGTGGACGCTTTTTCAGGCATGGACCCGGGGCCCGTCCATGCCCCCTTTGAAAACCATAACTATGAGGCCCTGCGCCTGAGCCAATCCATAGGCCTCCAGGGGCTTTGGGGAGCGCACAGTTTGAGCGCCACCACCTTTGCCAACCTGGGCTTCCACCGCTTTTGGGATGGCTTCTCCTCCAGGGATGGCCTCTTTGGCCTCATGGCACAACACCGCTATAGCCAGCAAAGCCTGCAGTTGCTCTGGGGGGTGGATGCACGCCTGACAACGGGTTTTGCGCGCAGAGAGGAGGTGGCGCTGAGCGAAGGCACGCACAGCGAGGCCAGCCTCGGCCTCTATGCCCAAGCCCAGTGGCAACCCAAGCCCCTGCCCCTGCGCGCCATTGCCGGCGGCCGCTTTCAACATGTGGCCGGCCAAAACTTTGGGCTGGGCAAGGCAGAGCTTTATTATGCGCCCCTGCAGTGGCTTGAGGCCTATGCGCGCTATTTCCAAAACTTCCGCTCCCCCACCCTCTCGGAGCGCTACCTCGCTATGCCTGTGGCCAACCCCAACCTCAAAGTGGAGCGCTCTAATACGGCGGACTTGGGCCTCAACCTCCAAAGCCCCTTAGGCCATTTTAAGCTGGCAGGCTTTTTAACAAAGGCCCAAAACCTTATAGCCCTGAGCGGTGCACCCCCAGCCCTCTCGCGCGAAAATGTGGAGCGCCTCACCGTCCCCGGCCTCGAGGCTCAGTGGACGCTGCACAAACAAAGCTGGACAGGCAGCCTCTCCTTCAGCCGCCAATGGCCGGACACCCGCGCCATGCGCATACCGCATACTCAATTGGCAGCACATATGAGTTTCTCCCCTTTTCCCCTGTGGCGCCTCTCTCTGTCCGCGGCCATGTGGCATGGGCTCCTCACAGAGCAACTCGCCGCCATGCCCCCCCTAAGCGCCACGGAAGCCCGCCTGGAGTATATGCCCTTGCCCAACATACGCCTGTGGCTCCGGGCCTCCAACCTCCTTGGACAAAAACGCGCCTTTAATTTCGGCTACCCTCTGCCCGGCTTTCAAATGTTTGCCGGAATGCAGTTGGAAATGGGGGCCTGAAAAAACAAAATGCCCTGAGAAAGGCCCTAACCCCCAAGGAGACAAACCCATGAGAGACTATTTCCAAAGGCTGGCACCTCAATGGGACAGCTTGCACCCCCCCGAGGCCCAGGCCGAAGCCATCGCTTTAGGGCTTGGCTACCTCCAGGGGGGTTGGCAAGGGAAAACCCTCGTGGACATAGGCTGCGGTACAGGGGTGTTGCTGCCACAGCTGCTGAAAGGCCTGGGGGCAGGGCGCCTGTGGGCCATAGACTTTGCCGAGCAGATGATAGCCGTGGCCCAAAGCAAATGCGTGGACGCACGCCTGCGCTTTGTCTGCGCAGATGCACTCAGCTGGCAGCCCGAAGGCCGCATAGATGGGGTGCTGTGCTATAATGGCTTTCCACATTTCCCCAGAGAAAAAGCCCTCGAAACCTTCGCCTCCTGGCTTGAGCCCGGTGGCTTTTTCCTCTGCTGGCACGGCGCCAGCCGCCCACATATTAACAACATCCACCGCCAAGCCGACCCCACCGTCTCCCTGCACACGGTGGCCAAAGCCCACCACATTTGCACCCTGGCCCAACACTTTGGCTTTTGCACCCTGGCCTCCATAGACAACACACAACATTGGCTGGTGCTGCTGCAAAAAGAAAACACGGCCCAAACCCCACCCCAACACCTCTCGCCCTAAGCCGCCACCCGCGCAAAAACAACAAGGCACTCTGCACCCACTCCTGCCGGCAAGGCCCAACCAAACCCAGGCCTTAGGGCCCTCCTGCCCCAGCACCTTGCATGGGCAAGCTGAACGGCCAGGTGGAACGGCAGTGTTTCCTGTTTTTGGGGAATATAAGCGAAAAATAGCCTCGCGCAGCGCGCCTCAACGTTTATATTTTTGCGACTTAGCTATTCTTGCGACTTAGCTTGGGTTTTGTTTTTGAGGGTTAAGTATGGGTTGCTGTTTTGCAAGTTGAATAAATAATTCCCCGTTTAAAGGCCTAAGCAAGCAGAGCCTTGAATGGTGGGTTAACACCACCCAAAAACCACAGTGAAAAAAATTCGTATATGTGCTTAAATAATGTATGGAAGAAGAATACAGGACCCTCTGATTCAGGGTGGGGGAGTTGAGGAGGCTATAGGAGACGTTATAAGTGAGTGAGCGTCACCGAGGGTTGGAGTGGGCAATGCAAGAGCATACGGACAAGCAGCGGCCGGCAGAGGAAGAGGGAGAGGACGGCAAACCTTATTATATGAAGGTGAAGGAGGGTGCTGTGCCCGTCATGGTTTTTCCGGGGCGACGCAGGGCTGCTCTCACTGAAAAGCTCCAAAGTATTGGCCCAGAGCCCAGTGGAATGCCAACGGACAAGGAAGGGGTGGAGGAGGGTGAAAAAAGAGGAGCAGAGGCACCTCCCCTGGAGCGCCCGCAGGTTTTTGTTGACAAAGCCCCTGCAAAGGGAGCGGCAGGTGCTTCGCCGTTGCAGCATGGGTTTCCAGAGAAGGCAAGTGAGCAAGCAGCCGTCACCACAGCGAGAGAAGAGGTTTACTTTGGCATGGACAACAAGTTAAAACCAGGAAACATGGAGTCCTCAGACTCAAAACGCCAAAAGAAACAGACCGACGAGTTGGCAGAGGCCAGTCGCGTCATTCCGTTGAATGCGGCCTATGAGAGGGCCGGCCTGACGCCGCCAGTGCCCATGGAAGAGTTAACGGCCGTCATTTCAAACTCTGCGCGCACCAAGGAAGAAGATGAGGCGGCGGATTTGCTTATTGGTGAGCGGGTGGCCGGCTATGTCATTGAAGGCATTATAGCCAAGGGGGGCATGGGCATCGTCTATCGCGCACGGCACCCCCAGCTGAACAAACATTTTGCCGTCAAAGTGTTGAGGCCCGAGTTTGCCAAATCCGAGGAGCAAATAGCCCGCTTTGAAAAAGAAGCCAAAGCCTTAAGCGCCATTCGCCACCGGGGTGTCCTTGATGTTCTCGATTGGGGACGCCTTACGGACAAACGCCATTATATGGTTATGGAATACCTGGAAGGAGAAAGCCTCGAAGAAACCTTGCTTCGAGAAAAACGCCTCTCCCCCTATCGCTCCTTGGAAATTGTCGACGAGGTTTTGGATGCATTGTCAGCAACACACAAAGTGGGCGTCGTTCACCGGGACTTGAAGCCTTCCAATATTTTTATAGCGAAGCAGAGCAACGGCACCCAATATGTCAAAATTTTGGACTTTGGGTTGGCCAAGCAAACGCCTCCTATGCACTTGAAGGAAAATGCCACAGAGAAGGAAAGAGAAGCCTGGGAAAAAGCTTTCATGGAAAAGGCTGCCATGGAAAGAGTTTCTCCGGAAAAGGCTTCTGTGGTTGCCGGTACACCTGAATATATTGCCCCGGAGCAAGCCAGAGGCCTGGCCGCCTCACCGAGGACAGACATTTATTCTCTGGGCGTTGTCATGTTTGAAATGCTCTCCGGAGAGTTGCCCTTTCGCGCACAAAGCACCATAGAAATGATGCGGGAGCACGCTTATACGGAGGCGCCTGACATCAACTCCCGCGTAGACAACATCCCCAACAGCTTAGGCGAGTTGTTGATGTCCATGCTGAAAAAGTCTCCAGAAGACAGGCCACGCAGCATTGACGAAATGAAGCAGCGCATTCGCCGCATTATCCAACAACTCAAAGAGGAGGTGACGCGAAGCTATAAAGAGCCAGAAGAGGTGTCGCAGGCTGAGCCTGTGCGCCAGGTGCGTCCTTTGCCACCCAAGCTTTCGCCACCCAAAGAGGAAGAAAAAGCAAAGCCCAAAGCTTCTTGGAAGTCATGGTGGCTCATTGTCATTTTGCCCTCCTTGGTCATCATCGGCATGGTGGCGGGCATTTCCGTGGCCTCCAAAAGTGAGAAAAACAACTCCAGCGCGTTGCTGAACTCCACAGCGGTGGGTCAACCCACGCTTTCGGAAATAGTTATATTGCCAACGCTGGAAACACCTTTGCCAACCCTGGAAAAAACACCTGTTGAAACAGCGCCTGTTGAAGCAACACCCCCGGCAACAACGACCGTTGCAACAGCGCCATCCACCTCTGAAACGCCCACTTCACCTGAGGCGAGAGCCCCTGCTCCTCCCCTGCGTCCCCAAACCGATAAAAACCGAAGAGTGGCGACCTCGAAGAGGAATGTTGAAAGCCGACAGCCCACAACGCCCACGCCTCCCCTTGCCTCTGCCCCGGGCTCCAACGCTGTGGCGGCAAATACAACCGTGGCTACAAACAACACCACCGCGAGTGCAAACGCCACCACGTTTAAACCGATAGAGGTGAATTGCAGCACAGACTTCTCACTTCGGTCTCGGGATTTAGAAAGGAAGCTGGGCGACTATTATCAAAAGATTACGGCTCGCACTTTGGATATTGAGATTAAAGGCGCCATAAATAACGAGTTTAAGCAACATCGCGACGCCATCCAAAAGAGCGGGCAAACGCCTGAAAGTTGCGAAAAAATAAGCAAAACCCTGGACGGTTGGCGCAGAAAATATGAAACAACCGCCAGCCGCCAAAAATCCATGTTAGATTAAGGGGGGGGGGTTATTTTTTCCCCTCCGGGGGGGTGGGATGTTTTGCAGAGTGGGCCTGCGGCCCGGCTATTTTCAAAGGAAAAAGTTTTTTGTGGGGGGTTTTTGTTTTTTCCCCTCCGGGGAGGGAGTGTCGCCTCCGGCGAAGGGTTTTTTTGCCCTCCCGGGCAGGGTTTTTCGCCTCCCGGCGAGTTGGCTTTTTTTTTTGTCGAAAAAAAGCA
>WRKR01000017.1 GCA_009782175.1 Cystobacterineae bacterium
GCGCGAGGAGAGGTTTGTCCGGTGGACAAACCTGCCGTGGAGGGAGGTGGAGGGCGAATATTTGTCGATATTCAACCGACGAGCAACGATGGATTGCGGAAAATGCATCAAAAGATGGGTATGCCGGATAGTGTTAACAGGCCCTAGTCCTGTTTGGAGCCCATGAGCAGCTCTTCCAGGCCTTGGCCGCGCTCTTCCAAATAGTGGTGAAAGCCGGCCTCAGAAAGCCCTAAGTCCTCAAGGGTTTTGGCAACAAGCTGTGGCAGGGGGGCCTGGGGTTGTTTTTTGAGGGCCAGGGCCAGCTTCAGCATGGCAAGGCCATAGAGGCCATCGGGCAAATTTTCAGGGGCGGGTATTTTCTGGGAGGTGGAGCGTGTTTGGGTACGTGTTTGAGTGCGAGGAGTCCGTTTGGGAGGAGGGCGCCGTAACATAGAGGGAGCCTATGTTCCGGGCGGCCATAATTCAACTCTAATGCGGGGAAATGTGCATGGAAGCATATAATCCATGTGCAAGTGGCTCAAAGCTGGCATAAATGAATAAGAGTGCTGACGGCGAGCTTCCTTGGAAGACGGCGGAAGGCCACTTAAAGCAGGTGCGAGAGGCGCGCTTGTTTTGAAAAACCCTTCATTTAACAGGAGGTGAACCATGAAAAAGGTCACCATCCACGCTTTGCAGAAGAAGAAGGCCGAGGGGCAGAAAATTTGTGTTGTCACCGCCTATGACGCGGCTTTTGCCCGAATATTTGACGAGGCAGGCATAGACGCGCTGTTGGTGGGGGACTCTTTGGGCATGGTTATTCAGGGCCAGGCTTCGACGTTGCCGGTGAGCATGGAGCATATGCTCTACCATACCCAGGCAGTATCCCGTGGGGCCCAGCGTTGCCACATTGTGGCGGATTTGCCTTTTGGGAGCTACCAGGCTTCGGATGAAGAGGCCGTACGCAATGCAACGCGCCTTATTGCGGAGGGGGGGGCGGGCAGTGTCAAACTGGAAGGGGGTGAAAGCTATGCTTCCACGGTGAAGCGGCTGGTCCGCGCTGGCATTCCCGTCATGGGGCACATAGGGCTGATGCCGCAGCAGGTGCACAACATGGGCGGCTTTGTGGTGCAAGGGCGTGGAGAGGAAGAAGCCCAGCGGATAATGCGTGACGCCAAAGCTTTGGAGCAAGCCGGCGTTTATGCCCTTGTTTTGGAGGCCATTCCGGCGGAGTTGGCCCGCACGCTTGGCGCCATGCTTTCCATTCCAACCATTGGCATTGGGGCGGGCAAGCACTGTGACGGCCAGGTGTTGGTGAGTTATGACTTGTTGGGCCTCATGGCGGATTTTAAGCCCAAGTTTGTCAAGCGTTATGCCAACCTTTATGCCACGGTTTTGGAGGCTGCCGTGCAGTTTTGCGAAGAGGTGCGCGCAGAACATTTTCCGGGTGAGGAGCATAGTTTTCACGCCATGCGCCTGGTTGCTTCCAACCCACCCATGGAGGAGGAGCCTGGGCGCACGGGTTTTGACTATGGCGCTCCCATATGAGTCTTTTGTTTTTGAGAAGGGCTGCGGACATACGCTCTCAAGTGGTGGCGCTTGCTGCTCAGGGGCGCCGTTTGGCGCTGGTGCCCACCATGGGTTGTTTGCATGAGGGGCATTTGGCCTTGGTGGAGGCAGCGCGAGCCAAGGCGGAGGTGGTAGCGCTTTCCATTTTTGTCAACCCCCTTCAATTTGGTCCCCAGGAGGATTTCAGCCGCTACCCTCGGCAATTGGAGGAGGATTTCCGCCTGTGTGAGAAAGCGGGGGTGGACTGGCTTTATGCTCCTGAGGAGGAGCAACTCTATCCCCCGGGTTTTCAAACTTATGTGAGTTGTGAGGCCTTAAGTCAGCCTTTATGTGGGCAAAGCCGCCCTATGCATTTTCGCGGGGTGGCGACGGTGGTGTGCAAGTTGTTTGCCTTGTTTCGTCCTTGTTGGGCGATGTTTGGGGAGAAGGATTTTCAGCAGCTTTGTTTGGTGCGGGCCATGAGCAGAGACTTGGACTTAGGCGTAGAGGTGGTGGGCATTCCCATTGTACGCGCCGAGGACGGGTTGGCTTTAAGCTCTCGCAATGTTTTGTTGTCAGCGGCAGAGCGCGAGCAGGCGACGGCACTTTTTCGTGTTTTGCTTTGTGCCAGGCAACGTTATGGCGAGGGAGAGCGTTTGGCCTCTGTTTTGCTGGAAGAAGCCCGGCAGCATTTATTTCAAGCGGGCATTCGTGTGGACTATATAGACATTGTGGACGAGGCGACGCTGCAGCCTATAGAGTATATTGAAGCCCAGGGTGCGCGCATGTTGGTGGCAGGGTTTGTAGGGAGCACGCGCTTAATAGACAACATGGCTTTGGAAGGGGCCTGACTTTTTTAAGCCCAGTCCTTCGAGGTGGCATGAAAAAAACCCCAGCCAAAACGGCGGTGAGGAGCATTGCTGAAAACCGTCAAGCGCGCTTCCTCTATGAGATAGAAGACAGCCTGGAGGCTGGCATAGAGCTTTTAGGCAGTGAGGTGAAGTCATTGCGCGAGGGGAAAGTCAGCCTTGCGGAGGGTTATGCTGCACCTAAAGGCAAGGAGGTTTACCTCTATAAACTGCACATTGCCCCCTATAAGGCCGCTGGCCTTTATGGGCATGAGCCTTTGAGGCCGCGCCGTCTTTTGTTGCGCCGCAGGGAAATAGAGAAATACCTGGGCAAGGTGCGAGAGCGAGGGTTGACGCTGGTGCCGCTTTCTCTCTATTTCAAAGAAGGTTGGGCCAAAGTGCAGCTGGGCTTGTGTGTTGGAAAGAAGCAAGCGGACCGGCGTGAAAGCGTGAAGGAACGTCAAATGCAGCGAGAAATAGCCACTGCATTGAGGAGGAGATGATGGAGAATTCCCTGAAGGAGAAGGAAGACAAGCTCAAGTCCATGCTTGAAAAAGGCATGGTGATGATTCACCTGGACGCGCGCAAAACGGGTGTGCGTCTGCCTGAGCACCTTAAAAGCCAGGCCCATTTGACACTCAACCTCTCCTATCATTTTTCCCCTGCGGATTTGACAGTGAATGCCTGGGGAGTGAGGGCCACATTGAGTTTTGAAAGGCAGCCTTTTGCTGTCGCTGTCCCTTGGTCTGCCATTTTTGCCCTACGCAGCCATGTGACGATGGAGTTTTGGCTTTTTCCAGAGGACATACCCGAAGAGTTTCTGGAGGCGGAGGCGGGAGGGGTTGTGCCGCCGACGCCTGGAAAGCGAGCCCCTTTTCAACTGATACACTCTGCTCCGCCCTCAACAGAAGCGCAGGGGCCCTCAGAGCGAGAGGGGGAGGGCTTGCCGGAAGCGCAGAGCGCTTCAGGGGAAGAGGGTGTCTGCGTGGAGGCAGGTGGTTTAGCCGAAGGAGAAGAGGGAGATGCCGCCGACAAACCGAAGCGGCCTTCGCATTTGAGGTTGTTAAATTAGCTTTTGAGTTTGCGGTGGCCCAGTGCGGGCAAGCGGGCGCGCAGCTCGAAAAGCAGCGCCAAGTCTATATCTGCCAGGGCCATGCCTTCGCCTTCTTCTTCGCAGAGGGCCACCACTTTTCCCCAGGGGTTGACTATCATGGCATGTCCGAAGGTTGTGTGGTTGGGGCTGTGTTGGCCGATTTGTGCGGGGGCTGCGAGCCAGCAGAGGTTTTCAATGGCCCGGGCGCGCAGCAATATTTCCCAATGGACACGGCCCGTTTCCCACATAAACGCTGCCGGCACCCACAAGAGTTGTGCCCCTTGGGTGCTCAGGTGGCGATAGAGCTCCGGGAAACGCAGATCATAACAAATGGACAGCCCCATGATACACTCAGGCGTATGCACGCAAGCGGGACGCTCTCCGGGGCTTGTCGTCTTTGACTCGCAGTGTTGCCCCCCCACCTGCGCATCAAAGAGGTGGATTTTGCGATAGGTGGCTAGGCGTTCCCCTTGGGGGCCTAAAAGCACGCTGGTGTTATAGGGTTTTTCGGCATTTTCGCGTTTTTCAAGCAAGGAGCCTATTAAAATGCCGACCCCTAGGTTTTTGGCGAGGGTGGCCATGGCCTGCAGGCATGGGCCCTCGAGGGTTTCGGCGGAGGGGGCGGCCTGGTGTGGAGGGCCCATCCAAAAACAATTTTCGGGGAGGCCCACCCAGAGGGCGCCTTGTTGGGCGGCTTTGTGGATGAGGCGGGTGGCGTTTTCGAGGTTGGCATTTTTGTCAGCCAGAGAAGTCATTTGGAGGGCGGCAAGCCTAAATGTTGTCATGGTGGGGTTTGCACCTCTTGAAGGATTGTAGTAGGCAGAGCAGGCTTTTTCTTAGCAGAGAGAGAAGTGGGCGGGTTGAGTGGCCCGCTTTTTTTGTGCAAGCCTATGAGTGCTGTGGAGAGTTTAAAGACGACGATAGACAAAGCCAAGGAGCTCTTGGAGCCTTTGCTGGAGGCAGAGGGTTATGAGCTTGTGGACATAGAATACAAACAAGAGTTTGGACACTGGGTTTTGCGTTTATTCATAGATAAGCCCGATGGAGTTCATTTGGAGGATTGTGTTCAGCTGACAAGCGTTGTAGGTCCATTCCTGGATGTGGAGGATATTATTCCTCAGGAATATAACCTTGAGGTTTCCAGCCCGGGGTTGAATCGCCCATTGACGAAACCACAACATTTCGTTCAAGTCCTCGGGCAGAAGATTCGGTTGAAGGCCAAAAGGCCGCTGAGTCAACCGCCCAGGCGGGTGTTGAAGGGGCGTTTGGTGGATGTGAGCGAGAGTGGTGTAGAGCTCGACATAGAGGTGGCGGGCAAAATCTGGATAGCGTTTTCAGAAATTGCAAAAGCGAATTTGGAATATGAGTTTTAGAGCTTTTTTAGCCAGGCAGTGGGCCAGGCGAAATGGATATGGGCGCCACAATTTGCGTCACGAAATATTTTAAGGAGACTGTTTATGGCCCTTGGCAATGAAGGCCCGACGCTGGATGACATCATCACTCAGGTAGCCAAAGACAAAGGCATTGAGAAGGGGATGTTGTTGTCTAACCTAGAAGAGGCCATGCGCACAGCCGCCAAGAAGCATTTTGGGCAGGAGCGCTACTTGGAAGCGCAATATAACCCTGAGAAGGGTGTGGTGGAAATTTCTCAAGTTATTTCCATTGTAGAAGAAGTGACCGACCCGTTGAATGCCGTCAACGAGTTGACTTTGCGCCAGGCCAGGCAAAAAGGTTTGGACGTAGAAGTGGGAGATGAGCTGGTTTTTCAAATTTTCTACCGCGACGAAGATGCGGCTGAGGCCAAAGCGCAGGATGAGCGTTGTGGGGACATTTTGGGGCTCAAAACCTTTAGGCGTGGCTTTGGGCGTATTGCGGCACAGACGGCCAAGCAAGTGCTGCGCCAAAGGACGCGGGATGTGGAGCGGGAAAACGTATACAACGAATATAAAGACAGAAGAAATGAAATTGTGACGGGCATTGCGCGGCGGCTGGAGCGTCGAAACCTCATTGTGGACTTGGGGCGAGCTGAGGCTGTTTTGCCAGAGCGCGAGCAAGTGCCCCGTGAAACATATCGCCCGGGTGACCGAGTCCAAGCCTATGTGGTGGATGTGTTGCGCGACTCGAAGGGGCCGCAAATTGTCCTTTCGCGCACCGCCGTCAACTTGCTTGTGAAGTTGTTTGAAATGGAAGTACCTGAAATTGCGGAGGGCATTGTGGTTATTGAGGCAGCGGCCCGAGAGCCTGGGCGCAGGGCCAAAATTGCGGTGAGCTCCCGCGAGCAAGATGTGGACCCTGTTGGCACCTGTGTGGGCATGAAAGGTGGGCGGGTGCAGGCGGTGGTGCAGGAGCTTCGAGGGGAGAAGATTGACATTATACCCTGGGATGAAGACCCTGCGCGCTTCGTCTGTGCCGCGCTTGCGCCGGCCGAGGTTTCTCGTGTTATTATTGATGAATCCAACCGTGCGATGGAGATTGTTGTTCCGGACGACCAACTCTCTTTGGCCATTGGTCGGCATGGGCAGAATGTCCGTTTGGCTGCACAGTTGACGGGTTGGAAACTGGACATTAACAGTGAGACGCGGGTGAAGGAGATACGTGAGTTTGCAGCCAAGAGTTTGGGGGCCTTGCCGGGGATGAATGAGGTTTTGGTTGAAACCCTCTATGCGCATGGTTTTAGGCAAGCCAAAGACATTGCGGAGGCTTCCGCTGAAGTATTGGTACAGATTCCAGGGTTGGAGACCGCTCACATTGAAGCTTTGCAAGAAGCCGCCGCTGCCCAGCTTGCTGTGGATGCGGGTGTTATTGTGGATATGGAAACAGAGCCTGTGCAGAGCCGAGAAGAGGCAGAAAACCGCCACCCGGATGAGATGACGCCCCGGGAGCGTTGGCTCCATATACGCGGAATGACAGAGGGGATGCTGAGTGCCCTTGAGCAAGAAGGCTATAAGACGGTTGAGGATTTGGCCAAGGAAGAAGACGTGGTCCGCCTGGGAGGCATAGACGGCATAGGCATTAAACGCGCGCGCATGCTGAAAGCAGCTGCGGAGGAATACCTGGAGGCAGAGTCCCTGCGCAGAGCCCGTTGGGATGCTGTGAAGGTGGAGGGTGCAGAAGATGCTGGCGGGGCGAAGGAAAGTGTTATGCCGGAAGAAGAGGGCAGCGAGGCTGGAGGGGATGGGGCATGAAGGGTGCGTGCACTCCGGAGCAACCCAAGCATATTCCAAGGCGCACATGCGTGGGGTGCAGAAAGAGGAAGCGCAAGCAGAAGTTATTGAGGTGTGCCGTTGGGGAGGGTGGTGTGTTGCGCTGGGACAAGGCCAAAATAATGGAAGGCAGAGGAGCCTATATTTGCGGAGAGACTTGTCTAAAGAAGGCACTTGCGGCTAAAGCATTCCATCGGGTTTTTCGGGGGCGGCAGCTGGAGTTGAGTGAAGAAATGTATAGCTGCAAGTGAGTGTTAAAAAAAAGAAGTGTTGAGTTGTTGGGTTTGTTTGTCAGATGGATTTTTGAAGTTGGATTGTTGATGTGGGGCCCACATGTCGAAGAAGCGCGTTCACGAGATTGCCAAGGAGTTGAGAAGTCAAGGCATCGAACTGGACAACAAGGATGTTGTACAAGAATTGGTTAGCTTGGGCTATGAGGTGAGAAGCCACTCCAGCTCCCTGGAGGATGACCAAGCGGCGGCTGCCATTCAGAGGATATTGGACAAACGTCGCCCCAAACCCACGCCCACTGTGGCTACGAAAGGTTTTGTCGTCCGCCGAAGAGCAGGGGAAGAAGTGGTGTCCGTTGTTATTCCCGAGACCAAAGCCCAGGACATATTGCCGCCACCCAGACAAGCTTTTGCCATGGTGGAGCCTTCCGCTCAACCTGAGCATGCCCGCAAAGAGGAGCTAGAAACCCAGCCCAAGGCTGTTGCCTCTACGCCGCCCCTGGCTGCAAAGAAGCAAGAGGAAACAGCCTCGGACACGCCTTCGCTTGCCCAGGAAACAGTGCCTCTGGCCCCTCAACCTTCCCTGCCACCTGTGCCGGAAAGCCCGGCCCCAGAAAAGAAAGCCGTGACGTTGCCGCCTATGTTGTCAGCTATGGAAGGGGTTGCTACAGAAACTCAACCTCTGGTTTCAGAACGCAAGCAGGTGTTTCCTGCACAACCCTCATTGAAGAGGCCGATGCATGAGCGCACACAAGCGCCAACAAGGGCAGAGCCTCTCCAAACGGCGCGCCCTCACTCAAAGATGGGGGCTTGGCCACACGCCGCTCCTTCCGCTTCCAGCACGACGGCGCAAGGAGAAGGACGTGCCTTGCGTCCAACGGCTACTCAGGCGGTAATTGTGAACCGCCCGCTGATACAAATTAAGCGCCCTGTGGCGACACCGGGTGGCCGCTATTCCGGAACACCCAACCGCCGGCCTGCGGACTCCAGAGAGTTAAAGCCCCTGCAGCAGCAAACTCCCGCCGCTCCCGGACGCATTCGCGAGACGGTGGATGTGCTGCGGACAAAAGAGAAAGAGCGCCCCAAACGAGGCAGAACAGGGGAGAAGGACACAGGCGCTGTCCAACAAGACATTCGCGAGTTTGTTTTTGGCCGGCCTACCACCACGGTGAGGGTGCGAAAGAAAAAACAAGTGAAGCGTGGGCAACGCACCCCCATTACGGAAATGTCAGAAGACAAAAAAATAATTCGCCTTCAACAAGGGATTACGGTGAGCGACCTTTCCCAGCGCATGGGCGTCAAAGTGAACGAGCTTATTAAGAGGTTGATGCAGACAGGCTCCATGGTGACGGCCAACCAGATGATTGATGTGGAGAGGGCCACGCAGGTGGCTTCTGCTTATGGGTGGAAGGTTGAAAAAGTCGGCTTTGAAGTAGAAGACTTTTTGGGTGAGCTGGACATTAACCCCGAGGACATTCGCCCCAGGCCTCCTGTGGTGACGGTGATGGGACATGTGGACCATGGAAAAACCTCTCTCTTGGATGCCATACGCTCAGCCAATGTGGCCCGAGGAGAAGCCGGCGGCATTACGCAGCATATTGGTGCATATACCGTTTCAACGCTTTCGGGGGATGTGACGTTTTTAGACACGCCGGGGCACGAAGCTTTTTCGGCAATGCGCGAGCGCGGTGCGAATATTACGGATGTGGTGGTGTTGGTTGTTGCCGCGGATGATGGTGTGATGCCGCAGACCAAAGAAGCCATTTCTCACGCCAAGGCAGCCGAAGTCCCCATTGTGGTTG
This sequence comes from Cystobacterineae bacterium, assembly GCA_009782175.1. GTDB lineage: Bacteria > Myxococcota > Myxococcia > Myxococcales > Myxococcaceae > WRKR01. The sequence continues at coordinate 8,701 of WRKR01000017.1, forward strand.
CCATTAACAAAATGGATTTGCCCACCGCCAACCCCGACAGAATAAAAAAAGAGTTGGCGGACTTGGAGCTGATACCCGAGGACTGGGGTGGCCAAACCATTACGGTGCCGGTGTCTGCCAAGGCACGCCAAGGCATTGACTTGTTGCTGGAAAACATTTTGTTGCAGGCTGAAATTTTGGAACTCAGCACCAACCCCAACCGCCCTGCCATAGGGACGGTGTTGGAAGCCAAACTCGAAAAAGGGCGGGGGCCTGTTGCGACGGTGCTCATTCAAGAAGGCACCTTGCGCCAGGGAGATGCTTTGGTAACAGGGACACACCATGGCCGCGTGCGCATTATCCGCAATGACAGAAGCGAAATGGTGAAAGAAGTATTCCCCGGTTATTCCGCTGAAGTGGTTGGCCTCTCCGGTGTGCCGACAGCGGGTGAGGCTTTGCATGTTGTTGCAGATGAGAAGGTGGCCAAGGAAATTGCGGCACACCGCCTGCAACAAGGACGTGCAAGTGAAATAGGAAAGACAGCGACAGACTCGCTGGAAGCTTTGCTGGGCCGCATGCAGCAAAGCGAGACGAAGGAGTTGAAGGTTATTTTAAAAGCGGATGTGGCAGGCTCCCTGGAGGCCATTGTGCAGTCCGTTGAGAAGCTCTCCTCCCCCAAGGTGAAGGTGACCATTGTGCAGCAAGGGGTGGGGATGATAACAGAAACGGATATGAATACGGCGGCGGCATTGAAGGCGGTGGTGATAGGGTTTAACTCAAAGCCAGAATCCGGCGCAGAAGCCGCTGCGAAGACTTTGGAAGTGGAGCACGCCTCATACTCCATTATTTATGAGTTGCTGGATGGTGTTTTGAAGATGATGGAAAACTTGTTGGAGCCCATCCGCATGGAGAAGAAGCTGGGCCGCGCTGAAGTACGCAACGTGTTTAATGTGCCCAGGCTGGGTGTGATTGCGGGCTCGGCCGTTACAGAAGGCCTGATACGCCGCGGCGCGAACATTCGCCTCTGGAGAGAGAGCAAGCAGCTTTATGTTGGAAAAATAACCTCACTCAAACGCTTTAAGGATGATGTCCGCGAAGTGGCCTCTGGTTTTGAGTGCGGCATTGGCATTGAGGGGGCCCCGGAAATGGTGGCAGGAGACGCCATTGAGGTATTTGAAATAGAGGAGATCCGCCCAAGCTTGCATTAGTTTGGGGTGGGAGCCACAGTTAAAACTCCATTGCGAGGCTATGTTGCCATGCATGTTTGTGTTGTCCGTGTTTTATTGGAGATTCCATCCTCGCACTCGCAAAGAAACAAGCGGCATGTGATGCGAAAACTGATGGACAGGTTGCATGCGCGTTTTAGTTTGTCCATGGCTGAATTGGGAGAGTTAGACACGTGGGGGCGCTCCTCCTTGGGGCTTGCAACGGTGGGGACGAGCATGGCCCAAGTGCACTCACGGGCAGAGAAGGCACTCCATTTTATTGAAGAGAGCCACCTGGCCCAGATTGTTGAACGCAAGATGGAGACGCTTTCTTTTAATGAGGATTTTTTTGGTGCGCCCTTGGGGGGAGGCCCACTCACGGTGGCCCGCATGGACAGGAGTTTGGCCGAGCGAGAGGGGATGGGAAGTTGGGAGAAGCGCTATATGCCCACCAAAGCCACCACCAAAACCTTGTCAGCTGAGGATGCGCGCGCGCGGGCAAGGCAGATGCGAAGGCGACGCGACTGGGAAAAGTGATGGCAAACAGCACGAGAGCAGAACGCATAGGCCATGAAATACAAGCTGCCGTAGCAGAAATTTTTGCGAGAGGGTTGATAAGAGATCCACGCATTGGCTACATAACCATTACGGGTGTGAAGATGTCAGCCGACTTTCGCGTGGCACGCATTTATTACTCCATGCTGGGGGATGAGGCCCAAAAACTGTGCACAGCAGAAGGCCTGGAAGCAGCCAAAAATTTTGTGCGCAAAGAAGTAACCTCCCGCGTGAGGCTCCGCTACTCTCCTGAAATTTATTTTGCCTTTGATGGCTCCGTTGAAGAGGGTGACAAAATTGAGCGCCTTTTAAAAGAGTTGCGCTCCAAAGAAGGTTGGTAATGGACGGGCTTTTGATAGTGGACAAACCCGAGGGGCCCACCTCTTTTGAGGTGATACGCCAAGTGCGCCGCCTGTTGAAGGAGGCCCCACAAAAAGAGCCCCAACAACCCGAAGGTTTTAAAAGAGAGGGGCCTTATAAAATAGGACACACGGGGACTTTGGACCCCTTGGCCACAGGGGCATTGGTGCTTTGCCTGGGAGAGGCCTGCAAGCTGACACCCTTTTTGGCAGAACTGGACAAAGTATATAGCGTAGATATTGCGCTTGGCATTGAAACCGACAGCCATGACGCCCAGGGAAAGGTGATACAAACACGCCCCGTGCCCCTCCTCACTTCCGCGTTGCTTGAAAACCACCTTTGCGCATTCCGCGGGAGTTTTTTGCAAACGCCACCCATGCACTCCGCCATTAAACAAAAAGGCCAAAGGCTTTATGCGCTGGCGCGCCAAGGCATAGAAGTGGAGCGCCAAGCACGAGCAGTAGTGGTACACCGCCTGCAGCTGGAAGCATGGGAAGCGGAGCGAATACAATTGACGGTGCATTGCTCCAAGGGGTTTTTTATACGCAGCCTGGCACATGAGTTGGGAAAGCTTTTGGGCTGCGGTGCCCACGTAAAGCATTTAAGGCGCACCTCCGTGGGGCCTTTTGGCCTTGCGCAAGCGCTGACTTTGCCGGCCATGGAGGCCGATGTGGCTTGCCTGCAAAGGCAGCTGATACCTCTGGACAAGGCCTTGCCCTGGCTGCCGGCGCATGTGTTGAAAGCCGATGAAGCCCAGAAAGCACGGCACGGTGCACGCTTTAAGCTGCAAGCCCCCCCCGGACGGCTGCGCCTGTTGGATGAGCAGGGGCAGCTTTTGGCACTTGCTGAAGTGCTTGACGGAGAGCCTTTGCGCTATTTGCGGGTTTTTCTTTAAGCACCCTAGCTTTGGCCATGCGAAAACAGCTTGTTTTGGCTATGCTTTAGCATGCATGGGCCGAATACCTTCCACAACGCAAGAAAACTTGCCACAAGCCACGCCTTCGCCTTTTTTAAAACGCTACAGGCAGAGGCTCAGGTTGTTTTGGCAGCGGTGGTTGTTGCCCGTTTTGTTGGCCCTCACCATAGCCACAGTGGCAAGCCTGGTGATGCCCCTGGGGTTGTTTTCCTTTCAGCCACTGCCGGAGTTGGGTGAGGAGGATATAGGGCGCCCCTTCCGCGGGGTGGAGCCCTTTAAAGTGGCCAGGGACATTGAGGTGGTGGATGAAATAAGCACCCAGGCCAAGCGTGAACGCATGCGGGACAGGGTGTTGGTGGTGGTGGATTATGAGCCCTCCACACAAGAAGCCATATTGCGCAACATTCAGCGTGGCTTTAAAAACATGCGAGCGGTTTTGGCACAGGAGAGAGGGGCGGCAAACGCCAGAGAAGCCAAAACCAACAAGAGAGCAGAGGCAGAAAGGCAAGCCTTGCTCCAAAAAGCGAAAGCTGTTTTCCTCGAAAACTTTTCCACGCTGGGGGATGAGGATTTTGAAGCTTTGGTGGGTGATAGATTTTCAGACGCCTCGGAGAAAGCGGCGCAGCTGTTGATAGATGTTGCCTATAAGAGCCGCCTCCTTTCCTCCCGGGAAGCGTTGTTGCAGATGAATGCCGCTGACCTGCGCGTGCGGACTTTGGGTGGCACCGGGGAATATATGTTAAGAGCACTTCCTCCAGAGGTGATGGATTTGCAAGAGGCCCAAACGGAGTTGGACCGTTTTGCCTCCGTACCCGGCAATTTGTTGCCAGAAACCAGCCCCCTGTTGAGGCGCGCCGTTTTGCGTTTGGCCAAACGAGAGCTGCGCGCCAACCTCACCATAAACCGCGCAGAAACAGAAACACGCCGCGCAGCTGCCTATGCGGAGGTAGCCGCAGTGAGGGTTGTGCTGCGCAAAGGACAAAAAATTATTGGCGACGGAGAGCTGATTACGCACGCTCACCTCCGGCTGATTGAAGCCCTCAGAAGCCAGGCAGACCCAACAGAAAACTTGAGGCAGCATGTGGGCAGTTTTTCCACGGTGCTGCTTTTTTTGTTTGCATGCTTTGTATTTTTCCGCACCGCCTTGAGCAGGTTTAGGCCCTCTTCCAAGGATTTGGTTTTTTTGGCCACACTCCTTTTGGGAATGGTGTTGACCCTTTTTTTCTGGAGGATAATTTCCGAAGCGCTGAGCGAGCGCCACCCTCGACTCTCTCTGCAGGCTTTGCAGGCTTTGTTTCCTTTGGCGACGGGTGCCGCATTGGTGCGTTTTGTGTTGGGTGAAGAGGCGGCGCTTTTTTTTGCCATTGCGTTTTCAGCCATTGCAGGCATGTTGCTGGGGGACTCGCTTTCCTTTGCCTCGGCGGCATTGGCCGTCTCTTGCCTGGCCTCTGCCAGCATTGCGCGCGCCCAGGATAGAAAAGGCATTTTTAAAGCGGGACTGCTCTCCGGGGTTTTGGCTTTTTTCGTCATGTTTTTTTGGGGGCTGGCAGAAGGGAAATACCTGTGGGAGTGCTTGGCCACAGGTTTTTCCGCCATGCTGGGCTTAAGTTTTGGTTTGCCCGCTTTGGTTATGGCTTTGACGCCCATTGTAGAGTTTGCCTTCGGCTATGCTTCGGATTTGAAGTTGCTGGAGTTGGCCAACTTAAACCACCCGGCATTGAAGGAGTTGATTGTGCGGGCCCCCGGCACTTACCACCACTCCATTGTTATGGGGAGTTTGGTAGAGTCCGCCGCACAAGCCATTTCAGCAAACCCCCTGCTCGCCCGCTCCTGTGCTTATTACCACGACATAGGAAAGGGGGCTAACCCCAGATATTTTGCGGAAAACCAAAAGGGAGAAAACCCGCATGACTTTTTAAGGCCTGTTGAAAGTGCCGCCATTATTAAGCAACACGTTATTGACGGCCTGGAGTTGGCCAAACAACATAAACTCCCCAAGCGTGTGATGGAGGCCATTCCCCAACACCACGGCACCCGGCGCATAGCTTATTTTTTCCACAAGGCAAGCACGCAGGCAGGCGAGGGTGTGCAGGTGGATGAAAGCGCATTTTGCTATATGGGCCCCAAGCCTCAATTTAGGGAGGCAGCCCTCGTTATGTTGGCGGATGTGGCAGAGGCAGCAGCACGCTCCTCGGCCTCGACCTCACCGGAGGAGTTGAAAACTTTGGTGTTGAAAATGGTGAATTTGATTTTTTCCGAGGGCCAATTGGATGAGTGCGACTTGACTTTGAAAGACTTGCACAAAGTGGTGGATGCGTTTGTTGTTGCACTCAGCGGCATTTACCATGCACGCCCTCAATACCCGGCAGAAGCTTTTAAAACCAACAAACCCGAAACAACCCCCAAACTCCTCTCCACATGAGACAAAACACCCCCCCAAAACGCCTCTATAACCGAGTGGATGTTGTTTGGAATTGCGCCACACCCATAGAGCTGCCATGGATGCGCTTTGGAAAACGCTGGGCTTTGGCTTTTTTGAGAGGCCTGCACTTGCACGGCTGTACACTTTCCCTCGCATGGCTCAGCAATGCCGCCATGAGAAAACTCAATGCCCAATTCCGCGGACAAAACAAAACGACGGATGTGCTTTCCTTCCCCTCCGGAGAAATGCCCCCCAACCAGGCCTATGCCGGGCTGAAAAATGCCGCCACCTTTGTAGGCTTTCTGGGAGATATAGCCATTGCCCTGCCCGTGGCTTGCCGCCAAGCCCAACAATGGGGCACCCGCCCCCAAACAGAAGCCAAACTCTACCTCGCCCACGGCCTCCTGCATTTGCTGGGACACAACCACCACGCCAAAGCCGATGCACGAAAAATGGCCCTCTGGGAACGCAAACTGCTTCAACATAAGGGCATGTTGCTGCGCTAGACCGCTTCCACTTTGACATGATCTCTTCGTGAGACTCGCTTCGCTCGTCTACTCCGCTCCAGGAATCATTTGAGAAAACAAGCTTTCTCAAATGATTCCCTCCGCTCCGTTAGGGCTCCGGTTTCGCTTAAGGAATGCACTTAAGTGCACTCCCTACCACCTCCCTTCCGTCAGCAAGCTCCACTGGAGCTTGCTCATCGCGCCTGACCCTCGGGATTGGGGCCTCGCCCGCCTCGACCTCATGCCCAAGCGGAGCGGAGGGAATGAAGAAAAAGCATGCTTTTTCTTCCTTCATGGAGCGTAGTGCAGGCGAGCTTTAGCTCGCCTCAATTGAAACCGGTCTGGAGAATCAAATCAGTTCTAAGTAAAAGCGGTCTAGACTATTTTTTTTCAGCACTCCCACCCCAACCGCCCCCCTGGCCCGCCTCCATTGCAATAGGTTTGTAGACTTATTTTAACGCTGAAACCGCTCTGGAAAGCAGCTTTATACCCACCTGAAAACGGCATAGCACCTACTTTGGGCTACATTTGGTTGAAAGGTTGAGAGAAGAAAGCAAAACCGACGCCGACAGGTTAATAAAAAGACAGGTGAAAAAAACAGGTGAATAAAAAGACAGGTGAATAAAAAAGCGGGTGAATAAAAAAACAAGGTGCCACGGGAAACCCGCGGCACCTTGGAGGCCCCTCCCAAACGTAGGGGGCTGCCCTCCAGGGTAGAGGGGCAGGGGGTGCGTCTAGGCAGGCCTCAATTCAAACTATAAACCTTGACAGCAAAAAGCATGCCATGCTAACCAGCTGAAAAAGTGGTCAGAAAACGGTGAATGTGGGCGGCGGGGTTGGTTATTTTTGGACGCCTGTCTCAACATTGGATGACAACAGCATTGCTCACTCATTGTTCAAGAGGCGACATAGGGTGTTGGGTGGTATTAAATAGGGCCTAACCCTTAATAGATAGCGAACAAGCTCTTCTCACTGGGCGGCTGGGTCCGAGGAGTATTGCGGCTTTTTTTTAGCAGTGAAGGTGTGTTCATTATGGGTGTGCTCACGTTGAGTTTGTTTTGTCTTCTGCTTGCGCAAGACACTCCAAAGGTAGCGATACATCCTTTGCAGGTTCAAGCGGAACGGCATGAGGCGGATTTGCGTATTCGTTTTATGCAGGAAGTGTTGCAGCGACGCATCAGCAGTGTGGGCACCCGGCAAATTCCCGGGTGGTTGGCAACACAGCCCAAAGCCAGTTGCCAGGGGAAGACAGAGTGTTTGATGAAGCTGGCCGAGGCCATGGGGGCCACCTATGCTTTATATGCTTCCCTCAAGGTGAATGAGGGCGACTTCCAAATGTCGGCCAAAATTGTACGTGCGGATGGGGCCGTGCTGAGCCATGTGGAGAGGTTGCTCCACCCCAGGAATGTGCAGCAACATTGGGGAGAAGACGCGCAACAGGCCTTTAAAGTTTTGCTCAACACCCTTCAACCCGAGGCTTTGGCCATAAGGCCGTTGATGCTTGCTGCAGAAGAGAAAGCTGCGGCAGCACAGGAGGAGCCCGCTGCACAGGAAGAGGAAGCTGCTGTGCCTACCATGGAGTTGGATTTTCAGGAGCTGAGTGTGGAGGATGCAAAGCCGCTGTCGCGCAGAAATGTGTCGCGCAGAGCCTTGCGCTCCCCCCGGGGAACGCTGCAAAACCCAGAAGAGGCTTTTGAAAACCCCGCAGCAACACAGGGGAGCCAGCTCCGCGTGCCTTCGGAAATTCCCTCGCAAATTTCTGTGTTTCGGATTGTTGAGCCGCTGACGGGGTGGGCGCCTCCCAGCTCTGCATGGACAAGGCCGCGCCATGTGGAGCTTCGCGATAAACCCACCCCTTTGCGTACAGCGGCTTTTGTGATGACCGGTGTGAGTGGGGCTGCATTGGCGGCAGGTGGCATTTTTGGCCTCATGGCCAAAAACAGGAGAAGTTTTTTGGAGAGAAATGCGCCCAACGGCCTCGTCCAGCCGGGGGTTGGGCCCGATGAGCTGTGGTCCGCACACAAGAAGGCGCAGCTTTATCCTAAAATTGGGGTTTATTTGGCAGGCTCTGGAGCGGTTTTGGCCGGAACCGCTATAAGCTTGTTTATTTTAAGCCATCTCTTGGACGAAGGCATACCTTTCAGGTTGGCACCCATGAGAGATGGGTTGTTGCTGAGTTTTCAAAAACGCTTTTAAAGTTTGAAAGCCTTGGAAAGCGAAAACCCAGAGAGCTGGGTTGCGGTTATGCTGTAGTTATACTGTGGTTATACTGTGGTTATACTGTGGTTATATTGTAGCTATATTGCAGTTGCATTGTAGTTATAAAAGAAAGAGGCAAAGAGAGGTTTAGAGAAATGCGCGCTAAAAAGCTCCACAGGGTGTTGGCGGCCAGCTTGTTGCTGTGCATGGGGGTGGCCTGTAGCCCCTTAAACATTTGTTATAGCAACATGGAATGTGAGGGGGATGAGCGTTGTTTCAAAGGTGAGAAGGAGAGCTCTGCTGCCGAAGGTATTTGTTTGGCGCCCAGTTGTGAGCCTGTATGTGTGGTTTCAGCAGGGGAAGCCTGTTTTTGGGACCTTCAGGGCACCACGGGATGGGAAGCCCATTGTGTGGTTGTTATGCCTTAGAGAGCGGTTGGTTTTTGAGGAGAAAATGCACTCACTGCAAAAAAAAATGGAGAAAGCGGAGCTTTTGAAAAAAAGGCTTTTTGAGCTGCGCCAGGTGTTTGAAGCCAGAAGGGCTTTGTGTCGCGAGGTGCTCCAAAAACAGCAGTGTTTTTTTTATGTTGAAGGAGGGGAGCTTTCTCCACAACTCAAAGCGGAGAAAGAGGCCTTTGTCCGCCAGCTGAGCGTGTTGGCTGACAAAATTGCACAAATGCAGCGCCGAACGCACCGCCTGCGAGAGCGCCTCCAAGTCCCCCTTTCTCCTCTTCAAAAGGCCAGGCCCCCCAAGCCTGAAGAGAATTAAAAGCTTTGGCCTTCCAAAGCGTGGCCCTGGGGCCAAGCTTTAAACCCTGGCTGCTGACAACAGAGGCTTGAGGTATTGCCCCGTATAACTCTTCTCCACTTTTATAATTTCTTCGGGAGCTCCCTGCGCGACCAAATATCCGCCTTTGTCGCCCCCCTCGGGGCCCAAGTCCACAATCCAATCGGCACACTTGATGACATCGAGGTTGTGCTCAATAACCAAGACGGTGTTTTGTGCTTCCACCAGCCGGTTAAGCACTGAAAGCAATTTTTGAATGTCGTCAAAATGCAGCCCCGTTGTGGGCTCATCCAAAATATAGAGTGTTTTGCCTGTGGCCACCTTGGCCAACTCCCGCGAAAGCTTGACGCGTTGCGCTTCACCACCAGAAAGCGTAGGGCTGGGTTGCCCAAGTTTTAAATAGGAGAGGCCCACATCCTCCAGCGTCTGCAGAATGCGCGCAATTTCTCTGTGTAGGCCAAAAAAACCCGCCGCCTCCCGCACCGTCATCTCCAGCATTTCAGACACATTTTTTCCCTTATATTTCACCCGCAGCGTGGCGTCGTTGAAGCGTTTGCCGCTGCATACTTCACAGGGCACAAAAACATCGGCCAGAAAGTGCATTTCCACGCGTTTGACACCGTCTCCATGGCACTCCTCGCAGCGCCCTCCTTTGACATTAAAGCTGAAACGGCCGGGGGCATAGCCAAAAGCTCTGGCCTCCGGAGTTTTGGCCAGCACCTCGCGGATGCTGTCAAAAACCTTCGTATAGGTGGCAGGGTTGGAGCGCGGCGTGCGGCCTATGGGCTTTTGGTCAATGGAAATAACCTTGTCGAGGAAGGCAAGGCCGCGCAGTTGGCGGTGGGCGCCTATGGTGCTTTGGCTCTCATGCAGGTGCTTCATGAGGGCCGGAAGCAAAATGCTGCTGACCAGCGTGCTTTTTCCGGCCCCTGAAACCCCTGTCACAGCAATGAGGGTGCCCAAGGGGAATTCTACGTCAATGTTTTTGAGGTTATGTGCTGTGGCCCCCAAAAGTTGAAGCTTTTGTGCATGGGGTTTGCGCCTTCGCTTAGGTATTTCAATGTGGAGGCGGCCTGAGAGGAAGCCCCCCGTGAGGCTTTGGGGGTGGTTTTGAATGTTGTGCAGGCTGCCTTCGGCAACAATGTGGCCACCCCCCTGCCCTGCATGAGGGCCAAAATCCACAATATGGTTGGCCGCGCGAATGGTTTCTTCGTCGTGCTCCACCACCAACACCGTGTTGCCCAAATCCCTCAATTGTTGGAGGGTGCTCAGCAGGCGTGCATTGTCTCGTTGGTGCAAGCCAATGGAGGGCTCATCCAAAATATAAAGCACGCCCGTCAACTCGCTGCCCATTTGGGAAGCCAGGCGAATGCGTTGCCCTTCTCCGCCGGACAAGGTGGCGGCGGATCTGTCCAGGCTCAAATAGGAGAGGCCGACGTTGCACAAAAACCCCAGGCGGTGGCGTATTTCCTTCAAAAGCTCCTGCGCAATGGAAGCTTCATGCGGGGAGAGTTTGAGTTTTTCCAAAAACAGTTGGGCTTCTTCAATGGAGAGGCGTACCAGCTCGCTGAGTTTCATCCCGTGGAGTTTCACGGAGCGGGAGGCGGGGTTTAAGCGCTCGCCATGGCACGCTTGGCAGGCTTTGTTGCTGAAAAAGCGCATATAATATTGCCGCATCGCCTCGGAGCCTGTGGCTTTAAAGCGGCGCATCAACATGGGCAGCACGCCTTCCCATGTTTGGTCCCACTGCCCGAAGGAGGCATGCTTCACGCGGAAGGACTCGCCCTGGCTTCCTTCCAAAAGGAGCGCGCGCGTCTTTTGCGGGAGTTTTTCCCAGGGGCAGTCCAAGTCAATGTGGAAAGCGCGCGAGAGGCTTTCAATTAACTCAGCAGTCCATCCTTCGCCTTTGGACATGGAGGTGGCCCATACTTCAATGGCGCCCTCGCGTATGGACAGTTTGGGGTTGGGAATAATCAACTCCACATCCATTTCGGGTTTGGTACCCAGGCCATTGCATTCGGGGCACATGCCCAAGGGGTGGTTAAAGCTGAAGCGGGCGGGGGAAAGCTCAGGGAAGGAGAGGCCACAGCGGTGGCAGGAGTTCAGCTCGCTGAAGACGCGCTCCCCCTCTCCCTTTTCGTCTACCAGCACCAACACCCCCTTGCCCTCGCGCAGTGCTGCCTCTACGGAGTCCATCAACCGCTCGCGTATTCCCTCTGTCATAATTAAGCGGTCAATCACCAGCAGAATGTCGTGCTTGTGTTTTTTGCTCAAAGAAAGCTTTTGCTCCAGGGAAACCAACTTCCCGTCAATGCGCGCGCGCACAAAACCGCGCTTCAATGCATCCTGCAGCAACTCCTTAAATTCGCCTTTGCGCTGCTGGACAAGCGGGGAGAGCAGCTGAAATTTTTGTCCGGCAGGCAACTTGAGAATTTCATCTGCCATTTGTTGGGCGCTCTGGTTGCTGACGCGTTGCTGGCATGTGGGGCAGTGCTGCGTGCCCAGAGAGGCATAGAGGACGCGCAAAAAGTCATAAATTTCGGTGACTGTCCCCACGGTGGAGCGCGGGTTGGAGGAGGCGGCTTTTTGCTCAATGGAAATGCTGGGGGAAAGCCCGCGTATGCTGTCATATTTGGGTTTTTCAAGTTGCCCCAAAAATTGCCTGGCATAGGCCGAGAGGCTTTCTACATAGCGCCGCTGCCCTTCGGCATACAGCGTATCAAAGGCCAGGCTGCTTTTCCCACTCCCGGACACACCCGTAAAAACAACCAGCTGGTGCTTCGGTATGTCCAAGGAAATGTTTTTTAAATTGTGCTCGCGCGCACCTTTTATACGTATGTATTCCTTTTTCTGCATGCCAGGCCGGCATACAACCTTCTGTCGCATTCCCCAAAGGCTTTTGCAAAGGCGGATGAGGCCCCTTTGAGGAAAACTCAGGGTGAACGAGAAGGCCAACAAGCCAAAAGACAGATGAGCCAAAAGGCGAATATAAAAAGGCAAATATAAAAAGAGCCATGGACAAAGGCCTGGGGAGAGGAGGCCCGATGCCTGCCGTTTTTTTCTTGGAAATGCGGTGAAATAAGCGTTTAAGTCCACAGGGGGTGGCAGGGCTGCCAAGCTCGCGCTGGGGCCTGGTGAGGTAGGCGTTTCCACTGTTTGCTTTTTTGTTTTTGCTTGGAGGTTTGCTGTGAGAGTTGGTCGGCTTTTAAGTGTAGCCATGGTTGTTGTTTTAGGCATGTGGGGCTGTAAAGGTTGTTTAAAGGAAAAGCCAGAAACACCTGGAGAGGAAACCCAGGCGGCTGTTTCTGAAAAAATACGCATAGAGGAGTTGCAGCCTTTGCCTTTGCCGCCTGTGTTGGAAGGTGCACCGGTGTTTGCTCCCACGGGAGCGTTGGAGGTGGTGGCCAGCCGCGCTCAAAACGGTGAAAACCCATTTGGGCCCACCCTTGTTTTTTCGGCACCTGTGCAGGTGTTGGAGGGGGAGCCCATTGTGGTGAATGGCCGACCCTTTGCTTCCATAGAGCCTCAGCTGGAAGGAGAGTGGCGTTGGTTAGGCTCCACAACAGTGGAGTTTGTGCCTTTAAAGCCGCCTCCTTTGTCTACGGAATATACGGTGCGCGTTCAAGCGGGCTTAAGGGCGTTGAGTGGGGCGGAGCTGAAGGAGGAATATGTTTTTGTGGCGCAAAATGAGCGCATAAAACTCCTCGCGCTCTCCCCCCGTGCGGGTGATCAGCGTTTGCAACGCTCTCCCCGCATAGAGTTGGTTTTCAACCAGGCCGTGGATGAGAAGCAGCTGCTGGAGCAGGCTGTGTTGAAGCAAAGAGGGGTGCATGCGCCCATGGCGTTGCGGCTGGAGGAGAAATTCACCACAAGGGAGCGTTTGGAAAAGCAGAGAGAGGAGGCCAAGGCGCGGGGTGAGTCCACGAGTTATTATGAGCAGATGTTGGATGAAAGCCATGCGGCTTTTTTAAGGCAAACAAGCTATGTGCTGATGCCCGTTCGCCCGCTTGAGTTGGAGCAGGAGGTAGAGTTTTGGCTTCCTCCCATAAAATCCGCCGAAGGTCCGTTGCAAACCGAAGAGGGTGTGGAGCGCCGTTGGCGCACGCATGGGCCTTTGGAGGTGAAAAAAATAGAAATGTCCGATGGGACGGGGGCCTTGCGCATTTTGTCCAACAACTGTTTGAGTGCAAAGTCGCTGAAAACAAAGTTCAAAACGGTTCCGCCGGTGGAGATATCCGCCCACTATTGCAGCACATATGAGGGTATACAAGAGCTGGTGTATGCTTCTTTTGCGCCAGGCACCTCCTATGAAATAAGGCTTGAGAAAGGTTTGAAAGACGAGTTTGGGCAGGAGTTGGAGGCGGATTTTGTTGCCCATATAAAGACGGCTGACGTGGAGCCATACCTTGGCCTGGGCGGCAGCAATACGCTTGTGGAGTTGAGCCAGGTTGAAAAAGGTTTGCCACTTTCTTTTAGAAACCTTGAGCAAGCAGAGCTTCGGGCTTGGCGAGTGAATGTTGAAGAGTTTATGCGTTTGCACACGGAGGGCTATAAGCTGATACAAGGAGAGAGCCCTCCTTCTGTCATCAGCCAGTTTTTGGGGAGGGGCCCTGACATACAGAAGTCGCTGAAACTCAAGGCTGCTCGAAATGTCCAAGCTTCTCTCAAGTTGGATGTGAAGGAGCTTTTGGCAAAGCCTGAAGAAGGAGGCTTTGTTTTTATTTATGTAGAAGAGCCAGGAAACAGCTCGAAACACAAGAGCCACACGCTGCTGCAAGTGGCAGACTTTATTGTCCATGCCAAAATAGGCAATGCAAGCTCTGCGGCATGGGTGACCCGTTTGCAAGACGCTCAAGGCATGGAGGATGTCCATGTTCAGTTGTTTGGCGACAACCAAAAACTGCTGTGGAAGGGGACGACGGACAAGCAAGGTTTGGTGTCCATGCTGGGCTTGCAAGCCGAAGGGGTTTCTAAAAACCAATATGCAGGAAATTTATTTGTTGTCGCCACGAAGGGGGAGAAGGTGACGCTGACAAGCACCCGCTGGGATATGTTCAGCGCATGGCAGTTTGGTCTGGAGGGTGGTTGGCCTTCGCAGCAGCCGGAGGCCCAAGGCATTCTCTTTACGGACAGGGGCGTCTATCGCCCGGGCGATGAAATACACCTCAAAGGCATTCTCCGCTATGTTGAGCTTGGCGAGAAGAAAATACCGGAAGGCGCTCGAATAGGCGTGAGCGCCCACTGTGGAGGGGATGAAACCTATACGTGGAAAACAGAAGTTCAGTTATCTGCTTTTGGGACTTTTTCCATTTCAGAGCATATTCCCAAGGATGTTCCATTGGGGACCTGTTGGGTTGTGGCCTCCGATGGACAGCAACTTTCCGTACAGGGCTCCTTCCAAGTTGAAGAATACCGTGCGCCGAAGTTTGCGCTGACGCTGAAGCCAGAAAAGAAAGAATTGCTGATGCAGGAGCCTTTGAATGTACAGGTGGATGCCCGCTATTATTTTGGCTCCCCCATGTCCGAGGCTCCACTGAAGTGGAATGTGTTTAGCAGGCCAAAACCCTTGAGGTTTGAGCAGCACCCCCTCTATGTTTTTGGGGGACAGTCGAATGGATATGGGGAGGATGATGAAGAGCATGGCGCAGGAGAATTGTCTCGTGTTGCCTCTGGGAGTGGAAAGACAGGGAAGGGTGGCGACTATGCCATTGCGCTGCGCTCTGTGGATGCACCCAAAGAGAGTGCCTATACCTATACGGTGGAGGCGGCGGCCACGGACGTGGACAGGCAAATGGCAGGAGGGAGCACCCGGCTTTCCATATTTCCTTCGGCTTATGTGGTGGGTTTGAAGGCGCCAAGCACCTATCCGCAGGTGAACAAGAGCGCTGAAGTGAGCGTATTGGTGACGGATATAACCGGAAAGCCCCTGGCGGGAAAGCCCGTTGAAGTTGTGCTCAACCGCATTGAATGGAAACTCATTGAGCAAAAGGATGCGACGGGTGGGTTTAGAACCATCAGCGAGAGGCAAGAAACAGAATTTAAACACTGCAGGTTGAGCTCAGCGGTTTCAGGCAGTGCATGTGAGTTTGTTGCCAGTGAGCCTGGTTATTATGTTGCGAAGGCGGAGGTGAAAGACGAGCAGGGGCGTGTACACCGCACCCAAAACAGCTTCTATGTTTTGGGTGAAGGGTTTATTTCTTGGAACCGAGACGAGGAACAAACACTGGAGCTGGTGGTGGATAAGCAAAGTTATGGCGTAGGCGACACAGCCCATATCCTTGTCAAATCACCCTACCCTGAAGCGACGGCTTTGGTGATGGTGGAGGGTGATGGAATCATGAGCAAACAAGTTGTTCAGCTGCAGAGCTCTCTGCACAAGCTTGAAATTCCCATTACTGAAGAGATGATTCCCAATGCTTTTGTCAGCGTATTGGTAATGCGTCCGCGGATGATGAAGGGTGGCATAGAGCCGGGAAGGGATGCAGGTCGCCCTGCAGTCCGCATGGGGCTTGTTGGTTTTAAAGTGGAGAAGAAGGAGAAGCGCCTGATGGTTTCCACGCAAACAGACAAGTCCACCTATGGGCCTCAGGAAGAGGTGACGGTGGATGTGGCTGTTGCAGACTTTAAGGGCAAAGCGGTGGATGCGGAGGTGACTTTATATGTGGTGGATGAGGCTGTTTTGGCGCTCACTGCATATAAAACTCCGGATGTCATTGAATCCTTCTATGGGGAGAGAAGGCTTTCCACCCGGTTGGCGGAGCCTTTGATGCATTTGCTTTATATGCGAGGCCAAGAGGAAAAAGGCGAAGACGAAGGTGGTGGTGGAGGGGAAGAGTTAAAAAGAGTGATGGGAATTCGAAGCGACTTCAAAACCACAGTCTATTTCAATCCCTCGTTGTTGATGCACAATGGAACGGCGCAAGTGAAATTTAAGCTTCCCGACAACATGACGAAGTTTCGCGTCATGGCGGTGGCTGTGAGCAAGGACAACCGATTTGGAAAGGGCGAGGCGCATTTCCAGGTGAACAAACCTCTGCTGGCGCAACCTGCATTGCCCAGGTTTTTAAGAATAGATGATGAGTTTGAAGCGGGCATTGTCCTCCATGTTACAGAGCCGGGCATGAGCAAGGCAGAGGCGACGGTGACGGCACAAATTCAGGGTCCGGTACAATTGAGGGGAGAGAGCAGCAAGAAGGTGGTGATTGTCCCCGGGAAGCCTCAAGAAATACGGTTTCCTTTTTTAGCGTTGGGTGAAGGGGATGCGAAGTTTATATTTCAAGTCAACATGGGCAGTTTAAGCGACGGAGTGGAGCAAGAGCTTTATGTGGAGAAAGCCGGAATACCTCAGGCCTATGCCCTATATGGAGAGGTGGATGGTGCTGCTTCCAAGGAGCTTCTCAAGAAGGTGGAAGGCGTGAAACTTCCTGAGGGTGTTTTAGAAAGTTTTGGAGGCTTGGAGCTGCAGCTTTCTTCGACTTCCATGGGCAATTTAGAAGAAGGCTTTAAGCAACTCGTTCAATACCCCTATGGATGTGCGGAGCAACGTGCTTCCAAGTTGATTCCCTTTATTGCGCTTCGAGAAATTGCAGGACTGTTTAGCTTGCCATGGCCCGACAAAGCCGATGCTGCCTCCGAGTTAAGTGCTGTGTGGAACCGTTGGCGTGCGGATGAGCCGAGTTTGCGCAAAAACGCGCACCCTGATGTGGTCATCCAAAAGAACGTGGACGAGCTGCTGAGCATGCAGGCTTTGGATGGTGGCTTTCGTTATTGGTCAAGCTCAGCCTGCTCAAGCCCATGGGTGAGCAGTTTCGTCACGCTTGCTTTATGGAGAGCACGAGAGGTGGCTTTCGCAGTGCCTTCAGAGAAACTGCTTCAAGCCCAGAAATATGTAGAGGCGGTGTTGGGTGGGCGTGCTTCCGATTGTGGTTATTGGAAGGCGAACATGGAGACACGCGTTATGGCCGCCTATGTGTTAGCTCGAATGCACCAACCCAAGCCCAGTTATTATCCGGAGCTGTTAAAGCAACAGGACAAGTTAACCACCTTCTCAAAAGCCTTGTTAGCGCATGCCATGTGGATAGGGAAAGGAGACAAACTCCAAGCAGAAAAATTGCTCAAAGAGTTGTTGTCCAAGGCCCGTGAGACAGCGAAGACGGTTTATATTGAAGACAGTTTGGATGTTGGAGCGCTCTTTGGCTCTCCTGTCCGGACGACAGGAGCTGTGTTGCAGACATTGGCTTTGGTTTCTCCCCAGCATCCCTACATAACGAAGATGGTACGTTATTTGGCTGAGGATTCTCGGCGCAGGGATGGCTCGTGGAGCTCAACGCAAGAGGCGGCTTTTGCTCTCATGGGGTTGGTGGATGTGTTGCGTCAAAAAGAGAGGGAGGAGCCGGATTTTGTTGCCCGAACACTTTTGGGGGACAACCCTGTTGTGGAGAAGGTGTTTAAGGGCAGAAGCCTCAAAGCGGAGAATGCACAGATTCCCATGGAAACCTTGTTGCAGTCCGGCACAGTTGGGGAGTCCAAAAACCTTGCTTTTGAAAAAGAAGGCGTGGGCGTCCTCTATTATTCCGCGCTTCTTAAATATATGAGCAAACAATTGCCGCAAACCCCGATGGAGCGAGGCATTGCTGTGCAGCGTTGGTTTGAGCCTGAGGATAAAAAGCTTCAAACGAAAAAGTCCTGGGCAGGAGACAGGGTGCGCGTTGTTGTGCGCATTGCCACCCATGAACCCCGCCATTTTGTGGCCATAGAAGTTCCCTTGCCTGCAGGCCTAGAAGCCATCAACGCCTCATTGGCGACTTCCGTCGGCTCTTTTGAGCCCACCGAAGCCAACGCCAACCGCCTGGTTTGGGCCTCGCCGTTTAACCACGTAGAAACGCGGGACTCGAAAGTGGTGTTGTTTGCTGATGAGTTGTCTCCGGGGACATATGAATACCGCTTCTGGGCTCGTGCGACGACCATTGGGAAATTTGTTTTGAAGCCAGCCATGGCCTCTTTAATGTACCAGCCTGACGTTTGGGGAAGCACTGCTGCTTCGGTTTTTGAAGTGTTGCCCTGACAGACAAACGTGAGCTCCACATGCGTTTTAGGAAGTTGACGTTTTTAAAAGTTGCTGCAAGCCTTGTGCTTGCAGCCGCTTTGCTTTTAGGTGCATGGGTTGCGCAACCTTTGCCGCAAGGCCTTTTGGATTTGCGGCCGGTTGCTTCCGTGCGGGTTGTGGATAGAAATGGACTTTTCATTCGCGAGTTGCCCACGCAGCAGGGCCGCTCCATTGCGCTCTCTGAAGAGGCCATTCCTCCCCACTTTGCCCATGCCATACTGGCTGCTGAAGACGCGGGGTTTTATGGGCATATGGGAATTTCTCCAACAGCCATTGTGCGCTCTCTTTGGTTGAATATGAGGGCAAGGAAGGTTGTTGCCGGAGGCTCAACCTTAAGCCAACAGTTGGCTAGAAAATTGGTGCCCCGCAAAAAAACTTTTGGAGGGAAGCTCAAAGAAGCTTTGTGGGCTTTGCGCCTTGAGGCGCATACAAGCAAAAAGCATTTGTTGATGCAATATGCCAACCGTGTTGAATTTGGAAACCAAACGGTTGGGCTGGAAGCAGCGTCGCTGCTGTATTTTGGCCGGAGAGCGCAACACTTGTCTGTGGCGCAGGCCGCACTGTTAGCGGCCATTCCTCGCAGCCCCACCGCATATAACCCCTATAACCACTTGCCCAAGCTGAAGCAACGTCAGCTGTGGGTGCTCAAGCGCATGTTGGCCAACGCATTTATAACCGCTGAGGAGTGGCACGTTGCGCAGGAAGCTCCTTTGGATTTTTCCTCTTTTTTGACGGCATTTGAAGCTCCCCATTTTGTCGAAGAAGTGATGGGTGGTTTGGAAGCGTTGAAGTTAAAGGACGCCGTTGTGCTAGAGACCACCTTGGATTTAGCTCTGCAGAAACAGGTTGAAGAAATAATTGGGCAGGAGCTCCAAAAACTTTCAGACCGCAAAGTTTCTTCAGCGGCGGTTTTGGTTGTTGAGAATGCGACTTCTGAAATTTTGGCTTATGTTGGCTCCAAAGACTTTTTTGACGAGGAAATTCTGGGGCAAAACAATGGCATTCGCATGCTGCGCCAGCCAGGCTCCTTGCTCAAGCCTTTTGTCTATTTGCAAGCGCTCGAGAGCGAGCGGTTTACGGCGGCTTCGGTATTGCCGGATGTGGAGAGAGACTTTGGGGCGCCCAAGGGCCCCTATAAGCCCAAAAACTATAACAAAAAAACACATGGCCCCATACGCCTGCGAGAGGCTCTGGCCTCCAGTTATAACATTCCTGCTGTGTTTATAGCGGAGGCGCTGGGTGCCAGCACGGTGCTGATGGGGTTGCACAAGGCAGGGTTTCACTCTTTATCCAGAGACTTCGCCTATTATGGTTTAGGGCTTGCGCTGGGCAATGGAGAGGTTTCTCTGTGGGAAGTGGTGCAAGCCTATGCAGGGCTTTCCAGAGGCGGTTTGCTTTTGCCACTTCAAGCTGTCCGTCGAGGAATTCGTGTTTCAGGAGAGGAAGTTTTTCCTTCCGTTGACATGCGTCCGCAGAGGTTTGCCAGAGAAGAGGCTGTGGCCTTGTTGACCGATGTTTTGTCAGACAATGGTGCGCGTGTTTCTGCTTTTGGTTTGGAGAATGCGCTGCGCTTTTCATTTCCCGTTGCGGCGAAGACAGGAACCTCCAAAGGCTATTCAGACAATTGGACGGCAGGCTATACCCGGGAATATACGGTGGCTGTTTGGGCTGGGAATTTTGATGGAAGCTCCATGCAGGGTATTTCAGGTATTTCAGGTGCAGCTCCCATATTCCGTCGCGTTTTCAGCCTTCTGATGTCAAAAGCTGTCCCAAGCTTATTGAGCAGAACACATTTGTTAAGCCAGCGGAGCATATGTCCTCTGTCTGGCCAGTTGCCTGGGGAGCAGTGTACAGCTGTTGCGGAAGAGTGGTTTATTCCGGGGACAGAGCCTTTGGAGCATTGTGCTATACACGTGGGGCTCTCCCCAACCCTTCCTGAACATTTGGCGGAGAAATGTATTGCTTTAGAGAGGCGTATGGGAGGACTCAAGGATTTCGGGGTGGCTTTCAGCCATTGGGCCCAAGAGTCAGGGTGGATAAGCGAGCTACATTTGTTGGAGCATTGCAAGGCGGAGCGTGCGGATGCTGAGTTGAGGGTTTCTCGGGAAACCAAAGACATTCAACTGTTGATGCCTAAAGAAGGGGATGAGTTTCGAGTTATTGGGGATTTGCCGGCAGATGCTCAGATGATTCCCATTCGCATTCAGGCACGAGGTGTTGAAGAGTTAGAAGTTTTTGTTGATGGGCATTGGGTTTTGACAATGGCTATGCCGTTTTCAGGGCGAATTCCAGCCCAGGTGGGCGCGCACATGCTGAGCATTCGAAAGAAAGGCGCTCCAGAAGAGCTGGTGCGAGCAAACTTCGTTGTCAGAAAAAGTGACTTATGAAGAAACAGCCCCAGAGCCTCCACCTCTTCACGACTGTCGAGCACTTAGAACAGACGCTGAGGCAAGAAGCGCGCACGCATGTAGTGGCGCATGCGCAGAATTATATGCTGTTAAGCCGTTTTCTGGAGCAGTGCATTCCTTTTGCAGAGAAACGCTTGTGCTCGTTCCAAGAGCAAACACTGGTTGCTTGGGAAATGATTCGACGACACCCTCGAGAAATCAGAGAGAGCGAATCTGACTTTTATGTTGCGCAGCTGTTTGTTGAGCAATTGAAAAGCATTCGTTTGCAAGGTTGCTCCCTGGAAGCGTGGAAGCAGGTTGCTTTCAAGCTGAAAGAGCATGCTTCGCTTTTGTGGTTTGCGGATGTTTGGGAAGAATATAGCTTAAGCTTGTCTGCACGCTTGCTGATGGACGAAGTGGATGTGCTTTGTGCAGCCATTGACGAACTTGAGAAGGGGAAACTGCCTCCGAAGCTGCGTTGTATTTCTAAAGTTTTTGTGCATGAGCTTATACAAATAACGCCTTTGGAGCAGCGCTTTTTTTTTGCTTTAGACAAAGCCTTATATGCTGTGGGGTGTGAGCTTTTTCTTGAAACCCGCGGTGTGGACAACCCGGAGCTGGATGGGCTTGTGGATGAGTTGCATGGTGACTTTGAGAAAGCCGAAGAGAGTTTAAACGCCAACTTAAATTTAATGAGAGATGTTTTGAGCTCCTCTTCTCCTGCATTTGAGTTGTGCAAGCATATGTTTGGCGAGACGCTTCCAACAACTCAAGAGCTTCCATGGGATTGTTTTGTTGCTCCAAGCGCTTGCGGGGAGGTGCGAGAGACAGCCAGGCGCATTGCTCATTTGTTGAAGCGTGGAGTTGCGCCCGAGTCCATAGCTGTTGTGTTGTGCAGCGAAGCACATAGAGCAGATGCCTTGTGGAACGCGTTTTCTTCTTATTCTATTCCGGCATACATCCAAGAAGAGTTGCCGCTGTCTTCCTGTGCACTGGGGAATGCGGTGCTCAGTTGGCTCAAATGGATAGAAGATGGGTTTCCCGTTGAGCAGGCTCATGTGTTTTTTTCAAATCCACTGTTTAAAAAAACATTTGTTAGTTATGATGATGTTGGCATTTGGTTGCAGAGAGCAGGCATTGGCGCTCATTCCAAGCAAGAGAGTTTGGATGGTTATGCCGAACGCCTAAGCTTTCTTCAAGAGAGTGCGCCCTGGGGTGCGCCCCAACGGTTTTTTTTTGAAACATTCAAAAAGCATATTGCGGTTGCAAAAAATGCTGTTGGAAAAATTCCTCAAGAGGGAACTTTCCAAAACATGTTGGATGCCTGGCTCTCAAGTTTCCAAGAGCTTGGCTTCAACCTCCATGCGCTCATGCCAGAGCAACTTCAGCATGAGAAAAACACTTTATTTGGGCACCCGGAGGGTTTTTCATTCAATCCCTTTGAACAACAAATGCACAGGAAAATGTTAGCTCGAGAAAATGCTGCGGGGGCTTTTTTCAGACAAGCATGTGCAGAGTGGAAGCTGAGGTTAGAGAAGACGGGAGGGGGGCTTCACAAGCTGACGCGCAAAGCATTTTCAGAGTGGGTTTTGACTTGTTTTGGCAATGAGGTTGTGCGCATGAGGGAGCCGAAAACCGCAGGGGTGAGCATTGGGCATTTTAAAGCCATGCGAGGCCAAAAATACAAACACGTTTTTTTCGTGGGCATGAAAGACGGTGCATTTTCGCAGAAAAAAAAGAGCACGTTGATTTCTGAAGCGCTCCAACCCCTGGTGAATGCAAAAAGCACGCGTTTGCTGTTCAGAATGCAAAGAGGTGAACAGCTCCACAAGCTTCCCGAGGACATTGTTGTAGAGCGAGAGCATTTTATAGAAGCCGTCACTTGTGCGACAGAGAAGCTGTGGTTTTCTTATGCGCTGGCAGAGCATGGCGAGAGAGAAGTTGTCCCTTCATTGTTTTGGCAGGAGGCTTTGCGGATTTCAAAAAAGACAACGCCCACTTTGGTCCAGACGAAGCGCTTTTCCCAGCAGCCAAGCGAAGGGATGACCGAAGCGGATTTTCGTGGATGTGTGGCCCAGAAAATTCGGCGAAATTTTTATGAGCGAAAGCAGGAAATGCCATGGGCCGAAGCCGCGCTCAGGAAAGAAAGCTGGTTTGTAAGTCTTTCAGAAAAAAGCGAAGCTGAACGCGAGCGCTTTTATTTCCAACGCGACAGAACACGAAAATTGGGGGCATATACGGGCAATGTGTTGAGCCCCAAGACAGAAAAATACTTGAAGGAACTCACACAACTCCCCTGGAGTGCTTATGCATTGGGAAGACTCGGAGGGTGTGCATTCTGGTTTTTCATGTCGCATGTTTTGAAGGGGGAATTTTTTGAAAATTTCAACATAGATGTTGGAGCAAAAGCCAAAGGGGTTTTGCTGCACCGCGCTTTGGCTTTGCTGGGAGCTGATGGGGTTTCTTTGTTAAAAACAACTCAAGCACAGCGTAGAGAGAAGATTGCGCAGGCAGTGAAAGCAGCGCGGGGAGAGGTGAAGGGCCTTGCTCACGCAGAGCTATGGGCGCTGTGTTGTGAAGAAGTGGAAGAGGAGCTTTTGGAGTTTTTAAACTCAAAGAGTTTTTTCCCATTGGGCATTCCTTTGCAAATATTTCCGGAGTGGAGTTTTGAAGAGAAAGCATATTTGAAAGAGGGCAGCACCTTGGATTTGAAAGCGGAGCCAGAGCTTTCAAGTTTTGTTTCTGAAGCGCAGGTTTTAAAACTGGCAGGGCGTTTAGACCGTTTGGATGTTTTAGAAGGTGGCAGGGTGGGCGTTGTTGACTACAAGCTGGGAAAGCGGGGAAGCAAAAACAAATATAGAGAAAGTGTATTGCTCAACGACTTCCAGTTGTTGCTTTATTTGTTTGTTTTGCGAAAGAAGGGCATGTGCGCCAACCAGGCTGCATGGGTTTTCATTCGAGAAAAGACACATTTTCTTCTCGAAGAATTCATCACCCAGGAAGAATTGAATGAGATTTTGGAAGAAGACTTGGCGGCTCGAATTTCTTTGAAGGAGAAGGGAAAACCCAACTTGCTCAACCGCATGGAGGCGTTGGTTTCTACAATAAAAGAAGGAAAGTTTGCGCCTATATCTGTGGATTGTGGATATTGCCCTTTCAAAAGAGCATGCCGTGTTTCTGAAAAAATGAAAACCCAGGTGGAGAATTGATGAGCTCACAAAAGCCACCTGGGCTGGCATTGGCAAAGCTGCTTCGCCTGGACTCGAACTTGGCATTGATGGCGAGCGCCGGCACAGGAAAGACATATAGCCTCATCAGCTTATGCCTTCATTTGTTAGCGGGCGCACGCAGACGAGGTCGTGTGCAGCCGTCTAAACTTTGCCTGGTGACGTTTACGGACAAGGCTGCAAAAGAAATGCAGCACCGCCTGAAGCAGCGCCTGAAAGCTTTGTGCGCGGGAGAAGCGCTCGAGCCTGAGCTCAGACACTCCCTGGAAGCGTTTGAATTGCCTTTCCCTTCCGTGGATGAATGGAAAAAAATATACGCTCATTTGCCTGGCGTGCAGATTGGAACATTCCACAGCCTTTGCCTCAAAATTATTCAACTCACCACGGGCTCCTTATCCCATACTGAATTGTTGAATGAAGTTGAAGCCGGTGCCTTGTTGGAGCATTGCGTCTCCCAAGTGCTTCTGGGTGCTTTGGAGAAGCAAAACGCAGCGGCACGCCATTGGGTGAGAGAAGCAGGGTTTGGAAGTTTTTCTCGCCGCCAAGGCGTGGTATATTGCCTCTGGAAAACATTTGTTTCCCTGCGTGAAGAAGGGCTTGGCGCCAAAAGGTTGCGCTTAGATGCTCCAGAGATTGTTAAACACAAATTTCAGTCTGAATTCCAAAAACTCCGCGCATGTGTTGAAGCCTTGTTGTTGTTGGCAGAGCAGAAAGAAAACCAGAAAAAAGCCATTGCTCGAATGAAAGGAGAGCTGCTGCAGACAGCCGACACCTTGCACCTCATTTCTCCAGACAACGCGCAGACGTTGTGTTTGCTGAAGGAGATGAGCGCGCGTTTTCAAAGCTCACGCAGCGCAGAAATTCGACCTCTGAAACAAGCGTTGAGCGAGCTGGAGTCCATATATTGGGAGCAACAGCTTTTGCCTGTGGAAGAGCTGGCTGTGGAATTGCTTCAACACATAGAGCTCCACTTTGAGCAGGAATTATACTCAAGAAACAAAGCGGATTTTACGTCCCTTTTGCTCCGCGCCAGAGATGGTTTGCGTGACTTTCCAGAGCGGCGCTTGGCCATACACCGCCAATGGAATGCCCTGTTGGTTGATGAATTTCAAGACTGCAATAGACTTCAACTGGAGTTGACGCTTTTGCTTTCAGAGAGACGGGATGAGGTGCGGAGATTGAGCCCACAAGAGGAATGGAGACATGCATTTCCCTTGGAGCCCGGAACGCTCTGTGTAGTAGGCGATGCCAAGCAATCCATTTATGAATTCCGTGGAGCCGATGTTGGGGTGTTTTCCATGGTGGCCACCCACCTCAAAAACGAAGGGGGAGAAGTTGGGTTTTTGAAAAATTCCTTCAGGACACAAGAGAATTTAATTTGTTTTTTCAATGCATTTTTTCCGAAACTGTTTTCTCCTGTTTCAGAAAAACGTGAGTTTGAGGTTGCCTATACCAATGAGGCAGACCAACTTTCTCCCATGAGAGCTGCGCGTGAAGGGCTGCCTTCCGTTATTTGTTTGGAGGACTCCAGCCTTTCCCGTGTTCCCCTGGAAGCGTGGCGTTGGGCAGATGCGAAGGCCATTGCCAAAGCCTTGAGTGAAATTTTTCAGAGGGAGCCATTAAAATATGCGGACGTTGCTGTGTTATTTCGTCGGCTTTCCTATGCGCCTGTTTATTTGGAAGCACTGCAATGCGCCGGCATTCCGGGGAGGATTATTCAAGGGACGGGGTTTTTTGGTGCGCAAGAAATTGTGGATGTTGTGGGTTTGTTGACATGGCTTGAAGACGAGAGCGATGTGGTTTCCAAATGGGCAACATTGCGCTCTCCTTGGGTTGGGCTTGCGGATGAGACATTGTTGACTTTGTCGATGAACAATTTTCCTGGGGATAGGGATGAAGGAGGAATTTTCAAAACCCAGGAAGAAGCCAAGCGCTATAAAAAGTTTCAGAAGGTGTTTTCCTGGCTGAAGAAAGAAAAACACCGGCTGGGGGTTTTGGACATTTTGAAAATAGCCATGGATGAGACAGATTTTTGTCAGGCAGTGGCCAGTTTTCAAAATGGAGAGCAAGCTTTGGCCAACCTCGACAAATTTTTAGAAATGGCTTCCAAACACGACGCGAAGCATAGGGGGGACAATGCCGGGTTTTGCCAAAAAATATGGAATGCCATGCAATTGGAGCAGAGAGAAATGTCCTCCGAGGTTTTTCAGGACGACAATTTAAATTGTGTCACCCTATGCACGGTGCACCAGGCCAAAGGGCTCGAATGGCCATGGGTTGTTTTGGCGGATTTGAATGCAGTGGCGCCCCACGAAGGCGGAACTTTGCTTTTTGAGCGAAGCTTGGGGGTTGCTGCCTCTGCCAAGGCCCTTTCTGAAGCGGTGGAGAACGAGTCCTCTAAAATGAAGTCCCTCAAAAAAGAGCTTCAGCTGCGACGGCAAGCAGAAGCAAAACGGCTGCTCTATGTAGCGATGACTCGAGCGAGAGATGCCCTCATGTTGGGGTTAACCTCTTTTCCTCAAAAAGAAAGTTGGGCAGCGCATATCAGCGAGATTCTGCGCCCACAAACCCCCGAAGGTTTGCCTGCGCCAGCTTTTTGTGAGGCACTGAAAACAGAATGCGTGGATGTGGCAAGCTTGCCCAGCAGCAGTCCGGACTTGTTGGCGAGAGCGTTTGCCCAACAGAATGAAGAGGCCCCGCCTCCTCAAAAGGAAGCAGAGACACTTCCTCATTGGCAAGCAAGCCCTCTGCCCTTAAGCCACGAGGAAGTGGTTTTTTCGGTGACGCAGTTGCAAGAGTTTGAGCGTTGTCCCCGGTGGTTTTTTTTCCGCTATTATCTCCAGATGGAAGCCAACCTTGTGCACAGCCCAAGCGCCTTGCCACCCTTCTCTCCCCAAGCCCATAGGCCGCCAAGAGGACAGATGAGCGCTCGGGAGCGCGGAGAAGTGACGCACCGCTTGTTGGAGCTGATGCCCTTCTCATGGATAGGCGAGGCGCAGGCAAGCCGGCGTTTGGAACAGCTGGCGCAGCGTTTGGGTTTGCCATGGGAGGAGCAGATATTTCATTGGTTGGAGCGTTTTTGGAGCTCAGAGGTGGGAGCGCTGTTTTTGAAAGCGGGTGAAGAGAGGCTGGAGCGGGAGCTGCCCTTTTCATGGGCGGTGCCTGGAAAATGTGCTTCGGATTGGGTTTTGTTGTTGCGGGGGCAGGTGGATCTGCTCCTTGAATATGAAGAGGGCCATTATTTGATTGTCGATTATAAGACAGGCGCCGCAGAAAACCCGCAGGCCTATGCGCTTCAGCTGGCTTGCTATGGTGAAGCGGTGCGGCGCTGGAAAAATGGCACGAAAATACAGACGGCCATTGTTTTTCTGCGTGAAGTTTCGCCTAAGCTTCACCTTTTGGATGAGGGCAGGCTTTCGGTTTATGACGAGACATTTTTAAGAGAAAGGGCCAGGGGCATTTTAGATGCAAGGGCGTCTAATGTTTGGCCAATGCGAAACCTCAAGGAATGTCAGAGCATGGGCTGTCAATATATTCCCTTCTGTTATCCCTCTTAAATGGGATATAGGGGGGCCATGTCTAATGTCGTCGTTGTTGGCGCCCAATGGGGCGACGAAGGAAAAGGGAAGATAGTGGATTTGCTGGCGGAGAATGCGCATGTGGTGGTGCGTTTCCAAGGTGGAGCCAATGCAGGCCATACGCTGGTGGTGGGGGGTGAAAAAACCATTTTGCATTTAATTCCGTCGGGCATTTTGCATGCGGGGAAAGCCTGCGTCATCGGCAACGGAGTGGTGGTGGACCCTGCCATTTTATTGAAAGAGATGGGCATGCTCCGCCAGCAAGGCATTTTAAAACAAACGGAGCAGCTGCTGATTTCTGAGCGAGCCCACGTTATTTTTCCTTGGCACCAACACTTGGATTTGTTGAGGGAGCAGTCAGCGCAACACAAGGCCATAGGGACCACCGGCAAAGGCATTGGCCCGGCCTATGAAGACAAAGTTGCACGCCGGGGCATTCGCATTTTTGACTTGCTTTGCCGGGAGCGGCTGAGCGCCAAAATATTTTCCCGTGCAGAAGAAATAAAAGGGCAGCTTGCGCTTGCCGCCCAAAGCGCCAAGGCTCCCGTCCCCGTGTTGGATTTTGAAGAAATTCTGGAGTGCTATTTGGAATATGGAGCACAGCTTTCTGAGTTTATTAAAGACACCTCCTTGTTTTTGGACCGCCAAGTCCGCAAAGGCTCTCGCATTCTGTTTGAGGGGGCGCAGGGGACTTTGCTGGACATAGAGCATGGCACCTATCCTTTTGTGACGAGCTCCAATTGTGTGGCGGGGAATGCAGCCGTAGGCTCTGGATTGGGGCCTTCGGCCATAGGGCGTGTTATTGGCATTTCCAAAGCCTACACCACGCGGGTAGGAGGTGGCCCTTTCCCCACAGAGTTAAAGGATGCGTTAGGAGAAAAGCTGCGAGAAGAGGGCATGGAATATGGGAGCACCACAGGGAGGCCGCGGCGCTGTGGATGGTTTGATGCGGTGGTATTGCGCTATGCGGTGCGCACCAGTGGGCTTTGGGGGTTGACGTTGACAAAGCTGGATATACTTTCGGGGTGGCCCAAGCTGAACATTTGCGTTGCCTATGAGGTGGAGGGAGAGCGCATAGAGGAGATGCCTTGCGATCTGACGTTGTTGGAGAAGGCCAAGCCCATTTATGAAGAGCTCCCAGGGTGGACACCTTCGCTGCACCATGCACGCACCTGGGAAGACTTGCCGGAAAATGCCAAGAAATACATCCGCAAAATAGAAGAAGTCAGCGGCGTTCCCGTGGTTTGCATTTCTGTGGGGGCAGAGCGCGGGGAAACCATTATGCTGCACAACCCTTTTATGTCCGCCCCCGCACCGCATGCTTAACCCCGCCTCTGCCTTGTGGCGTGCCATGGCCTGAATGCGGTTTTGCCCTCCGTTGTGCCGCCCGTTGTGCCATGGAGGGCCAGCCTTCAGCGGCACCCTTGGGTTTTAGCTATTGAGTTGTAGCTATGGTTGGCATGGCTTGGCGCAGCGCCTCGTCTCATGCTTGTCTTTAGGGTAGGTGTGAAGCACCCTAAGCGCATATAGAGCGAGCGCTTTATCCTCATATGGGTTATGTATATGAGAAAATAGTTTTCATGAGGCAGCTGAGTATGAGGTAGCCTAGATGGTGATGCCAGGAGCAAGTGTCAATTGGGATGATTTGAAGAGCAATTGCGGGGAAGATGAGGATTTGATGCGTGAGCTTATCCACATTTTTCTTTCCGAGAGTCCGCAGATGCTGGAAGATATTCGAAGGAGTTGGAAGGAGAAGGATGCGGCAGCCCTCAAGCGTACAGCCCATCGCCTCAAAGGCTCCTTGGTGAGTTTAGCTGCCAACCCTGCAGCCCAATGTGCGAGTGTTTTGGAGCAAATGGGCTATGAAGTGAAGCTTGAGGGTGCAGACCAGGTGATGGCTGAGCTGGAGAGCAAAATGTCAGAGTTGAGCGCTGAGCTGAGGCGGATGACGCAAAGCCACAGCTAGAGCGCTTTGGGTTTCTCCAAACCCTATTTGAAGCCCTTGGCCCGGCCTTATTTGACATGGCATCCCGCTGGACAGGGTATTATATGCACGGTGGGCTTGAGCGTAGATGAGCTGGCCTGGGCATAGGGTAGCATAGGGCGAGAATATTCGCCTCTTGTGCCCGCTTGTGTTAGCTATGTATATGTTGGCAACTAAATGGCTTGGCCTGTATAAAGAAACTTGACCTGCAATCTCAAAATGTATTTCTTCTTCCCGTGGGTTTTATTTTAACGACAAAATCTGGTGCTGTTGAGGGCAAAGAATTCGTCTTCGAGGACGGTGGCGAAGCCCGCATTGGCCGCACGAATGGGAACGATGTGGTTGTCAACGACAATAAAGCATCGCGGAACCATGCGCGCATAATAGAGACGGAGGAAGGTTGTTTTATTGAAGATTTAGGCAGTGCCAACGGGACTTTTATCAACGGGGAGGAGATTCAGGAGTCTGCCTTTTTGTCCTCTGGGGATGTGATAGGCATTGGAGGTGGCGGGGAGCTGGTTTTTTGGGACCAGACTGCAGGAGCGCCTGGAGATGTTGCCTCTGAAGGAGACAGCACCGTTATTAAGTCCACGGAGGAATTGGCCGCGGAGCGTCAGGCCCAGTCTGCCTTGGCCGTGGCTTCGAAGGTGCCACGAAAGCCTGTGCGAAAAAACCCCGCCACGCACTCGCCCCAGTTGGTTGCTATACCCAAGCGCGCAAACCAACTGGCCTCGACAGCTCAAGCCTCTGCCGCCGAGCGTGCGCGCAAACAGCGTGAGGCACAGAAGAGTTTTTTGGGCAGGCTCCACTATGCTTTTTTGGCCTTAGACGCCAAAAAGCGCCGGACGCTGCTGATCAGCTTGGCTTTGACAGGTATGGTTATTCTGCTTGGGGTATTTTTTCTCATGCATTCAGGCCCCACCACCTTTTTCCAGAGCAATGAGCCCAAGGTTTTAGAGGTGGGTGGACAACCCATTGAAGACAGTTTTGGCGTTGGCAAAGAGGTGAAATGGACCAATGTGGATTCCAAGCAATTTGTATTCCATGTCATTGCCCCCGGAAAAGCCGTTGCCATTGTCCGTTATTATGCCAAGGACATTTCTTCAGAAGAAGTGAACATTTTGTTTAACAGTGCAAGCCTGGGTTATGTTCCCGCGGATACTTTGGATACGCGGGAAATTGAGTTGGTGGTTTCTCCCCACCATATACGCAATAATGAGATGAATACCCTGATGTTTGACAATGTACGCAACCCCCCGGAGAAGGATACTTGGCGCATTTGGGGTATATCCGTAGAAATAGAGCCTGTTCCCCTCTTTACGAGTGAGAGTGAAGCCAGTGCGGAAGTGGCCAAAGCCATTCAATCCGCCCAGCAAACCTATGATGCGAAAAGCGTTGCGCCTCCAAACCTCTATTATGCTTGGAAAGCCTATAGGCGAGCTTGGCTCATTGAAGAGTCCCTCGACATAAAAGACATTCGGGAATATGAGTTTATTTTGGCCAAATATAGAGAAATTCGGCTTGAGTTGGACAAGCGCTGCGACAGATATGTGCTTGAAGTCCACAAAATTCTCAACACCTCTCCCCAAAGAGACAAGCTGGTCACCGTGTTGGAAAATATACTCCAACACTTTCCAGAGGCAGACCACCGCTGCCACCGCGAAGCCAAGCGCGTCCTGGAAATGCTCTAGACTGGTTTAGGTCGCTTCCTCTTTGACATAAGCTCTTCGTGAGACGAGCTTATGTCAAATGGAAACCAGTCTAGAAAGGCTTGAAAAAGGTGGCCACAAGGCTGGCCATCGGTCAAACTGACGCCCTTCGCAATTTCTTTGCGAGCTTTCAGAGAATAGGACTACAAGAGAAGGACAAGCGATGAGCCAGAAGAGGACAAAAAGAGGGCGAGGGCAGCTCGGTCAAGCCGCTGTGGAAACGGCCATTGTGATGCCACTGTTTGTGTTTTTGATTTTGGGCATTATTCAATTGGCGTTGATGCACCAAGCCCGCTCGATGACCAAATATGCAGCCTTCAAAGCTGTGCGCGCGGGCATTTTGCACAATGCCGACAAGAAGGCCATGGAGCTGGCGGCATTGGCTGTGCTTTTGCCTGTTATCAGTGAAAAATCAGGGGGCTCCCAAGGGGCAGAAACCGTAAAAAGCACAAGAAGTGCCTCGGATTATGCCAAGAAGATGGGCGACCTGAAGAACAATCAATTTCCTGAAAACAGCGGTTTGAAATATGCCCAGGTTGCCATTTGTTCCCCCACCTCAGGCGAAGCTGGAAGCCAGCCTGGTCAAGGAACCAACCTTTTTGATTATCCTGAGACGCCCAACTCTTTGCAAAAGCTCAAGTCCAAAAAACTCTCTATAGAGTTGACTTTTAATTATAGGCTCTTCATCCCCTTTGTGGACAGAGTCATTTTTTATATTTCTCGAGGGCAAGAGGCACAACACGCGACCTTGTTTAAAGATGTGGTGCGCATGAACACCACGGCCACCGGCGTCACGGGGCCCAAGGACAGCCCCGAAAGCATAAGAAAAAGCTTGGCCAACCAAAAGGTTTATGTGGTGCCCATTCGCGCCAAATATGCCTTGCGCATGCAGTCTGACTTTGTGACGAGCAATTTGAGCGGTCAAAGTGAGTGCGGAAATTGATTTTGTGGAGGAGAGCCCGTGGAAAGCACCATTCAACTTAAAACCCTAAAACCCCGGCAACACAACAAGGGCCTTGCTCGAAAACAGCGCCAACGCAGAGGGCAGGTGATGGTGCTGGGGTGTGTGACCATGCTCTTGCTGGCCACCACTTTGATGATGAGTTTTTCCATTGCCAATGTGGTACATGAGCGCATCCGCATCCAGTCCCATGCCGATGCCATGGCTTTTTCCATGGCCGTGGTGGAGGCGCGCGCCATGAATTATTTGGCCTATTCCAACCGGGCCATTGCCGCTGCCTTTGTGTCGATGACCAGCGTCCATGCCTATATGGCCATTGCCAGCTCCTCCATGCCCTGGCTCTGGGGTGGCGCCATCGCCATGTTTACTTCAGCAGCTTTGGAGTTTGCAGCCTGCCCCCCATTCCAATGGCAGCATTGCTTGCATGGCATTCGGGTGTTGATTAGGGCCATTAAATATATCATGGCTGTCAACAAATATTCTAAAAAAATAAACAACATGGAAGACCCTTTCAACAAAGCAGTGGAGGCTTTTACCCAGCTGGCTGACGACCTTCATGCCTCACAACGAAAGGCGGTGACTGAAGCCAAAAACACCATCAGATATGGAAAAGAGCTGAAGAAACTGGAAGACACCAATGCAGAATGTGCCACAAGCATTCATGATGGGGTGGGCAAAATTAACGAGGCTGAGTTTGCCTGCGCTCTGGAAGGCTCACCTTTGGGTGAACCCAGTGGCGGCATTCGAAACTGCCCCTCCAAGTCGGCGATAGATAACCGCCGTGAAATAATGAGCAATGTGGTCAATGCCGCACGTCCGCCGTTTTTGCGCATGACGCATCTGTTTATTATCAATATGGGCACTCAAATTCCGCTTTTTTTCCATGAGGAATATTTGAAAGATCTGCTCGGTGAAAACATTCCCGACCCCGATGGCATCGGCATTGGCATTCCCTATACAGTCTATGGTCAGCTGACCGACAATTTTTGCAGTGCAGCCAAGAAAGATTCAAAAGGAAAGTTTTCTTGCGCACGTGCAGGAATGGGAGTTGTTCTTTTCACGCAAGTCATTGACATGCCGGGCATTGGTGTTGCCTTGGGTGTGACGAGTGCCGGTTCGAGCAAAAGTCCATCAGGCAACAACCACACCTGGGGGCACAAGGGAGAGAAACACGACAAATACAAGGGACTCTTTGCTGATGACAAGGATGACTGCACAAGCACCGGCAACTGTTTCATCAACTATCGCCTGAGTGATAAAGAGCGTGGTTGGGGTCAGCCCGCTGTCTATTCTTATGTCACGCAGGAATTGGCGATGACAACCGACCAGAAGAACAAATGCAACAAGGCGAAGCGCCCCTGGGAAATAAACAGCAAGAGTGAGATAACCCTCAACCACGGCCAGAGGCCACAAGGAAAGCTGAAGTTTTCACCCAACAGAGAGGGGGCGGCGCTCAGCAAGGCCTTGGTTTATTTTCACCGCATGGAAAACTGGAAATTTGCCCCCAACCTTTTCGACCCTTATTGGCGCGCCAAGCTGCATCCCTTTAGCCAAAACGAAATGAAAGATGTTTTGAAGAAAGCAGGCTCTTCCGGCGGCCTTGGAGCGCTGGGCAGTCTTGCCGGCATCGGGGGAAATACAGATGCGGATTTGCCCGGAATGGGCGTCCCCGCTGAGGGCAAATTCGGCCTAACGAAGGAGCAGGAGAAATGAGCACGCCAAAGACAGGCTCCAAAGAGAGAAGCCCCAAAGCCATGCCCCGCCGCCGAGGACAAGCCACGGTTGAGTTGGCCATACTCATGGTGGCGCTGGTGCCCACCTTTCTCTATGTGCTCGCTTCAGACGACCTCATGCGCTTTCGCCTGGACTTGCAAGAAGTGGTGGTTTCCAGCCCCTGGGACTATACGCACCTCGACTATCTAGAGAAGCAAGTCAAAGCCAGTCCATTGGAGGGCCATCTGCAAAACTACTATGAAGGCCTGAGCTCCAGAACAGGCCCCATGACTTCTGTGAATTGGAAGAAGACCAACCTTGGATGCAAGGAAGACCAAGACATAGCCACACACCTCAACGGTTCCTCAGGTCCTATCAAAAAGCTGACGGGAGGGGGAGGGCTATTAGATGGTTTGTTTGGCGGTTTGTTAGGCGGCTCAAGCGGCTCTAAGGACTCGAACAGCCCCAAGAGCTCCAACTCAGGCGGCATGGGTGGTGTTCTGGATATGGTGGATGGTTTTCTAGACAAAGCAGAAGGCCTTCTCGACGATTCCAATAAAATGATGGACGGTTTGGGCAATATGGATGTGGGTGATATGCTGAACAATTTGGGCCAAAGCTTATTGTCCAATGTCATGGGCAGTGTAGTAAACAGTGTCCTGGGCCTGCTGGGGATGGGGGCGCCCGAATATACGGTGAACCACGGGGGGCTTTATACCTGCAAAGCCAAGATGAGCGTCACCAACACGGGACTCTTGCAAAACTTTTTTCAAGAATGGGCCGGAAACACCAAGGTAACAGACAAAGCGAAGGGACAAGGCGTGTGGGAATTCAACGAGCAACGCTTCTCTGTCATGGCAGACACCTGGGCCCTCACCAAAGGGGATCAAGATGCAAGCCGCAGCTCTCTTTTAGGTGGACGCGTCCAAAGTGTTTATAAAGGTTCATCTAAACATGGCAATGCAGAGTCCAAGGCGAATGATCTCGCCAAAAAAGGAGAAGACGAAAAAATCATCACGAAATGGGTCATCACCATGGACTGGCCCAGCCTCGGGGGCGTCTTGGGCGGTTATGGTGATAACACAGGGACAGCCGAAACAGAATTTAAAGGAACCAAAGACTGCTCCTCTCCAGACATTGAGGGTTTTGAGTCTACCCCATGGGGAAGAAAAGGTGCCGCGGGCAAAACCTACCAAGAGGTTTGCGGCAATCGCCAAAAAACCTATATGGGACGCGAACTGAAATAGCGCACAAGGAGAAAAGGGCAATGGCGAGCGGGCCTCAAGCTATAAAACTCCCCATAGGGAAAAGCCTGCTTGGCGTGGCGGTGTTGGGCGCATGCCTGGGTGTGGGCCTGGCTTGGATGGAGCGCCGCTCTGACGAAGAAAAGCTGGAGTCCATCCTCCAAGCGCCTGAAGCCTTGTCCCCCGTGCTTTTCCCTGAGGCCCCACCTGCCCCCTTGGAAGAGGAAACAGAAAGCCCACCCCCTCTGCCTGTGGCCATGCAAGGCTTGCCTGTTTATCCGGGCAGCACCCCCCAAAGCTTTCACTCCACCGTGCTTGCAGATGGAAAACCTGTGGAAATGGCTTGGTTTTCTACCACGGACACCCCGGCGCAACTTCGCGCCTTCTATGAGAAAGAGTTTAAACTGCGAGGCCTCCACCATGTGTCCCATGAGTATAGCCCTTTTGCCGGCTACATGGGCTATATGGACTGGTTTGAAGAAGAGCTGCACTTGGTTTCCTATATACGCCAGGGGGAGCAAACCATGGTATTTCCTTCGCGCAGCAGGCCGGCCTCAGAGGTTGAAGGAGAGCAGCTGCCTGAAGAGGTTCCCGTACACCCCCGAGCGAGTGTGGCGAAAACCATTATATTTGTGGAGCCTGAAGGCCAAAGCCGCCTCTCCTATTCTGCCCTTGTTGAAAACCACAGCCTGCTAGAGGTGAAACAGTTTTATAAAGAGGCCCTGCTGGCCAAAGGCTGGAAAAACATTCAAGAGAAAGAAGAGGGAGGGCGCAGCAACCTGGAAGCCTCCAACGAGCGGATGGTGGCCAATTTTTCTTTTGAGCCAAAGCAAAATAACGTGGGAATATATTTGTTGTTAATGGGCAAAGCCCCTGAAAAATAGGAGAAAACAATGTCGACACCCAGGAAAAGCAGGCGCCGCCTTCAGCGCGGGCAAGCCATGGTAGAATATAGCCTCATTGGGCACGTCTTAATGGTGGGCGGCGTAGCAGCGGCTTGGCCGTTTTTTACGGTGCTGATGAATGCCTTTAATGCCTATTATCAAGGCATATTTTTCGTCCTCACCTCACCTGTGCCTTAAGGCCGGTTCCACTTTGACATGATCTCTTCGTTGGGCTCCGGTTTCGCTCAGGTCATGCACTTAAGTGCACTCCCATCGCGCCTGACCCTCGGAATTGGGGCCTCGCCCGCCTCGACCTCATGTCCAAGCGGAGCGGAGAGAATGAAGAAAAAGCATGCTTTTTCTTCATTCATGGAGCGGAGTGCAGGCGAGTGCAACGAGCCTCAATTGAAACCGGTCTGGAGAATCAATTTAACTTTGAAGCGGCTTAGGCCGGTTCCACTTGGCCATTCTCCTTCGTCAGGCGCGTTGTGGCTGAAACCCCCTACCCAGGACATGTTTGCCGTTGAGCTTGTTGAAAGAGAGAGAAAAAACTGCTATTTGAGAAAAGCGTTTCAAAAAGGCTGGAGAAAAATATGCGAAAAATACTGATGGTGGGCATGGTGTATATAGGCATGCTGTGCTCGGGCTTGGCTTTGGCCTCCGGTGGAATGTCTGTGCAAGAATGCAAAAAAACCTGCGGGGACATTCAAAAAATGTGCGAAGACATTTGCAAAAAAAATATAGATAGGTCGCAACAACACAACTGCAAGCCTGGATGCAAAGACGCCATTGATGCCTGCAAGGCTGAATGCTCCAAAGCGAGATAGACATTGTTGTTGGCAAGGCTTAAGTCTGCATGGGGGAAGCTTGTGGCATGGGCACGGGGTTTTTCTATGCTTTTCTATGCATGAGCTTTCTTTCTCATGAGGATTTTGAGCTATAACGTTCGTTATTTCAGCAGCAATACCAAGGGGATATTGAGCGGAAGGAAACCGCAAAAAGAAATTTCTCTGGCCTTATCCCAACTCACTCCGCTGCCGGACATTGTCTGCTTTCAGGAAATAGAGTTTAAATCCCTTCGGGCTTTTAGGACCATTTCTCCGGAAAAAGCCCAAATGGATACTTTTGCAGAAGAGTGGGAAGAGGCCTTTTTGAACCAGGGCCTGCCCTTCCCCTATGAGGGATATTATTTCCCAGCTCATGCCTATCGCCTTAAAAATGTAGTGTTTTATACAACGGGGTTGGCCATTTTTATACGCTCCTCCTCCTTTCGTGTGCTCAACGAAACCATTGAGCCCTTTGTTTTGACCGGAACACAAAAGTTTAAATATTTGAAACAAAAAAGGATTTGTGCCCACCTGCTGTTGGAAGCCTTGGAAACAAATAAAAAACTACATGTTTATAATACACATTTGAGCTTGCCCTCTCCTTTGACAAAAAGGTATTGGATTTCCAGGCAAAAAATGGGTTTTGGGCGAAACCAAATGGGGGAAGCCAGACGCCTTTTAAACTATATAAAAAAGACAAAAATAGAAGCGCCCTGCATTGTTTGTGGGGATTTTAACGCCTGGCCCCACTCCCCCGTGTATGAAATGCTTTTAAGCCATGGGCGCTTGGCGGATGTGAGGGTGCTGTTAAATGAAAAACAAGAGGATTTTGTGACGGCAGGTTTTATGCAACTGAGGCTGCATTTGGACCATATTTTTTCTTCAGCCGACATCCATTGGGAAAACATGGCGGACACCCATGGCTTTGGGGACTTAAGCAGCCCCTTTCATGGCCTTTCGGACCATATTCCTCTCATTGCTCAGTTTGAGTTTTAGCCAGGTTTCATTAAGCTTTTGTCCTCTTGGGTGCAGGCTTGGCGGCGGTGGTGGTGGGCTTGGCCGAGCGCTTTGTCGCTTTGGCTGGGCTTTTCGCCTTTTTTCGCGTTTGGGTTTTGGCGGCCACCAACTTCGGCTTGGGAGCGGTTTTTTTCGAAGCTGTTTTTTGCACGGTGCTTTCTCCAACAGCTTTTTTGGGTGCTTTTTTCGCTGCTGCCTTTTTGGCTTTGGGTTTTTTCCCACCTTGCGCGGCAATCCACGCTCTTCTCAGCTGCAAAAGCTCTGTGGCGCGCTCTATGCCCAAGGTGGAAGCCTCGTCGCCTTGCCTCAGGGAGGCATTGCTTTCCCCGTCCGTTACGTAGGGGCCAAAGCGCCCTTTTTTGAGGAAAATATCCCGGCCTGTCTCCAGGCATTTTCCCAAACTCTGCGCGGGTGCCTCAGAGGGGCGCCCCTGCATGCGTTTTTGAGGCTCGCTCAAAAGGCGTAGCGCTTCTTCCAGGGACAACTCAAAAAGTTTGCTCTCATAGGCTTCACCCAAGTTGCGGCTTTGGGTGCCATGCTTCAAATAGGGGCCAAACTTCCCTGTATAAAGCCATACCTCCTTGCCTTCAACCTCTCCCAACAATTTGGGCAAGGAGAGCAACTGCAAAGCTTCCTTCAGTGTCAAAGTCTCCAGCTGCTGGTGTTTCAGCAAGGAAGCGGTTTTGGGTTTTTGTTTGTCCTCTGCTTCTCCCAGTTGCACATAGGGGCCAAAACGACCTGCTTTCAAAAAAACCGTTTTGCCTGTTTTGGGCTCAACCCCCAAGGCTTTGTCTCCCTTGGGCGCCCTCAAAAGCTCCAAAGCTTTGTCCACAGTCAACTCGTCAGGGAGCACCTCTTCACTCAGGGAGGCTGTTTCCTCGCCACGTTTAATATAGGGGCCGAAACGGCCGGGTTTTACGACTACCAGCTCACCCTCCTCGTCTTTGCCCAATATAATGCTGTTCACTTCTGCCGCATCAATGGAGTCCAACTCGTCTCTGACGAGGGAAAACAAACCCGAGCGCCCAGGAGAGTTGGCTGTCCCCTCTCCCCAATAAAATTGTTTCAAATAGGGGAGCTTCTGCTTCTCCCCAGAAGCAATCTCATCCAAGTCATCCTCCATGCGCGCCGTAAAAGCATAATCCACCAATTCCCCAAAGTGCTTGTCCAAAAGCTGTACAACAGCAAAGGCCGTCCAACTGGGCACCAAAGCTTGCCCGCGTTTTTGCACATATTTGGCCTTCAGCGTCTCCAAAATGGAAGCATAGGTGGAGGGCCTTCCTATGCCCAACTCTTCCAGCTTTTTAACCAGCGTCGCCTCCGTATAACGCGCAGGCGGCTGCGTCTCGTGGGCGCGCGCCTCCAGCTCCTGTGGCTTGAGTGCCTGGCCCAAAGCCAAGGCCGGAAGCGGCCTGTCCAGTCCACCCTCTTCGCCCTCTTCACCTTCTGCCAAGTCGGAATGAATGCGCAAATAGCCCACAAACTGGAGTGTCCTCCCGGAAGCCACAAACTCCGCCGCCTTCCAGGGGAGCTTTGTATCCACCAGCTTCCCCACCATCTTCACCGTGCGGCTTAGGCCTTGTGCATCTGCCATTTGAGAGGCCAAAGTCCGTTTCCAGATGAGCTCATATAACTTCCACTCCATGGGGCTCAGCTGAGTTTTCAGGCTTTCCGGTGTCTCAAAACGTTCTCCCGCGGGGCGTATGGCTTCGTGGGCTTCTTGGGCGTTTTTTACTTTTTTGGCAAATTGCCGGGGGGAAGGCGAGAGGTATTCTTTGCCAAACAACGCTTCAATTTGCCCACGTGCTGAAGCCACGGCTGAAGGTGAAAGCTGCGTGGAGTCCGTGCGCATATAGGTAATATAGCCGCGCTCATAGAGGCTTTGCGCAAGCCCCATCACCTGCTTGGCTGAAAGCCTCAGCTTGCGCCCCGCTTCCTGCTGCAAAGTAGAAGTCATAAACGGAGGCTTTGGAGAGGAGCGGCTGGGTTTTTGTATGTCCTCTGTTACAAGCAAAGGCTGCCCTTCAAGCGCCTTCAGCAAGGCCTGGGCTTCTTCTTTTTTCAATACATAGGCAGGGGTGGTGCACAGGCCCTGGGCGTCGAAGTCCTTGCCTTGCGCAATACGCTTCTCGTCGAGTGCCACAAGCTGCGCATGGAAAGGAGGAGGGCCTGAAAACAGGGCCTGCAAATCCAAAAACGAGGCCACGCAAAAACGCATGCGCTCCTGCTCCCTCTCTACCAACAGGCGGATGGAGGGGCTTTGCACGCGCCCCGCCGAAAGCCCCGTCTTCACCTTGCGCCACAACACCGGGGAAACCTCATAGCCATAGAGTCGATCCAAAGCGCGGCGCGCCTCTTGCGCATCAACCAACAGCGGATCTATCTCACGCCAATGCTCTTTGGCATGCACAATGGCTTTCTTGGTTATTTCGTTGAAAACCATCCGCTTCACAGGAATTTTGGGCTTCAGCACGGAAACCAAATGGAAAGCAATGGCCTCACCCTCCCTGTCTTCGTCCGTGGCGAGAAAAAGCTCATCCACCCCCTTCAGCGCTTGGCGGAGCTTGCCCACCACCTCTTTTTTTTTCACCTCATAGGAAAGCGCAAAATTCTCCTCAACATCTACGCCTAAACCGCTCTCGGGCAAATCCACAACATGGCCTATGCTGGCCAATACGGTATAGTCCTTGCCCAGGAATTGAGAAATTGTCTTGGCCTTGGCCGGGGATTCGACAACCACCAGAGACTTTAGGGACATATTTTGTTCACTTTGCTACAAGAGAAGGAAGGAGAAAAAGCTGCACAACAAGGAAGCAAAGGCCATGGGCCGCCCAGACGCATTACCCAAACCCGCCGTTTTGTCAAAAGACGCTTGCGTGTACTATTGGGGGCGTGCTTTTTTCAACCCCATTCCTTTCCCCCTCATGCGCCTTCGGCCCTCCGCCCTCTGTGCCGCCGCTCTCCTTTGGGCCGTTGTGTCGGCCTGCTACATGCCCGCCCTGCCTTCAACACCCCCTAAGGAGGAGGAGGGGCTTTTTTTGAAAAATGTCCACTTCTATAACGTTGAAGGCAAGCAATTGCAGCTGCTTGGAAAGCTTTCAGAAGTCCGTTTTTTGCCCCAACAACAGCTGCTGAAGTCCAGGCAGGCTACATTGTTGTGGGTTCCAGAGCAATTCCACTTTTATGCGGAGCGCCTCAACATTCACCTGCAAAGCCAAGAGGCCTGGGCCTTCGTCCGTTGGACGCTACAAACCCAGGAGAATGGTTTTGGCGAAGGCACCACCGCCTATGGCCATAAAGACAAACTCGGAAACATATTTGCACAAACCCAAGCCCCCTTGCGCCTGTGGCAAGAAGAAAACACGCTGGAGGCACAGTCCGCCACCTGTGAGAAAAAAACCAAAAGTTGTGAGTTTAAAGGTGCTGTTAAAACCCATTTAAGCAAACCCTTGTCTCCAGCCAAACCTCCTCCGGAGGGAAGGCCATGAGTTATTTAGGGGTGCTCCTGTGGCTTTTAGGGGCCAGCTCCTCCCCGGGAGTGAAGGAGCCGCCTGCCAAAAAAATTGAAATTTCCGCCAAGCAACTTCAGGTGCTGGGCAATGAAAACAAAAGCGTATACCGCGAAAATGCGCATGTGCGCAGTGAGGACATGGAGCTGCACTGTGACAAACTCTTTGTTTTTTATACGAGTGAGCGCACCATTGTGCGCATTGAGGCGCATGGCCACGTGGAAGCCAATGACAACCAAAACCGCGCCAAGGGGGAGCAGGCCTTTTTTAACAATGAGACGGGCCTCCTGGAGGTGGTGGGGAAGCCCGAAGCCCAATTTATAGGTGGCTCCGTGCGTGGGACAAAAGTTTTTTTGGATACACGCAAAAAAGAAGCCATTGTGGAAACCCCCCAAACCTTGCTGAGCGAGTCCCACGGCGCCAAAGAGGCTGCCCAAGGGGGCGCTAAAGAGAGTTCCTCGGTGGCTGAGGTTGAAATTGTGGCGGAGCAACTCAAAATTGAGCGCAACAGCCAAACGGCCGCGTGGGAGGGGCAGGTGCAGCTGCGCCGTGGCCCCATGCTGATACGCTCGCCTTCCCTGCGTGCTTTTTATGATGAGAAGGGGCAACTTCAAAAAGCCATCGCCACCGGGGGAGTTGAGGTGCAGGATGAGCTTCGCTGGGCCAAAAGCCAAACCGCCCACTTGGACAACCGTCGGGGCATTATTGTCCTCACGGGGGAGCCTGAAGTTAAAGAGGGAAACAGCCACCTCCGCGGAAGCCGCATCAGCTTTGTCTCCGGCAAACACACCTTCACCGTGGAAAACGCAAAAACCGTCTTCGAGTTGTCCTCACCTTGAGTTTTTCATGGAAAATGCATATGCCCCTCTGCCTGGGGTTTGCTCTTTTTTCTGGCCCTGGGAGGCCCTATGAGAGGTGTTTTAGAAGCCAATGCCCTGGTGAAGCAATTTAGAAAGCACAAAGTCGTCAACAACGTCTCCTTCCGCGTCTCCCCCGGAGAGGTGGTGGGCCTCCTGGGCCCCAACGGTGCAGGAAAAACCACCAGCTTTAACCTTGTTGTGGGCTTGCTTAAACCCAACGCCGGCCACGTCCACCTCTCCGGCAAAAATTTAACAGGCTTGGCCCTGCACCAGCGCGCACGCTTGGGGCTGGGCTATTTGCCTCAAGAAGCTTCCATATTCCGAAAATTAACCGTAAGGCAAAACTTCCTTGCCGTCCTGGAGCTGGACAAAGCGTTGAGCAAAGCCCAACGAGAGGCACGCGCACAAAGCATGTTGGCGGAATTTTCCCTGGAAAGCGTGCATGACAACCTCGGCGAAAACCTCTCCGGCGGAGAAAGGCGACGCACGGAAATTGCACGCGCTTTGCTCGCCAACCCCGCCATTCTCCTCTTGGATGAGCCTTTCGCCGGCGTGGACCCTATTAATATTGCTGAGCTGCAAAAAGAAATTGCTCACCTTAAAGCCAGAGGTTTGGGCATATTGATTACGGACCACAATGTACAAGACACTTTGCGTGTTTGCGACCGGGCCTACCTCATTGTCCATGGAAAAATACGCGAAGAAGGCTCCCCTCAAAAACTCAGCCTCTCCCCCCTCGCACGCAGCCTCTATTTGGGCGAAAACTTTCAGCTCCAACCCCCGGCTGCCTCTATACAAAATACAGGCCCCTCTACCTCATAGCTGGCCACGGCCCACGGCCCCCTCCTTCTCCAAAAACAAGCCCCCTGGTTATTTCCATAGGTTATGAGCCTTCAGCAAAAGCCTGGCCCAGCACGCAAACAGGCTTTTCCTGTCTGCTCCCGCACAATAGCGCTAGGGTTTGGGCTTCCCCTTTGCTATTCTCCAAAAGTTGGCACGAATTTTGTCTGATATAGGCTTTTAAGGAGAATGGCGACAAACCATGGCGATGGAAATGCGACAAAGTTTGAAGCTTGCACAGCAGCTGGTGATGACGCCTCAGCTGCAGCAGGCCATTAAACTGCTTCAGCTCTCCCAGTTGGAGCTTCTGGAGCAACTCCAAGAAGAAATAGAGCAAAACCCTGTTTTGGAGGCCACAGAAGAAAAATTGGAGCTG
Organism: Cystobacterineae bacterium; assembly: GCA_009782175.1. Classification (GTDB taxonomy): domain Bacteria; phylum Myxococcota; class Myxococcia; order Myxococcales; family Myxococcaceae; genus WRKR01. The sequence continues at coordinate 51,851 of WRKR01000017.1, forward strand.
GAGGCAGAGCATTATGGGCCCGGGGAGCTTTCACTGGAGGCGGATATGGCGGAGGCTCCGGCGGACTTTGAGCCTCCTGTGCCGGAAAATGCCCCTGAGTATACGGCGCAGGACAACCCTCCGGAAATGGACTGGGATGCTTTTCTCAACAGCGACCAATTCCGGGAGGCGCTGCCTGAGGACAAAGGCAAATATACAGAGCAGGACGAGTCCTCAAGCTTCGAAAGCCATGTGGTTAAAGGCACAAGCCTCTTTGAGCATTTGCTCGCTCAGGTGCGCCTCATGCGCTTCAACGACGCGGAGCAGCGCATTGCCCTGCTCATTTTGGGCAACCTCAACGACGACGGTTATTTGGTGCTGCCTGCGCTGGAGGGGGATCCGCTGATTGCCCTGGCGCATGAGGCCGATGTCCCCCTGTGGCTTGCAGAGCGCGTCTTGCAGCACATTCAACGCCTGGAGCCTTTGGGTTGCGCGGCCAGAGACTTGCAAGAGTGTTTGCTGCTCCAACTCAAAACCCAACCTTCTGCGCAAACACGCTTGCTCAGCACCATTATTAAACGCCACCTCAAACTCCTCGAGTCCACCAACTTGCCGGCCATTGCCAAGGAAATGAAAGTCCCCCTGGCCCAGATAGTTGAATGCTCCAAATTGCTTAAAACCCTAAACCCCAAACCAGGGCGCAACCACTCCGGGGAGGATGCTCCGCATATTACGCCGGACGTGTATATTTATAAACATGGGGAGAGTTATACCATTGTACTCAATGACAATGGCCTCTCTAAACTGCGCATTTCCCATACCTATAGGAATGCCTTGAGGCAGGGCAGCTTGTCGCCCGGCGCTACCAAAAACTTTGTCCAGGAAAAACTCAAAAGCGCCCTGTGGCTTATTCGCTCCATCCACCAACGCCAGCGCACCATTTATAAGGTGACAGAAAGCCTCATCAAGTTTCAGCTTGAATTCCTCGAAAAAGGCGTGGACCATTTAAAGCCGCTCATTTTGCGCGATATTGCGGAGGACATTGGCATGCACGAGTCCACCATTTCCCGCGCCACCACCAACAAATATGTGCATACGCCTCAAGGTATTTTTGAGTTGAAATATTTCTTCAACTCCTCCATCTCCTCCAGCGCAGGAGGAGAAGAGCTCGCCAGCCAAGCCGTTAAAAGCCACCTCCGCCAGCTTGTGGCACAAGAGCACCCCCAAAAACCTTATTCCGACCAAAAACTCGCAGAGCTCCTCCAAGCCAAAGGCATCGATATTGCCCGCAGAACCATTGCAAAATATAGAGAAATGCTGGGCATCCTCCCCTCCAGCAAACGCAAACGCTATTTTTAGGGGGCCCCTGGAGGGAGGCCAGGTGAAAACCCCAAAGGACAAAAGCTGCGCTTTAGAGCCGCCTTCCTCACATGGCCCTCCCTTGCAGAGGCCATGGCCCACATAAAAACCGCAGCCAAGGCAAACTAACTTCACACAAGCATTAAAAACCCAACTAGAATCCACTTGTGCTCAGAAGACGTCCTCAGTGCTTTGCCGCAGTGCTTTGCTTTCTTGCCCATGGCTCTTCGCAAGCCCGGAATAAGGCAAAGTTTTGGGAATGCTTTTGGGCCTTTTTCTCAACAACACCCTCGTAGCTCTGTCCCTCTTGCGTTGGAGATTTTATCGCATGCAAATGAACATCACCTTTCGCCACATGGACCCGATTGACAGCCTTAAAAACTATGCCCAAGAGAAAGTAGAGAAAGCGAATAAATACCTCGACAGGGCAGGAGAAGCCTATGTCGTCCTCTCGCTGGAGCGGCACTTGCACCAAGCCGACATTACCATTACTTCCGGCCCCTTTGTCCTCCGCGGGAGGGAAAAAAGCGAGGACATGTATGCCTCTCTGGACAAGGCCATGGAGCGCATTGAGAAACAACTGCGTCGCTATAAAGACCGTCTCAAAAGCCACAACCGCCATGAGCGTCCACCTCAATATTTCCATGAGGAGAATGAGATGCACATCCGGCATGACGTTATGGAAGTTTCCGTCGCGGAAGAAAGCGGCATTGCCTTAAACCCGCGTGTCATTAAAACCAACGAGTTTGTCACCCAACCCATGACGGTGGATGAGGCCGTCATGCAAATGGACTTGCTCGACAATGACTTTATTGTCTTCACCAATACACAGTCCGCTGAGCTCAACGTTATTTATAGGCGCAAGGATGGGCACTATGGGCTGATTGAAGCCACCCGCCCCGCTTCCAAGCAAAACCACAGCACAACCACCTAGAGCGTTTCTACGGCGTTTCCAGAGCGGTTTCAACGAAGGGAAGCTCAAGCTTCCCTCCGCTCCATGAAGGAAGAAAATGCGCTTGCTTAAGCGAAAACAACAGCATGGCCCCAAGGCGCGCTTTTCACTCCCCAAAAGTGTATGCTTTTATTGACATTTTGTCGTTTAAAATATTACACAATGTCAGGTTTTGTTGACATTTGAGTGCATGGCCCAACTGCGCTGCTATGTGGAGGGCGCAGCTGGGCAGCTGCAACAAGGCAAGCTTAAGCTATGGAGACAGCAGCGCCGTTGGGCCGCCTAACAACCTTTATAGCCCAGGGTAAAACCCAAAAAGAAACACAACACAGCAACTGGAGGCCACAGCACTCGCACAATTTCCCTGAGGATTTTTTTATTCATGGCTCCCCCTTTGTATTTGGCGTTCAGCCAAAGTTTTGTGCTCCAGCTCTCTGCGCCAGCAAATGCTACTCTCTTTATTTCGGTGCATATAGTCGCTCCAATGTTTTGAGGAGTTCAGAAATTTTTTCGTCAGCAAGGGAATAAAAAACCATCGGCGAGCTTTTTCTGCTCGCAACCGCGCCACTTTTGCGCAGCACAATCAGCTGCTGAGAGACCGTGCTGCTTGGCACACGTGCAATGCGCGCCAACTCGCCCACGTTTTTTTCGCCCTCGGAGAGGGCTCGCAATATTTTGAGGCGCACCGCACCGCTCAGCAGCTTCAACCCTTTTAAGGCTTCATCGTTTTTCATGTTCAGTTCCGCTTTCCGGTGGGCTGCTTCGACGTGGCCAAAGGGAAAAACACCAGCAGGGCTTCCTTTTTGGCTTGCATTTTGGCTTCCATTTTTTGGGCTTGCATTTTGGCTTCAGCAATGGACTCGTTCAGCATTCCCAGAAGGGAGCTCAAATATTTTGTTATGCAGGCGTGCTCTTTTTTTATGGCGTCACACAGCACGGTGAAAATGTCTTCCAGGTGCTGCGCACCGCCTGGCCACTTAAGCAGAGAAGAAATTTTGTGCGCCACAAAGGCGGATTCTTCAAAACCTTTATTCTGGAGCACTTCCAAAATGGCGCCTATGCCGCAGAGCAACCGGCGCTCAGCGTCGTTTAAAAAATTTCCTTCGTTTAATTTTCCTTCGTTGAATTTTCCTTCACGCATGAACCGCTCCTCCGTCTGCAAAAGTAGAACAGCAATGCTGCCCTCCGAGGGAG
>WRKR01000018.1 GCA_009782175.1 Cystobacterineae bacterium
GCTCAGGTCATGCACTTAAGTGCACTCCCATCGCGCCTGACCCTCGGGACTTAGGCCTCGCCCGCCTCGACCTCATGCCAAATTGAAACCGGTCTGGAGAATCAAATCAGTTCTAAGTAAAATCGGTCTATATGTCCTCCCCCTATTTAAGCCAAGAGGCCCCCTTTTGAAAAGCTATAGCATGCATTCCGTTATGGGTGCCGCCAACAGGGCTGTCGCGCTCGCATGCCAGTGGATGCGCCAACAATGCCCGACAGCCTTCATCCACAATGTGCAGGAGGAGCCGCGCTTTCAACGCCTGGGGGTCGACCTGCTCTGGGAAAAACAGGAGGAAACTCTCGGTGTGGAGGTGAAGGGCGACCGCAGCCGAGGCCAACGCTTCTTCTTCGAGTTGGTCAGCAACTTCGAAAAAAATACGCCTGGCTGCTTCCTCTATTCCAAGGCCGATTGGATGCTATATGTCTTCCTCCCCTTGCGCCGCCTCTATGCTCTACACCTCCCTTCAGCCAGAAACTGGCTCCTCCCTCTGGCCAAAAACTTTCCCCTGCACAAAACACATACCCGGGTGGGCCCCATTGCTTATACTACCCTGGGCTTGGCCGTCCCCGTTAAGGCCCTCTTGCAAGCCCTCCCCCATACCCGCGCCTGGCAACAACACACAGAAGCCTTCTCCCCCTATGGGCCCTCAACCCCTATGTAGCCCTCAACCCATAGGCAGCCCTCAAAAACCCGCCCAAAGCGCATATAAAAAAAGCTAAAAGGCCCCTATGCCCATTTCCTCTCCCACCAGCCCCAGCATTGAGACGGCCATTGAGGTTGAGCAGAGGGCTCAACTTAAAAAACCCCCTCTCTATAAAGTGCTCATCCACAACGACCATTATACCACCATGGATTTTGTCGTCCGGGTTTTAATGGACATTTTCCATAAACCCGAAAATGAGGCCGTTGAAACCATGTGGAAGGTGCACCTCAAGGGCATTGGCCTGGCGGGCGTTTATACTCGAGAAATTGCTGAAACCAAAGTGGAGTGTGCCCAGGCCTTGGCCATCGCACATGAGTTCCCCTTGCGTTTGAGCATGGAGCCGGAGGAGCCTTAAGCTTGTTCTTCACCGAAGAGTTGCATAGGGGCATAGGCAAAGCCCAGGCGTTGGCCAAGGCCATGCGGCATGAGTATCTCACGCTGGAGCATCTGCTGTGGGGCTTGCTTTCTTCCACACGCTGCGCAGAGGCACTTGGCGCTTGCGGTGTTAAAATTCCAAAACTCTCAGAGCGCCTCTCCACCTTCCTTGAAAATACGGTGCAAAAGCTTCCTCCCAACTCAAAACGTGGGCTGCAGCATACGCCCAGTGTGGAGCGCGTCTTGCAACAGGCCGCCTTGCACTCCCTCTCGGCCAACCAAAAACATACGGAGGCCACGGACGTCCTCATTGCCCTCTTCCAAGAGAAGGACTCGCACGCCCTCTATTTCCTTGAGGAGGAGGGCCTTAAGCGCTTGGCTCTGCTCAACTATGTCTCCCATGGCTATGTTTCCCATGGCATGGCCGCCGCCTCCATGGCCAAAGCAGAGGCAGAAAAAAAAGGCGCAGAAGAAAATGAAAAGCCCACCCACTCCCCCTTGCAAAACTATTGCGTGGACTTGGTGGCCCAAGCCAAAGCCCAAGGCATTGACACACTCATTGGACGCAAGGCAGAGCTTCAGCGGACTTTGCAGGTGCTTTGCCGAAGGAAAAAAAACAACCCCCTCTATATTGGGGAGCCCGGTGTGGGCAAAACGGCCATTGCAGAGGGCCTGGCCAAAAAAATTGCTGAAGGAGAAGTGCCTGAAACTTTCAAAAATGCCCACCTCTTCTCCTTGGATTTGGGGGCACTCCTTGCCGGCACCCAATTCCGCGGACAGTTTGAAGAGAGGCTTAAGGCCGTTATTGCGGCATTGTTGGCTAAACCCAATGCCATTTTGTTTGTGGATGAAATACACACCCTTGTCGGCGCAGGCTCCACCCAGGGCTCCTTGTTGGATGCTTCCAACCTCTTAAAGCCCGCCCTCAACCAAGGCAAACTCCGGTGCATTGGCGCTACCACCTATCAGGAGTATAAAAATGCCTTTGAGCGCGACAAAGCCCTCTCCAGAAGGTTTCAACCCATTGAGGTGGCCCAGCCTTCCATTGAAGAAACCATTGCTATACTCCAGGGGCTCCTCCCTCAATATGAGGCCCACCACGGCATCCCCTATGAGGCCGCTGCCGTTGAAGCCGCAGCCCACCTCTCTGCCACATATATGAATGACAGGTTTTTGCCCGACAAAGCCATTGATGTGGTGGATGAGGCCGGCGCCAGAGAAAAACTCAAAGCCCCCAAGGAGCGCGCCCGCAGCATTGGCGTGCAACACGTTGAAGCTGTGGTCGCCGACATGGCCAAAATCCCCCCGCAAACAGTGGCCGCTGATGAAGCACAAAAATTGCGCGAGCTTGAGAATACGCTCCAAAAAACCATTTTTGGACAGGATGAAGCCATTGCCAGCCTCTCTGCCTCCATTAAATTGGCCCGCTCCGGCCTGCGTGCTCCCCATAAACCCATAGGTTGCTTCCTCTTTTCAGGACCTACGGGCGTTGGCAAAACAGAGCTTTCCAAACAGCTGGCGCAGGCGCTGGGTGTGGAGTTTCTGCGCTTTGACATGTCCGAGTATGCCGAGCGCCACACGGTTTCCAGGCTTATTGGCGCGCCTCCAGGCTATGTGGGCTTTGATCAGGGGGGCTTGCTGACGGATGCCGTGCGCAAACACCCTCATGCCGTTCTGGTGTTGGATGAAATAGAGAAGGCCCATGCGGAGCTCTATAACCTGCTGCTGCAGGTTATGGATCATGCCACGCTGACCGACAACAACGGACGCAAAGCGGACTTTCGCAATGTTGTCCTCATTATGACGACCAATGCGGGCGCCAACGAGGCCCAATATAAGTCCCTCGGCTTTGGACAACACAGCACGCACAATATGCAGCTGGCCAAAAAAGCCATTGAGCAGACTTTTTCCCCCGAGTTTAGAAACCGCTTGGATGCCTGGCTGGTGTTTTCCGCCCTCTCCATGGACTCTATTTTTAAAATTGTCGACAAAGAGTTGGCTCAACTCAACGCAAAACTGCATGAGAAAAACCTCCGCCTCCACCTGACGGACGCCGCACGCCTTCACCTTGCCCAAACAGGCTTCCAACCCGAGTTTGGCGCAAGGCCCCTCTCCAGAGTTATAGAAAAACAACTCAAACTCCCCCTCGCAGAAGCCATTTTGTCTGGAAAACTCCAAAACGGAGGAGAAGCCCTCGCCTATATGGATGAAGAGAAGGCCAACATTCAACTTAAACTCTCTCCATAGCTGCTACTTGAAAAACATGCGCGCCGGCACTCTACCTTTAAGCTGAGGGTTTTATTGTTTTTGGGTTTGGGTTTGGTTTTTGCTACATAATGTCATCAAATATTGACATTTTGTCGCTTAAAACATAACATAATGTCAGGTTTTCTTGACATTTGGGTGCAGGGGAGCCTCAAGTGGAAGCGGCCTCATTTTTCCCGAGTGGGCATAGGGGTAGGCCTTCCAGGGGCAAGCCAAAAAGCTCCTGTGGGGAGTTGGCGGCGTCGAGTTCTGCGTGCAACAGCTCCAAGCAGCTCAGCGCCATTTCCCTGGCTTCTTCAAACAAGGGCTCTTTCAGCAGCATGGCCTGTGCAAACTCCGTTGAAAGCGCTGCAAAAGCTGAAGCATATAGCTTGGCTTCCAGGCTTTTGAGGTTTTCTGTGGGGAAGGGCTTGGGCAGCACTTTTCCCTCAACAACAAAATGGGCCAGGGCTGAGCAAAAAAAACGCTCAGGGCGCAGCAGCTTCAACTCCACGCCAAAAGGCAGCAGGGCTTTTTGTGGCTCATTGTGGTGCAGGGCTGCCATTATGGCCATTTGTCGCTTGGCTTTTTCAAGCTGTGCTTGGGCCAAAGCAATGTCAGCCAAAGTTTTAAACATCACTCTCTTCCCCTCTTTCCACAGCAAAGGGCGCTTTAAACCCAGGGCAGAGAGGCTGGGGTATAACGCCTCCAGAGTCCACCACAGGCCTTGCCATTGTGCCAGGTGTTGTGCATGAGGCGCCTTGCCTATGCCATTGAGGCTGTATTTTAAGTCCAATGTTAAAGAGAGGCCCACCTGAAAAATTTTCTGAAGCCCAAACTGCCGGCATGCTTTGTCTATCCAACAGGCTTGGCCTGAGGTTATATAATGCAACCCCAAGTTTAAATAGTCGCGTGCTTGGCAGCTTAAGTCATAAATGGTTTCAGCATCCCACAGCTCTGTCTCTTCGGCCACCAAAAAGCCATTCACCAAATAGCGGGCCTCCGCTTCAAGCTGAATGCGCTGCTCTCCAGAAAGCGCTTTAAACCCTTCTTCAAAAAAATTTTCACTCACCTCCACCAGGGAGGGTGTTTGAGGAGCCAAAAGGTATTTTTTTATATCCACCCGGGCAAAGAGGGAGGCTGCGCGTTCCCTGGAGGGGAAACCCAAATCCGCCAAACGTGCGTTGCGGAAAAAATAAGCCCCCTCCTCCAACTCAGAAGGCAAACTCCAACGCACCGCCTCCAAAAAACGCCTAAAGCCCAGTGCGCTCCTCCCCATCCATATTTCAATCATGCGGCGCATAACATGCTGCGCATCCCCCGTCACCAAAAACTCCAAACGCAAATGGCCATCCAAGGTTTCCATAAACTCTAAAGAAGGATCTTCCTCGTCGCTTTCTGCCTGCTTTATGTTGAGCGATCTCAAAAAAATAAGCTCTATAAACTCTGCACCCAAAGCCTGTATTTTGGCCCAAAAAGCCTCTTCATCCTCACCCAATGCTGCCCTAAGCCACACCATGAGCGGGTTCAGCTGAAACCTGTCTCCCCGCCAGGCCACAAAATCCATAAGGGCAGAAAATTGCCCGGGCGCCATGCATTGCACCAACTCCAGAGCATCTTCAAGCCCCAGGCTGTTGATCAGCCCATATAACTCCTCTGGTGGAAAACGCTTGAGTTGCTCCGGGTTGTCAAGCAAAGCATGGGCTTGGGCCCTGAGGGGACGTTTCCTTTGCTGAGGTTCTAAATGGCTATTGTCCACACCTCAACCCTATCCCAATTAAAAAGGCATGTGGGGGCTTTCTGCCACGGGAAGCCGCTAACAACAAGCTAGGCCACCGTTTGCAAAATGCTTTCCCAAAGCAACTCAAGCCCCTGCTTTTCTCTGGCAGATATGGCAAAAACAGCTTCTCGAGGCAGGCTCAACATGCGGGCAATGCGCTCCATCTGCAGCTTCCTTTGCACCTTGGGCAGCTTGTCCATTTTCGTCGCCACAAGCAACAGGCGTGCCGGGCTTTGCTCAAGCAACTCTAAAATGCGCAAATCCGCTGCCGTCAACCCTACCTTGGCGTCTATAAGCCAAACCATCAGCTTCAGGCAAAAGCTGCGCTGCATATAGGCGCTGAGCATGTGCCGAAAATGTTTTGCTTCAGCTTTGGAAACTTTTGCATAGCCATAGCCGGGCAAATCCACCAAACGCAGACAATGCTTTTGGGGGCCTCTATATAACTCCACCTCAAAAAAATTAATGAGGCGCGTCCTCCCCGGAGTACGTGAAACACGCGCCAGCTTGGAAGCCCCTGTCAAAACATTCAACAGGGAGGATTTGCCTACGTTGGAGCGCCCAACAAAGGCAATTTCGGGCAGCACAGAAGCAGGAAAATGCGTCTCTTGGGTGGCTGACAAAACAAAATCCGCCCGCACCACCCTGGGTTTATGGGGAACGTTTGTGTCCATGCGTCCAATGCTCAATGGCCTTCAATTTCTTTTTAAAGTCAAACTCCTCCAGGGAAGGCTCAAAACCATCATGGCAGTTGCGGCATGTCTTTTCGGATGGATCTACCAGCCCCACCAAACGCGAAAGCTCCTCATCCTTCATCACAAAACTCTTGGAATAGTGCTGGCCCCCTCCATGGCAGGACTCACAACCTACACCCGGTTGGGCTTGGCTCGTCCAGGCAGGTGCATGGCATGAGAGACAGCGCGGATCCTTTCGCTGCTCAGGTTTGAGCCCCTCCATGGCACGCGCGTGTGCAGAGCTTTTCCATTGAGCATAAGCCTTGGGGTGGCAAGATTGACATGTCTCCGGGCCTACAAACTCATCGGCCAAAGTCGACGGCTTAAAACACAAAAGCAACCCAAAAAACAAAGCCAAACGGACAAAACGCATCCTCATGGGTTTAGCAATGAGTTGACAAAACAGCAACTCGCAAATAACCCATAAAACCCAAACTTGCCTCATAAGGAAAGCATGTCAAAATAAAGTCGGCCCACAATATAATGGAGGCGGCTTTATGCTTAACAGCCCTCAACAATCCGCACCCTGCCCGCATGAGCACGCCATGCGTACCCTTGTTATTGGGCTTACGGGGGGGATCGCCACGGGAAAAACAACGGCAGCTCGCTATTTGCGCCATTTCGGGTTTGGCATTATGGATGCAGATGGCTTGGCCAGAACGGTTTTTGAGGAGCACTTTTCGGAAATAAGGCGCCTTTTCCCCAAAATTGCAGCACACTCCATGGACGCGTTTCGCCAACACCTGGGTGAAGAAATTTTTGCAAAACCAGAAGCACGGCACACCCTCAATGCTTTCATGCTTCCGGCCATTCGCAGGCTTATGCAAAAACAACAGCAACAATTTGAAGCAGAAAATGTGGCTATCGCTTTCTATGATGCGCCCTTGCTTTTTGAAACAGGCGGGGATGCGCTCCTCAAGGCCACTTTGTTAATTTATGCGCCCTATCCAATGCAGCTTCAGCGCCTCATGGAGCGCAATGCCTATTCCAAAAAACATGCCCTTGAGCGCATTGGCGCTCAAATGGACATTGAAAGCAAAAAACAGCGCGCAACCTGGGTTGTCGAAAACCTCACCAGCCCGGAGGAGCTGCACCGCAAACTTGACCAATGGAGAGAAAAAGAGTTGAGCGCTTTCCTTTTGAAAGAAAAAAATAAGCAGCCCAAAGCGGGCTAACGGGCAATGTCAATAACGCCCTTCTCAAACAGCTGGACGAGTATACGCGCTAGCTCCAAACGCGGTATTTCAGGAAGAGAAAGCAAATGGCTCAAACTCGTCCGCCCATCCATCTTGCCCAAAACAAAACCCGCTTTGCTCTCCAGGTTGAGCCACAGTATTTCTTCATCACGCAATTTAACAAAAGGAATGGCTTCCAAATTCCCCAACCTGGATTCCAACATCACCAACAAAGTCGCCTCCGTGCGCAACCTCAGTTGCAATATCTGCGGGTGCTCCGGAACCAACTCCGCTGCTTTGAGTATAAGCTCCATGGCGCCACTGTGGTTATCCAACTCCAACATCCTTGTCGCTTTTTCCAATAAGGCATTTGCCTCATTCAGTCGATCATCCAGCCACTGCACCGCAGGGAAGCGATCTGTGGGAAACCCCTCTGCAGCTAAACCGGGTGTCATCAACACAGCTTCACCAACCTCCTCCATGGCCGGCACCTCCTGGGCTTCAACCACATGTGGCTCCTCTCGCTCTTCAACCTTCTCCAAAGCCACATGAAAAACCTTCCGCTCACTCACCCAGTCTTCTGGTGAAACCTCCTGGATAACCGCATTCACCTCACCCGGGTTGCTTAAGTGTTTTTTTTCGGGCATATAAAACCCTCATTCGCTCTCTCGTTGATCTCCCCAACTTCACACAACACGGCTTCCTCCAGCAAAGTGGAAAAGCCTTAAGGCTCCATTCCAACAGGCTCCATAGCAAACCACCTCAGCCTCAATAGCATATTCAACTTTCACAAAAAACTGCTAAAGCTGTGAAAGCGCCCTTTCAAAAGCCACCATCCCCTCTTCCAACTCCCGCTCCTCAAGCAGCAAAGAGGGTGCGAAACGGACTGTGTTTTCCCCAGCCGGAATGGCCAAAAGGGAAGCTTCTCTGCAAAAAGCAAGGGTTGGGCCTATGGGGAAATAAAACTCTATGCCCTTGAGCAACCCTCTTCCGCGCACCTCTTTAATGAACTTTGGAAACCGGCGCTGAGTCTCAAGCAAACGCTGCTGAAACACTTCTCCTTTGCGCGCAACCTCTCCAAGCATACCCTCTTGCAACAATATGTCCACAACCGCAGAGCCCACAGCCGTCGCCACGGGGTTTCCTCCAAAGGTGGAGCCGTGGCTCCCCGGAGGAAGCGAAGCCGCCAGCTCTGCATGGCAAACCATGGCTCCTATAGGAAGGCCATTGCTTAAAGACTTTGCCAAAGAAAAGGCCGAAGGCAAAACCCCCTCATGCTGAAAACCCAGAAACTCGCCTGTACGCCCTATGCCTGTTTGGATTTCATCCACCAACAAAAGCAAGCCCCGCACCTCACACAGCTGGCTTAAGGCTTTTAAAAACCCTGCTGGTGCCTCCCTCACCCCGCTCTCACCTTGAATGGGCTCTACCAAAATGGCCGCCGTCCGAGGAGTAATGGCCGCTTCTAGTGCCCCTATGTCGCCAAAAGGCACATGTATAAAACCCGTGGGCAAAGGCTCAAAACCCTGCTTGTGCTTCTCTTGCCCCGTCGCCGCAACCGTCGCCAAAGTCCGACCATGGAAAGAGCCTTCAAATGAAATAACCTCATAGCGCTCCGGGTTTCCCCTGTCCTTGTGCACGCGGCGCGCAAGCTTCAGCATGGCTTCGTTGGCTTCAGCTCCAGAGTTGCAAAAGAAAACAGCAGCCTTGGGAAAACCGGAAGCCTTCGCCAACTTCTGGGCCAACTCCACTTGAGGCTGCGTGTGGAAGTGGTTAGAAGCGTGCCACAACAACTCCAACTGCCGCTTCGCAACTTCAACAAGCTGGGGGTGGCAATGCCCCAGGGCGCATGTGGCTACGCCGCCCATAAAATCCAAATAGCGCTTCCCCTGCGCATCCCAAACATAGGCGCCTTCACCACGGAGCAGCGCCACAGGCTGCCTGGAATAGTTGTGAAGCAAATATTCGTCCGCTTTCATCATAATGCTTGGGTTGTCAGCCATGGAGATCACAAAAAGTTAGAGTATATAACGAGAAATGTCTTCGGATTGGATCAGCGGCTTTAGCTTCTCCTTCACATAATCCACCGTCACCCTAAACCCTTTCTCCGTCATTTCTGAGGCTGAAAATGAAACCTCATCCAACAAACATTCCATAATGGTATGCAAACGGCGCGCACCAATGTTCTGCATGCGCTCGTTGGCTTGACATGCCATCAACGCCAACTCCTTTATGGCTTCATCCTCAAACTCAAGCACAATGCCTTCTGTCGCCAAAAGCTCCGTATATTGACGGACAAGAGAGTTTTTGGGCTCTCTTAAGATCATCTCCAGATCGTTCCCCGAAAGCGCCTCCAATTCCACGCGGATGGGAAACCTCCCCTGCAACTCCGGAATTAAGTCCGAAGGTTTGGCAACATGAAAGGCCCCCGCAGCAATAAACAAAACATGGTCCGTCTTCAAACTTCCATATTTCGTCGTCACCGTGCTGCCCTCTATAATGGGCAAAATGTCGCGTTGTACCCCCTCCCGTGAAACATCAATTCCACTCGTGCTTTGCCCCGTTGAGCGACTGGCAATTTTGTCAATCTCATCAATAAAAATAATGCCGGATTTTTCTGCCCTGGAGAGGGCTTCACTTTGAATGTTGTCCTGATCCATTAAGGCGGAAAGCTCTTCCTTCTCCAGCACCATCAACGCCATGGGCGCACTCATTTTTTGTTTTTTGGTGCGCTCCATCCCCGGGACGTTGCGAAAAAAATCTTGAAGGTTGATGCCAAACTCTTCCATGCCCTGGCCTGAAAAATTTTTCATGAAGGCCAACTGCGTCTCTTTCACTTCAAGCTCTACAAATTCATTGTCCAAAGTCCCCGCCCGAAGCCGGGCTCTCAACTTTTCGCGATCAACCTCATTCAAAATGGGAGGTGACGAAGGCATGGCACCTCCAAAATGCCGAAGCGGTTGAGTGGATTTTCCAGGGTTTGAAAGCAAATCAGCCAGTTTGTCTTCGGCCAACTCTTTGGCCTTTAATCGAAAATGATCTGTCTTCTCTTCGCGGATGAGTGCAATGGATGCCTCTACGAGATCTCTCACCATGGAGTCCACGTCGCGCCCCACATAGCCCACCTCCGTAAACTTGGAGGCCTCTACTTTGACGAAGGGTGCCCTGGAAAGCTTCGCCAAACGCCGCGCAATTTCTGTTTTTCCAACCCCCGTCGGCCCAATTAAAATAATGTTTTTGGGCTGTATCTCATCGCGAAATTCCTCTGCAACACGCTGCCTGCGCCATTGGTTTCTCAGCGCAATCGCCACAGCTCGCTTGGCGGCTTTCTGCCCAACAATATAGCGGTCTAACTCGCTGACAATTTCTCGAGGCGTCAAAGAGGCCACTTATAGCTCCTCAAAAGAAAGGTTGTGGTTGGTATAAATGCAAATGTCCGCAGCAATTTTAAGCGCATTCTCCACAACCTGCCGCGCATCCAAAGGAGAATGCTCCGCCAAGGCCCTCGCCGCTGCAAGCGCATAGGAGCCTCCAGAGCCAATGGCCGCAATGCCATGCTCCGGTTCCAAAACATCGCCTGCACCCGACAAAATAAAGCTGTTGTCCTTGCTGGCCACAATCATCATCGCCTCAAGCCTGCGCAAAAACCTGTCCGACCTCCAATCCTTGGCCAACTCTACACAGGCCCTTGGCAATTGGTTTTGGCACTCCTTCAGCTTGCCTTCAAAACGCTCAAACAACGTAAACGCATCCGAAGTGGAGCCCGCAAAACCCGCCAATATCTGCCCCTCTGCCAGCCGACGGATTTTTTTGACGTTCCCCTTCAAAATGGCTTTGTCGACGGTTACTTGGCCATCACCCCCCAGCACAGTATGTCCGCCCTTTCGCACGCAAAGAATGGTTGTTCCATGAAACATGAAGCGAAGCTTTAGCAGCCTTAAAGCCAAAACCTCAACCCCTTTGCTAAAGTTGGCGTTTGAAATGTGCCAAGCCCTCCACGGTGCCCTCCCCCCAAAAGGTGTGCTCTGCACGGAGAGCACACCTGCACTGTATGCCCTGAGCAGAAAACTCACCCCCAACGGTATGAGAGCAAAAGGAGGCAATGGCAATGGCAATGGCAATGGCAATGGCAATGGCAATGGCAATGGCAATGGCAAAAAGGAGGCCTTAGGCGCGGGGGTGTGTCAAGTCATAAACTTTTTGGAGCAACTCAAAAGAAACCTGCGTATAGCGCTGTGTCGTCGACAAACTCGCATGCCCAAGCAACTCTTGGATGGCACGTATGTCCGCGCCGCCGGCCAACAAATGCGTCGCATAGCTATGGCGCAGGCTGTGCGGGGAGAGCCCTGCGTTCAGCCCAAGCTTTTGCACATAGGCTTGCAGCAGGCGGTGGACGCTGCGCACAGAGAGCCTCCCGCCTTGGTTGTTGAGGAATAAGGCCTGCGTGTTTTTTTTGCGCTTTTTTAAGAGTTGCTCGCGGTGGGCAAACCAATGTTGCAAAGAAGCCAGCGCGGGGGTGTGGATGGGGCAAATGCGCTCTTTGCTCCCCTTCCCCAAAACGCGGACCAGCCCTTGCCGCATGTCCACACCTGAAATGTCCAACCCACACAACTCGCTGACACGAAAACCCCCGCCATAAAGCATTTCCCACATGGCCTTGTCTCTGGACTGCAAAAGCTTCTCCTCTGCCGGCGCATTCACCAAAGCAAAAGCCTCATCCACCGACAAAATATGGGGCAAGCGCTTGGGTACCTTGGGTGTCTTCAACTTCTCCCCTATGTCCACGGCCACCTTGCCCGCCTTCACCAAATAGCGAAAAAACATGCGCAGCGCAGCCACGCGGCGCGCGCGCGTCGCCGGTGCGCGGCACGCTTCCTGAAGCCCCAAAAAACCCCGCAAATGCACATGCGTCGCCTTTGAAAAACCAACCCCCTGCTTGTAGAGGTAGTCGCTTGCCAACCTCAAATCCGCAGCATAGGCCTTGAGTGTACGCGGTGACATGCCGCGCAACACACGCAACTCTGTCAAAAAAGCCTCAATCTCCCCGGCGTCACTGCGCTGGCACGCCCTGTCTCTGTTTTCCGCGGCTCTGTTTTCCGCGTCTCTCTTCTCCGCCGCTCTGCTCTGCGCGTCTGTGCTGCTTGGCATGGCACCACTCTAAGGCCAGAGTGGTGCGCCGTCGAGTTTGAGGCTTTGGGGAAGGCAAAGCCCTAGGGCTTCAACTCACTCAAATAAAGCCCTTCCTGCTGGAGGTGGTTTGAAATATAGAGGAATTTTTTTCCCGTCTTGTCAATGGCCAAGGGGGGGGGCAAATGTACATGATCTGCCAATTTTTGAGGGTTGGCAGGGGTGTTCGCCTCTTTGGCCCCAATCTCCCTGGCCCAAAGCTGGTTTTGCACAGGCGCCACCGGCGTCACGTGTAGCCAATAAACAGCTTGTCCATCCGCGGATTGCAGAAAACTGAAAACACCTTCTGCCAACTTTTCTTTAGGGGCATCTTCTTGCATGGTTGAAGACAACAGCTCGCAGCTGCGCCCTTCTCGTGAGCAATTGGCTCTAAAGAGAATTTTTTCACCATCAACGGAGAAGGCATAGTTATAAACCCAAGCATGCAGCTTGGTGGGCGCTTTGTCCCCCAGGCGGAATGAAAACAAATCCACGGACACCCCCGCATTCGGCGTGGGTACTGTTGCTGTATAGGCCAAAGCATTCCCCTGTGGGCTCCACTGCCAATGCCGTGTGCGGGGCGCCAGCCACTTGGGCTCCAAATCCCCCTGCAGCACAACAATGGACAACAACCCATCATCCCCGGAATAGCCTTCACGCCAGGCCAAAGCCCCGCTGTTGGAAGCAAAGTCAAAGTCCCTCATCCTTACTCTTTCGCCCAGTGCTTTGGCCTCCCCTGCCCCTGTCAGAGGCCTGAGCCAGAGGGTGCCGGGCCTTTCGGGTTTTTGGGTTTCCACATAGGCCACAAAGCGCTCATCCGGGGACCAGAGGAAACGAAATACTTCTTGAGAGAGCAGCTTGGGTGAGGAGGCTCCTCGCATATCCACAAAAAAGAGTTGAAAGGCCATTTCCTGAGGCGTCTTTCGCGCCGTAAACAACAGCTTCTTCCCATCCTTGCTGAGGCGATAGTCTCCTGTATATTCTGCCATAAGGCGAGGCTTTCTCTCCGCCTCTTTGAGGTCGACCACCCACAGTTGGCCCTTGTCCTCACCTTTCTTTTGGAAGGCCAGCGTATTTCCGTCTTGTGAAAATTCCGCATTCGCTATGCCTTTGTCAACCTCGTGGAAGGGGCCTTCAGGCAATGGGCCCACTTTCAAAATACCCTTGTCCACAAAAGCCAAGCGCTGCTCCTGCGCGGAAACCACAAAAAAGCTGACTTCCTCTCCCAGGGCGTTTCCGGCAACCGCGCTGGCAATGCCTGCACAATGCAAGCTGCCTGTTTTGGTTTTGGGGTTAAACTGATCGAGAAAAACGAGGTATTTCCCGTCTTCCGTCGCATGCTGCGTCTCCATGAGGCTGGCAACTTGCTGTCCAATTTGCGTCAGCTGTCGGGTTTGCAGGTTATATAAATAGAGTTTTCCAAGCTTCAGCGAAGAAGCTGTTTCCTTCAGGTTGGGGCTTTTGGCATCCGCCAAAAAGCGTACGTGCGTTTCGCCAGGCAGCAGCCGAAGCTCGCTGATGTGGCCGGCAACCAGGCGCTCCCCCAAGGGTTTGGAGGGGGACGAAGAGGTGGGCTTGCAAGCTGAAAAAGCTGCAAGCAACAAGGCAAAAAACAACCAGACATGCTTCATATTTTGTCCTTCAAGCAATTTATATTTCTCTTCCACATTTGAAACCCCGCCCTCGCCCTTGCAAGCATAGCCATTTTTTTGTCGCGTTTGTTGAGCCTATCCGGAATAGGGGGAAACAACCCAAAATTTATATGCGTGGGCTGAAAACATTTTCCTGCAGCATATAACTGCCCCCTTAAATGTCCATAGAGGGCGCCCAGGGCCGTCTCCGGGGGGGGAGGCACAAAAGCCCTCCCCTCAAGCCGCGCCTGCACCGCCATGGCCGTCAAAAGCCCCGAGGCCGCGGACTCTGTATAGCCTTCTACCCCGGTTATTTGCCCTGCAAAAAATATAGGGGGGGCCTCCATCAGTGACATGTCCGCCCCCAAAAGGCGCGGCGCATCCATAAACGTGTTGCGGTGTATTTGCCCAAGCCTCAACCATTGGGCCTTTTGCAAGCCGGGCAAAAGGCCAAACACCCGCTTCTGCTCGGGGAAAGTGAGGCGGGTTTGGAAGCCCACCAGGTTATAGGCGCTGCCGGCCTTGTCCTCCTGGCGCAGCTGCACCACAGCATGGGGGCGAAGGCCTGTGCGGGGGCAGCGAAGGCCTATGGGCTTGAGGGGGCCAAAAGCCAGCGTATTCTCACCGCGCTCAGCCATGGCCTCAATGGGCAGGCAAGCTTCAAAATAGCGCAACTCCTCAAAGGCATGGGGCTGCACTTTCTGGGCGCTGCGCAGGGCTTGTACAAATTGTATATAGGCCTCTTTGTCGAGGGGGAGGTTGAGGTAGTCATCCCCTTTTTGGAACCTCCCCTGCCTAAAAGCCACCTCCATGTCAATGGAGTCGGCCGCCACCACCGGCGCAATGGCATCATAAAAATAAAGCCTCTCACCCAAAAGTGGCGCCAAGGCTTGGCTGAAAGCCTCTGAGGTTAGAGGGCCTGTGGCCACAATACACAAACCCTCCGGCAGGGCCACCGCCTCCTCTCGCCTCCAGGAGAGCCCCGGCATGCCCTCAAGGGCAGCGGCAACCTGCTGGGAGAAGGCAAGCCTGTCAACGGCGAGAGCGGTGCCGGCCGGCACGCGGGTTGCGTCGGCACAGCGCATAACGAGGGAGCCCAGGCCTCGCAGCTCCTCATGCAGAAGGCCTATAGCTGTTATGGGCTCATCCGAGCGCAGGGAGTTGCTGCAGACAAGTTCCGCGGGCAAGTTGCTTTGGTGGGCGGGGGAGCGCCTGAAAGGTTTTTGCTCAACGAGGGTGAGGGCATGCCCATGGCGCACAAGCCAGAAGGCGGCCTCCACGCCGGCAAGCCCCGCGCCAATGAGGCTAACAGGGGCAGTGGCAGCGAGGT
Source organism: Cystobacterineae bacterium (assembly GCA_009782175.1). Lineage (GTDB taxonomy): Bacteria > Myxococcota > Myxococcia > Myxococcales > Myxococcaceae > WRKR01. The sequence continues at coordinate 15,178 of WRKR01000018.1, forward strand.
GGGCATTTGTCATATATAAGCACTCATAGCGCTTTCTGGGCTTTTGCACCACCTTTCCCTCACACAAAGCACGGCCCAAATGCCCACGGCGTCCATGCGGGTTGTGGCCGGCAATGCTTCAGAGAGGTGGGCTATAGCCCGTTGTGCCAGCACCCGGCGCGCCTCCTCACTCAGCGCGGCGAGGGCTGCGGCGGCGAGGGCAGCGGGGTTTGTGCGGAAGCTTCCACTGCCTCTCTCTCACTCGCAACCCGCAAAAGTATTTCCCCCGCCCAGAGGGCACAAAAAAACCTGCCGGCAGGCGAAAAAGAAAGCTCTTTTAAGCCTCGCCGGCAGGCGAAAAACCTCTCTCTTCGTTTATGGAAGGAGCGGTTTTAGGGTGTGGTTTTGCTTTCCAGCAAGATCTTTCAAAATGGGCAGGTTGGTGTTGGAGTTCCATTCCCACGCACCCTCAAAATCCTCAAACACACTCTCCCAGAAGGTTTTTGCGGTATATGCGGCGGCGCCCACCTCAACACCATTCTCCGGCCCCATCGTGGGCACATAGACGCTGGCGCCGTTGTTATAGCTTAGCTTCATGCCATAGCGCGCGTTGTTTTTCTCCACGGTGCTGCTAAGCTGCACAATGTTTGCTGCCACACGGCCCATGAGGGTGTCGTCGTCGGCGGTCAGCATGAGGTTTGCGTTGAGCGCCACGTTGTTTCTGACTGTGCCGGTGCTTATCCGCCCCACCAGGCCGCCAACATGCTTGTCGCCTTCGACGTTGCCTGTGGCATAACTGGTTTGCACTGTGGCACCGTTATGCCCCACCAGCCCGCCTACATTCTCGCTGCCTCTGACGTTGCCCGTGGCATAGCTGTTTTTCAAGGTGGCATAGTTTTCTCCCACCAGGCCGCCGACCTTCTCAATGCCTTCAACGTCGCCCGTGGCATAGCTGTTTTTTAGTGTGCCATAGTCGCCAATCATCCCCACGAGGCCACCAATATAGCTGGCGCCTTTCACATGGCTCGTAGCATAGCTGTTTTGCACGGTGGTGTAGGGGTCGCTGTGTCCCACCAGGCCACCAACCTTCTCAGTGCCTTCGACACGGCCCGTGGCATGGCTGTTTTTCACTGTGCCACGGATGTTGTTTATTCCCAGCAGGCCACCCACAAACATGTGGGCTTCGACGTCGACCATGGCATAGCTGTTTTGCACGGTGCCCTCATTCTCCCCCACCAGTCCGCCGACAAAATTGTAGCCTTCCACACTGCCCATGGCATAGCTGTTTTGCACTGTACCACGGTTGAGCCCCACCAGGCTGCCCAGCTTGAGGCCACCCGTTATGTTGACGTCTATGAGCCCAATGTTTTCCACCACGCCGTCTGTGCTTAGATAACCAAACATGCTGTCATATAAACTGAGCTCGTCAGCATAAAGGGTGAGGCCCGAAAGGGTGTGGCCATCGCCGTCAAAGCTGCCGCTGAAAGTACCCAATTTTCCAGGAGACAGCATATGGCCGCCTATAGACGTCCAATTGCTTTCTCCCGGCTTAACGGACTCAAGCTTAATGTTTTCTGTCAACTTATAGTGCAACTTCAGCCCCTCTTCCGTGTTTGCATAGGCGTTGAAGGCTTGAAGGTTGGCTTTGCTCACGGGGATGGCACGCTCTTTTGCCTGCCCATCCACAATGGCAAATTGGAGGGTTTGGGCCTGAGCAAAAGAATGGCCCTCCGGAATGTTTTTGAGGCTCAGCTGAATGCTTGCCAAGCCTTCGGGGAATGCTGTCTCCCCGTCATATTGAACGGTGAGGCTGAAGGTTGGGGTGCTGCCATGCCCATGCTGCCTTGCTTCCACCTGGGCATATAACCCGTCGTCCACATGGCTTATTTCAAGCGCTACACCACTTGCATCCGCTTCACTGCCAAACCCTACAACCTCAACAGCAAAGGTGGCCAAGCGCTCACTATAGGCGCCACCTTTCCGCACGGTTGTGCCATTGAGCTCAACAGGTGTGAGAAGGAAGGTGTTGGAGACTATTTCCACGCGAAGAGGGAGGGGCTCACCTACATTCTCCCCTGGTCCATTTTCCCCTGGTATATTCCCTCCGGGTATATTCCCTCCGGGTATATTCTCTCCTGGTCCATTCTCTCCTGGTCCATTCTCTCCTGGTATATTCTCCCCGGGTATATCCTCTCCTGGGTTGTTGGGAATGTTTTCGGAAGAGCACGCACTCAATGCCGCGCTCAACACAAAAAAGCACAATGTGCTCAAAGCAATTCGTTTCCTGAATAAATATTCCATCCCAAAGTCTAGTAGAGAAACTTTTGGGGCGCTTAAAAAAAAGCAAACTACTTTGCTTTAGAAGCTATACAAGGCCTTATATTTATGTAGGTTTTTTAATACCCCCCTGTGCACCTCACTACAGGTGCTGTGTCGATCCCCCCTTCAAAAACAAAGCCTGAAGGCAGGCGCTGTCAAAGGCTTGACTGAACACACTCAATGAGTATGCTCACCAAAATGAAACGTGCAGAGCACAAGGAACGCACCCGCCAGGCGCTGTTGGCGGCAGCTGGAAAAACAATGGCTGCCCAGGGGTTTGCTGCTACGAGGGCGCGGGAGGTGGCGAAGGCGGCCGGGGTCGCTGTCGGGACTGTATTCGCCCATTTTCCGACAATGGCTAGCCTGGCCGAGGCGCTGTTGGACGAGCTTGTAGGCGAGGCGCTGGCCCGGGCCGGTGAGGGGCCGCCGGGCAACCTCATAGAGCAGCTGCTGCATGTCAGCGCCGCCCTCTATGAGGCCTATATGGCAGCTCCTGAGTTGTCCCGCGAGGTGGTGTCCGGCTCGCTCTTCGAAGCCGCACCCGGCGGCCCGTCCCGACGCCGCATGGCTGAATTTTCCGCATGGGTTGGGGCGCGGGTGGAGGCAGCGGTGGCCGCCGGACACATAGAGCCCATCCACCCGCAGGACGCCTTCCTGGCCTATTTCGCGCTCTATTTCGGCGTCCTCGTCCTCGGGCTGCGCGGCGAGTTGGACGTCGCCGGGCAAATAACGCTGCTTGAGCGACAGCTGCGCCGCGCATTCCGTCCGGCGGTGCGCCCGTGAGTGCCGTGGCCGTCGTCGGGGCCGGCATAGGCGGGCTGTCAACAGCATTGGCGCTGGCTGCCGACGGGCACGAGGTGAGCGTGTTGGAGCGGGCCCCAAGCTTTAAGGCGGTGGGTGCCGGGCTCATTCTCACCCCCAACGCTGTGCAGTCGCTCGCCCGGCTCGGCATAACGCTGGGTGCCGAGGGGCAGGTGCTGACGCGGATTGAGTTATGCGGCCGGGGCGGGCGTCCGCTCAGCACCCTCCACCTGGAGCGCCTCGCCTGCACCTATGGCCCAAGCTATGCGCTCGCCCGGCCCAAGCTGCACGCGCTTTTGGCCAAGGCTTTGCCTCCTTCGGTGGAGGTGCTGCTTGGCACGCAAGTTATGGCAGTCCGTGAGTCCGGCCAGGCGGTAAATGTCAGCTGGTCCGGAGGCGAGCGGCGTTTCGAGGTGGTGGTTGCGGCGGATGGGCTGCGCTCAGAAGTACGCAGGGCGCTTGGCGGGTCGGGGCGGCTGCGCTATGCACACAACACCTGTTGGCGCGGCATTATGCCGTTGGAAGCGGTGGGCTCAGTGGCGGTAGAGTCCTGGGGTGAGGGCAGCCGCATAGGCATAGTCCCACTCGGAAATGCTCAAGTTTATTATTATCTGGTCCGCGTCTCTCCTCAGGGAGCTCAGCCTCCGGCCTCGGTGGAAAAACTCCAAGCCCTCTTCGCCGGCTATGGGGGGACGGCCGGGCGCTTGGTGGAAGCGCTCTCGCAGCTGCCGCCGCTGTACAACGAGCTATTTGAGCTTGACAGGCCGTTTTGGGGGCGGGGCCGAGTGCTGCTTTTGGGCGATGCTGCCCACGCTATAACGCCAAACCAGGGGCAGGGCGCGGCCATGGCCATTGAGGATGCGCTCGCCCTCACGCGCGCACTGCGGGCCGGGCCGGACGAAGCACTGGGGCGCTACCGGGCGCTCCGCGAGCGACGGGTACGGCGGGTGCAGTTGGCCTCGCGCCGCATAGGCACCCTGGCCAACCTGCGCGGCCCCGGCATTGCAGCGGTGCGGGAAGCGCTGATGCGGCTTTCCCCAGCAAATGCCTCCACGGCAGTGATGCGGCGACTTATTGCCGCCGGTTTGCCGCCCCCCTGAGGCCTCAACCCAACGCCCACAAGAATAAGAGAGTCAGCAGCGAAGGGGGGGGTTGTCTATAGGCGCGCATAGCGTTTTCCGGGTTTTTGCACCACCCTCCCCGAAAGCTCCAACTCACAAAGCACACCCAAGAGGCCCGCGGAATCCATGCCGGTTGTGGCCAGCAACTCTTCAAAGAGGCACTCTGTTTTGAGTTGTTCCAGCACATGGCGCGCCTCTTCGCTGAGTATTTCAAGGGCCTCCTCATTTTCGGCGGGCTTCTCTCTCTGCTTTTCCGCTCCCTCACAAACAAAAGAGGTATTCTCAAAAGCGACGCATTCCATTTTTCCCTCTCTCTCTGGGGAGAGGAAAAAGGGAGCAGCGCTCTCCTCCCCTTTCAGTGGAAGAGGAGAAACATGGGCTTCCCCTTGGGCCCGCGGAAAAAGGGAAAAGTGTGGAAGCTTTTGAGCAGGCGGGAGCGGCAGAGAGAGTGAGCTGATAATTTCATCGGGGTTTTGGGCCAGGTGGGCTTCTTTTTTTTTCAAGAGCTGCAAACACCCCTCGGTTTGGGGGTTGTTTATTTCTCCAGGCAATACCCACAAGGGGCGCCATTGCTCGAGGGCATAGCGGGCCGTAATAAGGCTTCCGGATTTGAGGGGTGCCCGCAGTACCACCACGGCATCTGCCGAGGCAGAAATGAGGCGGTTTCGGCGGGGGAAGGTGCTTTTGTCGGACTGTACTCCCGGCGGATATTCCGTAAAATAAGCCCCGCCTTTGCACATGCATTTTTCCCAAAACTCCCTCTGGGAAAAGGCCAGACAATCCAGGCCGCAACCCACAAAGGCCCAGGCCTTCCCCGCCACCCCCATGGCGGCCCGCAGGCAGATCTGATCGACCCCATCGGCTGCCCCGGAAACCACCAGGGCTCCCGCCTGGGCTATGCGCGCAGCAAACCAGCTTGCCGTCGGCAGGAAAGAGGCCTCCGGATATCGCGTACCCACCATGGCTATTTTGGGGGTGGCCACAGCAGAAGTATCCCCCCAGGCAAAGAGGACGGGGGGAACATCCCCCAGCACCTCCAGGCCTGCCGGGAAACCCTCCTCCCCGCGAAACAGCAGCTGCATATGAGAGCGCTGCGCCTCCTCCTGCACGCGCTCCCCCATGTCCTGCAAACTCAAATGTTGCGGAAAGCTCAAAGCCAACCCTGAGGGCAAGGCCAAAGTATTCAGCCATTTTTTGCATGGCAGCTTTGCAATTTCCCCAAGCGGAGCAACGGCCTGAAGCTTTCTCAACCGCACCGCCCCAAAGCCGCGCACACTCCACAAACCCAACAACGCCAGACGTTCGCTCACACAGCTTTGTTAACACAACAAGCCCAAGGCATGTGGTTTTTTCTGTTGAAGGCATGAGGCTCCACAAAGGAGCCATGGAAACCCACATGGAAACTCACATGGAAACTTATAGGCCAGACCGTTTTCAAACATGGGCTTGCTGTTTTCCCGTAACACCTGTGTCCCTCCATCGTCTGAAAGGGTGGTGAGTTGTTGCGAGTTATGGCGTGAGTTATGGCTTTTGCCATCTTCGCTGTTTGAAGGGCGGTTTGGGGTGCAGGGCTTTCATTGTGGAAATTGTTTTTTCTTCTCAAGAGGAGTTTAGATTGAAACCTATTCAACCATGGGGGTTGGGAGTTTGTCTGTTTTTATGTCTGCCCGGTTTTATGAGAGCGGAGGCTAAAAACAATTCAAATGCAGCTGAAAACAATAAAAGCTCTGTGGAGCAGCTGACAAAAGCCGCACAGCAGGGGGAGGCAGAAGCTCAATCCATGCTTGGCCTCATGTATTTTGAAGGCCGGGGTGTTCCGCAGGACTATAAAAAAGCCCTGGAGTGGTTTTCAAAAGCCGCAATGCAAGGGTTTGCTCCGGCCCAAGGCAAGCTCGGTTCCATGCATATGAATGGTCGTGGCGTTCCGCAGGACGAAAAAAAGGCTTTGGAATGGCTCACAAAAGCTGCAGTGCAAGGGTTTGCTCCCGCTCAAAGCAACCTTGCACTCATGTATAGCAACGGCCTTGGTATAGCTCAGGACGACAAACTGGCTTTTGAGTGGTATAGCCAAGCTGCAAGCCAGGGGCTTTCTGAGGCTCAATTTAACCTTGGCCACATGTACCTCAATGGCCATGGCACCCCCAAGGACAGCAAAAAAGGGGTGGAGTGGCTTGAAAAAGCCGCAAACCAAGGAAATAGACGTGCTCAATTTAACCTTGGGGAAATATATTATACAGGCCGGGAGAGCATTCCTCAGGACTATAAAAAAGCTTTTGAGTGCTTTTCAAAAGCCGCACAGCAGGGGGAGGCAGAAGCTCAATCCATGCTTGGCCTCATGTATGGCGAAGCTCAAGGTGTCTCTCAAAATTATGAGGCAGCCGCCCAGTGGATAGAAAAGGCTGCGGCTCAGGGTTTTGCTCCGGCCCAATATAACCTGGGCGCCATGTATGCCTTTGGCCGTGGTGTAGCTCAAAGCAGCCCAACAGCTGTGCAGTGGTTTGAAAAAGCCGCAGCGCAAGGGTTTCTTCAGGCTCAAATCAACTTGGGCATGCTTTATTATCATGGCGCTCCCCTCATGGCTCAGGACTATAAAAAAGCTGCCCAGTGGTTTGAAAAAGCCGCAGCCCAAGCGTTTGCTCCAGCCCAATATTATTTAGGCGAAATGCACCTCCATGGAAAAGGTGTCCCTCAAAACCAGAAAAAAGGCTGCGCGTTGTTAAATGCCTCGGCCCAGCAGGGTTTTCCCCAAGCCATGGAGTTGCACAGCAAGGCCTGCCCCAAGCAATAAAAAAACAGGCCCCAAAAACGGCCCCGCATTCCCTGCGCCAGGCCGGCAAGAGAGCCATGGCTCATTCATAAATGGCTCATTTATAAACCCAGGCTCATTTATAAACCCAGCAGCTTGCGCAGTGCGGGCTTGGGCCAGTGGGTGCTGGGAAACATTCCTGTATATGCATTCTCCTTGCTGCAAACAAGCGTGGGCATAACGGAGTTGTCATAAATGAGGATTTTGTCACACAGCTTCAGCAGTTGCGGCAGAAGTGCCAGTGCGCGGTGAAAACGGGCCCTTATTTTGTCCTCCGGCACCTCATGCCCTCCGGCTGCATGGCGCGCTTTAACGCGGGCAACATTAATGTCCTCGTTGCAGGTCAGCACATAGATGCATTGTATCTCATAGCCGCGTTTTTTCGCTTCTTTTAACAGCAGCAAATTCCGCTCAGTGGATAAAACGGTTTCAAATGAAAAGTCCGCGCCCTTGTCCAGAAGGTTTTTTCGGAGCATTTCTGCCTGGTTGGCAGCTTCAAGGTGGCTTAGGCCATGTTTCTTTTTAAGGTCGTCCGCGTTGACATAAACGCCGAATGCAGGGAGGCTTCGCGTGAGTGTGGTTTTCCCGGAGCCATTGGGGCCTGCAAAGGCCAGCACAACGGGTTTGCGCATGTTATGGCCTATGGATATATTCCCGCAACCCGTCGGCAAACTCTAAATAGGCTTGTTGTTTTTCCGGATCATAATGCGCGGTTGGGAGTTTTTGTCGCTGGTTTTCTTCAAGCTGGCTTTGGACTGCGGCCTGAAAAGCGCTGCTCACTTCAGCGGGCAAATGGCCTGTCCCAAAACCGGCATTTTTCGCACTGACAGAGAAGGGAATGGCAGACTCGTCCACCGCTTTGCGCAAAAAAACGTTGAGTGCGGTTGTCATGTTCATTCCCAAGCGCTCAAACAGCGTTTCAGCACGCTCCTTCAGCCCTTTTTCAATGCGTATGGTCACCCGCACATCACTTTGCGCTTTCATCACCGCATCTCCTCTCTAATGCCTTCTTCTTTCATATGCCATGCTTGCCAAAATTTCAACCCGTAGATGGCTGCTGTATGCATTTTGGTGTATACCTTGCATCCTTGGTGCTTCTCTTCAAACAAGCTAGACCCAACACGCTTGGCTTTTTTGAAAGCAAACGCCCTCCATGCTCCCCACCGCGCACCCCCCCCAGGGTGCTCCCCACCACCGCCATTCGCTGCATGTGCGTTTCAGACCCATCCCCCTCTGAAGCCCATAACAAAACTCTATGTGCTGAAAATCACATTTTATGAAACAATTTTATAGAGTTATATGGCTTGTTTTTAGATTATCTGTATCTTTCTTGCAAAGTTGCTAAAGCTTGAAGAAAAAATTTTAAACATATAAAATAACTGAATATTTTTTTCATACCGGGCGGGGGTTTTGAAGCCAGCGAAAGCTTGCCAACGCTCCGCTCTGTGGATGTCTATTTATCCATGTCTATTGAAGAGGGAGCAACTCAAGGCAACAGGCTCTAAACTGCTGGTTTCAATGGGGGAATTCCCGCTTTTCTGCCTTGGACAAGAAGCCAAATGGGCAACAATATTTCCAGCCAACCCACGTAGTTCGTCACAACAGTCGTGTTATAGCCGGAAATAAGAATTTGACTAAAACCGTCAAACAAATAGCCGGCAGCGGCAAAAATCAACGCAATGCCAAGCCATTTTTTGATATATAAAAACAGATAGCCGCGCAGCAGCAGATGAATGCCAAATAGGATGAAGCCGGCTTGCCATGCCCAATGGAAAGCATCTATCGCCGTTGCGGCCTGAGCATGAAATAGGCTTGCGTTAAATGACAAATCTGCCACGGCGCGGTTTGCCATATGGAGCAAATCCGTCAGGTTTTTTATCGACAACAGCCCAACGACAACATGCATGAGGCCAAATAAAAGTGCAAGAAATGATATGCTTTTGCTTGTGAGTTTTAAAAAATAATACAGGGCCCAAAACACAAAAATATCCGCTATAAAATTGAGCAGCAAAAGGCAAATGGCCATGCGAAATGCTTGCTCTGACGCCATAACATTGCCGAAGGCTAAAGCCGCATCTCCTGTGCCCATAATTCCAGGCAGCACACCGAAAAAAACCGCTGATGCCACAATAATGTTGGCCAACAAGGCCATGGCCGCAACAATGGCCGCCTTGCTTTGAGTTAATTCCAATGAAGGGGGAGGGGCTCTATTGCTCATCTGTCCTTGGCTCCTTTTCAGAAAATCCTTTAGCAAAAAGCCAGACTGGGAAGGCCAACTCAAACAATCCGCCTGGTATAAAAAACAGAATGCTCAGCGTCGACAGGCCCAAAAAGGCCAGCCATCCGCTCATAAACAAGGCCATATAGCCCACCATTCCCAAAAGGGAAAGCATGGGTGGAATAGCGCGGCTTTTAAATAAAACCCAGCAAAACAAGATGCTTCCTGCGCCTAACACCACCATCGCCAGTTGAAAAAGAATCACCCTGAAGCTCATGAATGCCTTGCCTGTTAAATATGACACTTCGGGACTGAAAAGCGGCAATAGCGCGCACGCGGAGGCAATCAACAACAGCACAGACTCAAAGACTCTGGACGCAACATAAGCAAGCGAAGCCAACTCATTGTGTTTTTTCAAAATGGGGAAAAGCAATATGGCAATGCCCACAACAGTGGCAGAGTTAATAAATTCCAAAAATACGCCGAAGATGAGTTGCTTTGAAACCTCATTTGAAATGTCATCATCCAACGACGAAGTGATCAGATGGCTGCCCAGCGAATAAGAGCCCATCGCCAGCAAAAATAAAATGCCGATGGCTATGCTTTGTTTTTTATACATTGTTTAAAGCAAAGTAGCACGCGCATTGCCCATTCCGGCAGATAAATGAACTTATATGCAGAACTTGCATAACAAAAAAATCTGCGTTGCGTCTGGAGAAGGCTGATGATAAAAAGGTGCCTTAAACTGCAAACCGCAGCTCAAAGAGGGGTTCAATGAAAATAAGAGGTTCAATGAAAATAAAGCGCATATCTGCTTTTCTGCTGCTCTCAAGCCTCGTCATGCTCTCTGGAGCATGCACAAAAGAGAATGACAACCAGATCAACGCGGTCGATCTGATGAGCGGAATATTGCCCAACAAAACAGAGGGAAAAGCTGCGGATACCCTGTTCATTGAGAATTCGGCGGATTTTTTTGTTCAACTCTTTAAAAATACAATTAACCTTAAAGACAAAAAAAACGCCCTCATCTCCCCTGTTTCTGTTTGGCTTGCGCTCTCAATGACAGCCAATGGTGCCGATAACAACACTTTGTCAGAAATGGAAAAAGTGCTTGGCGGAAGCATTCCCATTTCTGAGTTAAACCGTTATATATACACTTATGTTAATGGATTGCCCAGTGAGGAAAAATCCAAATTGCACATTGCCAACTCCATTTGGTTCAAGGAAGGTTTTCAAGTTAACAATAATTTTTTGCAAGTCAACGCTGACTATTTTGGCGCCAAGGCTTATCAGTCAGCATTCGATGACATGACACTGAAAGACATCAATCTATGGGTGAAGCTCAATACTTATGGAATGATTGATGAAATATTGGATGAAATCCCTCGAGAGGCAATACTCTATCTGATCAACGCCGTTGCCTTTGATGCTGAATGGAAAAATATATATAATAAAACTGCAGTCGGCAAAGGTGAATTTAACAATATGGATGGTGAAAAACAAACAGTGGACTTTATGGCTTCAGAAGAAGGTGTCTATGTGGAGGACAATCAGGCCACTGGGTTTATAAAGCCATATGTTAATGACACATATAGCTTTGTGGCTTTGCTGCCCAAGGAAGGTGTTTCAATTGAAAGTTATATTGCCTCACTTTCAGGAGCTGGGTTTATGGACACCCTGAAGAATGCTCAACAGGAAACGGTCACGGTGCGCTTGCCAAAATTCTCTTATCATTATGGGATAACCATGAATGATGCCTTAGAAGCCCTTGGCATGCCTGAGGCTTTTGACGGGGAAAAAGCCGACTTTAGCAAAATGACGGCTCTCTCAATGAAAAACCTCTATATCTCAAAAGTTTTGCACAAAGCATTCATCGAAGTCAATGAGCGCGGCACCAAGGCTGGAGCGGCTACGGCTGTTGAAATACGGCCAGCGTCAATGCCTCCACCTCCTAAAAAAGAAGTTATTTTGGAGAGGCCTTTTGTTTATGCCATTGTCGACAATACGACAAAACTTCCTATTTTTATGGGGGTTGTGCTCACCCTTGAATAGGCCGGTTTTGGGCAAAATAAACCTGGGCTTGTCGGAACAACTCCATACCGTTGAGTTTGTCATAATAGGCGGGGAAGTGTTCTCTTATTTTTCGCAAGAGGGCGGCACAAAGCATTTTTCGCTGCTGGAGGTTGTGGCGTGCAATGTCTTTGCCGCCCCATATGTGTGAAAAACGGTTGTTGTCTTTCTGAAAGGGGTGCTCCAAAAAGTGGTGGATGGGAATGCCCATCTTCTTGGCACACATGGCGACAATGCGCTGCTCGGCAAACACCATCTGCGAAACCAGCTCCATGGCGTATTCAAAGTTGCCCGTCATGAAGTCAATGGCAGAGTCCGTATAGTATTTTTTGAAGTCGGCATGCGCGAAATATGAAAACGCCATGTTGCAGGGCCGCACGCTCCAGTCCCATTCAGAGTCAAACAGGTAGCCCTCGCGCCTCTTCAAAAAGTCGCCGCGTATATAGATGGATTCCATGAGCTCCTCGCGGTGCAGCACCGCAAAGGCTTTGGAAGCCAACTCCGGCGCGAGGTTTTCCCATATAATTAAGTCCGTGTCGAGGAGGGCGATGGGCACGGCCTCATTCTGCAACGCAAATATTTTCGCCGCCGCCCAAAATATGTGCTGGTTGATGGTTTTCGGAATGCTTTCTATCACCGAGGTGTCAATTCCCCCGTCCCACAAGTCCAACAGCCCCAGCGAAGCATAGTGCTCATATCCTCTGTTGTCGGTATAAAGCTTGAGGCTGCCATTCGTCTTTCGCCACATCAGCGCGGACAAAATGGTCGAAAGCAACTCGAAGTCATCTATGCCATAGGGCACACCCTTGTTTTTTAGCGCGAAAGGGGCCGTGCTGTTAATCTGCATTCCCAATGTGCGCTTCACGCGTCTTTCCGCTTTCTGTCATGTGGCGTCAGCTTAAGTTTTGCTTGGCCCCTGGAGGGAAATGGCCTTGTTGCTTTTCTTCTCCATAAGCTCGTCAAACATTAACCCACTGTTGGCCTGGTATTGGCTGATGAGTTTTTTCGCTCCTCTCCAGGTGAAACTCCTTCCCAAAAACCAACGCGTGCGCTGCGCCGTCAGCACGAGTTTGACGCCATAGCCCCTCACCTCTTCCTCGTTGATGAAACGTGGAATAACTTCTCCGTCCACCGCTTTGCGGATTTGCATGGGGGCATAGCCGCCCGCGCAGAGGCAGGGCACAACCTTGTCTCCCACCAGCAAATGGCCTCCAGGGAATTGCTCGAAAATAGAATCTCCCTGCAAAACATGGCCGCTTGAAACATAAGCAACCAAAGAGCCGCTTGAAACATAAGCAACCAAAGAGCCGCTTGAAACATAGCCCATTGAAGAATAGCTGCTTATGGGTGCTTGGCCCACAAGCTTTGGCAGCACAGTCGGCACATTCTCTTTGTCTGCGAGCTCGCTGCCAAAGAATGAATTTTCGAGAATAAAACTGCATAAGCAGCTGCGGACGGAGGACTTGCGGGAAACCAGGCTTGCAAACTTCAGCAACTCAGTTGAGGGGCGTACCGAGTGGTAGTTGCCGTTGAAGAAAAGGGGCATCCTCCCTCTGCGGAATTGTATTTCTCTTATTTCTCCCTCTATTTTTTGGGGAATAAACGGAATCCAATGCAGGGGCACTCTGTTTTGCGCAAGGAAAGAATAGTCATATTCCTCTTCCTCTTTTTCTTTTTCTAATTCATTCCTCTGGGCATCCACAGCGGAAAGCACGGCGTTGGACAACGCCTTCCCCTCCCAGGTGCCGTCACATCCATCCTCCATAAGCGTTTCTATGCCCCAAAGCATGTTGGCCATCTCGTCGCGCAGGAGTTGCACTTCTTCAATGGCTTTGCTCTCTTCGGTGCGGCGCAACGTCGGCGGAAAAAACAAACCCTTTTGCGGCATGAAATGGTTGCTCTCATAGGCATCCAGCCTTGCCGTCCCAAACAGGCTCCAGCGCTCCGTAAATTCGACATGGGGCGAAAGCTTGTCTGTTTGCTCGGCAGAGCTGTCGATGAAGAGGCGCTCCCCGAAGGTGTCTGTGACGAGAATGCCTTCCACGTCAAGCACCGTGCCGGCCTCCGCCTCCATCGGCGTCAAGAGCCAGTCGCCACCATACATGGTGACGTATTGCATGACGACGGCGTTGGCCAAAAGCGAAAACGTGTCATTCGACGCGTGTCCAAACTGGACTTGGGTGTCTTCAAATTCCCACAGGCACCTCTTCGGCGCGCCCGGGAAATCCGCAGGCGTTGGAAAATAGGAGAGCAGTTTTTCTTCTTTCTTTCCGCCTTCTTTAAAATTTCCTACGCCGTCGAAGGAATACCAGGAGAGCCTCCCGGTGTGGTAGTCCTCCGCTTCATAGGTGTTGGCATTCTCCCCTACCCCCACCTCATAGGCCATTTTTCGCTCATTCCAGCAGTTGTCCTCCGCCCTCTCCAGGGGAAGGTATTTCTTTCTAAACCACTCTCTATATTCACCTAAGGCATTTTGCAAAAAAACCAGGGAGGGGTGCTGTTGGAAAACCTCCCGGTCTAAAGCTTCAAACAATTGATAGCCGTCAAATATTCGCTTTCCATAGGTGGCATAGAGGCGATGCAGGTTGGCATTCTGCTCTGCTTTCAACGTCTCTATGGTTTTGTCTTGCTCGGCAACAACAGGGACAAAAGGTTTGAGCGGGAACAGCTGCAAAAGCTGTTTGAAAAGCGTGCTGCGCTGCTCCCTCATCTCTTCCACCGCATTGGGGTTGAAGCATTTCTTCTCAACAAGTTTTTTGAAGTGGAGTGCCGACTCTATTCTGACGAAGGGGCTAATGGGCCTGTTGGTTTTTTCCACCTCATATTCCATCGGCGTGTCTGTTGAATAGTCCTTCCGCGCACTCCCATTGCAACGGGGATAGATGCTGTCCAGCCTTCGCCGGCTCACTTTGACTTTTGTTATGACGGCAGAGCCGCAGTCTTCGCCTTTGAAGCGGCCGAATTGCCACTGGCGAGTCAGGCTCCAGAGCGGATCATACACCTCGAAGGAAAGCGCATTCGCAAAGTCTTTCTTGCGCGTCCTCGTCTCAATCCGCGTGTAGAGGTTGCAATTCTCCTTCTCCAACTCTCTGGCTTTGAGCAGTTTCAGGTATTCATCACTTTTGCTCGGCAAAGCCTCGGTGAATATCCAATGTGTTGACTTATTCAGTGCCATGGTTTTTCGCTTTTCATTGAAGGATGATGGAGCTCAGCAAAGGAAACAGCGTGGACAACTCCGCGTCCTCATAAATATGGCTTGGCTCAACAGCGCGATTCATCAGCATAAACCGCGTGGAGTCGAGCAACTCCAGGACACTCTCTATGTTCCACTTCTTCCCTGCTGTGTTGAATTCAGGGTGCAAGGCCAAAAGCAGAGCCTGCGGGGCCTCGTTGCCGGGTTGCTTGCACTGAAACACCATGCCGGCTGTCTGTTTTTTATAGGGAATGAATTCAGGCCAGGCGTCAATGACAATGGCCGCATTATAGGAGGCCTCCTCGTCTTCTGTCCCCCACCTGGAAATGGCCTCGCTGTTATAAAGCACCAGCGAGTCAACGTCGTGCAATTCGGACTCTTGCTCCACATGGCAGCCAAGCCACTTTTTGAGTGAAGTGTCGCCCTCACTCGTCGCTTGCAGAATGGACACTTTTCCGGTGTCGGCATTGCACATGTTTTGAAACATGGAAATATGGTGCCAGCGTTTCATGCCTTCGCGCACCTCGGCCAACTCGGACTGCCACACTTCAAAACCTGTGTCGCTGAGGTTTTCATAGCGGCCGATGCCCTGCTTCAATACTTCGTCATATTCCTTTCGCTTCTCTCTGGGCAATGCATGGTGCAAGGTGAAGCGCGGAAACACTTTGAAGTTGTCCAAAGTCAGCTTTTGGATGGCCTGTATACATTGGGCCAAGGTGCATATTTCGCCACTCATTATTTTTTCGGCTTCACAAATGCGCTCCTCCAATTGCTGGTGGGCATAGGTGAATGCCTCAATAAAGGAGTTTTGTATTTCGAGGGCTTTGTCGAATGCAGGCCTTTGGAAAATGGGGTGGAGGTGGTATTCTTCTTCGTGGGTGTCCGCGTTTTTCCGGAAAACAAACATGTCCGTGTTGTGCTTGGGCAGGCTGTTTATCAACCCTGACTCCACACAGCGGCACAACAAGGCATGGACTTTTGCAAGCGTTTCGTCGTCACACGCCTCTTCTTGGTTTTTAAGGCCCTCCAGGCAGGAGTGCATTTCAAAGTGGAGTTGCGAAAGGCAGGTGTGCAGTGAAGCATGGCGCGCTTTCAACTCCTCCATGTCCACCGCCATTTCGTCCTCAGCATCGCTGTTTGCCAAGGTTGTCAGATCGTTGGCCTTCATGGCTCCGCCCTGCAAAACGAGGCTGCGCAGGCGGCTTATTCTCAGCTCGTTCTCATAGAGGCTGAAACTTTCTGCTTCGTCCTCAGTCTCGTCAACACCACCCCCCTCTTCGTCATTCAACCCCACCTTGTTGACGTGCAAAGTCAGCTTGTCTGTCCAGCCATTGTTTTTCAGCCTGAAGAGGGTTTCCAAATAGGAGAGGAAGAGGTTGTCATTCGACGAAAAATAAAGGTATTCAATGGGGCTAACCCCCAGCTCCCCCAAGGTGCAGCGGGTGTAGAGTGCTTCTTTCTCTTCGCCTTCTTTTTCCACATAGAAATATATTTTCTCTAAGCCCCCCATCAGCTCCTCAAGCCATGCATTCAGCGAGGGTTCCGCAAGACACATGGGGCGGGCAGGCGGGGTTTTGCACTCGGGGAGGGCGATGGCCACCTTGTTGGACACCACCACATATTCCATGGGCGTATCCAGGACGGAGGGCTCGGGGAGGGCACCCTTCCCCTCGGCCATAAACTGGCTGATGGCGGAGAAAGAGGCCCTGTCCCCCTGCACCAGGCGGTGGACACCTTCGGCGAGCAGCAAGTCGTTCAGGGCATCATAGGAGTCCACGAGGCGGGCAATCAGCTTAAACAGGCATATGCGGTGGTTGGTTTTTGTGTCAATGTTTGTGGCGCGGTTGAGCTCTGAATACCAGGGCAATGAATAGCGGTTTTTTTCAAGCCAGTGGGCAATGGGCTCTGAATAATTCCATTTCTCCATGAAGGTGTTGAGCAGCGCCTCCCCATTCACCACCTGCATGACATGCTCCCTGGCCCTCTCGTCTTCGGCGTGCAGGTTGACGGTTTGGGGAAAGAGTTTTCGGAGCGGATAAACATATGCATCCATCTCGTTTCCCGTCCTATAGGCCTCGTGCAGATGGCGCTCCAAGTCCGCCCCCAAAACAATTCCCGTCGACATTCCCTCCTGAATGCCAGAAACCATACGCAGCGCCTGGCGCGCACGCATGGACGAGAGGTTGATGCACATGTGCGAGTCGCCTTCGCCCCCTTTGGTGTTTATATAGGCGCCTCTCAAAATGGCAGCCGTAATGGCATGCTGTATGGACGGGGCGACAATATATTCCCCTTTTCTGCTCCCTAAGTTTTGGGCTGAGTTTGCATATATGCGCAACTCATCCGACGCGTCCTTGGGCTTCAACTTCATCTTCTGAATAATTGCCGAGCGCTGCTGGCTGCTGACTTCTGTGCGCGCATTCTCTTCAAGGTTGAAGACCCAACCGAAGGCCCCAAGCCTCGGGGTTTTGTGTCCGGGCTTTGCGTTTTGTGCGTTTGGAGTTTGGGCTTTGCTGCGCAGCAAAAAGTCCAAAAGCCCCGAAAACCAGGCATCCAGGCGATGGGTGAAAATGTCTAAAAATTCGCTGACGAGCAATTGGCATTCTTCGTCGCTCGCCTCTTGTTTGGAAAGCGCGGCCCTGGCGACTTCTGCCAACCCGGCCAAGGCATAGGGTCTTCTTCGCGTGCCGCTGGGCATTGCCGTTGGAAACTCAACCTCCTTTTCGGAGCCGCTGACAGGCAAGGGGTTGAAAAACCCATGCCCATCCAACGAGGCGAAATAAGGCGGCACGGTGGCATGCTTTGGCGGCAGCAATACATAGCCACCCCAATATGCCTGAGCTTCCGAGAAATCATCCCTTCGGGGCAGCAGGGGCGAGTCAATGAGTGTACGCTCATAGAAAGTGGTGGAGCGGGGGGTGAGGCCAACCATCTCCAGGTATTTCGCAGCAGCGTCGCCGCCTTTCAGCGTTTCTGAGCTGAGCACTTTGGCATTGCGAATGCTTTTCCATTTGTCGGCCAAGGAAATGAGCAACTCGCTCAGTTGTTTGAGGTGGAGCTCATTCTGGGGAATGTGGGCGCCCAATTTCAGAAAGTCTGTCACCGGCAAAATGCCATAGGGCTTCCTGCCTATTCTGAATGAAGGCAAAACGCCCCTGGCCTTCACGTGGCTGGTGACAAACTCTCCGACAAAGTCCAGCAAGCTGTTTAGCTTTGCGTCATCCGTTAGCTTTGCGTCATTCGTCTGCAGGTTTTTTCTGAAATGGCTCCACAAAGCCTTGTTCACCTTTTCGGCATTGCTCATCTCGCGGTTGTCGAATTTTGCTGCATGCCCCCAACATTCGTCATGGTCCAAATGGAGAATGGCCGACAGCCTTCGGGCGTCATGGTCCGCATGGGGCTCACGCAGAGAGGCTTCCTTCACCTCTATCTCATAGCGGTGGCGCATCTCCTCTTCCGGGCTAAAACGAATGGCTGCATTTCCCCCTTCCACAATGTTGGTGGGGGTGCCGGTTTTAAGCATTTCCAACCCGGAGGTATAGTTGTGGCTGTTGAATACATTTTCAAGGCATGCCTCCATTCTGTCGGCATCCTTCACCCCCAGGACATAGACATAGTTAAATGTTGTAGTCCCCTCCAAAGGTACCGTAATCGCCAACCCCGCCTTCTCCGCTTTCTCATAGTCCACCATCCAGGAAATGCCGCCGCTGACTTCAAGCTCTCCGTCCGCGTTAATTTTATAGGGCTCCTCCTCCATGTCTTCGCCGGGGTGTATTCCCATTTGAAGGTTTTGGTTTATTTTTTGTCCATAGCGAATGAGTTTCTGGTTTTCTTTCCCCTTTATTTCGCCAACAAACATAAACCTGTCAGGAAAAATATTGGAGACGGGGATGTCCGGCTTCTCAGAAGCATTCAAGCTGCCCATGAAGAAAACGTCGTGCCGTCGCTCGTCGGTGTATTTTTGAACCAAGGCGTCCAGGGAAATCCGCTTCTCTGTGGACAACTTTTTCAGGAATTCGTCGACTTCTTTCCTGAAAGTCATCAGCATGGTTTGGTCCACATCCCAAAGCTCCAATGGCCGGTTGTTGCCGCCATAGCCCCCGGGGTATTTCTCATAGAAGGCAATAAATGCGTCCAGGCGCCTGCTTAAGTATTCAACGGTGGATTGAATTTCGTCGAATAAATAGTCGACAATCCATTCGCAAAACATGACGTCGCAGTCTATTTGGAACAGCTTCTCTTTCACCTTGCCCAGGTGCTCGCGTATTTTGCGCTCAATCTCCTTCTCGCCCGTATCCATTTCTGAGCGACGCGCCAGCCCCCCTGTTTTCTTCTCGTCGAGCGAAATATGAGAAAGCTCCCTATAAATGTCCTCGCAGGCCTCTTCTATTTCCGCCATTTTGGGATAGGGGCGGCGATAGAAGAGGGGGCCGTCTGTTTTGAAAAATTTGCGTATGACGCCTGGCTTCACCTGCCGAACAATCCACGCCGCACGGTGTGCCGGGTATTTGGTGCACAACACCTGCCATGCTTCATATTCGCGCTTTGGGCTTCCGCTGGCGATAAACCATTGCATCCAAAAAAACCTGCCATCGAGAAATTCGCCTTTCGTCAGATTCTTTGTCAAACTGTCGATGAATATTTCGTCAGGAAATATTCTCACGCACAACTCTTTGGGAGCACTTAGAGGTTGGCCCGTTCTGTCAAGAGAAGCCATGAAGGGCTTGCCTTTGCGAAAATGCGTTTCAATTCTCAGCGGGAAAAGCAAAAGAGGCGTGTCTGCGGAAATGGAGCTCAACAACTGGTTGAATTCCGCTTCCCTTGTTTTTTGAATGTCGTCTGCAGCGCTCATAGGGGTTTGCTTTTTTCTATTTTGAAGTGGCTCTCAGAGCGGGTTCAATTGAGGCAAGCTGAGGCTTTCCTCAAGTGAAACCGCTCTAGGGGAGGAAGAGGGACAAATGTTTGCCATAGAGGGTGGGTTGGTTTTTCAATGCCTCCGCCACCTGGGCGGCGTTGTCGGCCTTCTCCCACTTTTCCAAATGCTCCTTCGAGGCCTCCTTTTCTGGGAATTGGAAATTCAAGTCTTGGATGTCCTCCTGGAAAGCAAGGAAATAGCCAAAGTCCCCTGCCCTGGGGTTGCCAAGCAACTCACCAAACTCTCTTTTAAAGCCCACCAAAAGAATGTCTTCCCGCAAAAATGCCTGAATGACGGGCAAGACAATGCCGCCGTTTTCTTCTGTTGCACCCAAGTCGAATTCGAGGCTTCCCTGCGGGGCCATTGCCTTCTGCAAGAAAACCTGTGTGCTGGGGTATTGGCGCATGAGCTTGCCTTTGAGTGCAAACAGCAACAAGCCTGTTTTGGACTCGGGGTGGTTGTCGCCAAGCCCCCCTTTCCAGGTATGCAGGGGGGCTATGTCGAAGAAGTTGCCGCTGTGGATGTCGGCGGCGGTGGTTTCAGAGTCCCAGAATTTGCGGAAATAGGAGCCGCGCTGGTCCGTCGGATATTCCCTCCAGAGCAATTCTCTGCCCATTTCGGTATTCATCCCACAGAGGTAGGCCTCGACGAAGGAGGGGTTGCTTTGAAAGAGGGCGACAGAGTCCTCCGGCAACGCATCCACGCAGGGGATGATCCATTTGTCGGAGAACATTTTGAGATAGTGATAAACCGGCTCAGGAAAGAGCGGGTAGGCGAGGATGGGGTATTTTGAATGCAACAACTCGTCGATATAGCCCTCGCGCAGCTTTTGGCCTTGCTCGTCGCCACCAAAAAATTCGGCATAATAGGTTTCTGCCACCTGCCGCATCCGCTCATAGGCCTCGCTGTCTTCAAAACCCGCTTGCAATTCTTTCGCGTCCTCGGTGTTGATGGAGGCTTGCTGCGGCTTTTTGTCGACTTTTTCGGCCTCAATGCTTTTCACACACGCATCAAGTTGCAGCCATTCATTCAAATATTTATTTGCGGTGCCGGGATTTTTTTTCAAAAACTCAACATAAGAATGCATGGAAGGAAATTCTTGAAGGAGCCCAAGCTTTTTTATAATATTTAAATCCACAACCATATAACACAGAGTGTTGCTGGATTCGAGTACCCACGCGCCTGAGCTTGCTGGAGGCCGAAAGCCAGGAATAAGCTTATCGGTTTCAAAGTCATAATCTGCCTCGGCAACAACCCTGCGGCCAGAGGGGATTGAGCCTCCGCGCCCCTCAGCCTGGAGAGTTCTGCCCCTATAGACAACGGTGGTTTCAAAATAAGCTGCCCTCTTTTGGGAAGACGGCTCTTCCAATTCTATAAGCGCTTTTATTTGGCTTTGGGCTATAAAACAGCGAAGTTGTTCATATCCATCTTCTGTTCCTATTTGAGTGACTTTTTTCTCACTTGTTCCGAAGAGGTTTTGATATTCAAGATCGTCAATAACCAAAACACATGGTGTTTCTAAAGGAGTTATATCTTTAGCATGGCCACTGAGCATGGTATAAACGGGGCGCTCCTGGGGATGGGGGCCCAAGCGAAACCCATAAAGCTTATAATGTTCCTTTGAGACGAGCTCAGGCCCATAGGAAAGCGGAGGGAGGTTGTGAATTTCCTGGACTTGAGAAGTCATATATTCGTCAAAGTCATCCGTTATTTTTTTCGGACGCAGCGCATATAGTGTTTGGCTTCCTGGTGTGTTGTCTTTGGCAAAGTCAAAATATTTGGACAGGCTTTTGCATATTTCCTCAAACAACATGAAATATATTCTATCCGTAGCCTCTCTCAGCTGCTCTATGGTTGGCGCGTTATAAAATACATGCTCTCTCATTTTAAATGTTTGGCGTTCAGCAATGCTTTCCATCACCGAGGTGGTGTCCAGGTTTTGCACCAACTTGGCAACATTGTCTGTCAAATGTTGGAAGGAGGCGGAGGCAAAGGCCTGGGGAATGTGGCTGTCTTTCAAAATGGAGGCGAGGGAGGTTTCCCCTTCCGTCTCGGCATCCTTCATGGAGCCAAGGTATTGCATCATCCTCGCGATGAAATATTTTTCCGTTTGAGAGAAGGTATTGACGGTTTTGCCTTTCAGTGACTCGTTGACATGGACACTCAGCAGGCGTTGGTGAAGCTCGCGGTTGAGTGCGTTGATAGCCTCCACCTGTTTCCAGGCGCGGTTGACGAATTCCTCCTGGTGCGTTTGCACAGTCCTCTTGCCCAGGCCGGCTGCCGCGCGGTGGTGGATGTCGAGGTTGAGTTGTGACAGCCAGGGCGTGCCGCTTTTTTGGTTGGTGGCCTCGTCGAGAGAAGTCGAAAGCAGGTGCTTGCCGCCATAAATGGGAGGCACCACCCAGGGGTCGTCCTCGCCTGCCGGTACACGGCTTGTTTTTGTGGAAATTTCGTCTTCATTCTCCAGAAACACGGGGCTTTTTGAAAGCAAGCTTTTCAGGCGGCCATAGAGTTCCGCTTCGTCCGCGTTGGCAGAATTTGACGGGAAGGGCGTGCCCTGCACATAGCCTGGCGGCTGTGTCGCCACGGACATGCCTATGCGTTTGCGTTTGGGCACTTTCCCAAGCACCGCATAGTCCAAACCTTCGCCCATGCGGGTAACATCCACTTGAATGTCCGCCGCGTGCCCTCCGGTGACATTCAGCTTCTCCACCAATTTGTCAAAACTGTCTGTGCCCGTTTTGAAGTCCCATGAATAATAGACGGGAAAGTCGAGCGCCTGCTTTGGGTGTTGGCTTTTTTGCCTCTCGAGGTTTGTTTCCCAGGAAGGCTTTTGAGCGGCAATGCCTGAAAGCGCCTCGTCGTCATAGCCTAAGCCGCGAAGCCTTCCTGTTTCAAAGGCGGGGACGAGGAAGGCGAAATAGTCTGTCTCGCTTTCCAATGCCTCTGTCGTCCGCAGTGCAAACAACCGGGAAAATTCAGGGGCCGCCTCCGTCACTCCCTGGGCATGTGCAGACTTCCAGCTGTCTTCGGGAGAAGGAAATATTTTTTCATATTGCGCGTTGCTTTCAACAAGCAGGGTGACATAGGGCTGCCCGTCCTGAAGTTTCTTGAGGGAGCAAAGCGCTTGGGGGCACACCAGGAGGGCAAGCCAGGGGCGAAGCTTGTCACCGCTTGGGCGCGCAGGCGTATAACGCCAGGGAAAGTCCGCCTCCCAAAACTCCACATAGGGGTGGAATTGAATGGGAAAACCAGCGCTGCCCTCTTTGGGCGCCACCCTCAAAATGGCCTCCGCGCGCAGACTTGCAACATCGCCCGGGCTGACGAATTGTATTTTTTTCGTCTCGGACAATGTGCTGTATGCCGCGCCATCCGCAGCAGGTGTCAACTCGCATTCTGCCGTCACCAACAAAAGAGGGCGCTGTGTGGCTGGCGAGATGGCACCTGCTTTGCCGAGCGTGTCGGCCTCTGAAAGGAGGTTGCCCAGGCCCTTTCGCGCCCACGAGAAATAATATGCGGTTTCTGTTTTTTCTTCCATAGTCCGTTTATTTTTCCAAAGGCATCCGTTTATTTTTCGAGGAGGTGAGCCACTGAGGAATTCAAGTTGTTGTCCAACTCGCGCCTATAGCGTTTAAAGCCTGTGTTTGTCCTTCGCCGCGACGCCCGCGAAACCTTCACTGCGGAAGGCGCTTCAACCATTTTTCTGGCAAGGCATCTTAAGTCACCAAACCTTGCCGGTGTTTGCGCAGAAAGCCTGGAGGCTTCGGCCCGCTGTGCGCGGGTGCCTTTTGTCCGGGAAGCGGCGTTGTCGGCGGCATATTGCGCCCATTTCTCCCAGTTGACGTCCTGGCATATTCTCTCGCATTCCGAAGTCACCTCCTCCGTGTCGCCGTGTTTTTCGTCGAAGCTTGCCTTCAGCACAAACCCGGCATTCATGTCCTCATAGGAGGGTGCCTTGAGTTTTTCATCGTCTTTAAGCATGCGGATGAGGGTGGGAGAAAAAGAGGCTTTTGTCTCCTCAAACTCCACCGCCTCATTCTCTATTGTTATGGACTTCAGCTTTATTTTTTTCGCATCCCCTGGGAGTGCCTCTCCATAGCGCGCCATTTCCTGGTTAAGGGGAATGGCATTCTGGCTGAAAGAAAGCCTGTCCGAAGGTTGCATGACAAGCTCCTGGGTATTCATGGGAGCCATGCCAATGAGGCTGTCGGCCACATCGCCTGAAACCAGCTTCCAGTTGCCATTCTCATGGAAGTTTTTTGAATAGAGCGGTTTAATTTCGATGTATTTCTGCGTGCTGCTCTTCTGTTTTTTTCCCCATGTTTGGTTGAAGGCCACTTTAATTTTAATAAAGAGGAACCAAAAGCTGGCGCTGCCTTTTGCATTCCACGGTGCAGGCCCGCTGAGTGCAAAAGACAAGTTGACAGCAAACAAAGTCCACCCTGCGCATTTGACACAAACGCCCGCGCTGACATCCACCATAAACATGAAAGGGTTGAATTGGAAGAGTGCGTTGAAGCTTAGGTTTCCGGAGAGTCCGAATTTTTCCCAGCCTATTTTCAGCTGCACCGCCGCCCCAAATTGCACGGTGTTGGAGGTGAGGGCGAAATAGGTTTCGAGGGAGAGTTTGAGAATGCCATAGTTAAGCTTCAGGCCCAAGCGTTTCATTTGGCCAAGCCTAAAGCCCGCTTCTGGTTTATATTGCGGGTGGAAACCGCCTGCCGACAAAATGAAGCCTTTGGTGTTGCCCGCCCAATAAATCCGCAAGGCCATGTCCCCATAGAGGCTGATGCCCACAATATGAGAGTCCACCAATGAAGCGTCGAAAGAGAGCCCCTTTGAAAAGTCTATTTCCCCCATGAAATGGACGTGGATGGCAAGCAGACTTTCGGTGGACTCGGAAATGGACAGGTGCACTCCGCCCGCAAGCATGAGGGTGACAGGCTCTGGGGCCTGGATGAAGAGGCCCACGTCCACTTTGAGAATTTCCGCCCACGTTATTTGCGCGAGGAACCCAAAGAAGAGTTGGTTTTCCTGCACGGGATAATAGGAGGAAATGTTGCTGAGCACGCGCTCTAAGTTTTTGTCCAAATCCTTCGCAAACAGAATGGAATTAAGGGAGCCGTCACGCACGGCGTTGCGAAGTTTTTCGGTGTCAATTCTGCGGTTGATGCCCAGGGAGCCGCCAATGGCCGTGAGTGAAAACCCCATCCCCAACTGAATGCCCATTTTGAAAAAAACACTGAGGGCCCCCATGAAGCTGAAGCCCTTGCTCCCATCCGGCATTTTCATGTTGAAGAGCAAAAGCGCACTGGCTCCGCACAAGTCAAGAATGTTCAGCTCAGCGGCGCCGAGAAATTCCCCCTTCTCTTTATTCCAGTTAATTATTCCCGTCCCCTTCACCGCCTCCAGGTTGATGGAAACCCCAACGCCCGTGGAAAATTGAAATTCGGGCGAAAAATCCAAGTCTCCAAACCCGCCGGTGGGCTTCATATAGTTGACGTCAACCCCAAAACCCAGCTCGGGAAAGGAGAGGGCGATGCCTTTGAAGTCAACGGAGAGGTTTGTCAGCAGC
Organism: Cystobacterineae bacterium; assembly: GCA_009782175.1. Lineage (GTDB taxonomy): Bacteria > Myxococcota > Myxococcia > Myxococcales > Myxococcaceae > WRKR01. Next base: position 40,175 of record WRKR01000018.1, read on the forward strand.
TTGGCCTCGATATTTTTCAAGTTGCCACCACCCAACTCGAAACTCATGTTGCTGAGTTTGAGTGCTGACAAATGAAGCTCGCTTTGAATGGGTATGCGAAGCCTATATTCACCGTCAAACTGAAAACCCTTCTTCAGGCTATAGCCCAAGTCGAGTTTTTCGAGGCTGACTTCAATGTCGTTTTTGAGGATGACAGCGAAGAAGTCGTTCAGCTTATGCAGGCGGAGCTTGAAGAGAAGGCCCCTTAAGCCCCCGAGGTAGCCAAAGTCAAAGCCGCCCCCTGCATAGCCTGCAAACAGTTTCTGCGGATAGTCCTCAAGCGTCAACCCGGCAACGTCCGTTTCAAATATTGTCAGCGGGAAAGCACCCGCACTGCCCACCTGCCCCCGCCTGAACAGAAGCTCCACATAGGCAGAAGCAGCTTCCTTGCTGCTCAGCCACTTTGCCTCAGGAAAGTGCTTGCCATTGGGCGTGCAAAAGAAAAAACCGAGGGCGTCTTCAGCCAGTGCGTCCTTGGTTTTTTTGTCGCTTTCGGATTTTTGCGTGGCATCATCATTCAGCGCGGCGTTGGCGCTTAAGCTCAACCAATGGCTTTCGCCCAAGTTGAAGCCCGCATCAAAATTCCCTCGAATGGCAGGCAACACATAAAGCCCGGACTCAATCAGCGCTTCTCCGTCTTCGCCTGTCCCAACCTTTCTGTCGCCAACGAAGGCAAGCAGTTTAATGGAAACATCGGCAGAGAATTGGCCTCCTTTGAGGCTTCCACTTTCATAGAGGGTGAGGGCGAGGAATTTGTTTTCTATGTCCAGCTTATATTCAGGAAGGCCAATGCCTTCAAAATTCCAGTTGGGAAAGTCTATCAGCTCGCGCAGGTGGTTTTTGAGCGTGGAGGGAATCAGCTTATAGAGTTTCAGCGCAAACTGCAGCCCGTCGCTCCACGCGTCAATGTCTTTTGTTTCTGCGGAAAGCATCAACAGGTTTCGCGCCATTGCGACGGCGTTTTCTGCCCAGGCTTTAGCCTGAAGCGCCTGCGAAGCTTCGTTGCATGCTTTCTCCGCCTCCTTGGAAAAATTTTCGACTTCGCTGAATATTTGCTGATAGGCGCCAAAGTTCAGCTCGCTGGCAATGTTGCTTTCAACATATTCAAGCACGCGAGGAATCAGCTTTTCCTTCACCCATTTTTTCACCGTCTGCTCTATCAACGCCACAAATGGGCGAATGAGCATTTTATAGAAGCTTGCTTTCAGCTTTGGCCAATAGGCAACAAACACCTCCCGCGCAAATGCGCCAAGCTTTTCATTGTCGAGTTTTCCTTTGAGGGCCGCCAAGGGAGCTGTGGAAGTGTTTTCCACCAACATGCACAAAGCGTCGACGGTGGCTTCCTGAAACTTCACAAAATAAAACTCTGCATTGTTGGGAAGCATGCCTTTGAGTTTGTCGGCAAAGGCTTTAAAATATGCAGAAAAGTCAAACGCTGAAAACGGGTTGCTCAGTTTTTTGCCAGAAATAAGCTCGTCCAGTGAGCCTTTGCAGAAGTTTTTTATGCCCTCAAAGTCATCGGGCACTTTGGCTGTCTGCCTTTTAAATTCATTTTGAAGCTCGGCAATGGCGCCTTCAAACTTCGCCTCCCATGTGCCCGATTCAAACAGCGCTGTGACGTGTTTTTCCGCCTCCTCCAATATGCTCTTGTATTGGCCGATGAAACTTTGGCCTATATTTTTTGAAATGGACTCTTCAATGGCGGCCTTCCACGCGTCGGCGCTTATGCCGCTCAGCAACTCGTGCTCTTTTGCTTTCTGGGAAAGGACAGCAATGAATTCATCTGCAAACAGGTTTTTGAGAAAAGAGGTGTCGAGGCCTGAAAGCCTTCTGAATTGAATATTCGTGTTGGGGAGGGTGAAGTTTTTGAGCTTGCCACCTGCATCCTTGAGTTGCCCCACCGCTTCGCCAAGTCCGCTCTTTAGCTCCCCTATCAGCGAGTCCTTCTTCGACTCAAAATTTTCATAGGCCGCACCCAACTCTCTCTTCAACCCAATGGCAAATTTCTCGAGGACTTTGAGCAAGTCGATGATGAAATTTTCAAACTGAGCAAACTTCGCTTTCACCTCGCTTGCCAGTGGGTTTATTTCGTCGCGAATTCTCTCTCGAATGCGAATGAAAAACTCATAGAGCAACGCTTTGAGCGAGCCGAAATGCGGCAGCTCGAAGTGGAAAGCGCTGGCGAGTTTCTGAATTTTTTCAAGCAAGGCCTCGGCATCGTCAAAGTCCTTGAGAGGGAAAAGCGCCTTAAAATAGGGGATGGGCTCAGAGAGGAGCTGCTCCAGGTTGGGCCAGCAAATGACATAGAGCTCAACCGTTGGACAAAGCGATTTGAGCGTTTGGATGGCGCTTTCCGCTACATCTTTTGCTGCGCCGTTCGCCTGCACAATGAGGTTGTTAACTTCTGCAATGTTGACTTCGGGAAACGCCGGCGCATTCGGAATATATTTGGCAAGTTGAATGGTTTCTTTGTCAACCACCTTCAGAAATTCGAGCACCGCATATATGTGGTGGAAGGTTTTGCCGATGCGGTTATAGTCGCCCAACACCTCGCCCAGCAGTTTGTCCAGCTTCGCCTTCGCAAGTTTGAGACGAACCCGAAGCTCCGCGGAAACCTCTTCGACAAGCGCCTCGCCCGCCGCTTTCGCCTCTTCAGCGAGCTTTTTTGCCTCCGCTGCTATTTCAGCTTCTATTTCTCTTATTTCGTCCCGCAGGGCTTTTATTTTGTCTTTTGCCTCTTTGCTGAGGCTGCTTTTCACTTCGTCCAGGTGCTCAACAATGGCATGTATGTCGTCGGCGAAAACTTCTTTGGCATGGCGCAGCAGCACCACAAAAACATGGTTGAAAACACGCTCGGCGAATTTTTTGGAAAAATAGGTTTCCTGAAGAAAGCGACCAAACGCTTCATTCTCCCGCGCTATTTTCTCCCACTCCATGTCGCGGAATTTGCGGATGAGGGAAACCAATTCCAAAATCAGCTGAAAAACAGCGGAGATTTTGTCATTGCCCAAACTCAAGGAAGCTGAAACAGCATTTTTTCCTCCGCCTTCCAAAAGCTCTCCAAATAACTCCTTCGCCTGGGGCCCCTCGCCGCCTGCCGCCTCTATGAATTTCTTCGCCTCCCCCATCCAGTCGGTTTCGCCGTCAAATAACTGCTGGATGCTTTCACCCAAAGAAAGCGTCGTGGCAAGAATGGCGCGGATGTTGTCCGTCAACGTTTTGTTTTTCTCAAACGCGGACAACTCATAGCCCAGCCGCCTAAAGAGGCTTTCAATGAATTTCTCAAGGAGCGCTTTCCCCTCTAAGTCGGCTTTGAATTCTGCATAACCATAGCCCTCGGCGGCAGGCACATAGCTCGGCATTTCCGCCAGAAAGTCCTTCAGCAGAGACTCTTGGGTATGTGCGAGGACAATGCCTATGTTTGAAATAATTCGGCCAACGGAAGTTTTTAACAGCTGAGCGGTGTCGCTTGTCTCTTCACTCATGGCACAACGCTTTGCCTGCTTTGCGGGTGAATTTTGTCTCGCTGCCACAACCCGTGAAAAGCCACCCGCCCCCGGGTGCGCTGTCGTCATGTTATTGAGTACGCATACAAAGCCATAGTGAAATTTTAATCCACGAAAATATGCGCCATTCCGTCAAAAAACTGCTTTGCGCTGCAGTTGACGGGCAGGTGGTTGTAGCGGCATTCCCTGATAAGAAACGCGCCCAGAGGGATTCGAACCCCCGACCCTTGGCTTCGAAGGCCAATGCTCTATCCAGCTGAGCTATAGGCGCACAACTCTCTGACGGCTCTCCTGCTCCACCCACAGCCAAGGGCTGCTTTTTCCTTTCACAACATATGGGCGGCCTACCGGGCTTGAACCGGCAACCCCTGGAGCCACAATCCAGTGCTCTACCATTGAGCTAAGGCCGCCATGGCATGGCTTGCGCTCCTAACTGAAAAACCCCTCCCAGGTCAACCGAACAAACGCATGTACAGGCAAAAATACCTGGAGCTTCACCTCCCCCATCCACCCCTCAACCCTGGCAGAAGCCAAGCTGAAAAATAAACAGCTATATATAACGTGTTGGAAAACCAAATTTCCTGTCGGCTGAGCTTAGAGGGTTTTGCTTTATATATTGAGTTTTGAGCAATGCTGGGTTTTGAGCAATATTAGGTTTTGAGCAATATTAGGTTTTGAGCAATATTAGGTTTTGAGAAGTGCTAACCGCTTTGGGAGAGCGGTTTTTTAAGCCACAGTGCAAAAAAGAGGGGGCCTCCCAGCAGGGCCGTAAGCGCCCCTACGGGCAACTCTGTGTGCAGGGCGCGGAACAGGAGGCGGCTGAGCATGTCTGCCAAAATGAGAAAGGCTGCCCCCAGGCCCGCGCAGCCTGGCAAAACTTTGCGCATGTCCGCGCCCAAGAGGCGTCGAGCCAGGTGCGGAATTAAAAGCCCTATAAAACCAATAAGCCCCGAAAAAGCCACCGCGGAAGCCACGGAGAGGGAGCAGAGGAAATAAAGCTGGCGGTGCAGGCGGCGTACATGGATGCCCAGGCTTTGCGCATCCTCATCCCCAAGGCTGAGTGCATTCAGCTTGTTGGCCAAAGCCCACAACAAGCCAAAACTCAAAAACTGTACCCAGGCCAAGCCCCAAAGCGCTTCAGCTGCCTCATAGCGCAACATGCCTGAAAGCCAAAACAACAACTCCCCCAACTTTCCAGGCTCCGTCAACGCACGCAAAAGCGAAATAAGCGCCATGGAAAAAGCATTAAACATGACGCCCGCCAGCAAAATGGAGGCGCCCGGCCCCAGGCGAAAACCCACCCAGAGGATAAACAGGGTGGCCAACAAAGCCCCCAGCAAAGCCAACACCGTAGCGCTGGTTAAAAAACCAATGCCTGACAAACCCAGGGACATGGCCAGGCTTGCACCCAGGGCAGCCCCGCCTGAAACCCCCAAAATGAAAGGGTCGGCCAATGGGTTCCTCAAGGAGCTTTGCAAAACAGCGCCGGATACAGAAAGCCCCATGCCCACCAGCCCGGCAAGCACCACCCGCGGAAGCCGTACAGAGAAAAAAATTTCGGACTCGGGGCTTAGCCTGTTGGCCAATTGGCTTAACTCCAAAGCGGTTTCCCCAAAAAACAAAGCCGCCAACGCGGCTGCCAAAGCCACCCAAACACTGAGGACAGCAACACCCCAAGGGCTTAACAACCAACGGCTTAATAACGAACGGCTGAGCAACGAACGGCTGAACAACGAAGGGGGCATGGCCCATGCTTAGCGCAACTGGCCCCCACCTCAAAGTGCCTATGCCCACACCAACCGCCTTCGCTTCAAGTTTTTTCTCCAAAGGCAAGCGGTTGTGCGTCTGTTTGGAATTTGCCCCCCCAGGGCGTTATGTTGAGTATATGCGTTTTTTTATTCCCCCGTGCACGCTTTTGTGGGTGGTGTGGGGTGCGGCCCTGCTGGGTGCTTGCCAACACTATACATGTGAGGCGGCGCTGTGCCAGGGCTGTTGCAGCCCTGAGGGCATATGCCTGGAGGGGACAGAAGTTTTGGCCTGTGGAGCGGGGGGTGAGGCCTGCATGCGTTGCAGTGGTGGACAAAGCTGCTCCCTGGGTATTTGCCTGGGTGGAAACCCCAACAGCAACCCTGGCAGCAGTGGTGGTGGCCAGGGGAATGGAGAGGCAGCTGAGGCCTCTGCACTCTGGTGGGTGGAGGACAGCTCGGCCAGGCAAAGCACCTTAACGCGCTATTTGCCCAAGCTGCAAAAACAAACCCAATTCCCCTTTGCTTCTCCTGTGCTTTTGTTTGAGGCAAGCCCCAATGGGGAGCGTTGGGCCGTTGTGCTGGCCACCTCTCCCACGCAATATGCGCTTTTGCATGCCACAGGGGACAAAACCAGCACGCTGCAAACGGGGAGCGGTATACCCCAAAAAGTGGCCTTTGCCGAAAACAGCCAGGGGCTTGCTTTTCTGCTCAACAATGGCCATGGGCAAGGCCTGTTGTTTTATTCTGCCCATGCCACAGAGGGCTTGCGCCGCATTTCTTTCTCCAGCTGTGGGCTTGCGGACACGGAGCTTAACGTGTTGGCCTTTGCCCTCTCTCCCAACGGCTTGCACGTGGCCGTATTGGCTTTTGTGGGGAGTGCGGATCCTCGCGCGGGGGTTTGGCTGCTTGGCACAGCGCAGCCCGGCACTTGCATGGCGGTGGTACACCCTGAGGAGGCCATGGGCATGGGCCCGGCATGGGGGGCCTTTGGGCCTTTGCAGTGGAGCGGCAACAGCACTTTCTATTTCAGGGCAGCCCTGTTGCAAGACCAGCCGCAGCTGTATTCCTCAAACCTGGATGGAATGCGCAACCCCATTGCCATTCCCAACAGCATTAACATTCCGCTGCTCAACTTTGCCATAAACCCCTCCCTCTCCCTGCTTGCTTTTTTGCAGGAGGGCACGTTGAGCTTCCTCTCTCTGCGCCCACCCTTCACCCTTCGCTCCACCACCGGTTGTAACCTGGGGGCCCACCCGCAAAACAATACTTTGCTTTTCTCCCCCAACAATGCGTGGCTTTTGTTGAGGGAGGGTGCTCGCTCTCAAATGCTATACCTGGGCAACATGGAAGGGGGCAACATGGAATGCAGCCTCACACCAACGGCCCATGTTATGGAGGCTGTCTGGTCCCCCAGCGGAAATTTTTTGGCGGAGTTGTCCTCTGCTGGCTTGCCTTGCCAAAGCCCACCTTGCGAAAATTCTGCAAGCCATGTCGTTTCTCTCAGCCAAAGCGAGGGGAAAACCATGTCAAATCCAAACATTATAAGTATAGGCTCCCAACGTTTGCACCAGTTGAAGTGGACGCGTTATGAGGGGGCGCCTTAGGGCTTTTGGGGGAAATTCTTCTTTTTCTGCAATAGCGCTTGCCAAGGTTGTCCAATCCAAGGATGGTGCGAGCGGACAGCCCCATTTTCTTTCTCAACAATTCCACCCAGAAAGGGAAAACCCCTGTGCACAAGTTAATGTTTATTTTTGCTTTTGCTGTGGCCACACTGTTTGCTTGCAAGGAAGAAGTCAAAAAAACGGAAACTCCCGCGCCCAAAGCTTTGCCGCCACCACCACCTCCTGCGGCAGCCAAGGCGGAGCCTGTTATTGGCGAGTATACGCTCACCTTCTTCCAGTCGCCCAGCCTGGAGTCCTTCATCCAAGAGGGCGCCAAACTCCCCGAGGAGTTGGTTAACCTGGGTCGCATGCTTTATTATGAGGCGCGCCTCTCAAGAGCCCATGACATCAGCTGCAACACCTGTCATGAGTTGGCCAACTTCGGTGTGGATGGCAAAGCCTTAAGTGCCGGACACAAAGGCCAGCTTGGAGACCGCAGCTCCCCCACCGTCTATAACTCCTCTATACAGTTTGTTCAATTTTGGGATGGGCGCGCCAAAACCGTTGAGGAGCAAGCCCTGGGGCCCATAACAAACCCTGTGGAAATGGCCATGCCGGAGGATGGGAAGCTCGTCATCGCCACGCTGGCGTCCATGCCTGAATATGTTGAGGCCTTCAAAAAAGCTTTCCCCGGCGAGGCCAACCCCATTTCCATGGACAACGTGGGCAAAGCCATTGGTGCTTTTGAGCGTCGCCTCATAACGCCTACGCGCTTCCATAAATTCCTCGCGGGCGATCAAACGGCGCTGACGGAAGAGGAGCAACGCGGGCTTGAAACCTTCCACCAAGTGGGTTGCACAAGCTGCCACGGAGGCCCTGGCGTAGGCGGCACCAGCTTCCAAAAACTGGGAGCCCTAAAGCCCTGGCCTGAGCTCCATGACAAGGGGCTTGGAGCCATTACGCAGAAAGAGGAGGATGACTATAAATTTAAAGCCCCCATTCTGCTGAATATTGCCAAAACAGCCCCCTATGGCCACGACGGGAAAATGGCTACGCTGGAAGAGGCGGTGAGGATGATGGCGGAATACCAACTCGACAAAAAAGTAACAGAGGAAGAAGTCAAATACATCGTCAGCTTTTTGAATGCGCTGACAGGTGAAATTCCAACGGACTTTATAAAAATGCCGCAGCTCCCCAAAAGTACAGCCAAAACACCCAAGCCCAGCAAAAAATAAACCCCTCCTTTTTTGAGGCATAACCCACCCCCCCTGCCCCCTTTTTTTCTGCGGCAGGGGGTGTTTTTTTGTTTTGTTTTTGTTTTTGTTTTTTTCCCTCCGGGGGGGGGGAAAAACCTTATTTAAAATGTACACCGCGCAGGCGGAAAAACGGTTTTGAAACGCTCCCGGAGGTTTCGGGAAAGCTTTCGCAACGCTGCGAAAGTTTCCCAGAGGTTTCTAAAACACCAGCAAGGAAATAATGAGGAACAACGGGAAGAGTATTCCAAGCGACCAGAGCATATAGCCGAAAAAGCTGGGCATGGGCAGGCCCTGCTCCTCGGCAATGGCGCGCACCATAAAGTTGGGCGCATTGCCAATATAGGTGGCAGCGCCCATAAACACGGCACCCGCGGAAATGGCCAAAAGCGTCTGGGACAAGGGGCCCATCAGCTGCACAGCATCCCCGCCGGCAATATTGAAAAAGACGAGGTAGGTGGGCGCATTGTCCAAAAAGGCCGACAAAACACCCGTCAGCCAAAAATACATGAGGTTTGCCGGCTGGCCGTCCTTGGAAACCAGGTGGATGAGCGGAGCCAGCGCGCCGTTGGTGCCGGCCTTGAGGATGGCAATAACGGGAATAATGGAGAGGAAAATGCCCAGAAAAAGCTTGGACACCTCCTGAATGGGCCACCAGGAGAAACCGTTTTTCTCCCGACACTCCCGGGAAGTCAGCTTGAGAGAAAGTCCGGCAATGGCCAGCAAAATAACGTCACGGGCAATGTTTTGCCATTCCAACTGGCTCCCATAAACATGGAGTGGCTCCATTTCCGGCTTCCACGTGCCGGACATAAGCACGGCCAACACCACGCCTACAAACAAGAGCAGGTTTAGCTTGCCTTCCAAGCCAAGTTTTTCTTCACCCTCTGCTTCAGGCGGCCTGGGCCGGCCTTCTTTGGCAAAATACCGGCTGTCCAAAATAAAATACAAAACCAGCAAGGCCACAGAGAGGGAAGCAGACATGGGAAAAAGGTGGGTTGTCGTCCAAAAAAAGTGGACGCCTTTCAAAAAGCCGAGAAAAAGCGGGGGGTCGCCCAGAGGGCTCAGCGAGCCTCCAATATTGGCGACCAGAAAAATAAAGAAAATGACGGAGTGGACTTTATATTTGCGGTGCTTGTTGGCGCGCAGCAGGGGGCGTATAAACAACATGGCCGCACCGGTGGTGCCCATCCAACTTGCAAGCAAGGTGCCTGCGGCAAGAATGCCGGTGTTGACAGCGGGCGTGCCTGCCAGAGTCCCCTTGAGGCGAACGCCTCCGGCTACGGTGAAGAGGGAAAAAAGCAGGACGACGAAGGGGACATATTCCAAAAGCAGGGTGTGCAGCAACTCATAGAAGGCCACGGAGGGCCCATATATAAACAAGCAAGGGACAAGAAAACCAAAGCCCCAGAAAAGAGAAATTTTTCCAAAATGGCGGTGCCATAGGTGGGGAGTGGCCAACGGCATAATGGCAATGGACAAAAGCATACACGCAAAGGGCACAGCCCAAAGCCACGACAGCTCCGCCCCCGGAATGGCGGGGGCGCCAACAGCGGCGAAGGCCAAGCGCGGGCTTAACAAAAAAACAGCCAATAAAAACCAGCGGGAAAAATTCATAAAACGCTCAAATGTTTAACGTGCAGGCGCATGAGGCGGCAGACACACTCTGGAAGACGAATACTCCCCCATACCTTTCAAACCCAACAACCACAAAATTTTTATACATGCCTATGGCTTTCCACCTTGGGTTTGCCCAACTGCCTTCATTCATAATGACAACGTTGCCCATAACAATGTGGATAATGACAACGTTGGCAATAACAATGTGGGTAACAACAATGTGGGCAATAACAATGTGGGCAACAACAATGTTGTGCCCTCACGCCGTCCCAGCTTCCGGTGAGTTATTTGCATCCGCAAAGCAACGGCAAGGTCAGCCTGCCCGCAGCCTTAGCGCCCATTGACATATGCCCCCGTATGCAGCTATGTTCTGAGGTTTTGGAATGCTCGTCACTATCGCCACTTTCTCCTTCCTGCATGAAGCGCGCCTTGCCCAAACACAGTTGGATGCCTTGGACATTCCTTCGTTTATTGCGGATGAGTATACCTTAAGCAATTTGCAGTGGCCTTATGAGAATATCATCGGTGGGGTGCGGCTTCAGGTTTCGGAAGAGTTTGCTGCTCAAGCTCAGGAAGTCCTCAATGAACCTGTCGAGATAGTGCCGACTCCTGAGTTAGAGTTAGAGCCAGAGCCATGCCCATACTGTGGTGGAACACTGGGTGAGCCCTATATTGCAAAGCCTCCTCCCATTATAGGTTGGTTTTTCCTAGAGGTTTCGGTGCGCCAATGCATGGCCTGTGGCAAAACAACCCAAGCATAACAAGCCAAAGCCGCTTTCCGAATAGCTCAGCATTCCGGTTTGGCTTTCGCTAGCCATATTTGGCGGCGAATGATTCATCCGACATGCACAAATAAACAATGAACTCAATGAAGGCGATGATTCCCGGGATTAGAGTCCAAAAGAATAGAAGATAAATGATTCCCTGGAATGGGCGCCCAAGATAGAACTTGTGGATACCAATTCCACCGAGAAAGAAGGCAAGAAGGGCTGCGGAACCTCGGCTTTTGGTTCCCGTGGCACGTTTTTGCCGAACACCGCATTTTGGACAAATTTCCGCACGGGCATCTATCGCTTGTCCGCAAGCAAAGCAAAAGGCACCTAAAGCTACTGCGGCATCTCGCACAAGGACTCCTCCTTCGTTTTTCAATGCTCGCGCATCTCCACCACAACAGGAAACAAATGATATATTGGCGGCTGCGTGCAGCGATGTCCACGACCTTCTGAATAAAAAACGCAGTGTCTCCTCAATTCGCTCCGCGTATTTTTGTGCGGTCTTGATGGGCGTTTTTGAAACCCACTGCATTCAAATGAAGGCATCCGTCAAACTGAATGGCCGCGAAAACATTCTCCAGAAATTGAAGCCGCGCGCCAGCTGCGCTGGTTTTTGGAATGCGCATATGCTAAACACAACCCATAACTCTGGCCGGCTGGCCGTGCTGGCTGTGGCGGGGGAAAATGGGCGCCCAACTCTTTTCCAGAAAGAATTTTCCATGAAAGCCTTTGCTCGTGGCACGCTCTATATTTTAACTCCATATGTTGTGGCCCTGGCCACAAGCTTGTGCGCCTGCTCCTCCGCAGAGCCACAGCAGGAAAACATTTCGCTGCCAGAGCAGGAAAGCATTTCGCTTCAGGAAGCTCCCCCCGGCCTGAGTGTGGAGGTTGTTGAAAACACAGCCATACTTACGCCTATGGTGGCGGGGCAATATAGCGAGCGCTCCACCACCTTCACCCTCCGCGTCAGCGGGTTTATAAACAACACCGACGCAGGCAAACTGGGGCTCAACATAGCCCCTGTGGCTGGGCTGCACTTTTCCCTCGAAAACCCGCCCGCCTCGGAAAATACCAAAAGCTTTGGCCTCACCGTCAGCTATGACGGTACAACGGCTTTCCCCGAAGGCTTTGCAAACCTCCAACTCCACCTCACAAATATACCGGAGGGCTATGCGCCTGGCGCTGAAAACCAAAGCCTCCGCCTTGTTGTTGTGGATGGCCAGGCCAAAGCCCGCTCCATTCCCATTGGGCAGGCCAATGTGGAGGCCTTTAATGCATATGCAAATACGGTAGCCGGCTTGGCGCTGCACTATAGGCTGACAGAAAACATTTGGCTGAAAGAGCCTGTGTGGCCAGAAACAAACAATTGGACGCCCATAGGCACAGCTTCCAGGGCGCCTTACCCGTATACTATTGAGGACGCTTCCCCTTTTGTGGGTAGTTTGGATGGTGGCGGCCACACCCTCTTCGGCCTCCGCCTATATAACATTGAATATACGCAACCCTTCCAGGGCTTGTTCGGCTATATTGAAGGCGCCACGCTGGAAAACATTGGGCTGGTGAATGTGCAGGTTTTCGGCAGCTATACCGATGCGGGCAGCCTGGTGGGGCAGAATGCCTTTGGCACCGTGCGCAACTGCTATGCCGCAGGCAATGTTTCCAGCTCCAAAGTTGCTGGCGGCCTGGTGGGCATAAACCAAGGCACAGTGCAAGACAGCTATTTTTCGGGCAACGCCATCAGCAACGCTGGCGGCGCTCATTCCTTTGCCGGCGGCCTGGTGGGCATAAACGAAGGCACGGTGCACAACGGATATGCCACGGGCACGGCCTCCGCCGGCTATGGTGCAGGTGGCCTGGTGGGGCAAAATGAAGGCACAGTGCACAGCAGCCATGCCACCGGCAATGTCACCGCCGTCGTCTTTTATGCCTCCGTAGGCGGCCTGGTGGGCATAAACACGGGCACAGTGCACGACTGCTATGCCACGGGCAGTGCCACCGGAGACTATTATGCAGCGGGTGCCGGTGGCAGCGCAGGCGGCCTGGTGGGCGCGAATAACAGCGGCACCGTGCGCAACTGCTATGCCACAGGCTATGCCGCCAACAGCATGTCCGTCGGCGGCCTGGTGGGCAGCAGCAACGGAGCCATAGAACACAGTTATGCCACGGGCATGGTTTCAAATGAAGGGGCATATGCAGGGGGCCTGGTGGGCTATAACAACGGAAGGATAGAATACAGCTATGCCACGGGCAGTGCTTCCAGCAGGATTTCTGCAGATTCCAATGCATATTTTCCTTCCGTAGGCGGCCTGGTGGGGCGCAACGACAACAGCGGCATCGTGCGAAACTGCATGGCGTTGAATAGCTCTGTTGGGAGCATCGTGGATGCAGTTAGCCGCGGACGCGTGCTGGGAAGCAACGAGGGTTTCATTTCCAACAACCATGCCTTCAGCGGCATGCGCGGCAATGCGGGCAACACAACCTGGCTCAACATAGGCGAAGGTGAAATAAACGGCGCCAACCTCAGTGCCGCCGCCCTGCAAATAGCCAATGGCTTCCCAAGTGTCTTCACCACCACCCCATGGACATATGTGGAAGGCCAACTCCCGGGTTTGGGGCAGACGGTGGATATGCCTTCGCACCTTGCTTCTCCATGAAGGAACACAGCTCAAGTGGGGGGTGGTTGTTGGGCTGGCGGTGCTGACATTCGGGTTTTTCGCCAGCCCATGCACTCAAATGTCAATAAAACTTGACATTGTGTCATGTTTTAAACGGCAAAATGTCAACAAAAACCGACACTGTTGGGGAGCGAAAAGCGCGCCTTGGGACAATGCCGTTATTTTCACTTAAGCAAGTGCATTTTCTTCCTTCATGGAGTGCAGGCAAGCTTGAGCTTGCCTCTTGAAACTATTTGCGCTCCAAAATGCGGTCAGAAATTCTGGCCAGAACGCCCAGCATTTTGTCAATGCTGAGCTGCTGCTCCATAACCACCTTGTTGAGTATTTCTATTCTGCAATGCAACGCCCCATTGCTTTGCTCCCCCTTGCCCAACTCTACCCAAAACTCTTCCAAGCGTTTCTCAATGCGCCTGGGGGCCAAAAAAGGTTCCAGCAGTTTTTTAAAAAAACTTTGGCGCGGCAAAACCCTTGCTTGTTTGAGAGGTGGCTGTGGGGGCCTTGGGGGCCACACTCTTTGAGGTGGGGGTGTTGTTTCAGTTTCAGCTTCTTCTTCAGGAGGCTCCACCGCTTTGAGTATAACTGTGTTTCTCTCGTGTATACCCCTGCATGTTTTGTTGGGGTATTTGCCTTGCAGGTTTTGTCTGTTGTGCAAGGGCTGCTCCGCTTTTCTGTTTTCTCCATTGTCGGCCATGGTGCCTTCCTCTTCCTTGTTGGGGGTTAAATTTTTCCACCCTGTGGCCGGCACCGTTTGGGCTCAAAAAGCAGCCCAAACCCTCGTTTGAGACGCACTTATGGCGGCCCAAACGAGTTAGTAGACCGGAAAATATATCTAAAAACCGGCGAGCCTCTGCGGGCTCCCCGCTTGGACCACCAGGAGTCACGGGGGCCCTGAAGGGAAGAACGACAGGGGCTCGCCCCCGCACTCCAGCCCTTAGATATATTAACGCGAGCTACTAAGCTCGACCACACGATGTTTTGTGCGGCACGAAGAACATAGCATTCTTTGTTTATTGGAGGGAACAAAATTGTTTCAAAACTGTTTTTTCGCCTGCGCGGCGGGCAATTTAAATAGGGTTTTTTTTGTCGCCTCCGGCGAAGGGTTTTTTTGCCCTCCCGGGCAGGGTTTGTTTTGCAGAGTGGGCCTGCGGCCCGGCTATTTTCAAAGGAAAAAGTTTTTTTGTGGGGGTTTTGTTTTTTTTCTCTTCCAGGGGGGAGTGTCGCCTCCGGCGAAGGGTTTTTTTGCCCTCCCGGGCAGGGTTGTTTTGCAGAGTGGGCCTGCGGCCAGGCTATTTTCGCCCTACGGGCGCACCTTGCCTTCGGCAAGTCACTTTTTTTGTCTGGACAAAAAAAGTAACCAAAAAAAACCACTCTCCGAGGGCCCTGCGGGGCTCATCGTCGGTTGCTTCCTAGTTTCTTCCTTGCTGCACCAACTGTTTTTGCCACGTCGGCGGCGGCGAATATTAGTGTCTAGAAACACCTCCGCAAACACCCATTACATTGCCCTAAGCTGC
>WRKR01000019.1 GCA_009782175.1 Cystobacterineae bacterium
TAACGGTGAAGGTTCTGCTGTTGGCTTCGGTGCTGCTCGCCACTTGGAAACTCAGTCCGGTGACGGGGCCTATGGCCAGCTGCACGCTGTTGGCATCGGCCGCGCTGTCAAAGCCGGACACCACCACACTCACCGTGGTATAGCGCTCGCTATATGCACCGTTAATGAGAGGTGTGAGCGTGGCTCGGTTGGGGTCCACAGCCGCATTCAAACCAATTTCTCCGAGCCCTGTTATCTGCTGACAAGTGTTGTTTGTGGTGTTGCACACTTCTGTTGCATTGTCGCAGCAGTTGTTGCCGCAAAGGGTTTCATTGTTGCCGCAGGTGGGCCCTGTTATCTGCTGACAGGTGTTGTTTGTGGTGTTGCACACCTCTGTTGCATTGTCGCAGCAGTTGTTGCCGCAAAGGGTTTCATTGTTGCCGCAGGTGAGCCCTGTTATCTGCTGACAAGTGTTGTTTGTGGTGTTGCACACCTCTGTTGCATTGTCGCAGCAGTTGTTGCCGCAAAGGGTTTCATTGTTGCCGCAGGTGAGCCCTGTTATGGGCTGACAAGTGTTGTTTGTGGTGTTGCACACCTCTGTTGCATTGTCGCAGCAGTTGTTGCCGCAGAGGGTTTCATTGTTGCCGCACGCGTTGACTGTATTGGGCACACAATTGCCTTCCGCATTGCAGGTGCCGTTGCCATTGTCACAGGCATCACCTTCATTGAGTCCGTCGCACGGCATAGGCGAGGGGGCTATTTGGCAGGAGCGTATGCCGCTTTCTTCTATGCAGCTTTCGCCCTCATTCGCGCAAAAATCCCCGCCATCTTCACAGGCAACCAGCAAAGTTAATGCCCTGCAAGTGCCCTCCTCGCAAATGCCGTTGCCATTGTCGCAGGTGCTGCCTCTGGTTTTTCCTTCGCACTCGGAGGGCTCCACAACAATACCGCCCCCCTTATCACAGGCCATGCCCATGGCCACCACAAGCCCCAAACCCCATAACTTCCATATTTTCATTCTGTTTTCTCCCTGAAACGCCATTGTTAAGTTTTTTGTCATTGCCATGACGAGGAGGACAGAACATGCTTTTTTTAAATATTGCAAGGGAAAGGGGACATACTTTGGGACACACCAGAGCCACCCCCCCCCCAAAAAAAAACTGTGGAGCTACGACCCTTGCTGTGTACGAGAGGGAGGTGGTCTGGCTTTGGCGCATAGAGGGTGGAAGAAAGCTGCTTTTGTTTGACGCTCCAGCGCCAAGCCCATAAAGCTTAAGGATGGCTACCTCCCACCGCTTGTCGGCCCCTGCTGCCGGCCCTGTTGCCGGCCCCAAGCCCCCCTGGCTGAAGGTAGGCCTCCCCCGGGGCGCCACCTATGCCTATGTTAAGGGCTTATTGGCCCAAACCCGTCTGGCCACCGTATGCGAAAACTCCCGCTGCCCCAACCTGAGTGAGTGTTGGAGCAGCGGAACCGCCACCGTTTTGTTAATGGGGGAAATATGCACGAGGGCCTGCAAGTTTTGCCACATCGCCGTAGGCGTGCCGGCCCCTCTGGATGAGGGGGAGCCGGAGGCCTTGGCGCAGGCGGTGAAAGCCTTGTCCCTGCGTTATGTGGTGGTGACTTCTGTGGACAGGGATGATCTACCCGATGGTGGGGCGGCCCACTTTGCGCGCGCCATTGGAGCGCTGCGCAAGGAGAGCCCCCACACTTTGGTAGAAGTATTAATTCCCGACTTTCAGGGCAACACAGAGCATTTGGCCATGGTGGCGAGGGCCAGGCCGACGGTGGCGGCCCACAACCTGGAAACAGTAGAGCGGCTGACGCCCTCCGTGAGGGACAGGCGGGCGGGCTATGGCCAGTCTCTGGAGGTGCTGCGTTTTTTGAAGCAGCAAGGGCTATATACGAAAAGCTCCCTCATGCTGGGCCTGGGGGAAACAGAGGAGGAAGTGGAGGCGGCCATGGAGGACTTGCGCGCAGCAGGCGTAGACGTGCTGACTTTGGGGCAATATTTGCAGCCTTCACCCAGGCACCTGGCGGTGCAGCGCTTTATAACCCCTGAGGCTTTTGAGGGCTATGCACGCTTGGGCAAGGCATTGGGCTTCCTCTATGTGGCCTCAGGCCCACTGGTACGCTCCAGCTATAAGGCGGCTGAGTTTTTTATGCAGGGCCTTGTAGCCCCACCCCATGAGGCCTGTGATGGTGCCGCCTGAAACAACAACATTACTCCCTCGATGATGCTTTTGTCATGGGGGTTTGGCCTGTTCCATTCAGAACCAGAAACACTATAGCCGCCTTTGATGGTTATTTCGGCACCTGGCTTTTGGATATATATAAAACATATAAAACATATAAAACATACAGGAATGAAATTTTGTTTTGTGAAATGGGTTTAAAAATGTCTATATTTGCCTGAATATGCCTGAATATGCCTGAATATGCCTGAATATGTCTATATTTGCCTGAACATGCCTATTGTGCTCAGGGGTTTTGGCGACTCAAAAGGGAAACAACAAGGGCAAGGCCACCATCATTACCACGCCTAAAACCACCTGTAGAGGCAAGCCCACCTTGACATAGTCAATGAAGCGATAGCGGCCTGCGGACATGACAAGCGCATTGGGGGGTGTGGAGAAGGAGCTCGCAAAGCACATGCTGGCGGCAATGGTGACGGCAAACATGAAGGGATAGGGGCTGACTTCCATTTTTTGAGCAGAAAGCATGGCAATGGGCGCAAACAAGGCAGCCGTTGCCGTATTGCTGATGAAGAAAGTCAACAGAGAAGTCAGCACATAAACACCCGCCAACAGGGCCCGGGGGCCATAATCACCCAAAGACGAGGTTAAACCGGTGGCAATAATGGAGGAAATTCCCGTTTTTTCGAGCGCAACAGCCATGGGCAGCATGGAGCCAAAAAGCACCACACTTTCCCAGCTGATGGTTTTATAGGCCGCTTCCACGTTGCGAAAGCAACCTGTCAGAATGGTGAGCAAAGCAGCAGCCATCACCGCTGCCACCGTGGGCACAATGTCAAAAACCATGGCCAACACCATGCCCAGCATGATCAGCGCGGCAATGGGTGCTTTATGGTCCAAGGTCAGCTTGGAGGCCTCTTCTAAAGGTTGCCCCACCACCACCCACTCGGAGGTTTTTTCGCTCAGGCGTGCAATTTTTCCCCATTCTCCTTGGATCAACAACACATCCCCCGAGTGCATCACCTCATCTTTCAAGTCCTGAAGGATATATTTGTTGCCACGCTGTATCCCCAAAATGTTAATGGTATATTTCTCTCTAAATCCTGATTTTTTAACGGGTTGGTTGATCAGCTTTGAATTGGAGAGCAGCACCACTTCAGCCATGCCTATGGTGTCAAACCTTAAGTGTCCCGAAAAAGCAGGGGGGGAGGATTGTGCTTCCACCTGCCCTTCAGTTTGTTGTGCGTCCATCAAACTCAGCTTGTTTTCCTGGACAAAGGCTTGGATGCGATCGAACTCTCCCAAGAGATAGAGGACATCGTTTTCAAGAATAAGGGTTTTGGCATCCGCTATTTTCTGGTGCACAGGGTTGAGGAAGGATTTTTGGGCCTGAATTCTTCTTCTGATCTCCAGAACATTGAGGGCATAACGCTGTGAAATTTCAAGCTCTTGCAAGGTTTTTCCGATAATGAAGGAACCTTTAACTGCGCGAACGCGAAAAAGGTTTTGGGCCAGTTGATATTCATTGGCCAACTCGCTTAAGGACTTGCCTTTTCTTTTGCCGCCCTCCTCATCTCTTTTTTGAGAGAGGAATTTTCTGCACAAAGGAGGCAACATGAGAATGCCCACGGTGACGCAGATCAACCCTATGGGCAGGAATGAGAAAAATGACAGCTCCTTATATTCTGCTTTTTTAAGCGCGTCGTTGATGAGCAGGTTGGGAGGTGTGCCAATCAACGTCATCATCCCTCCCATGCTGCTGGCAAAAGCCAAAGGCATCAACAAACGGCTGGGGTTGGTATGGGCAGCCATGGCCAAACTCACCACGATAGGCAGCATGAGCGCCACAGTCCCCGTGTTGCTGATAAACCCGCCAATGGCGGAGGTGACCAACATCACCAGCAAAAAAAGCTTGTTTTCGCTGCCGCCTCCCAATTTCAGCAGCTTGCTGCTGATGGCTTTGGCAAGCCCTGTTTGAAAAATAGCCCCCCCCACCACAAAGAGGCCCACTATCATAATAACAACAGAATTCGAAAAACCCGAAAAAGCTTCTGCCGGCTCGAGAACGCCGGCTAAAATGAGCGTGAGCAACGCGCAAAGCGCAACCAAATCCGCTCTTATTCTTCCACTGACAAAGAAGACAATGGCAACAAAAAGCGTGGCAAGCGTAATATAACGATCGATATTGCTCTGTATAATCTCGTAAATAGCGCTCAGAAAGGATGCCTCCACTTCCTTCATAGATAAGGTCGATATAAAATTCAATGCTCTTATGGGTCTGGACAATCCCCTATTTGCTCTAAAATTTTTTCTTCTCTCCAAAGCCCTTGGGCTCCAGAAAGTTTGATTCCAAGAAATCCAAGATCATAACCAAATGAAGCCATATAGGAGGCTCTCGTTTGTTTGCAAACAGGAAAGGCAGGTGTAAAATCGCTGCCAATTAAAAAGGAAGTTTGAATCCAAGGAACAAGTATATCGTGAAAAACACCTAATTCAACTCGTGGAAACCCTATTCCATAATTGACTGCAATGTGAGAAGATGCCCCCACTTCAGATTTGTTTTTTGTGATGCTATATTTTCCTTTATTTCCTTGAACATCAACTGTTTTTCCATCATATTTTATTCCTGTTTCAGAATCATATTTGAAATTTATTGATGTCTGAGAAGAACCATCATAGGGAACAAGACTGTTGAGCAGAACCAACAATTTCAGTCTCAGGAAAACGGGGATAGGCCCTATCATTTTGGGAATTTCCATGATAACAAAGGGCAACTCCATCGTTACGCTATCTCTGTTGGAGGCTGCTACCGTGAGAGAAAGTGTGAATTCACCTTTCAGGTTTTTGTTTTGATTTGAAAATTCTTTAATCTGTGAGTTATTGTATTCAATTTTATTAGAAGAATCAAACGCAGAAATCCTTCCTTCTGCCATAAACTTCCCTTTGATCTCACCATTAACTTTTTTCGAAACTTCCAGCGTTATATATGCAGAAGTTTTCTCCATTTTCATTGTCAATTCATATTTATATGTTTCTGTTTCAAATTCAAAATTTACTTTGTTTCCTTTTTGAGACGTTGCTGGATATAGCTTGTCTCCCAGTTGGACTCGAATTTGGTTTCTAGAATGAAGGGAGGCAAAGTTAAAATTCTCAGGGCTAAAATCAACATAAGTTGTCCATTCTATGCTGCCATCCTCAATGAGTTCATCCAAGGTGGCATCAGAAGTTTCCACAACAATTGCATTGCCTTCTTCGCGAACTTCAAGGACTTTTCTTAATAGGCCACCCTGGGGTTCTCCTTGGATATAGAGCTCTCCATTCATGAGCAAAATGCTGTCTTTTTTGAGTTTTTTGGCTTTATCGCTCGTGTTTTTGAATGTATAAACATATCCATCTTCGTCCATGGATATGAGATCATCCGTGGACTCAAAATGGACAGTTTGTTCCGTAAATGTCGCATCAAAAAACCCTTCTGACTTTCCCAAATAGTTATATTCAGAGGCACTTGAGCAAGACAAAAGAAAACAGCCTGTGATCATCAATATAAAAAAACAAAAATTTTTCATGGTTGCTTCCTGTTGAATACAGGGTGGAAGACACGCTCATTAAAACAAGCCGGAAACTCAAAACAAAAAAGGCTTGGCCCCTGGGCCCCATCCTCTATGAGGCGCTCGCGCCAACAAAATGTTACGTGGCCGCTCCATAGGGGCCCGAAAAAGCCCCTCTAAAAAGGGCGGGAGCCCCCCGCTTTAATAAGCATAATCCGCTTATTTTATTTTGTTTTTCTAAAACAACCGCCTGCAGAGCGCATCCTTGTTGTCGCGTGGGGAGCGACCCTTTTAGGGCAAAATTTCCACTTCGGTGCCCAAGGGAATTTTTTCAAACAGCAGCTTCATATCGGGGTTGTCGAGTGCGACACAGCCGGCTGTCCAGTCATAGCCCTCGGAAGCGCCTCCTCCGTGGATGAAAATTTCCCCGCCGAGGGGCGTGTTGGAAGGTGGTTTCAGCTTCTGGGCATGTGCCGACATGAGTTTGTTATATTGGGCTTTGCTTATCTGCTTTTCAGCGAGGGCTCGCTGAAGGTCGTGTTGCTCCGGATAGCTTAGCCCCAAAGAGAGATAGAATTGGCTTTTGGAATTTTTGACACGCACATAATAAACCCCTTCGGGCGTTTTGCCGTCCCCTTGGCGCAACTTGGTCCCTTCAGGCTCTGGCCCCAAAACAATTTTGAAGCCGTGGATTTTTTTCCCATCCGCAAACACCTCCAGCTTGCGTGCCGCCTTGTGGACAAAAATTTTAAACATAGGTGTTTGCACCGAAGCACCTGGCGAGCGAGTTTGAGTTGTATGCGCTTGAGTTGAGCCCACTTGAGGCGCCGTGGCCTGAGGCTGAGTTAAATGAGCAACCCCCAGCGCCTCTGAGAAAAAATACACGCTCAAAAACAGCCACTTTAAAACCCGCATCCGAAATTCCTCTTGAGGCAAACACAGCGCTTATCTACCCCTATAGGCCAGTTTGCCCCTACATGTATGGTATTTTTTAGAGCGGTTTCCATGGAGGCTCTGGATATTCCCGTTGAGGTTGAGTATTTGTTGGCCTCGTTGGGGGGGAGGAGAGGGGGCTGAGGGTTCTGCTGAATTTTTACTCGCAGTTCGAGACAACTTTTATGAATATGAGCAAAAAATTGTTTGCTGAGTTTTTGGGTACTTTTTGGCTTGTGTTTGGCGGTTGTGGAAGCGCTATTTTCGCAGCAACTCACATTGGCTATGTTGGTGTTTCTGCGGCATTCGGCCTCACGGTGCTTTCCATGGCCTATGCGGTGGGCCATGTTTCAGGCGGGCACTTCAACCCGGCTGTTACGCTTGGGCTTGTGGCAGGTGGGCGTTTTCGCGCGGCGGAATCCATTCCTTATATTGTTGCTCAGCTGGTGGGCGCCGTTGTGGCTGGAGGCTGTTTGTGGCTTATTGCCAGCGGAAAGGAAGGGTTCAGCGCCGTTGATGGTTTTGCCTCCAATGGTTATGGCGAGTATTCGCCCGGTGGATATGGTTTGCTTGCCGTGTTGCTTGCCGAAGTTGTGCTCACCGCCTTTTTCCTCATTGTCATCCACGGCGCCACCGACAAGCGTGCCCCGGCCGGCTTTGCCCCCATTGCCATCGGCTTGGTTTTAGCGCTCATTCACCTTATCTCCATTCCCATCAGCAACACCTCTGTCAACCCTGCCCGAAGCACCGGTGTCGCCTTCTTTCAAGGAGGTTGGGCTTTGCAACAATTGTGGCTTTTCTGGCTGGCCCCCATTTTGGGCGCCATTTTGGGTGGACTGGCCTATCGCCTGTTTTTGGAGAAAAAAGAGTCCTAACTCAGCAGGGGGGGCTTTGGGCCCACGCCATTTGGTTTTGGGGTGTGTTCAAAATAAATTGGCATTTTTATGGTTTTTTGCCATGCATGCAGCTGTCCCATGGCGGGGAAAAGCTCCACGTGGACTGAAGGAAGCTTGCTGCAAAAAATGGAGGAAAAGCTGCGTATGCATAGCAAACGCTTTGTTGGTTTAGGCTTTGCCCTTGTAGGTTGGCTTGTAGGTTGGCTCGTCAGCGCGTCTGCCTGGGCAGATGAGGGCATGTGGACTTTTGACGCTTTGCCCAAAGCCGCGCTGAAGAAGGACTATGGCTTTGAAGCGCCTGAAGCATTTTGGAAACACATGCAAAAGGCCTCCTTGCGTATTGCCGGAGGTTGCTCCGCCAGCTTTGTTTCGCCTCAAGGCCTTGTGATGACAAACCACCACTGCGTTATTGAGTGCATTGAGCATCTGTCTTCGCGCTCTGTGGACCACGTTAAAAACGGCTTCTGGGCACAGCAGCCTCGGCAAGAGAAGCGTTGCCCGGAAATGGAGCTGAACCAGCTTGTGGACATTATGGATATTACGCAGCCGGTGAAAGAGGCCACCCAAAACCTCTATGGGCCCGCATTCAAACACGCTTTCAATGAGATCAGCTCTCAACTGCAAAAAGAATGTCAAAGCGCCCCCCATTTGCGTTGTGAGGTGGTCAGCCTCTATCGCGGCGGCTTCTATCACCTCTATAAATACCAAAAATATTCAGACGTGCGCTTGGTATTCGCCCCTGAAGTGGCCGTCGCCTTCTTCGGTGGAGACTTAGACAACTTCACCTATCCCCGATATAACCTGGACGTCAGCTTTCTGCGCGCCTATGGGGCGGATGGCAAACCCCTCTCTACCCCCTATTATTTCAAATGGAGTTTTGAAGAGCCCAAAGAAGGGGAGTTGGCCTTTGTTTCAGGAAACCCCGGTGGAACCAGTCGCCTGCTCACCACAGCTCAGCTTCGCTATGTTCGGGACTATGCGTGGCCGCGGCGCATTGCACGCCTTTCTGAGTTGCGCGCCATGCTTCAAGCCTATGGAGAGCGTGGCGCTGAAGAAAAACGTACCGCAACTACCTGGTTGTTTATGGTTGAAAACTCCCTCAAGGTTATTAAAGGCAGGCACGCAGCCTTGGCCGATAGACATTTTTTCAATGCCAAAATGGCCGAAGAGAAGGCACTCCAAAACAAAGTCAACGCCTCTGCGGAGTTGAAAGAGTTTGCTTCGGTGTGGAGCTCCATTGAAAACCTTGTGGCCAAACAAACACGCTATGCCGCAGAATATGTTGCCATTGAGGATGCTTTTCGGACTTCAACACTTTTTGCTTTTGCCAAAACGCTGGTGCGGGCCGCAGAAGAGAGGGAAAAACCCAACGCAAGCCGTTTGTCAGAATATATAGATGCCAACTTGCCCAACATTGAAACGTGGTTGACAAGCAATGTACCCCTCTATCCCAAACTTGAAACCGCCCTCTTGAAATTTGAGCTTGAAAAAATGCGCGAAGCCCTGGGCGTAGATCACCCCTTTGTGAAAAAATTGCTGGGCAAAGAAACGCCTGCTCGCGTCGCTGCCCGCCTGGTGTCCCAAACCAAGCTGGCCAATGTGAAGGTGCGTGAAAAACTGTGGAAAGAAGGCGTCAAAGGAAGCGCAGATGCCATGCTTTTGTTTGCCAAGCTGGCTGACTCAAGCAGCCGTGCCATTCGCCAAACCTGGGAAACCGAAGTTGAAACCCCTGCCACCAAAGAAGGCGAGCGCCTGGCACAACTGCGCTTCCAGTTGTTTGGCACCACCCTCTCTCCGGATGCAACCTTCACGTTGCGCCTCTCTTATGGCCAACTCAAAGGCTATGAAGAAAATGGCCACCCCATTCCACCTTTGACACGCTTCCAGGGCCTCTTTGAGCGCGCAACCCCCTTTGAGCCTTATGTGCTTCCGGCCAAATGGCTCAAAGCCAAGCCCAAGTTAAACCTCCTTGCACCTCTTAACATGGTTACTACCCATGACATTATTGGCGGAAACTCAGGCTCCCCCATCCTCAATGCCAAAGGCGAAGTTATCGGCCTGGTGTTCGATGGCAACATCCAATCCCTGGGCGGTGACTATGTCTTCGAAGCTCAACTCAACCGCACCGTAGCTGTGCAATCCATGGGCATTGTCGAAGCCCTCGACAAAGTTTATGGCGCCAAACGCTTGTTGACGGAGCTGCATGAGGCTGCAAAAACCATAAACACCCCGGCCACCTCCCCCATACCTCAGGCGGCACCCCCTGCATTGCAACCATCCAGCGACAAACCTTAAGCAAAAAAAGAGAGCTTGCCAAAGTGAAACCGGTCCATCTCCTTCCTTGTCTGAGGGGTCCATCTCCTTCCTTGTTTGAGGATGAAATGCAGCGGTTTCCAGGGGGAGTTTTGGGGGGGAATGATATGTTTTCACAGGGAGCCCAAAGCAGTTGAAAAGGGTTCAACATCAACTCAATGAAAGGAAGAAAAAAAGCAGGCCCGGAAAAACCGGACCTGCCTTTGTTTGTTCCTCCCCCCCGGGAAAATGGGGGGGAAGGGAGCGGCTATTTCAAATAAACCACCTAGTCTGGTGTCCAGGTTTCCCAGGTTTGATAGGAGACGGCCACTTCGCTGTCAGGGTTGGGGCGACAAGCACCGAAGAAAGAAATGCTTTGGTACATTCCATCATAGTCAAAGCCATTCGCTCGACTGCGTGGAACGTCGGTTGCGTCACATACATTGCCTTCGGCAGGGTTCTCCAAGGCCACGCGCAGCGAAGCGCCGATGAAGGGTTTTCGCAGCACAACACCTTGATAGCCAATTTCCCTTTCCACAACAGCCCGCATGACGAGGGGAACACCGTTTGCATTACGGATGTCTCCTAAAACACCGCCTGTTGCTTCCACAATAGCTTGAATGCGTGTGGGGACAGTGGCGGAAACCGAATCATCACCACAGTTTGTGGCGCCTGCCGGACAATAAATGGCATGTACAGGAATGACAGCTCCGGGGCGAACAGGAGGCGTAGCAACATAGGTGATGGTCGAGCCGGTTGGATTGTTTTTGGCACGCGCGTTGGGGTTTCCCTGGAAGAAGTCAATAAAATTCTGGACTGCTTCCCTGTTGCTGGCTGTCCCAGAGCTTCTCAAACTTGTGGTTTGGTCATCAGCATCGCTTAAAATAACCACGACAATTTCAGCATCATCTCGAAGACAACGGTTTGGATCATCAGAGCAGTTCAATTGCATAAGCGCCCAGCGTGCGGCACCCAACATGCCTTCACTGGCAGAGCCGCTGATGCCAATCCAACAACCACCGTTGGTTCCATGGATGGAGTTGGTTCCACCACAGGTGGGTGCAGGAGTCGCCCACGCGGGGTGGTTGCTTGTTGAGCATGTTCCGGAGGCGTTGAGAATGCAGCCGGGGGTGCATACTCTAGCAGCGTTGCACGTGCTGTTTCGCCTCAACCAGGCCTGGAGTTGTTGCGGATCCGAAGTGAAGCCGCGAATGATGTTTCGGTTGCTGCCGCCGCCTGAGCTCAGGTGATAGGAAGAGGTCACCAAAGCCGCACGCCATTCCAGAGCGCTGCTGTTCAGAGAGGTAGCCATGGTAGTTATGGCACTGGCCAGCTGGCTTTGCTTGGTCGACATGGAGGCAGAGTCGTCAACAACAAAGAGAAAATCCACCCTTCCACTGCTGCTGGCGATGAAGCTGTCGCACTGCTTCATGCTATAGTCGAGATAGCTGGCCAAAGCAGCGCCACCGGCCACATCCTCCAGGCCGAAAGCCGCGAAACTCCCGGGTGTGTTGTCCAGTGCGACGGCCATCACCACAATGACTGTGCCATTGCTGCGAAGCACATATTGAGCCTGGACATATTGCGTGGCTGCGCTGGCCGAAGTGTCTGTCAAGCTCTCTGCTCCAGCGCCCAAGAGGGCGGTGGCGATGGCATTGACGCGCTCCGGAGGACTCATGTTGCCTGGAATGGAGAAAGTGACTTCCAGTGCATTGGCTTCTGCTGTCGCTGCATCCCAAGAGGTGAAAGCACCCGTAACCGCACTTCCACCGATGCTGCTCGCATGGTCGGTGGCCAATTGTCGCAACGCACTGAGGTTGCCCACGGCTGGCCCCATATGCCGCCAAGCCAGGAAGGCAACATTTCTTGAGCCGTCAAAGCCCATGAGGCCTCTTGTGGTGCCACGTTGAATGTCTACATAGCTGTTGACAAAACTCATCGGCAACCCCATGGCTATTTGCGCGGCAAAATTTCGTCGAATGCCAATGGGAAGCGGATTTCTGCAAGCGTTGAGTATCACCGCCTCATCTCGACACCCATAGCTCTGAGTCCTGTTATGGTATACACAAATTTGCCCTTGTCCGCAGGCAGGCGTGCATGCTTCAGGGGTTGGCCTTCGGCAAATGCCACCCTGGCAGACTCGACCATCAAAACAGTCATTGTCCTCCTCGCACAGGCCAGAGCCAGGCGTTTGGCAAGCATTGTCCACGCAAATTTGAGGGTTGTTGCAAGGAGGGTTGCACAAAGCGGGCTCATCCGGTGTTCGGCAAACGCCATTGATACAGAGCTCGTTTGTGCCGCTACAGTCGCCGTTGCCGACGCATATGGCATGGCAGTGGCGGTTAACACAAGCTTGTCCAAAGGGGCAGATGGTGCCGCCATCCTCGCACAGCGCATCAGCTACGCATGTGCCGTTGACGCAAACCAGACCTGTAGAGCAGGTGGTGCCGCCATTCTCACACAGGTTGGGGTCCGGCACGCAGTTGCGGTTGATGCAGATTTCCCTTGGGGGGCAAATGGTGCCGCCATATCTGCACAACTCAAGGTCCATCAGTTGGCAAATATTATCCTCGCAGGTTTCGGCTTCTGTACATTGGTTGTTGTCAGTGCAGGTAGCCGGCCACTCTGTTCTGCAGGTGCCGTTGATGCAGACTTGTCCAGTGCTGCAAGGGGGGGTGCATGTGCCTGTCAGTTGACAGGTGCCATCCACACAAGCTTCAGCTTCTGCACACTCATTGCTGTTGTTGCAGGTGCCCGGTGACTCTGTTCTGCAGGTGCCGTTGATGCAGACTTGTCCAGCGCTGCAAGCGGGGGTGCATGTGCCTGTCAGTTGACAGGTGTTGTCCACGCAGGCTTCTGTTTCCGCGCATTGGCTGCTGTCGATGCATTCCGTAGGCCACTGTGTTCTGCAGCTGCCGTTGATGCAGACTTGTTCATTCTCACAAGCGGGGTTGCATGTGCCCGGCAATTGGCAAGTGCCATCCACACAAACTTCAGCTTCTGCACACTCATTGCTGTTGTTGCAGGTGCCCGGTGACTGTGTTCTGCAGGTGCCGTTGATGCAGACTTGTCCAGCGCTGCAAGCGGGGGTGCATGTGCCCGGCAATTGGCAAATGCCATCCACGCAAGCGGTACCCGGTATGGCACTGCAGTCATTGTTGTTGGTGCACAGGGCAGGCCCCCTTGGTTGGCAGCTGCTATCGACGCAGACTTGCTCATTGTTGCAAGGGGGGGTGCAATTATCATCCGGCACTCGGCAAACACCTGCCACGCAAACCGCATCCGCTATGCTGCTGCAGTCACTGTCTTCGATGCACACAATTCGGCAAACATCGCTTATGCAGACTTCATCTCCAGGGCATAAGGTGCCCCCATTCTCACAGCGCTCAGGGCCCGGCAATTGGCAAATGCCACTCACGCAAATTTCGGCTTCTGCACAGTCATTGCTGTTGGTGCAGGTGGCCGGTGACTCTGTTCTGCAGGTGCCGTTGATGCAGACTTGTCCATGGGTGCACGTGGGGGTGCATGTGCCCGGCAACTGGCAGATGTTGTCCACGCAAACTTCGGCTTCTGCACAGTCGCTTCTGCTTGTGCATGGATGAGATGTTATGCAGGCGTTATTCTGGCATTGCCCCGTTGCGCAATAGGTGCCAAGGCCTGTTTCACAGGGAATTGTCGCAGGGCTTTCACAAACGCTGTTAAAGCAAATACCATTACCATTGTTACACGCGGTGCCATTCGCGGCTCCTACGCATGAGAGAACAGTTGGATTTTCCCGTGTCTCGGGTGAACCTATTTGAATACCGCCAGTGTCGCAGGCCACCCCTATGAGCAGAAGCATTCCCAAACTCAATAACTTCCATGGTCTCATTATTTCTTCTCCTCGAAAGCTCGCTCTTCCTTCTAAGCTTTTCCAAGCTTTCGTATTTTCTCGGCCATCGCCCACTGTATTGTAATTTTCACGTACTTACAAACAACCCTGCTTTTTGAGGGTCGAAAATAAACACTCCATCTTTTGAGGAATGGCCTCCATGCTCCAACCCCCAGGAAGCACCCACAAGCTGTTTTAAGGATAAAAGGCTTATATTAAAAGCAAAAATACTCAAGGTTCACGCCTCATGGGGGCCCCGTTTCTGCCTCCCCCCCAAGCCTCTCAAAGCTGGGCTGCCATTATAAAAACTTTGGAGTGCTGTTAGTTAAGCGTTTCCAGAGGGAAACGCCATTGGATAGCTGGGGGCTTGTTTTGGGCGCGAAGGCGTGGGCCACGCCATGCCCCATGCCCCATGCCCCATGCCCCATGCCCCATGCTATACCCTTGTATAAAGCATGCCGTTGTGGCTAGAGGTTTTGCCTATGGACGAGAAAGCGCTCCATGGGGCTGTTGAAAAGGCCGTTGAAGTTTTAAAGCAAGGCGGCCTTGTGGCTTTGCCCACGGAAACTGTTTATGGCTTGGCGGCCGACGCCCTTAACTCCGAGGCTGTTGCGAAGGTGTTTGCCGCCAAAGCTCGCCCCCACAAGCACCCCCTGATTGTGCACCTGGGCAGCATGGAGGAGTTAAGCCAGTGGGC
Organism: Cystobacterineae bacterium; assembly: GCA_009782175.1. Classification (GTDB taxonomy): domain Bacteria; phylum Myxococcota; class Myxococcia; order Myxococcales; family Myxococcaceae; genus WRKR01. Next base: position 14,410 of record WRKR01000019.1, read on the forward strand.
CCACAACATTCCGGAGCTTGCGTGGAAGCTGGCCAAGCAATTTTGGCCGGGGCCTCTCACTTTGTTGCTTCAGCGAAGGCCTGAGGTACCTGAAGCCATTGTGGGAGGACAAAAAACCATTGCCTTGCGTATACCTTCTCACCCTGTGGCTTTAGCCGTTTTGAAAGCCTTCAAAAGTGGGGTTGTTGCCCCCTCAGCCAACTCCTTTGGGCACTTAAGCCCCACTTTGGCGGAGCATGTGAGGCAGGGTTTGAAGGAGAAGGTGGACTGGGTTTTGGACGGTGGCCCTTGTTGCATTGGCATTGAGTCCACCATTGTAGATTTAAGCCGAGAAAGGCCCAGCATTGCCCGCCCGGGAGGCCTTTCGGCGGAGGCTTTGGCGCAGGTGTTGGGTTTTCTCCCTGAACGGGGCATAAACGCGCAACCTGTACCCGGCTCTGCGCATGCCCACTATGCCCCCCAGACGCGGCTTGTTTTGGCAAAACCTGAGGCGCTTGAAAGCTGTGCAACACAGCTTTGTGCCGAGGGGAAGAGGGTGGCTGTTTTGCATCCGCAAAAAATGGCCCTCCCTGAAAATGCCCAATGGGTTTGTATACCCGAGGACTTGCCTCAACTCGCGCATAGGCTTTATGCGGTGCTGCATGAGCTTGACAAACAACGGTTTGACGTTTTGCTGACAAGCCTCCCTCAGGCCGACGGCCTGGGGAGTGCGCTTTGTGACAGGCTTGTGCGCGCGGCCAATGCTTCTCTTTGAGGTGCTTCTCTTTGAGGGCCTCTCCCTGAGGTTGGTGGGTGGCGTGGAGCTTATGCGGTGAGGAGTTTATTTTTCAGGCTCACCCTCAAACTGCTCCTCCCCCAGGTTGAAGGCATCATGCAAGGTGCGCACGGCCAACTCGGCATATTTCTCTTCAATGAGGCAGGAGATTTTAATTTCCGAGGTGCTAATCATCAGAATGTTGATGTTTTCGTGGAAGAGGACGTCGAAGGCCTTGGCGGCAACGCCGGCGTGGTTGCGCATGCCCACGCCGATGACGGAGACTTTGCAAACGTTGGAGTCATGCATGACTTCCATGCCATTCATGCCGTTGGGTTTGGTGCTTTCGACAATGCTCAGGGCTTTTTTAAGCTCCTTGCGTGCGACGGTGAAAGTCATGTCGGTGACGCCGTCGCGGCTGGGGTTTTGCACAATCATATCCACGGTGACATTGGCCTCGGAGAGGGGGCCGAAAATGCCGGCGGAGACGCCGGGTTTGTCGGGGCAATTGCGCAACGTAATGCGGGCCTGATCTCTGTCGAGTGCAATTCCGGAGACGAGAACGTGTTCCATTTTTTTATCCTCTTGAATGAGCATGGTACCAGGGGCGTCGCTGAACGTAGAGCGCACGTGCACGGGCACTTTATATTTTTTGGCGAATTCGACGGAGCGGATTTCGAGCACTTTGGAGCCCATGCTGGCCATTTCCAGCATTTCGTCATAAGTAATGCGGTTCAGTTTTCGTGCATTGGAGGCGATGTTGGGGTCCGTCGTATAAACCCCATCCACATCCGTATATATGTCACACCGAAAGGCATCCAGCGCGGCGGCGAGGGCGACAGCGGAGGTATCAGAGCCGCCGCGTCCCAGAGTGCTGATGCGTCCTGAAGGGGAGATGCCCTGGAAGCCGGCGATGACGAGCACCTCATATTCAGCGAGCAGCCTATGGAGTTGGGTTTTGTCGATGGAGGAGATGCGGGCTTTGCCATAGGCGTCGTTGGTGGTTATGGGCACTTGAAAGCCCAGCACAGAGCGGGCCTTTATGCCGTCGTCTTTGAGGAGCATGGTGAAGAGGGCGGTGGAGACTTGCTCGCCGGTGGAGACGAGGGAGTCGCACTCAGCCGCGTCGGGGTTTGGCGAATATTCATTGCAGAGGGCCAAGAGGCGGTTGGTATCCCCTGCGCGAGCGGAGAGGATGACCACCATTTTAAAGCCCTCGTGCAGGCCTTTTTTGACTTTTTCCAGCACCTGCTTCATGCAAGCCAAGTCTTTGACGGAGGTACCCCCAAATTTTTGCACAAGAATACGCACGTAGACGTCCTTTTCTACAGCTTCAGCAGCCGACTCAAAAAGCAGCTTTTTTTATAACTCAAACAAGGCCTTTGCAACTTATTTTCAAAGGAGGTTGGATGTTGATTTTTTATTGAAGTTGTCCTTTATGGGTGTGCTTTGGAAGCAAGCACTCTGGAAACGAGAAAGCATATGAGTCAAAGTTCAGGTTGGAAGTGGATGTTAAGCATTGCCATTATTATTGCCGGGTTTTGTGCATTGGGCACTTCTTGTTTTTGGTTTTTGGGGAAAAGCACTGCTGCGTCGACGGGCAGCACGCGAATAAGCAAAGGGGACAAGAGGGAGAAAATTGGCATTATTGAAGTTTCCGGAGGGATAGAGAGCTCCAAGGAGTTGTTGGAAGACATTCGTGAGGTTTATGAAGAGGCTTCATTCAAAGCGGTTATTATCCGCATTGAGTCGCCTGGGGGCGCGGTGGGAGCCTCTCAGGAAATTTATGAAGCTTTAATGCGTTTGCGCGAGAAGAAGCCGGTGGTTGCCTCCATGGGGAATATAGCGGCTTCTGGAGGCTATTATATTGCTTCGGCTGCGGACACCATTTTTGCCAACCCGGGGACATTGACCGCTTCTATTGGTGTTATTATTCAAACGCCTGACGTTTCCAAACTCATGCAGTGGGCGAAAGTTGACATGAATGTGTTGACGGCAGGCGATCGCAAGGATGTGTTAAGCCCCTTTCGTCCCATGAGAGACAATGAGCGAGCGGACATTAAAGAAACGCTGGGTGACATTCACGAAGGTTTTATAGAAGCTGTTGCGAAGGGGAGGAAGAAGCCTGAGGAAGAAATTCGTCCTTGGGCGGACGGGCGTATTTTAACGGGGCGGCAAGCCAAAGAGGTGGGGTTGGTTGACGAGTTGGGTGGTTTTGAGCAGGCCATTGTGCACACGGCTGAAAAAATTGGCATGAAGGGCAAGCCCCGGCTTGCCTATGTGAGGCGGGAGAAGGGGGTGTTTGAAATATTGTTTGGCCCCACGCCTGGGCAGGGGACGCAATTGTTGGTGCGTGAAGCTGTGAAGGGGGCGCTGAGTGCAGCGGCAGAGGAAATGCAGGAGGGGCCCAAGCTCAAATATTAGCTTTGGGCATTTTTTGAGCAGGCCAAAAAGTTGACCTGGGTTGAGTACACGCTACCTTGAGGCATGCAGTTGTGGCCTAAAGGAAGTGTATTATGCGCGAGAATATGAAGCGGGTTGCGAAAAGCCCGACGACAGGGAAGCAAGTTTTAGGTTTTGCCTTGCTGGGGTTGTTGCTTTCTGGGGCAACTTTTGCATTGGGCATCAACACAGGGCGGCGCATAACACAGGCGGGGGTGGTTACATGCGAGAACAACCCTCTTGTCGCTTCGGACCAGAAGACAGAGGCGCTTGCACAAATACAGCAGAAACAACAGCAGCAACAACAGCAGCAACAGCAAGCGCAGCTGGAAACCTCACTTAGCTTTCAAGAAGAGTTGCTCAAACCCATTCCTGTTGCTGTTGCAGCGCCCTCGCCAGGGGCCGTTGTTTCTGCACCGGCGTTGGTGGCAGCTGCGCCCAAGCCAGCCCAGGAGAGCTCAGCGTCGGCAGAGCCTTCTGCGCAGGCGGCGGTTGCACGCCAGGGAAGCCTCAAGAAAGCCTTTTTGGAGCTTGAGCATGAAGGCAAAGAAGTTTCGAAGAAAGAGGTTTTAAAGCCTGTGGTTGCATTGAAGGAGGCTCAGGGTGTTTTGAAGGAGTGGACTTTGCAGATTTCTTCTCACAAGGGGCAAGAGGAGGCGGAGCGTGTTGCCGACGCGTTGAATGGCAAAGGTTATGTGGCTTATGTGGTGTCCGCAGAGCTTGGGGAAAAAGGCACATGGCACCGTGTACGCATTGGGCCGTTTGCGAGCAAGCAAGAGGCAGAAATGCTGGCCGACAAGCTTGTGGGCGACATGCACATGCCCAGCCCATTGGTTGTGAGCCTTCGCTAAAAGAGGTACTCCCGAATTGACATTGCAGGGGAACACGTATAAAGGGTAGCGCCTCGCCCAGGTGGTGGAATTGGTAGACACGCTAGACTCAGGATCTAGAGGTGGAAACACCGTGGAGGTTCGAGTCCTCTCCTGGGCAAGAAGAAGTGGTTTCAAAAAGTCCCACAAAGTCCATAACGCTTTGTGGGACTTCAGTTTTTTATAGTTAGTGCTCCCGGGTGCTCCCGCAAGCTCTGTGGACATACCAGCGTTTTGTTGGTATTTCTGTTGGTATCTTAAGCTTGGAAAAACTCGATACCAGCAAAATGAGGCCGGCAAAGCTCCCGGAGGCCGCATGAAATTGACAGACAGCTTTCTGCGCAACCTAAAGACAACAAGCAAGGTGCGGAAATTTTCAGACGGTGGGGGGTTATACCTGCATCTTTCCAAGGCTGGGGGGAAGCTCTGGAGGATGGGCTATCGCTTTGAAGGGAAACAAAAGACTCTGAGCTTTGGCGCATACCCTGCCGTGAGTCTCAAGGCTGCCAGGCAAAAACGCGAAGAGGCCAAAGAGCTGCTTGCCCAGGCTATTGACCCTTGTGCTCACAAGCAAGCCGTCAAGGCCACTGCACGAGCTGAAGTTGAAAACAGTTTTGAAGTAGTGGCTCGAGAATGGCATGACAAACGCAAAGACTCTTGGACAGAAGGCCACAAAGACAAAATTCTCTCTCGGCTTGAAAAAGACATTTTCCCCTGCGTTGGTGCAACCCCCGTGGATGGTGTGCCTGCGAAGGAGCTGTTGGTTGCCCTGCGGCAGATTGAGGCCAGGGGGGCCACGGAACTTGCAAGAAAAACTTTGCAGTATTGCAGCCAAATTTTCCGCTATGCCATCGCAACAGGACGCGCAGAACACGACACTGCCGCCAATTTACGCGGCGCTCTTGTCCCGGTCAAATCAACGAGCTTTGCCAGTGTCAAAGAGCCCAAAGCCATAGGCGTATTGCTGCAGGACATTGACGCATATACGGGCAATCTCATTGTGAGAGCCGCGCTACGTATGGCCCCTTATGTTTTTGTCAGGCCCGGAGAGCTTCGCCAGGCAGAGTGGGCGGAGTTCAACCTTGAGGGCGCTGAGTGGCGCATCCCCGCTGAGAAAATGAAAATGCGGCAGATGCATATTGTTCCCCTTGCCCGGCAAGTGCTGGCCATTCTTTCGGAGCTCCGACAATACACTGGCAGCGGACGTTTTTTGTTTCCCTCTATGCGCGCCAACAGCGCACCCATCTCCAATATGACTTTGCTGGCCGGACTTCGCCGCTTGGGCTACGACAAAGACACCATGACAGTTCACGGCTTCCGCTCCATGGCATCCACCCGACTGAACGAAATGGGCTATAACCGAGATTGGATAGAGCGCCAGCTTGCACACGGGGAACGGGACGCCATTCGCGCCGCCTACAATTATGCCGAGCACCTGCCGGAGCGCCGTCGTATGATGCAAGAATGGGCGGACTATCTCGACAAGCTGAGAGTTGAAACCACGTAGTCTATGCAAGTCTATTGACATCTTGACAGCACCTGGTTTTTGCTTAGCCTGTTCACAGGAATAACGAGTTTTCCCCGGCTAGGAGCGGAATAGCTAACCGCACTGAAAAGCTGGCCTGAAAGCCTGCCGGGGTTTTTATTCAGGGGAGCCGCGTCAGGAGGGCAAGAGTGAACCTAAACGGACCTATAGAGGCTTGGCGAGTCATTGAGGCGTACGGCCTGGAGAGGAAACGCTCTTGTGACTTGCATGGCTACCTGGAGCAACGCTTTTATGACTTGTATAATCACCTGGGAAGAATAGGCGCCATTGTAATTCATCCTGTGTGGGAGACGGTCAACGATATAGCATTTTCCTCCTTAAGGAGCCGAGACGGCTCCCCCGTGAACGTGCTTGCTGGGTACAACCCGCTGAGAGACAGCAACTTTTTTTTTCGCGACATCAGAAGGCGCTTTCTGTATTACTTCAGGGTGTTGGCGTGTCAGAACACCTCTGGAGAGGAGGCAGTTACTTGTATTAGACACGCCACCTGGGACATATATGACGACCCAGAACAGCGCAGGGAGCATGTGTCTCTTTTTGCTTCTCTGCTTCTGAAACAAGGAGAAGCCGAACAAGAGACTGCCGAAAGCATTTTCAAGCGACTTTTTATAGACTCTATACTTCTTAATACGGACGAGGTTGTTCGATTTTCCCAGCTGCACGAGTGGCCTCTTGTTCGGGAGATTCCAGGGTTAACTAGAGCTGTTCACGACAGCATTTTGGCTTCCACAGGGCCCGTTGAGAAAGCATCCTCAAAAAGCAACGCGAAACTCCGTGTCACCGTTAACATCAATGACTTGAAAGGGAGGACACCACAGGCGATTTTTGACGCGCTGAAAGGCAAGTATGGGGAGCCAGTCATTGCGGCAGCCATTGAATACTGCTGCCCCGACGCAACGGACACTGCTCAGGGTTTCCCGTTTTTACCAGGCGATGGTAGCGACGGCCGATCGCGACGCGAAAAGCGAAAAAAACTGTTGGAGAAAGCCAAAGGAAATTTCGTTATCGAATTCATCGAAGGGGATAAAAAAGGGACATTCTAGGGACATCCCTTTTTGGTCCTCACACTCAAACACCTGCGTCCTCCAAGGTTGTGGCTGTCCAATTTTGGGCAACCAATCCTCGAGAGGAGCAAGAATGTCGCAGTTGATTTCCCCGGAATACGTTCGAGTAAAGGTCTTGGCCGAATTGTTGGACTGTGGCGAGTCCACAATTTGGGCAAAAGTTAAAAATGGCCAACTCCCGCCACCCGCAGTGAAGCTTGGGCTGAGAACAACCCTGTGGCATTGGCCTTCTGTTCAACAATTTCTTCGAGCCAACAGCGCGCAAGCCACCAGCGAGAAGTGAGGCGGCCCGCCATGAAAACGCAAAACCAGTGCAGGGGTGGCCTATGAACGCCGTCCGTGAGCGCTGTTTAGACCTTCAGGAGCGGTTGTCCAGCACACGACAGGAGAACCGTGACAGCGTCCTGCGCGCCGCATCCTTCGAATTCGGACAACTGGTTGTCGACGGCGCTCTTCCTGAAAGCAAGGCACGAGAGCTGCTTCTTAAAGGCGCGCAGGCCTGTGGCCTTGTGGAAGAAGACGGAGAGCACACCGCTGAAGAAGTCATTTCAAGCAACCTGGAGAGTGGAAAACAAAACCCACGCCAAACACTGGATCAGCTCGTTGGTGAGGAGATTTCAAAGGGTGGCAACCAACACCTCCCTCCACCGCCACCTGTGCCTCTGAAGGCATTTCCGCCTCGAATAGCTGCTTTGCTGAACGAGGCCTCAGAGGCTTTCACCGTGCAACTGCAAATCCCCGCCGCTTGTCTCCTTGGCATGCTGTCGTGCCTCGTTGGAGGCACACGCCTTATCAGCCTAAGGCCCTCGTGGAAAGAGCCGGGCAACATTTGGATTGCCACGGTGGCTGCCTCCGGCATCGGCAAGACGCCATGCACGGCGGCATTTTTCAGGCCGATAAAAAACCTCGAGCATGAAGCACACAAGGCCTGGAAGGAGGGATATGCCGACTATGAAACAGAGCTTGAGCTGTGCAAAAAGCAACGCGCCAACGCCAAAAGCAGAGAAGACATGCCAGACAAGCCGACAGCCCCAAAGCAGCGGCAAGCCTGTGTTGATGACGCCACGGTGGAGGCCCTGGGCGAAGCGCTGGCAGACAACCCACGCGGCATTATGTGGCGGAAGGATGAGCTGTCCGGGTTGGTTTCTGACATGGACAAATACGCCGGTTCCGGCAGCGTGGGAGGCACACGCGCCAGGCTGCTTTCCTCCTATGACGGCCAGGAGTGGAAGACAAGCCGCACCAGCAACCCTGCCCGCAATCTCTACATTCCGCATGCTTATGTTGGAATTTTCGGAGGCATTCAGCCCGTCATGTTGGCCAAAGTTTTTGAGACAGGCGCCACCGGGGTTGATGAGGCGTCCGGGTTTCTTCAGCGCTTCATGCTGATTCGTGCCGAGCGTGACAAGCCTTCCTATTGGACAGAAAAAAGCCTGACTCAAAACTCCAAAGAGCTGCTTGAGTTTGTGTCGCGTGCTTTGTGGGCTTGGGACATTGAGCACGACGAAAATGACCGGCCTATTGAGAAAGTGGTTCTTGTTTCAGGCCAGGCAAAGGCGGCCTTTGTTGAGTGGTTCGATGGCATCGCCAAAGAAGAGTTCCTCTCACAAAATGCCGCACTGCTTTCCAAGCTGAAGGGGCAGGCACAACGGCTCTGCCTTTTGTTGCACTGCCTGGACGCGGCGCTTGCCGGCAACGACGGCATGCACCCAGTGACTGAAGACACCATGCGCCGGGCCTTGCTTTTGGCCAACTGGATAAAAGAGCACCAGACACAATGTTGGCGGCTTTTCAGCCCAGGCAGGGCAAAGCAGGTTGACCCAGTGGAACGCGCCATCATGGCCGTTGTGGTGGACGAGGCTGTCAATATTGAGGCGGATGGGTGGCGCATAGAGTCGGCGCGCTTGCATGCCTTGGTGGAGCAGCAACTTGGCATGTCGGGGACACCCAAGGACACTGTGGCAAAGGCGGCCTCAAGGTTGGGCCTGGCTTCTTGCTGGATGAACAAGGGGCGGGCGCGAAAAGTTCCGCGTGATAAAATAGAATCCTTCAAAACAGCTGTAGTAGCTGTTGTTGCTGTTGTTGACCCAAGTAACAAAAGGGGAAAACCGACAATGCCAGCTGTTGCACAGGTGTTGTCGGGTGTTGTTGCTTCAGCATGCACAACACCCAACGACAACAGCAACAACACCTCGACTACACCTGCTGTTGCCGAAAAAAATCTTAAAATTCAAGAGCAAACTACAGCAACAACAGCAACAACACCTGTTTCTAGGCTCAATTCTGAATTCAAGATCCCAGTCAAAAACAACTTACCTGACCAGGTGGTGCTATGAGCGCGGCAACTCGCCTTGCAGGCATGGGGCTTGTCTTGAGTGTCTCCGGAGACAGGCGGGGGTTGGTCATTGAGGGCCTGCAGCAGCTGACTTATGAGGCCAGGGCTCGTGCCTTGCGTATAGCTAAAGAAAACAGGCTTCTCATTTTGGCAAAGTTAGGGAGGTGCGGTGGCGTGTTTTCAAACCCAGTGGTTTTACACTATCGCGCCAACTGCGAGCACTACCCGATGGGCTGCGAGGTTTGCCCGGACGCCAACCTTTCAAAATTAGACTTTTGCGGGCGCCATTCCGCGCCGAAGGTGGAGGAGGTTTTTGGTGAAGATTATTGTCGATTCTAGAGAGCAACTCGCATTCACATTTTCAGGGCGAAGGTATGCCGAGACAGCAATTGAAGTTGGCACCTTAGACACGGGGGACTATTCCCTTGCCGGACTCACCGACAAGGTAGCGGTAGAGAGGAAGAGCCTCGCTGACCTGGTGGCCTGCCTTGGCCATGGCCGGGAGCGCTTCGAGAAGGAGTTGCAAAGGGCGGCAGCCCTGGAGTCCTTCGCAGTGGTGGTGGAGGAGGCCTGGGCTGATTTGGCCATGGGGAATTACCGCTCACAGCTGAACCCCCACAGCGCTTGTCAAAGTGTCTTGGCCCTTATGGCGCGTCACCGCATTCCGTTTCTGTTCGCAGGAAGCCGGAGCCTGGCTGAGTACGCCACATGGGGGTTGCTGAAACAGTATTTGGAAGGTGCCCACAAACGACTGAACAACATCGTCAAGGCGCATGGGGAAGCCTGTAAACAACAGGGATTAAACAGAAAACCGAACGAAGCAGCAGTTGAGTTGTGAACCTATTTTTAAAGGAGATGTGACAATGGCTGATTATAGCTGTCCGACCGAGGCCCAGGTGTTTGAGCTGCAATTCGAGAGGCTGCTTTCGCGTATGCGCTTCATTCTTCCAGGCATAGTGATGGCATTTAGCACGGACGACAAACGCCCCCGTTGCTCTGTCATGCCGGCCACAAAATATAAGCAAACCTTGGGCGAGAAGGTTACGTATTACGCCTTCCCTGAGCTGCAAAACGTCCCCGTGTGCGTGCCTTGCGTGCCGGGGGTTGGGCTTCTTACCTTGCCTATTAAACCAGGCACCAAGGGTATTCTGGTTTTCTCTGACCGCTCTATTGAGGAGTTTGTGCAGACGGGTAGGCCTGGGCTGCCTGACCCCCCTGGAGGGGACTTCACCATAACACCTCGGCAGCACTTCCTAAGCGACGCCATTTTCATTCCTGGAATTATTACCAACGTAGATACCGTGCCCGACTGGCACCCGGACAATATTGAGTTGAGGGACTACAAGAGGCAGCATTATTTGAGCATAGGTGCAGACGGCATCACCATGAGCGATGGGCAGGCGACGTGGAAAATGAGTGGAGGGGGAGTGACGCTGGAGGCTCCTTCTGGCATTAAACAAACCGACGGAGCCGCAACTTGGGGCTTATCTGGCGGGGCCTCTTCGTTAAGCTCGTCAAATGCGACTATTTCAGCTGCTGGAATAACAACTACTGGCAATGTTGCTGCTACCGGGGGCACCGTCAGTCTTTCGGCGCATGTGCATACCCATGTTACGCCTGGAAGCGAGGAGCAGGTTTCTGGCCCTCCTCTAACGCCGGGAGGTTAACGGGCATGCCAAGGTTTAAACCAGGCCAGAGCGGCAACCCTGCCGGCAGGAGAAAGGGAAGCATCAACCGCCAACTTGCAGCGCTCAGGGAGGTATCTGACAAGGTTCTTCCTTTGGTGACGAAGAAGGCTCTGGCTGGAGACTTCGATGCTCAAAAGCTGATTTTGGAGCGAGCTTTGCCGCGCATGAAGGCATTGAGCCCTCCTGAGGCTTTCAGCTTGCCTGAAGGGGACTTGCTCAGTCAGGTGCAGGCGGTGCTTCGGCAGGTGGCGGCGGGGGAGCTTTCTCCAACTGTTGCTGCCGAGGTAGCCAGCGTGGCTGCATCCATTGCCCGAGTGAAGGAGGTAGACATTCAAGCGCGACAGCCGCAAATGACACAGGCAGACTGCGAGAGGTTCGCAAGGGAAAGGCTGGCAGAGCTTCGGGCGAGGAGAAAGGCAGAGGAAGAAGAAGCAAAGAAACGAGAGGATGAGGAGGACGGAGGAATAAATGTCGATATTGAATAGAGCTAAAAAAGAAACAGAGTCATGGATGGAGTATGCGACTGAGCAGGTGTCATATATAGCCTCAATGCGCTTTCTGCTGGATGAGGGGAAGCCCAGGCAGTTTGCCTGGGTGTTGGCCGTTGAGGCCCTTAACAGAGAAACTGGGGCCTCTTGTCTGGTTTCGGCAGATGATTGGGTTGACGGTAAGGTTAAGGAAGCCAGGAAAAAAAACCTCAACTTCACGGAAGAGCTTATTTTTCTGCGGGATGCTTGGAGGTGCTACTCCCGCCCCATTTAAGGCGCAAGAGCAGTTCCGGCCACTTCAACCGGTGACAAATTGTTGCCGGTTGACTGCCTCCTCCCTTAGGCGCCATGCCAACATGCATATGCATCGCATGTGCACTACTTCCCCCCTCCCTTTGTGGCTCCATGGAGCTATTCGTCCAGGGATGGCAAGCTTTTTCCTGTCACCACCTTCTGCCCGGTGCGTTGCTCCAACTCTTCCCGGGCCTTAAGGGCAATGCCGCCGCCCGCTTTGCCGGCTTCTGCATTCTCTTCAAGCCCGGTGGCATTCACGCTTTGCGCTATTTGCCGAGTAGAAAGCTCCGCCAGGGCCGTGAAAATCAGCTCTGCTTCGGACATATGGTCTCTCAGGTTTTGGGTGTTCAGCTCCTTCAACGCTTTGTGCTCTTTGACGCTTAGGCCTGTCCATTCTTCGTGGATGAGGTTGGTGAGAATGGCATATTCTAGGCCCTCTTTCACGCCGTGCTCTTTCCAGTAGTCCGTCAGCTTGTTCCGGGTTTCCTGGCCAAGCATGCGCTGCTCTATCCACTTCTCTGAGCGGCCGTGCTTTTGCCACAACTCGCGAGAGCGGTTTAAGGCGATTTCGGGGTCAGCCATTTCCTTCATGCGCTCATGGCCAACCTTGGCGAGCCAAAGCTTGATGGGCTCAGCCTTGGGGCTCGGCACAGACTGCACCAGGCGCAAGAGGGTTGGGGCGTCGGCGACGTCGGTGAAATATTTCTTGCCATCTCCGGCAGTTAGCTTCAGTCGGTGACAGTTTGTCACCACCTCGCTCCCCTCTTTTTTCAGGCGCTCTTTCAGCTTGTTCCAATATTTGCGAGCCGCCTGGAAGTCCAGTTGCCCCGTCAACACCTGCACAATGTCCACCACGGAGAAAAACCAAGTTTCTGTCTTCTCGTCATAGACGCGGCGAATATTCTTTCCTTCAAAAACAGCCATGCCTTTTTTCATGTGCTTCCTCCTTTTGGCGTGGCCCCTTTGTCCAAGCACCCCTGCCATGCTCGGGGCACTCTAATGGTTGGCACACAACACCACAACAGACGAATAACCAACTTGTTTTGTTCACGTTGAACCCCTCATTGCCAACCTCAGCCAGTTTTGTTAGAATGTTTGCAGGTGCTCGAAACACCTAACAGCGGTTCTCCACGCTCCCGCTAGACGTGGATTTTTTGTGCCATTTTTATGGCCGGGTAGCGCGTGAGCTGAAAAACAGCCCTTCGGGGCTAAGGCCATGGGCCGTTCTGTTAGCGGTTTCGAAGTACCTGGCCACCTTCGTTGGGAGGGTGGTTTTCCATAACCGCCAGAAGGAGGCACGAAGATGGGCAATTCGGACTCGTTGAGCAAGCTCAGAGAGACAGTCAAAACCCGAGGAGACATAAATGGATGACAAAAACACTGCCGAAAAAGGCTTCAAACGCCTTCAAAGGGCTATTTACGAAATAGACGGCCTTGCCGAAGAAGGCCTCTCCGAAATTATAACCGTCGCCACGCTTACCCTAAAGTGGTTTGAGAACCCAGACGAGCCCGGCTATTCGGGTGTTATGGAACGAGCCATAAAAATCATTCGGAACAGAGCCGACATGCTTGCGGACGACGTCAGAAGAGTTGCTGAATGTGCGGATGACGACTTCACCCCGCGATTCTTTTCAGACGAAAACAGAGCCAAGGAAGCCACAAATGAGTAACGAGCGCACTAAGGAGGAAGACCCACAAAAACTTCAAGTCACTATTGAGGAGATGAGTGCCATGGCACGGCAGGGTTTTTCGGCCATTGGTGCTGTCTCAAAGCTTCTGGGAAAGTGGCTGGAGTCTCCAGAGTCTCGCGGGAGCCATGGCGATGTTGTGGTTCCTGCAGTCCAAATAATACTTGAGCGGGCCGAGGGCACTCTAAGCAGCATAGACGGGGCAGCATGGGCCGTTGTTGCCTTCCCTCAGAGGGAAACACCGAACCAGCGGTACACACTCACAACCCAAAGGAGTCTGCAAAATGAATCCAAAAACCACCGTAGAGAATAAGCACGACAAAGAGACTGACGTCAAAAAACTTCAAGACACCGTTGAATCCATGGACAATCTTTCTCAGGATGGCTTTTCTGAAATAGAAGCCATCGCTATGCTTGCAGAGCAATGGCTTGAAAGCCCAGATAGCCACAAACACCTAAATATTGTGTCCACCGCTCTGCGTGCCATTTGGGGAAAGGCCCAGGACATTCAAAATTGCATTAACTCTGAAGCTGAGAACGTTGGATGTCATTACGTTCCCGAGGATAGAGAACGGCGCTGGTTGGAGAGAAAAGTAAGGGAAGCCTTGCAAGAATAGGCCTTCTTGTGTGGATGTCACCCCCACGCAGAGCTGCCAAACGAGTTGACGGATGGGAGCTGGCTTTTATAGGGCAGCATTTAAAAATGCTGGTATTTTTGCTGGTATCACAAAAGTGCCGCCTTAAAATTGATTGTAAAAACACGATGTTATGATCGATTTCGAGTCCTCTCCTGTCAAAAAACCCCACAAAGCCTAAAAAACTTTGTGGGGTTTTTGTTTTTCAGGGCGTTTTCTTGCTTCAACTTGCTGCAGGTTGCCCCCATGGAGAGCACCAACACGTTTGGGGCAAAAATGGGGCAAATGAAGGCACTGCCCATGGAAATCAGCGTCCAGCACGGGTTCGCCTCAGGCTGATATAGACAGAGAGGCCGCCCATCAACGCAAAGGGTTTTCAGAGGCCTGTGCAACGTTTGTCTTTGCAAAGCCCATTGCCGTTGCATTCAGAGCTAAAGTTGCAATGGCCGCATTTATGGTCCTTGCAAAGCCCATTGCCATTGCAGTCAGAGCTAAAGTTGCAATGGCCACATTCGTGGTCCTTGCAAAGCCCATTGCCGTTGCATTCAGAGCTAAAGTTGCAATGGCCGCATTTATGGTCCTTGCAAAGCCCCCTGCCATTGCATTCAGAGCTAAAGTTGCAATGGCCACATTTGTGGTCCTTGCAAAGCCCATTGCCGCCACAGTCCGAGCTAAAGTTACAGGCATAGGCTGTCCACGAGAATGCGCCTCCCACAAGCGCAAAAGCCAACGCAGCAACTCGACAAAAGCCAAATATATTTCTCATTGTTTTTCTCGTTTGTGTTTGTGTGTTTTTGAAATTTCGTCATCGAAGCAGAGTCTTTCTAAAGCCCACATCAACTCCTGTGCAACCTGCATTTTTTTTGTGGATGTTTTGAAGTTTGAGAGCATGGGTAGCACCTGTCAAGCCCGTGTTAACCCCAGCCAAACGCTTTGCGATGGAGAGGGAGGAGAGAAGGCATTGGAAATGGATTTTTCTGCCATAACCTGCTGATTTCATAAATGATACAGGCGGGGAATGGATGGTTTGGCGGCAATCTCCTTAGCTCTACCCGCCTTGTCCATTGGTCCAGGAATGGTATGTCCAGTGAACACATCTGTGTACTTTCTAATTGAGAAAATGCCAAAAATTTGAAACAGTGCATTGAGTGTTAAAACTTTTGCAGGGATTTTAGAGCAATTTTCGATCGAAGGGCAAAAACTCTCCAGCCCCCAAGGTGACAGTTAGATGAGAAAGCTAAATATTCTTTTTTTATTAACGGCGGGCATTTTTTCCGCAAGGGCAGAAGACTTCGTTGCCTTGAAAAACGAGAATGCAACCAAAGCAAATGTGGCGAAAATAACTTTGTCAGAAAAGTTTGAACCCTCGGAAAACCCTGCCGAAACTGTTGAAAGTCAGGATATTGTTTCAAATGGCACAGCTGAGGTTATTCATCCAGAAACAACTGCGCCGACGGTGCAAGCAGAAAAGACAAACGGTTCGCCAGACAATGATGCAGATGGGAAGAACAAAAAAACCCTTCCAATAAACATAAGCTATTTTGGTGAAACATTGGTTCATCCGGGGATGGAAATAGGTTATGAGAATAATTTTTTTAGATCTTTCTTTTATACAGCTTCGATAGGTGTTTATTTCCATCAACGAAATCATACCGGTTTGTTTTTGAGCGGCGGATTGAACTGGCGGCACACCTTTTCTTTTGGCTATAGTCCTGAATTTGGAATAGCTCTTGGATATCTGCACACTTGGGAAGCCGGAGGCCCAACCTATATTGTTGACAAGGACGGCAAAGTGTCCCAAAAAACAAAATGGGGGCGCCCCCATGTTATGCCTTCCATTAAACTCGGACTGCTTGGATGGGATTTGAGGAAAAAAACGAACATTCCATTAAGGATTAACGCCGATGTCATTGTTTTTGGGCGATATCCTTTTAACAATCTCATGCTGCCTCATTTTGCATTAAAAATCGGCGCCACCTATTATTTCGCTCTTTAGGAGTGTTTCAAATGAAACAAGGGAAAGTTGTTATTATTCTATTTGCGATTACTCTGTTTTTATCGTCTTGTGGCGACTTCCTGTTAAATGATGAATTCAAAGGCGGAGATTGGTTCTATCTTGAAAATGCCGGAGCCATCATGCCGGTATGGGTAAAGGGGAATAAATCATCCAACACATTTGTTATTTTTCTGCATGGCGGGCCTGGAGACACGGCAATGACAGTTGAGCCCGCATTCAAAACATTAGAAAAGGATTATGCTTTTGTATATTATGACCAAAGAGGTTCAGGCATAGCACAGGGGAACGCAAAGCCTGAAAGTTTTACCATTGAACAATTTGTGGAAGACTTGCTGAAACTGGTTCATTTAATCAGGCATAAATACAACAATCCGACCCTTTTTCTAATGGGACACAGCTGGGGTGGCGCGCTTGGAACGGCTTATTTGGTGGACGCACAAAATCAACAATATATATCTGGCTGGATAGAAATAGACGGCGCTTCTAATTTCAAAGTGGGATTAGAACGGTCTGTTGATTGGGTAACAAATAAAGCGAAAGAGAAAATAGAAGCCGGCGAAGATGTTAAACACTGGAAGAAGGAGTTGGGGTGGTATGGCAAATCGGTGGTTTTTGATAATTATAAAGTCATATCGAGACATGTTAGCAATGTGGACAAACTGAATGGTTATGTTTTTGACCCTTCAAAAAAACCTCACTATGGCATTTCAGACTATTTGAATTCACCTTTGTCTCTTTCTGTTTATTTGAACAGTTTTAATATGCTCTCAAACCATAATTTGAATTTAAATGAATTCAATCTGACACCTGAAATGCATAAAATAACAGTGCCCTCCCTGGTGCTTTGGGGCAACCATGATGGTATCCTTCCTGTGGAGTTGGCATATAATTCATATAATAACTTGGGCACCCACACTAATGACAAATATTTGAATATATTTGAATATAGCGCGCACAGCCCCCAGCTTGAAGAACCGGAACTCTTTGTTGAAAAAGTGAAAGAATTTGTTGAAAAATATAAATGAGAACATGCAACCCCCTTCTCACAAGGCGGCGGTATGCCACCCCATGCCGGGACTGAACACTCAACAAAGCGCCAGACAAGGTGGAAACAAAAATCTGTTTCCAGCCAATGGGTCCGACAAGAAGATTGAGAGCGAGCTCAGAAATGCGTATGCGTATGCGAATACAACCCCTCAACGAATAGAGACTGCTTTTTTAAAGGGCGGCATATAATGCTTAGTTTAGTTATAAACCCGGATTCGTTTGAAATATCAGAAAGCGAAACGGGGAAAAGCACTCAAATATTCGCTGAAATATATTTCCAGATGGGGGATGAATTTTTCCCAGAGGAGGCATGGAATGATTTTGTAGCAATCGTTTTAAACTGGTGGATTGACAATGCTTTGAATATGCTCAACAACAACAGCAAAAATTCCCGAAGTGATTTTATGGATGGCCCATACTATTTCGACATGGAATTATACGGCGATAAATTATTAATACATTTTATTGATGATAGCTGTGATGATAAAAAAGCCGTCCATTGTGAAGAAGTCTATGTTGTGGATTTTTTGGAAATGCTGAGAAAAAGCGCGAATTTGGTTTTAAGCTTAGCGAAAGACCATCCTAGACCCCTTTTGGAATTGACCAGGCTTAAAGCCAATGAGGACAGAATTTCTCATTTTCTGTCTCATGAAACATCCAACAAACAGGCTTGAAGCACATTTTTCGCTTGTGCGGGCGCTTGGTTTGCCCAGGCTGGCCGTTGTTGCTCAAAACGAGAGGCAGGGCAGGGGAGGGGTGAGGCACCCCAACGCGGTTTTCCTGCACCTGACAGCGTGGCTTTTTTGTCGCTCCACACGCACCAAGAAAGGCCCCAATAACACCTGCCGCCCTAGGTCTTGTTCACACTACCCGGCATACCCCTCTTATTTTCCGCAATAGCTCTTTGCTCGTCGGTTGAATATCGACACATATGAGGCTCGCGCTTTGGCTCGCCTGACTTCGTCCCGCCCTCCACCTCCCTCCACGGCAGGTTTGTCCACCGGACAAACCTCTCTTCGCGCCTTGTCTTGCGAATTGTTATTTAAAACCTGGGGTGTTAACAGGCCCTCGCCCCCCGCGTCGGCTTTGCGCTGGGCCCGTGTCTGCTTAAGCGCCTTGAGACGAGACTCGGGAGCAAGTTATAGACGCTGGGGAGCTGCTGAAATTTCTGTTGTGCACGTGAAATGGATAATTCCCCTAAAAATGCTCTATGCTTAAATTTATATTGCTGTTGACAAGAACACAATCGTCAAGCGCAAAAGCCGAGCCATCCCATCCACAGCCTCTCAATCCATTGCCCCAGTTTTCGTCTGTGGTGTTGACAGGAGAAGAGCCATAGCCGCTTGCATCCGTCGGAATTCTCACCCTCACTGTTTTGGGTGAAATAACTTCGCTGAAAATATCTGCCCCCAATGTTGGTGCATTGCTCCCCAAAATAAGGGTTAAGGGAGCCGTTCCTGTTAATTCAAAAACATTATTGCCGATGCTCGTCGCCTTAGGGAAGCTTGCCTGGGTGAGCTTTGTAGATGCAAAAGCATTATGGTCTATGGTGGTTACTTCAGGGAAGCTGGCATGTGCAAGGCCGCTGAGTTGAAAAGCACCGTATTCAATATGGGTTGCAACAGGGAAATAAAGGTCGGCAAGGCTGGTGCAGCCTGCAAAGGCATCTTGCGTAATGGTGTTGAGCTTTGGGAGATGGACGCTGCGAAGTTTGCTGCAACCATTGAACACTTCTATTTCCATATCGCTGAGCTCTGGAAAGCGGATGTCGCTGAGGTTGGTGCAGTTTTGAAAAGCTGCTTGGCCTATATGGCTTAGCTTTGGAAAGTTTATGTTTTCAAGGTTTTCACAATTGATGAAGGCCCAAAAGCCAATGTGGGTGACTTGAGGAAAGTATAGGCTGTTAAGGCGGCTATTTCCGTTGGTGTCCCAAACAGCGAAAGCAGCAATGCCGATGTTTTTACAATTTTCGGCTTCAATGGATTTAAGGTTGATAAAATAGCGAAAAACAGGGGTTGTGGTGAAGTTTTCCCAAACAGCATCCACAATGCTTTCTGTTTTCAGGGGCAAAACAAGAGAGACAATAAAAGCTTTGCCTGTTTGCATGCCGGAGATCGGATCAAAAGCCCCATCAGAGCGCAAGCCACCGCCTGTATCGCTTTCTGAGCTGTCGACATGGGAGAGATCCAAACTTAAATATTTTTTAGAATTATCAATGGCTTGCAATAAACTTGTCCAATTTTCTTCGCTCAGCTGAATTTTCACAGGCAATGCCACAGGCTTGTCTTCTTCATCTCCAGCCGATTGTGCCGCAAGGTGGGTTTCTACACCGTCTAAAGTCCTTATATATTTCCATTGTGCATAGAGGGTGGTATCAGCGGTGATGGGTGTTGCAAAGTCAAATGGCCTGCCTCCTGTGGGGTGTGTAAACCAACCGACAAATGCATAGAACTCCCGGAGGGCGGGTATTTGGCTTTCATGCAGCGTGTTGCCACGAATAACCTTGAGCTTGTTGTCTGCGCTGTCTGCCCAAACCGCCGTTTGAGGGTCAAAGCTCATATGGAACAATTCTACCCATTTCGCTTTAAGCCTCATGTTGCCAGTGATAACGGTGTCAAAGTTCCATTCAGTGTCATTGTCTATATTAAACCAATGAACGAAATGAAACCCGTCTTTGCTTGGATCCGGCGTGGGCTTGATGGCCTTGCCGCCTTTGACAATGTTTTGGATGGTTTCTGCAGTGCCGTTGTCTGCATCAAAAGTGAGGGTGAAGCTTATGCGCTGGCTGTCCCCTGACGCGTCCCCTGCCGCGCCCTTCTCGCAGGAAATGATCAAAAATCCAATAATTGCAATAAGCAGACGCCATTTGCTTTTGGTTTTCATGATAAACTCTCCACAGTGCAAAACTCATGCCCAAGCTCAAATTATGGCCGGAGAGCTGAGGTCTATAGCGCCTTAATATTGTGGTTTTATTGAATTTTCCTAAAGCGAATGCCTTCAGAGCTCATCGTTGTTTTGGCGCAGTGAGCGACTCAAGATGAGACGCTCTAGGGGATAGAGCCATTTAAAAAATGAGTACACGCTCAAATTCTTTTCGCCACATGTCAAGCTTTTGGGCATAGGAGCGGCTTGCATGGGCAGGGCTCGTGGAAGGAAGACGCACATAAGACAAAGAAGAGGGCTTCAGTTTTTTCAAGACATGTCTTTTGAAACAGCTTTCAGCTTTGTTTCCATTGAAAAAAACATGGTGAATGTTGGGGTGGGACTCAAAAAAAAGCTGAAAATTGTTTGCTTTTTCTGAGGATGCCTCAATGTGTGCATCCAAACTTCCTTTTCGGGTGCAAGAGTGAAGCACATCCCACAAGGCAATATGAGAGGTTTTCAGGGCCTGAATTTTGATAGCATAAGGGGCATTTTTTTCAAACCCAAGCAACTCTGAAACAATGGGCCAGAAGGCATTGTGTGGATGTGCATAATATTGGTTTGCCGCAAGAGAGGCTTTTCCTGGCATGCTTCCAAGAATCAACAGTCGGGCATGTTTGTCTTCAATGGGCTCAAAGCAGGAGATCATATTTTTTTAAAAAACAAATAACAAAGAAATGGCAAAATTCAAAAAAACGCTGATGTCCTAGAGCGTTTTCAGGTTGAAATCATCTGATTCTCCAAACGGGTTTCAATGCAGGCAAGCTAAAGCTTAGCTGCACTACGCTCCATAAATGAGAAGAGAGACGGGTTCTCTCCTCATTCACTCCGCTTCGTTGGGGCTCCGGTTTCGCGAAGGGCAGAATGCGAGAGCGAAGCTTTCGCATTCTGCCCGGAGCGTAGTGCAGGCGAGTGCCACGAGCCTCAATTAAAACCGGTTTTTAAAATCAAAGTAGAAACGGCCCAGCTTGTCTTAGCAGATAAACCATGTTAGGTTGAGGCAATTTTTCGAGGTTTTGTGGGGGCATAAAAAAATGGTTGATAACGCGACTTCTATTAAAAAGCTAAAAATATTTTATTTTTCTGGAACTGGAAATGCAAAACAAATTTCATCATGGTTTTCTGAAATAGCCATAAAAAAAGGAATTGAAGCTCAGCTGTTTAATATAGGAAAAATGAAAAAAGATGAAATAGACACCCTTGCTGCTGGCTTTTCTGATGAATTGATTGTCATTATTTCACCTGTGCATGGCTTTAGCTTCCCCAGAATAATGTTGAAATTTATTGAACATTTCCCAAAAGGAAGCAACAACATTGTCCTCATGAACACCCGAGGGGGGCTGAGGATTGGGCGTTGGGTCACACCGGGACTCTCAGGAGCGGCATTTTTGTTGTCTTCGTGGGTGTTGCGAAGAAAAGGATATAAAATTGTTGGACAAATTCCTTTTGACATGCCATCCAATTGGATTTCTTTTCACCCTGCGCTGACGGACAAAGCATCAAAATTTATATGTGAAAAAAACCACAAAAAGGTTGAAAAGCACGCTGAAAAAATATTTTCAGGCCAAGTCGATTTTCTTGCTTATCGAGACCTTGTCCAAGACATCCTTGTTTTGCCGATAGCCTTTCTCTATTATTATGTGGGGCGGTTTTTTATTGCAAAAACTTTTTATGCAACAAAAGCATGTGACCATTGTGGAGTTTGCGAGAGGGAATGCCCTGTGCGAGCAATTAAAAACAGCAAAAGCTTGCCGTTTTGGACATTCAAATGTGAAAGTTGCATGAGGTGTATGAATATTTGTCCCAAACGAGCTATTGAAAACAACACGTGGCTTTTAGGTGTTTTGACATATGTTTTTCTTAGCTTTTTCTCGGCGGTGTTTTTTTATTTTGTGAGAGAAAGCACTCTTTCAACAGGGGTCGAACTTTTATTTTCAAGCATTATATTTTTTGTGTTGTTGTTTTTGTTTTATAGGGCACAATATTTTCTCCTTAAGAATAAATTTTTTGGAAAGTTAATCGCTTTGACTACATTGACATATTATAAATTTTGGGGGCGATATTATTTTAATAAAAAAAGCAGAAGGTGAAGGCAATAGAAAGCAAACTTCAAGCAGTTTTCATGGCTTCAAGCAGTTTTCATGGCTGAGAAAAAAATGAAATCCGTTTTAAAATATATCGCCGGGCAATTTGGAAATCCAAGCGGACTTGGAGGGGGAATTTCAACCACCATCATGAATTTTCTGAACCAAAAACAATATAAAACAGTTGTTGAAAATATAGACATTCAGTCCACAGACACAGTCTTGGATGTCGGTTTTGGAAATGGATATTTAATGCGAAAATTGCTGAAAAAAAATCCGAAAAAAATATATGGAATAGAAATTTCACCAGACATGTTGGATAGAGCAACAAAAAAGAACCCAAAAGAAATTGAGCAGGGAAAAATGCAGTTGCTCTTGGCCAATGTTCAAAAATTGCCTTTGGAGAACGCTTCCATTGACAAAGTATATACCGTTAACACGGTTTATTTTTGGAGCGACATGTGTCAGGGGTTTTCAGAAATAAGGCGAATATTGAAGCCCGGCGGAATATTTTTGAATGTTATATATTTGAAAGAATGGCTGGATAAATTGCCGGTGACTCAATATGGGTTTTCCAAATATAGTCTTGAAGAAATTGAAAAAACAACCCGTGAGTCCGGATTGAAAATAGAGCGCATTCTTGAAATTCAGCCCGGAAAATCAAGCTGTGTTGTTTCAAGAAAGGAATGAGGGGCATAAGCTTTTTCCAGGCCACTTTCATGTTGTTGGCGAGACACACAGTTTTCGCGAGGCTTTGGAGAGGGGAGTCTGCTTAAGCTTAAGCCAAAGCCACAGGGCGGCAAAAGTGGGGCCCTGCTAAAATGTGTTGACAGTCAGCGGCAAAGCTGCTTGGGTGCTGCCAGAATGAATTCTTATTTGTCCATTTCTCTTAACGCAAGCCAAGCTTGGTGGTGGCGCTCTGTCTTTGAAGGCGGGTGCCTATACGCATGCTAAAGTTGCTGAATTGAAGTGACAAATGCCAAAGGCCCGCCGAGAGCGGGCTTTTTTGTGGTCCGCGCCTGACGGGAAACAAGTTGCCCCATGACGAGGAACACAATGAAGACGACACAACCCATAGCCCCTTTAGAAACGACGCCCCCGCCCATTCCCCGGAAAACCGTGCATGCTGCCTTAAGGCCATTAAGCCGCGTGCCTGAGCCTTTGTCGCTGTTTGCGCGGTTGAGCGATGACGGCCGACGGCCATATATGGTTTTGCTGGAGTCGGCGGAAGCCTCAAGTCGGAAAACCCAGAAAAGTCTGCTGGTGGTTTCCAGCGCTTTGTCGGTGGAGTGTAGAGGAGCGGAGGTGGTGTTAAGAGCGTTAAATGCGCAAGGAGAAGCGCTGCTGCCCATGCTTGAGGCGCATTTTGAGCGTTTTTCTCCACGCCTTGAAGGGCAGCTTTTGCGTCTGCGCGTGCCCGTCTATGGGGCAGCGGAGAAGACGACATCCGAAGAGGAGCGTTTGAAGGCGGATTCCTCGCTGACGGTGCTGCGTGAATTGGCGGCGCTGCTTCGTACGGCCTTGCCATCCATGCCGGAGGCGGTGTTTCTCTGCGGCATGTTTTCCTATGACTTGGTGGAGCAATTTGAGCCGCTGCCAAAAGCTGCGCAGGAGAATTGCTTTCCCGACTATTTTTTCTATTTGGCTGACCGGATGATTGAGGTTGACCACTTGAGCTCTTCTGGCCACATGTTGGCCTGCACGTTTGCGGCAGAAAATGACCAGCGGGCGATAGAGGAAACCGAGGTGGCGCTTGCGGAGATGGAAAAAGCCATATCCATTTCTGAAGGAGAATTGTTGGTGGGTATAGGCGAAGAAGCAACACTTGACGCAGTCAAAACGGATATGGACGATGCTGTTTTTGCTGCGCAAGTGGACACTTTGAAAAAGCACATTGTTTGCGGAGATGTATTTCAAATTGTCCTCTCGCGGACATTTTCCATGCCCTGCACGCATCCATTTAAGGCCTATCGCGCATTGCGCAAGCTGAACCCGAGCCCCTATCTCTTCTATCTGCGGCACAATGACTTTGCTTTGTTTGGCGCATCGCCGGAGTCTTCGGTGAAAGTGGATGGCACAACACGCCGCGTTGAAATTTCACCCATTGCTGGAACTCGCCGCCGCGGCTTTCGTGAGGACGGCAGCATAGACTTCGACTTCGATAGCCGCATTGAAGCCGAATTGCGGCTTGATGAAAAAGAAAACGCTGAGCATATGATGTTGGTAGACTTGGCGCGAAATGACGTGGCGCGCGTATCCAAACCGGGGACACGCCATGTCACCAATTTATTGCGCACCGAGCGCTATTCGCACGTGATGCATTTGGTGTCGCGCGTATGCGGTGAATTGAAAGACGAGTTTGACGCGCTGCATGCCTACCAGGCGAGCATGAATATGGGAACGTTGACGGGGGCGCCCAAAATTAAGGCGATGCAGTTGTTGCGTCACTATGAAGGCGGGCGGCGGGGGCACTATGGAGGGGCCATCGGCTATTTTCGAGGTGACGGCAGTTTTGACACAGCGATCGTCATTCGGGCGGCACTGGTGCAAAACGGTGTTGCGCATATTCGCGCGGGAGCCGGCGTTGTGAATGACTCGGTGGCGCTTTTGGAGGCGGATGAAACCCGGAGGAAGGCGGAGGCCGTATTAAGGGCAATAGCATTGGCGGAAGCAAACCAGGAGGAAACCCATGTTTAAGCCGCACATTCTCTTCATTGACAATTTTGACTCCTTCACCTTCAACCTTGTCGACGCCCTCTCCCTGCTTGGCGCCGAAGTTGACGTATACCGAAACGACATGAATGCTGAGGCGCTGCTGGACATTGCGCTGAAAAAGCATTCGGCGCTGATTGTGTTGTCACCAGGGCCTGGGGCGCCGCGCGAAGCCGGCTGCATGCTCAAGTTAATTCAGAAAGCGGCGGGGAAGGTGCCCCTGTTTGGCGTATGTTTGGGGCACCAGGCAATTGCGGAGGCCTTCGGTGGAAGTGTCGGCGCTGCGAAAGAAATAGTGCATGGAAAAAAGTCTCGCATAAAGCATTTCGGGCACCCGTTGTTTTCGGGGCTTTCGAAGAGTTTCGACGTCGGTCGCTACCACTCCTTGGCGGTGCAAGCATTGCCGGAGGCCTTCGAGGTTATTGCGCGTGGCGTTGAAGACGAGGGGTTAATCATGGCCTTGGCGCACCGCTCTTTGCCGATTTATGGCGTTCAATTCCACCCCGAGTCCATTTTGACAACCTATGGACAAATTATTTTGAACAATGTTTTTCAGTTGGCGCTGGAAGCGGAAGTGAGGAAATAAGAAAATGGTGAACCGCATTTTAAGCAAGCTATTAACCGGAGGGCGGATGGAGCGGGAGGAGAGCCGCGTGCTTTTCGACGCCGTCATCCGCGGGGAGCTTGGCGACGTAGAAATGACAGCCTTGTTGGTGGCGCTGAAGCTGCGCGGCGAAACCGCCGAAGAAATTGCCGGCGCAGCCCAGGCTTTGCGCGAAGGCGCGCGCGAGTTTCCACGTCCCGACTATGCTTTCGCCGACATTGTCGGCACCGGCGGCGACGGTGCCAACACCATTAATATTTCGACGGCGGTTACTTTTGTGGCAGCAGAGGCGGGGTTGCCGGTTGCCAAGCACGGCAACCGTGCGGCCTCGTCACGTTGCGGCGCTGCGGATTTGCTCGAGCGTTTTGGCGTCAAACTTGACATGGAGCCGGCAACGGCGCGGCGTTTGCTCGACGACATTGGTGTGACTTTTCTCTATGCGCCGCACTACCACAAAGGCATCCGCCATGCCATGCCTGTGCGCAAGGTGCTGGCCACGCGGACAATGTTTAATTTGTTGGGGCCACTGGTGAACCCTTCCAGGCCTCCCATTATGCTGGTTGGCGTCTATGACTATATGCTGTGCACATTGGTGGCGGAGACGTTGAAGCTTTTGGGTTGTGAGCGCGCCCTGGTGGTGAATGGTTTGGGCCTTGACGAAATTGCGGTGCACGGTGAAACCAATGCCGCCGAATTGCGTGACGGAGAAATTCGGACGCACCGCTTCACCCCCAGCGACTTTGGCGTACGCGAATTCCCCTTGTCCTCCATTGTTGGCGGCAGCCCGGAGGAAAACGAGCAGGCCATTCGTTCCACATTAGGCGGGGGAGGAGATGAAGCCCACGCGGCGGCAATAGCCGTCAACGCGGGGGCCCTTTTGGCACTGGGCGGGAAGGTGAATTCCTTCAAGCAGGGTTTTGAGATGGCAATGGCCATTTTGGAAAGCGGCAAAGCCCTTAAAAAATTGGAGGCGATGGTGAAGTTGTCCAAGCAATGCGAGGAAACGGAGGGCAGGCATGTCGCTGCTTTCTGAAATTGTTCAGCGCAAACGAAAGGACGTTGCCACGCGCATTGCGCAAACGCCGTTTGACGTATTAAAAAAACAAGCAAAGCCCACAACGCGTCGCTTGAGTGAAGCGCTCAAAAAACCTGGGCTTCGCTTCATTCTCGAATGCAAAAAAGCCTCTCCTTCAGAGGGACTTCTCCGCGCAGACTTTGACGCAAAAAAAATTGCAAAAAGCTATGCCGGTTTTGCCGATGCTGTTTCTGTGCTCACCGACACGCCCTATTTCCAAGGCAGCTTTGAAAATTTGGAAACGGTGCGCGACGCACTCTCTCAGCCCATTTTGTGCAAAGACTTTATTGTGGAGCCATACCAAATATTCGAAGCGCGCATTCACGGTGCCGATGCGGTGCTTCTCATGTTGTCCGTCCTCGACAACGCAAGCTATCGCCTTTGCGCGCAGGCAGCGGAGGCGCTTTCCATGGAGGTGTTGACAGAAATCCACGACGAGGAGGAGTTGTCCAGGGCCCTGGCGCTGGGTGCGAACATAATTGGCATCAACAACCGAAACTTGAAAACCATGCAGATAGACTTATCCACAACGCAGCATTTGGCGCCCAAAATTCCCAAAGACAAAGTGCTGGTGTGCGAATCCGGAATAAAAAGCCGCGCTGACATTGACGCGCTTAGCGGCTTTGTCGATGCTTTTTTGGTTGGAAGTTGTCTCATGAAAGAAGCGCGGCTTGACTTGGCGGTGCGCTCGTTAATTTTTGGCCACGTCAAAATATGTGGACTGACGACGGCGGAGGCGGCGCGTGCGGCCTATGAAGCAGGGGCCTCTTTTGGCGGGCTGATTTTCGCACCAGAGTCTTTGCGCCTTGTGAGCGAAGCGAAGGCGCACGAAATTGCCAACGCTTCGCCTTTGCCGATGGTGGGCGTTTTTGTCAACGAGGCGCCAGAGCGTATTGTGCGCCTTTCACGGGAGTTGAGCCTTGCGGCCATTCAGCTGCACGGCGAAGAGACGCAAAGCGATGTACACAACTTGCGAGAAAAGCTTCCCAAAGGAACAGAAATTTGGAAGGCCCTTCGTATAAAAGGGGAGGCCCCTCCCACGGAGGCGGCGCTGGCGCAGACGGGGGCGGATTGTTTTTTGTTGGATGCCTTCCACCCTTTGGCGCGTGGTGGCACAGGAGAGTGTTTTGACTGGGGGTTGCTTGGACAACTTCCGAAGCCATTGCTGTCTCGCATAATAATTGCTGGCGGCATAACTTTGGAGAATGTGCAGGAGGCGCAGCGTTTGGGGGCCTATGCGGTGGACGTCAATTCCGGCCTGGAGTTGGTGCCGGGGAAGAAGGACTTGGCGGCCATACAAGGTTTGTTTTCTCGTTTGAGAGGAATGCTATGAGCACAGTTTTTTTCACACCAGAGCCATTAAATATTGAAGAGGGCGCCTTCGGCCCATTTGGCGGCATGTTTGTGCCGGAAATTTTGGTGCCCACCTTGAAAGAGTTGGCGCGCGCTTTTGAAGAAGCCCAAAAAGACGCTGCATTCCAGCAGGAGCTTAAGGCGCTGCTCAAAGAATATGCCGGCCGTGAAACGCCGCTTTATTGTTGCCGCAACCTGGCAGCGGGGACGAGGGCGACAATATATTTGAAGCGGGAGGACTTGTTGCATGGCGGCGCGCACAAGACAAACCAAGTGTTGGCTCAGGCCCTGTTGGCAAAGCGTATGGGGAAGAGGCGGCTTATAGCCGAGACAGGCGCAGGGCAACATGGCGTAGCAACGGCGCTGGCGGGGGCTTTGTTTAAAATGGAAACGCGCATTTATATGGGCGAAAAGGACATGAAGCGCCAGGCGTTGAATGTGTTTAGAATGCGTCTCATGGGTGCCGAGGTGGTGCCCGTGCAAACGGGCAGCGGCACCTTGAAAGACGCCGTCAACGAAGCCTTGCGCGACTGGTCCGCAAGCTATGAGAGCACCCACTACCTCCTGGGGACTGCCGCGGGTCCGCACCCTTTCCCCACCATTATACGCGAATTTCAGCGCGTCATCGGCCGCGAGGCAAAAGCGCAAATTCTGGAGAGGGAAGGGCGGCTGCCCGACGCGGCCATTGCCTGCGTTGGCGGCGGCTCCAACGCCATTGGTTTATTCGCCGACTTCATTGACAACCCGGAAGTGCGTCTCATTGGCGTCGAAGCGGCGGGGCACGGGCTGCACACGGGAAAACATGGCGCCACTTTGCAGAAGGGACGCCCTGGCATTTTGCATGGCAGCTATAGCTATGTCTTGCAAGACGCGCACGGGCAAATAGCAGAGTCTCACTCCATTTCCGCCGGCCTTGACTACCCGGGCGTTGGCGCCCAGCACGCCCACCTCTATACCACCGGCCGCGCCGAATATGTAGGAGTGAGCGACGAGGAAGCACTCGAAGCCTTCCAACATTTGGCGCGTGAAGAGGGAATTATTCCGGCATTGGAGTCTGCACATGCCATTGCCCATGCGTTGAAGCTGGCAAAAGCCAGCACGCAGCCGCAAGTGTTGTTGGTTTGCTTGTCCGGGCGCGGCGACAAAGACGTGGAGCATATAACGCAGCACATACGTTTTTAGAGAGGGAGAATTCGATGGAAGACAATTTAAAGCAGAAGGCCACGCGTTATGAGGCAATGTTTTCCCGCTTAAGCGAGAGAGGGGAGGGCGCCTTCATTCCTTTCGTCATGTTGGGGGATCCAAGCCTCGATACGAGCATGGAAATAATGGACACACTCATAGAGAGTGGCGCCGACGCCTTGGAGTTAGGCATTCCGTTTTCGGACGCTGTTGCCGACGGCCCCGTCATTCAGAAGGCAAGTTTTCGCGCCCTGGAGGCGGGGGTGACGCCAGCGCACTGTTTTGGGTTGCTAAGGCGCATTCGGGAGAAGCACCCAAAGTTGCCGCTGGGGCTGCTCATTTATGCCAACCTCATTCTGGCCAAAGGCATAAAGGCATTTTATGCGGAGGCGGCCGAAGCGGGGGCGGACTCCATATTGGTGGCGGACATACCGGTGGGGGCGGCGGGGCCGTTTATAGAGGCGGCAAAGGCAGCAGGGGTGGCCCCCGTATTTGTGGTGCCGCCCAATGCGGACGAGGCCACAGTCCGTGAAATTGCGAGGCATGGGCGTGGCTATAGCTATTTCCTCGGCCGCTCCGGCGTCACCGGCGCCGACAGAGAGATGCAGACGCCGTTGCCCGCGCGCTTTAAGGCTTTGCAGGAAGCGGGGGCAGCTCCAGCGGTTGTAGGCTTTGGCATTTCAACACCCAAACACATTCGCACGGCGCTTGAGGCCGGTGCGGCCGGAGCCATTGCCGGCTCCGCGACGGTAGCCATTATAGAGAAGCACATAGGCAACAAAGCCGCCATGCATGAAGCACTGGCGGCTTTTGTGAAGGAGATGAAAGCGGCGACGCGCTGAGGGCGGAAGCCTCTGAATGTCAATAAAGCCTGACATTATGTCAAGTTTTGAACAACATAGTGTCGGAAATTCACAACATTATATCAACCTTTAAATTGACACAATGTCAACAAAGCCTGACATTCCCATTTTCACCTTCACCCCTGTCCCAAAAAAAGCCTATAGGCGGGGTTTAAAGTTTCTTCGACATATTCATAGCCAATATGGCGAAGGCATTTTGCAAAAAGGGCTGCATCGCCCGGTGGCACCTGCATGCCGACGAGCACGCGCCCGAAGTCCGCGCCATGGTTTCTATAGTGGAAGAGGCTGATGTTCCAGTCTGCGCGCAGCTGAGAGAGAAACCCAAGCAGTGCGCCGGGGCGCTCTGGAAAAATGAAGCGATAGAGCACTTCGTTTTTGGCGTTTGGCGCGTGGCCGCCAACCATATAGCGTATATGCGTCTTCGCCATTTCATTGTCGGTGAAGTCCATGGCGGGGAGTTGGTGGCACTCAAGCAGTTGCACAAGCGCGGCGGCTTCGGCGCGGTTTTGAATGCTGACGCCGACAAAAATCTGCGCCTTTTTGGCATCGGCATAGCGATAATTGAATTCCGTAATGCTGCGGTTGCCAAGGAGCTGGCAGAATTTTCGAAATGAGCCTGGTTGCTCAGGGATGGCTACGGCCAGCACCGCTTCGCGCTGCTCACCCAACTCAGCGCGCTCGGCGACAAAGCGCAAGCGGTCAAAATTCATGTTCGCCCCGGAGGCGACGGCGACGAGGTTTTGGTCGCGGAGTGCATGGCGGCGCGCATAGGCCTTGGCGCCGGCCACGGCGAGCGCTCCCGAAGGCTCGAGGATGGAGCGGCTATCCTCGAAGACGTCTTTAATGGAGGCGCAAATAGCGTCATTGTCGACTTCAATAACCTCATCCACATATTGCTGGCACAGGCGAAAACTCTCATCGCCCACGCGTTTGACGGCGGTCCCATCGGCGAAGAGGCCGACGTGCTGCAGCGTCACCGGATGTCCGGCGGCGAGCGACTGCGCCATGGCATTGGCGTCGACGGTTTCAACGCCCACCATTCGGGTTTCCGGGCGCAAACGTTTGACATAGGCTGCAACCCCTGCGATGAGGCCGCCGCCGCCAATGGCGCAGAATACGGCGTGAATGGGTTGCGAATGGGCGCGCAGAATTTCCATGCCGATGGTGCCCTGTCCGGCGATGACATCCACGTCGTCATAGGGGTGGACGAAACTCAGGCGCTCGCTTTTTTCAAGCGCGAGGGCGTGCTCGTGGGCCTCGGAATAGGACTCGCCCGCCAGAATAACTTCGCCGCCGCGCGCGCGCACCGCGTCTATTTTTATATGCGGCGTGGTTTTGGGCATAACAACGACGGCCCGCGTGCCGAGTTTTTGCGCCGACAGCGCCACGCCCTGGGCATGGTTGCCTGCGGAAGCGCAGATGACGCCGCGCCCCAGCGCCTTTGGCGAAAGCTTTGCCATTTTATTATAGGCCCCGCGCAACTTGAAGCTGAATGTCGGCTGCATGTCTTCGCGCTTTAAGAGAATGCGGTTGTGCGTCCTCAAGGAGAGGCCGGCGGCGAGCTCCAGCGGCGTTTCTATGGCAACGTCATATACCCGGGCGTTGAGGATGCGTTCCAAATAGTCAGTCATGGGTTTTCTTCTCTCCGAAGGTGGCGGGGCGAGGGTCTGCCTTATACATGCTGGCGTTGCAGCTGTTGTTGCGAGCATATAGAGACGAAGCTTCGCCAAAAATGTATACAAATGCCTACTCACAAACCCACCAAGGCCTATTTTGGCCAACCCAACTCCTCCGCGCCCAGCCAGAGCTGCCCGGATAACCGAATTGGGCTTTGATGCGGCGGGCAAGCTGACGGAACAGACGCGACCCGACGAGATGCACGATGACGGCGCGAATTGGCTCACGGCACTGGCACGAACGAAGCCAGACGGCACGAAACGCGAAGCTTTTGCGGTTGCGCTACCTCATTGGAAGCGTTTTCATTATAATTTTCTGCCCAAACCATATAGTTTTTTCAGCCATTGAGAACGCTTTTCAGGCGTGCTGCTCAGCATCGAAAAAATAGAAAAATGTTGCACTTTTTTAAATCCGCAGCTCCTGAGTATTTGCTTTTTGAGAACCC
Source organism: Cystobacterineae bacterium (assembly GCA_009782175.1). Classification (GTDB taxonomy): domain Bacteria; phylum Myxococcota; class Myxococcia; order Myxococcales; family Myxococcaceae; genus WRKR01. The sequence continues at coordinate 46,194 of WRKR01000019.1, forward strand.
AACCATAATCATGTATGATAAAAGGCAAAAAGCGAACAATTCCAGGGGCATCTTGCATGTTGACAATCCAGGCAGTTTTGTTTTTTAACAGCCCTGTCATTTTTGAGCTGCCAGCATATTCATAGGCAAAACCTTTGGCAAATACTCTGTCTATAAAACCTTTCAATATTGCCGGCATCCCCGACCACCAAATGGGAAAAACAAATACCAAATGCTCAGCCCACAATATGGCTTCACGATAAGCCTGCACCTCTGGATCATGCTGCAAATTTCGCCTGAGCTTATTCTCATTAAACACAAGAACAGGATTGAAATTTTCTTGATATAAATCAGAAATTCTTATTTCATGCCCGGCCGCTTCCAGGCCTTTCTTCAAGCTTTCAAACGCAGCATAACAAAACCCCTCTTTGTTTGGATAAGCTAAAACCATATATACTTTTTTGGCATTCATTTTTTACCCATCTGTCATTTTTGGCAGTTGTTTTAAGCCCAGCCGGCAGTTGTTTTAAGCCCGACACTGAGGCTTGAGTGAAAGCAAGGGATATAGCAACTGGCCCTGAAGACGGAGAGGTTTTTGCTTTTTATCTTCGTGTAAACTTGGGTGGGCAAGGTTAAAGCGGTCTATGGCCACATTCTGTTTGTCAAAGCAGATAGGAGACTGAGCGCAGATGGCTGCAGCATTTGTCCTTTTCCTTTGAAGAACATTTTGAAGAACATATAGTGCAGATGAAATGAATGTTCAAATTCGCCCGTGGAAAACAGAGGATGCCTCAGACTTGGTTGAGGTTATCAACAATAAAAAAATTCAGGACAATCTCCGAGACGGCATTCCATATCCTTATATGCACAAAGACGCGGAAGATTTTATTCGCACCACATTGGGCGCTGACAAGGATAAGTCATATGCGTTTGCCATAGAATATGACTTTAAAGCCATTGGATGTATTGGGATTTTGCGACAAGGCAACATCCACCGTCTCAGCGGTGAGCTGGGTTATTATATTGCCGAGCCTTATTGGGGCAAGGGGCTGATGACCGAGGCGATTGGGCAAATGTGTGCCTATATTTTTGAGCATACGGATATTATTCGCATTTTCGCGCAACCTTTTGACTTAAACCATGCTTCATGCCGTGTTCTGGAAAAAACAGGGTTTCAACTTGAAGGCATTTTGCGCAAAAACGCCATTAAAAACGGGGAAGTGGTGGATATGAGGAGCTATGCTTTGATTCGGCCTTCCATGAAAACGGCAGGGCGAGAAAAGAGGCTTGCCTCTGGGGAAAAACCCTGCTAGGTGGCCTGCTCCTTCTGCAGAAGGAGTTTTAAAATAGCCCGGCAGAATGCTGCCCGCACCTCCAGCCTTGCGCTGTGTGCGTTTGAAGAAGGCTTTGGCCTTCAAAGGAAGAGAAACATGAAGGGCCTTGTGGCAAAAAAAGTAGGAATGACACAGGTGTTTGACGCCAATGGCATACGCATTCCCGTAACCGTGTTGGATGCCAGCAGCTGCATGGTAGTGGGCAAACGCACCCTCGAGAGGGATGGCTATAGCGCTGTTATTCTGGGCTTTGGAGAAATTCGAGAAAAACTGCTCAACGGGCCACGCAAAGGCCTTTTTAAAAAGGCGGGTGTTTCCCCCAGGCGCACCCTGCGCGAGTTTCGCATAAGCCCGGAGGAAGCAGCCAGCATGGAAATAGGAAAGCCCGTTTCCATAGAAATGTTTGCCCAGGGAGACTGGGTGGATGTGTCAGGTGTCAGCAAAGGCCGCGGCATGCAAGGCGTTGTGCGGCGCTGGCATTTTGCCGGCTTCTGCCAAACACACGGCACCCACGAATACCGCCGCCACCCCGGTGCCATTGGCCAACGCAAAACCCCAGGCCGCGTCCACCCCAATAAAAAACAACCCGGCCACATGGGCGCCACCCACATAACCACCCAAAACCTCAAAGTGGTTGAAATAATAGCCGATCGCAACCTCATTTTGCTCAAAGGCGCCGTCCCCGGACACACCAACGGCCTGGTGTGCCTGCGCCCCTCCATTAAGCTTGCACAAAAACAGGCAAGGGCCTCAAAACGCTAAACCCCCCTCCCGCCGCCCCTATGAGCTCAAAAGAGTAGCCCCCGCACCTCCAGTCTAGACCGCTTTTAAAAGAGTTGGAATGTTAACCCTGTTGCCAACATCTTTGGGGCGGGGGCCCATGGAGCAAAGCCCTTTCTTATACTCAAGGTGTACTCCACAGTCTTCACTTTTTTCGGCATGTAAAAAAACTTAAAAAAAGAGCAACTTTTGGGAGCTGTTTGACGATAATAAGGCACATACGACATATACGTTGTTTTCACTACATCTAATCTGTTAAAACAGCGTACAACAAGGAGAATTTATGAGTGAAATGAAAGTTACAGCTTCACCCCAGCCGTTTACTTCAGGGGATCGAGCAAAGGCTGCTGGTGAGAAGCCCCTCTCTGTAGAAGTTTTAAAAGGCTTGAACAAACCCCAGGCTACGGAACAGTCCAATCAGATAAAAGACGTATTTGAGTCAGGCAACACACAAGGGGCCAAAGAGGCAGGGCTTAACAACGGCAAGCAATATCAGTTTTCCAGCAACGGTACCCCCTGCTATTCCAAGGAAGACATTTCCTTGGGCAATAAAATGGGCTCGGACAAGAGCAGTGACAGGCTTGGAACCGGAACCTCCGCCGCGGCCATGGCACTGAGTAAAATTTCCGGGCAGCTCATTGAGCCCGACCAGGTTTTGGAGAAACTGGGGAGCAACTCAAAGGTAGACTTTAACAAGGCGGCGGGGATGGTGGGGATGCAAGCGCACTCTTCTGACAACATGGATTGGTCGGCCATGGATAAGGAGTTGGCTGCCGGACGCCCGGTGGTTCTCGGTGGAGATTTCAACGACAACGGCGACTCAGACTATTATGTCACCGTGACGCGCAGAGAAGGCACCACCTATTTTGCGAATGATCCTTTGACGGGCAAAGAAATGAAAATGACGGAGAACGACAGCAATAGGCTGGAGGGCAAAACCGCTGACGGCAAAACCCTTACTGCCGGCAACGAACTCATTCGCTTCTCCGGCGGCAACCCCAACCCCGGGAATACGCCGCCCTCTAGGCCCTATGGGCAATAGGCCACCCCAAGCGTGGGGGCTGTGTTAGCATACAACAGCTCCCACTTTGAGCCCGGCAAAAACCTAAGCCCTCCTGTCAACCTGCCACCCATCTGGACTGTTTTCACATTGCTGCTTTCGAGCTTTAAGACCGGTTTTCATGGGGCATGAAATAAAGACAGGCAAGGCTTTTGCGAGGAAAAAGCTCCACCAGAGCCTTGATGGCAGAAGGGTGGTGGATGGGAGCGCACCCCGGGGCAGTTTCCACTTTGGCATGCTCTCTGCGTGGACTCGCTTCGCTCCGGGAATTATTTGAGAAAGCCTGCTTTGCCCTCCGCTCCGTGAGAGGGGGGGCTCCGGTTTCGCGAAGGGATTGCACTGAAGTGCGCTCCTTTCGCGCCTGACCCTCGGGACTTAGGCTTCGCCTGCCTCAAGCTCATGCCCAAGCGGAGCGGAGGGAATAAAGAAAAAGCAGGCTCTCTCACATGTTGGAATGCCTCAATGGTTTCCGAGCAAAAATTCAGTCGTCATTTCTATTTTTTTAGGAATCATTTTCCAAGCATCCTCTTTGACAAAATAAAAGGTTTCAGTGTGAGTGGTTCCATTTTTAAGCTCCAACACTGCACTGGCGATAATGCTGTATTTCTTTTGTTCCCTTATCTGCGTTTTAACCGAGCTTAACCCTTTTCCTTTTTTAATAATTAAATGCTGCTCGCGCATAAAGTTTTGCATGTTAACCATCAGCTTCCCCCTGCGCGCTGCCATTTTTATCAGCTCATCTTCAGGCCCAGTTGAACGACTGAACATGCTGTGCCTGCTGGGCATTAGAAAGTCATGCTCTCGGATGGATTTAAAGTCGTCAAGCTCATAAACAAACGAAAAAAATGAAAAGACATCAATGTCGTCGTCATCTTTAGAGACTGCAACATAAGGAGTTCCCTCCAAAGTCTTTTTCATGGTTTCTTCAAGTATTGCTTTTGATAATTTGCAAGAATTGAATTTATCATCACACCCGATAGTTATTGTTTTATAAAAATTTTCAATGATATTCTCTATCACAACAGAGAAGTCTTCCTTGGGTTCAGCTTTTGATGGTGTTTTTGAAGAAGGTTTGGGTGAAAAATCGCAACTGGTCAAAGCAAACAAAAAAGCAACACCAGCAACACCCAAAATGGTGGGCAAATTCCTGTTGAGAAAACCAACATATCGCATCATAAATTTCTCGCTAGATAAAAAAATAGTTTTATCATACAATGCAGCACCATCAGAAATAAATTTTTTCATTTGCCTATATTATCCATCTCCGCCTTGCGTGGTTGCCGGAAATGGATTGAAATGCAGGGGGGCGTTCAGAAAAAATTCAATAAAACCAGGGCATTGGCGTTCTGAAAACGAGGCGCATGGGTTTTGCGCGGCCAAGCTGTTTTCGTCAGTCTGCCCCTTTGCTGATGTTTTGCCCAATAAACAACTCAAGAGGGCATAAAAAACGAGGAGGCCAGCTTGGGGGCCTCCTCGTTGGACTTCTTGTTGGACTTTGGATTTTAGTTCGAACCTTTAACTTCGGCAAACTTGGGGAACAACACCAGATCTGCGTGAATGGGCGCATGGGGCTCCCAAAGTGGGTTGCCGTTGAGATCGTCGCACCAGAATTCCAAGCCCTCCAGGGATTTTGGATAGTGGGCCGCAACCGCCTCCCAGTCGATGGACTCGCCCTCTTTGACCTGCTGCACATATCCAATGGAATAATATCCATCAAACACGCGGAAGCTGACCGTATAATAGAGCTCTTCCTTGTCGTCTTTTTTGTCGTCTCCCTTATCGTCTTCCTTGTCGTCCTCTTTGTCGTCTTTTTTGTCGTCTTTTTTGTCATCCTCTTTGTCGTCTTTTTTGTCATCCTCTTTGTCGTCTTTTTTGTCATCCTCTTTGTCGTCTTTTTTGACAGCTTCTTTAATCCCAAAAGGCTGCGTAAAAGCAATGCCGGTGCTGCTTTTCAGCTGTGCACGGACATAGCTGTTTATGTGCTCTTCATGCTCGCTGATTTTAAGGAGGCTGCCTGTGGCAATAACAACACCGTCGGCAATCCACTCAATGCTGTCATAGTCCGCGCCAGCAATGTGGATGGTGCTGCTGAGTTGATCTACGACAATGCTGGAAATGCTGGGGGTAGGCTGCTCCAGCAGATAGAGGGTGGAGGAGGTTCCGCTTCCGGGCATGTTGCTGCCATTGGGCAAAGTGGCGTTGATCTCATCCAAGCGCGAGACGCGGCTGATGGCATAGAAAGCGCCGGTTTCCATGGCCGTTCTCGTTGCCGCCTGCGTCAGCTCAGGCAAAAGCATGACGTTCCAGGAATAGCCGGTGGCATTGAGGCTGTGCGTATCGTCGTTTGAGAAGCCCCACACGGGACGGCCTTCGGGCATGGTTAGCTTCAAAATGTTGTCCCACAAAATCCGGTCGCTCTTGGACTCGTTGTCAATTTTGTTGACAATTTCCATGCCGACGCAAGAGGGATAGGACATGAAGAGATCCACATATTTTTGAATGTTTGTTGGGTTGTTGGAAGCGGCGATGGAGGTAGCGTCGTTGCTGTTTGCGCCGCCCGTATACCTGCCTGGGTGGTTGATATGGGTGATGCCGCCCAGGGTTTCGACGGTTGCAATGGTGCTGGCCATGGTTGCGCCGCTGGCATTATTAAAGGTGGCGAAGAAGGAGTTGATGTGATCCGTAGCGGATTGCTCATTGGCGTTATCCACGTCAATCATCCCTCTTCCACCGCGGTCCACGCCGGCTTCTATTTCTGCTTTTCTTTGTGGAGAGAGGCCTGCTGTGGCTCTATCCCAGTTGATGGTGAGATAGTTGTGGTCCGTCATCGACAGAATGTCGAAGCCTTTGGCATAATGGTCTTCCACCATTTGCGCGGTGGTATTGCTGCCATCCGAGTTGATTGAGTGCGCGTGGAAATTGGCTTTATATTGTCCATGGACAGCCCAATCCACCCCCTCATAGGGGTTGCTGATAACATAAGACTTTGCAGGAGGCTTTATGGGCGGAAGCTCTTCAGGTATTTCTATTTCAGGCAGATATTCACATGAGCCAAACCCCAAAACACCTATAGAGAGAACAAAAGCAAGCCAGAGTGTTGCAAGTTTCGAATGCGTTTTCATAATGCTCCTTTTGGGTTTTTGTTGCACGCATACCGTCGCAACCTCATGTGAAGTTTAAAATACGAATGAGCAAAATAACGGCGAAGCTTTTGTGACATTTTTTGTTTTTGTTTTTATTTTTATTTTTTCCCTCCGGGGGGGGGAGAGTCGCTTTCAGCGAAGGGTTTTTTTGCCCTCCCGGGCAGGGTTTGTTTTGCAGAGGGGGCCTGCGGCCCGGCTATTTTCAAATGAAAAAGTTTTTTGTAGGGGGTGTTTTTATTTTTTCCCCTCCGGGGAGGGGAGTGTCGCCTCCGGCGAAAGGTTTTTTCGCCCTGCGGGCGCACTTTGCCTTCGGCAAGTCACTTTTTTTGTCTGAACAAAAAAAGTAACCAAAAAAAATCACCCTGCCGGGGGCTTACGAGCGGCCCCAGGAAGGTTTTAATACGAGCAACCGCCGGCGCACTAAACTCTCTGAGCGCAACTCGGAATTAAAACCTCCCTGGGGCTTGCAGACTTCGAAGC
>WRKR01000020.1 GCA_009782175.1 Cystobacterineae bacterium
GTTTAAGTCGCCAGCGGTTGCTCGTATTAAAACCTTCCTGGGGCCATCCGTAAGCCCCCGGCAGGGTGATTTTTTTTGGTTACTTTTTTTGTTCAGACAAAAAAAGTGACTTGCCGAAGGCAAGCTGCGCCTGCAGGGCGAAAAAAGCCGGGCCGCAGGCCCACTCCCCCCCCGGATGGGAAAAAACAAAACCAACAGCGAAAAACCCTTCGCCGGAGGCGACTCCCCCTCCCCGGAGGGAAAAAAACAAAAACCCCCCCACAAAAAAACTTTTTCCTTTGAAAAGAGCCGGGCCGCAGGCCCCCTCTGAAAAACAACCCTGCCAAAAACCCTTCGCCGGAGGCGACAAAAAAACCCTATTTAAATTGCCCGCCGCCAGGCGAAAAAACCATTCTGAAACCTTCCCAGAAACTTCCGGGAGACTTTCTCCGCTTGCTTTCCCAAAAAATTCAACTATGGTTCCTTCTAGGTGTTCAAAACACCAAACAGCGGATTTCTCGCGCCCGACAGACGTGGTTTTTTTGCGCCATTTTTGGCTGGGTGTGGACGGATACAATACCCGAAAGGGGAAGAAGTCCACCGTTCTGTTTGCGGTTTTGAGCACCCGGTCACCCTTCAAAAAGGTGCCCTCACTCAAAAAACAAACAGGAGGGCCAGAAATGGCTGACACCAACATGAAAAGCAAAGTCGGAAAAGAGAGCAACACCGGGCCGCCTCGGGTGAAGCTGCGCATGCATGGAAATGCGCTTCCCGCCTTGGGCCGCCAAACGAGCTAACAAACCGGCATAAACCACAGCACAAAGAAACCCCTGTCTTCGCTGAAGGCGGGGGTTTTCATGCACAACAACCCTCCTTGCAGCCCCTTAGCTTTGTTTTATTTTGTATATGCGTGTATTCTGCTCTCTTGGAGGCGGCGTCCAGTGAAAGCAGAGGAGGGAGCGTGTTAGGAGAGAGATGATTTTGTGAAAAAAGAGGTTCTCTATGAAGAATTTTTACAAACTTTTGGGGAGCATTACTCTGGCGTTGGTTTTGTATTCCATAGCAGCCTGCGGTAGTGACTCGGATACAGACACCGACAACAGCCCTGGCGATAACCCTAACAATACCGACACAGGCCCTGGCAACACCCCTGGCGATGACTCTCATAATGTCGCTTTCAAATACGATGAAAACGAAATTAAGAATAAATTAGGGGACAACTATTGGATTATTTATGAGGCCACAGAATGGAAGGATGGAGCCATAACAGACACAACTTTCATTGAGCAGCGGCGTACACCAGAAGGTTTCTATTGGGACTATCCCAGGGGAGAACCGCCGGAGTCAGGGGGGTTTTATATAAAAAATGCAGGCAACTATGACTGGTATATCAAAAACCCAGAGGGTGGATATTTCCAATACCCTGGTCAGCTAACAGAGGAAGAAGCTGAATCTAATATGGATACCTTTGCGGCATCTCTGTATATGTCATGGTATACTGAATATAGATCTCAACTGAAAAGCGCCGGTTCCGAACAAGTCACTGGAAGGGATTGCGAAAAATATACATATACTCTATTCAGCGCCATCGACGATATAAACCTTCAAGAAACACATACATATTCCATTGATAAAGCAACCGGCGCGTGCCTCAAATATACATTGGAATTGACAGGCAACGCTATGAAACAAGACACCTATTTTGAATTTGTATGCACAAAATTCCAAATGGGCGGTGTGAGTTTGCCCCCTTATCCTTGAGCTTGCTCCAAAACCAAACGCGCAGAACTCACCCCTGCCATCTGCTCCATGTTTTGCTTGAGCACCGCATATTCCCTGCCTCGCCGAACACCGCCTAGGCTTTCCTCGGGTACTCTGCGTTTTTCCAATACTTTGTGTTAGGGTGGCCCAGGAAACTAAAACGGGGCATTTTTTCTCTCAAACATTCTCTCAAACATTCTCTCAAACATTTTAAACACAGGGGCATAAGCATGCTGCAGGCGTGGAGAAGAGAAGCGGAAGCACCCGGGGGAAGCACGCACAACTTCCACGCGCCCATGCGCTTTCTAAAGCGCCTCGCTGCGCGGCAGCCGGGTTTGAGGAGGCTGTGCTTTCTGCTGCTGGGTGCGGCATTGGGCGCCTGCTCTTCCTCGGAAGAAGAAGCGCAGAAGGACAACATGCTTGAGGTGCGCCCCCGTGCCATAGGCTTTTCGCCGCTGGGCGAAAACACTACCACCTTCAAAGTTATGGCTTCCGGGTTTGCCAACCGCGCCGAGGCAGACGCTGTGCAGCTTGAGCTTGTCCTTGAGGGGGCGCCCTCATGGTTGTTGTTGGGGCCTGCCCTCAGCGAGGTTGCAGACAACAGCAAAACCTTTAGTGTCAGCCTTCAATATGTTGGCCAGGGGTTTATGGAGGCCCCGGCCATGCTCCACCTTTGGCTGAGCCATATGCCAGAGGGCTATGGCCCTGCCGCAACACAGACGCAAAGCATCCGCATTGTTGTGGGGAATGGCCAAAAAGAGCACCCCATTCCCCTAAACCAGGACAACATTAAAGCCTTCAACAGCTATGCAAACACGCAAGAGGGCCTGAGCCAGCACTATAAGCTGATTGAAAACATTGTATTGCCTCCGCCTCAGGGAGAGCCCAGCAACTGGACGCCCATAGGCGTATACGCCTATCCAATCAGCACCCCATTTGTGGGCAGTTTTGATGGTGACGGCTTTAGCATTTCCGGCCTCGTCATGGAGGTAGCTGAAGAAGAGCAGCAAGGTTTTTTTGGACAGAGCAGCGGAGAAATAAAAAACCTTGGGTTGATAGAGCTCCACGTTGCTGGGGGTGAATATATAGGCGGACTGGTGGGGAACAACTTGGGCACGGTGCAAAACTGTTATGCCACGGGCAATGTGAGCGGCTACGCTGAGGTGGGCGGCCTGGTAGGGAGCAACAGCGGCAGGATAGAAAAAAGCCATGCCACGGCCAACGTCAGCGCCAGCTTGGGTTTTGTAGGCGGCCTGCTCGGGGACAACCATGGCGGTGGCCGGGTAGAAAAAAGCTATGCCACGGGCAATGTGAGCGGTCGCTATAATGTGGGCGGCCTGGTGGGGAACAACGGCAATGCCAGCAGTGTGGAAAACTGCTATGCCACGGGCAACGTGGAGGGCAGAGAGAGTGCTGCCGCCGGCCTGGTAGCCCTGAATGACGGCGGCTGGGTGCAAAACAGCTATGCCACAGGCAGCGTCCATGGCAGCTCGGATGTTGGCGGCGTTGTTGGACATAGCGAGATACTCTATAGCCCGGAGAGCAGGGTGCAAGGCTGCGTGGCTTTAAACCCAAGCCTTAGGCAAGCAAGCGACGAGAGCGCCTATATAGGACGCGTGCTGGGGAGCAACTGTGACATATATGAGCCAGACGAAGCATGCAGCACGCTCAGCAACAACCATGCACGCCACAACATGGTGCTGAGCTATAACAACGGCAGCAACAGCTATAGCCCCCACAACAGCCTGAGCTCCAAGGATGGCCTGGCCAGCGCTGACTATAACAGAGAAACCTTCTGGAGAGGCCTGGGTTGGGATTTTTCCACAGTGTGGCAATGGGGCTCCAAGGGCCTTCCCATTTTGAGAGAGCTCAGCGGGGAGCAAAACCACACGGTGCTGCCCTAGCGCCAACCCTTTATGCGTTTTTTCTCGCGTTGGCGCCGTGCGCGGATGTTGCAACGGAACGCCATTCCTGAAGCGTTGTGGAAAGAAGCCTTGGCCGCCTTGCCGTTTTTGGCAGATTGGCCCAGGAGCGAGCTGAATGCCTTGCGGGAAATGAGCGTGCTGTTTTTGTGTGAAAAAAACATTATCGGCGCTCAGGGTTTTGTGGTGACGCCCTTTCAGCGTGTTGTTGTGGCCATCCAAGCCTGCATCCCCGTGTTGAAGCTTGGGCTTGAATGGTATGAGGGTTTCAAAACCATTATATTATATTCCCATGAGTTCATCACCAACGCCGAGTGGGAGGATGAGGATGGGGTTATCCATTGCGAGGAGGAGCCTCTCATGGGAGAAACCATGCTGGGCGGGCCCGTGGTACTCTCCTGGGCGGATTTAATGGATGCCGACAGAAAGCATGAGCCAAAGCGTGAGGCGCTGAAGCCACCTATTAACCCCGTCATCCACGAGTTTGTCCACAAGCTGGACATGAAAAATGGTGAAGCCAATGGCTGTCCGCCACTGCCGCCGGAGTTGCCAACAAAGCGCTGGCAGCAAATAATGGGAGCGGCCTATGCGGATTTTTGCCGCCGCACAGACGCGGGAGAGGATTTGGGGATAGACCCTTATGCCGCCGAAGAGCCGTCGGAATTTTTCGCGGTACTCTCTGAAACTTTTTTTGTGGCGCCAAAACGCCTGCGCGAAGCCTACCCAAAGGTTTATGAGTGCTTCCAGTTGTTTTATGGTTTTAAGGCATAGCTGATGAATTGTCCCCCACGCTCAACCTGGCTGCTATGCTCAACCTGGCTGCTATGCTCAACCGGACTGCTATGCCCAACATGGACCCTATGCTCTGCCCAACATGGACCCTATGCTCAACAATGTGAAGCCTCGCACGCTCAGGCGCGCCTATATGGCGGGGTTGGGCTTCATCTGCCTGGGCATTGTGCTCAACTGCTTTTTAAAGCTTTCTGCCGGCCCTTTGCAGGATTGGGATGAAGCCCGCCACGGAGTGAGCGCCTATGAGATGCTGCAGAGCGGCAACTTCCTGCTCAACACCTATGGCGGTATGCCGGATTATTGGAATGCCAAACCTCCCTTGAGCTTTTGGAGCATAGCTTTGGGCTATAGGCTGTTTGGCGCCAACCCTCTGGGGTTGCGTTTTTTTTCTGCCCTCTTTGCCTGCTCCATGTTTTTTTTGACGCTGATGTTTTGTTATAAAAAAATGGCTGTGCGCGCCGCCGTCTTCTCCGGTTTGGTTTTCCTCTCTCTCAATGTGTTTTTTCAGCGGCACCATGCCCGCACGGCAGATCCGGACGCTCTTTTCCTTTTGCTCAACACAGCAGGGCTTTTGAGTGTGCTGGCTTGGCCCAAGCGCTATGGGGCTTATGCTGTGGCCGCCTTCCTTGCCGGCTTGGCTTTTTTGAGCAAAAGCTTCCATGCCGCCCCCATGGCTTTGTTGGTGTTGGTTTTTTTTCTGATGGATTTTCCCTTTTCCAAGCAAACCCTCAAACAGGGTATGTTGTGCCTGCTGCTTGCGCTTGCGCCGGTGGCGCTGTGGGCCATAGCGAGGCTCCAGGTGGATGGGAGCCTGTTTTTTGAGCATATGGTTTTTGACGATCTGCTCACCCGGGCAACCCAAACCATAGAGGGCCACCAGGGGGGCCCCTTCTATTATGTGGAGTTTGTTGCCCTCAAAAGCTACCGGTTTTGGATTTTGCCTCTGCTCCTCGCAGCCGCTGCTGTTTTTGCCCTGCGAAGGTATACGGCCCTGCCTGCTGCTCCCCTGCCTCTGGAGACAACTCCCCCCGCGGTGGATACCCCCATGCTGTGCAAGCTTGTGCTTGCTGTGACGCTGCCCTTGCTCCTCTATTCCCTGTCAGCCTCAAAACTGTTTTGGTATAGCTACCCGACATTCCCTTTCCTCTCCTTGCTGCTGGGGCTTTTTTTGGACCGGACATGCACCCTTATGGAAACAAAAAACAAGCGGCTTGCCAAAACCTTCTTCTTTTGTGTTTTAGGCACAGGCCTGATGGGCGAAGCTTATACGCTGATGCGGATTTATAGGGACTCTGCCCAAACAAACCCTCTGCATGTGGCCATGCACAAGCTTGGGCAAAAGCCGGAAAACCACCATGCCGCATTGTTTGTGGATGAAGGCGACTGGAGGCCGGCGGATTTTTTGGCGGCAAAACTTTATGGTGGATTTTTGCTGATGGAAGGCGGAGCACCCGCCTGTGCCTCTGCTTTAGCGTTGAAAAAAAACTTCTTGTTGAGCCGAAATGAAAAATACACAAGGTGCACCAACACAAACAGCTGAACCCATTTTGGAGAGCCTCCTATGAAGCGCGCCACTCCCTGCCTTGCCTTGCTCATCCCCTGCTATAATGAAGAGGACACCCTGCCCCACCTGCTCCACACTTTGGATAAACTCCTTGCCACGCTGAAAAGCGAAGGGCTGATCCACAACAACAGCTTTGTGCTTTATGTGGATGATGGCAGCCGCGACAATACATGGCAGATAATTGAAGCGCACAGCCTCCAGAATGTGCATAGCAAAGGCCTGAAGTTGGCGGGCAACGTGGGCCACCAGAATGCTTTGCTGGCCGGTATGATGGAACTCCGCAACGAGGTGGATTGCCTGATCAGCATGGATGCGGATTTGCAGGATGATATAGCGGTTATTCCCAGCATGCTGAAGCACCATGCCGAAGGTTGTGAGGTCGTTTATGGTGTGCGGAACAACAGAGCTGCAGACAGCTTTTTTAAGCGCTATACGGCGGGGCTTTTTTATAAGCTGATGGGGAAAATAGGCGTGCGCATTGTCTCTCAGCACGCGGATTATAGACTGGTGAGCCAAACAGCCTTAAACGCGCTTGCGCAATATGGAGAGACGAACCTTTTTCTGCGCGGCATTTTCCCCTCCATGGGCTTTCCCAGCGCCGTTGTGGCCTATGAGCGCAAAGAGCGGCAGCATGGAGAAAGCAAATACCCCCTCAAACGCATGCTCTCTTTCGCTTGGCAGGGGGTTAGCTCTTTCAGCGGCCTGCCCTTGCGTCTGGCCGGCGTGTGCAGCCTGGCCACTTTGCTGTTTGCCCTGCTGCTCAGCTTTCTGGCTCTTTTGGCCTGGGCACGCGGCGAAACCGTTTCCGGGTGGACTTCTCTTATTATTACTGTGCTGTTTTTAGGCTCCGTTCAGCTTTTCTGCCTCACCCTTATTGGAGAATACCTCGCGAAAATTTATGCTGAGGTGAAACGCCGCCCCCGCTATATTGTAGAAAAAAAATGCTAGGCCGCTTCCTCTTGAGGCAGTGCTCCACCACCTGGCCACTTTCTCCGCTTGCTTTCTCAAAAAATTCAACTATAGTCTCTCTTGGTGCTCAAAACACTTTACAAAGCGGTCTTTCCGCGCCCGACAGACGTGGTTTTTTTGTGCCATGCTTGGCCGGGTGTGAGACGGATACAATACCTGCAAGGGGAAGAAGTCCGCCGTTCTTTGTACGGTTTTGAGCACCCGGTCACCTCTCAAAAAGAGAACCGCCATTCAAAAAATACAAAGGAGGGCCAGAAATGGCTGACGCAAACATAGAAAGAAAATTCGGAATAGAACGAAATACCGGGCCGCCTCAACGGCAGCTGCGCATTCATGGGAATGCGCTTCACGCCACAGACTCCCAAACGGGCTAAGAATCCGACAAACCTTAAAAAACCTTAAACCAACGCACAAAGAAACCCCTGTCTTCGCTGAAGGCGGGGGTTTGCATGTGGGGGCAAGCTTCAGCTTGCCTCCCGCTCAAAGAGGAAGCAGCCCTCACAAGGGGCGGTTTTTATTTTTCTTTAAATAGCGCAGCGGCCGTTTTTGCTCGCGGCTCTCTTGCACCAACAACTCAAGCTCCTCCAATTGCGCTTGCAGCTTGGAGAGTTGCTCCGGTTGGGTTTCTGCCAAGTCAAACAAAGCAAGGGCACGGTTAACACAGCGCTCAATATGCTCTGCGCGCTCTATGCTGATGCGGCGAAGCAACAAGTTGGCACCCGCTTCCATAAGTACACGCGCCACAGCATCCCTGGAGCTGAGTTTTTCAGCCTCCTTTTTTCCCTCACCTTCAATTAACCGCAAGCCACACGCGGAATGCCTTAAAGGCGAGCCCCTCAAAAACTCAGGCTTCCTTCGTCTCATAGGCGCAAACCTATGCGCCTATAGCCAACAAAGAAAGAAAATGGCCTTTGAGCAGCCCCACCTCCCCAAAGCATGCCCCCTTTAAATAAAACAAAGCCCCCATACCTGGGCTGTACCCTTCGCCCAATAACAACATTGCCTCGGGCGAGTTTAACTTTGCCTCGGTTAAGCTTAACTTTGCCTCGGTTAAGCTTAACTTTGCCTCGGGCGCCGTGGAATTTGCCGTTATTGTGCTCAATATTCCCGTTTTTGAGCTTAACATGGGGCCCATTCCCCCCCTCGGAGAGGGAAAAACAAAAACAACCCCCTCAACCTCCCTCTATAAATAGCCTTAAATCCTCCGGCAAAGCGGACTCAAAACGCATGGGCTTTTGCGTATGCGGGTGCACAAAACACAAGAGGCTTGCGTGCAAGGCGTGGCGCGAAAGCCGAAGGCGCGCCATGGCCTCTGCCTCCAGGCAGTGCTTGGAAAAACGGTCGAAATACATTTCATCAGGCCCATATATTTTGTCCCCTACCAAAGGGAAGCCCTCATGCTTCAAATGTACCCGTATTTGGTGCTGCCTGCCCGTCAACGGCCTGCATTTTAACAGACAAAAAGGAGCACCCTGGCGAATAAAACGCTGGAGGACTTCCACCTGCGTGGCAGCGGGCCTCCCCTCGGGCGCAATGCGCACCGCAATGCGGATGGAGGCGGTGCCTTCAGCAATGGGGGCCTCTATGTTAAAGCGCGTTTTTTGTGGGTGCCCTTCAGCAATGGCAAGGTACTCCTTATATACACTTGAGGAGGCGAAGGCGCGTGCCATATGTTGGCCGGCTTTGAGGGTTTTGGTGCAAACGAGAAGGCCGCTGGTTTCCCTGTCCAAACGGTGTGCCGGAGAGGGCGACCGGGCATAGCGCTTGGCCAACTGCCCCACCACCGTGTTGTGGAAATAACGGGCAGAGGGGTGCACCGGAAGCCCCGGGGGTTTGTTAAGCACCAACAAGGCCTCATCCTCAAAAAGCGGAGTGAGGGCCTCCGGCCCGGGGACAGAGGGCTCTGCACAAAGCTTTTGCTTAAGCTGCAGGCGCATGCCAGGCCTAACGGGAGAGGAGGGTTTAAGGTGGGGCAACTGCCGGCGGATGAGGGCTTGGATGCGCGTACGCGAGAGGCGTCTGAGTTTCTGCCTTAAATAAAAATCCAACCGCCACCCCGCATAGTTGGCCTCTACCACAAACTCCACAAGGCGCATTTCCCCTCCTGCCTCCCCCAAAACCTCGTCCACCCGTGGAGGCCGCTGCATTTTTGAGGCCCCCTCTTCCTCCATGGTGGGCGCCACGTGCTTGGTATAGGCTTGAGGCATGCGTATGCGTTTTATAGCAGCGGTTTTGGGGCTTGTGGGCTTTTCTTGCGCCACAGCGCCCCTGCATGACACGGTGCCCAAACGAGAGGTAGCCCAAGCAGAGGCCATCCATTTTGTGCTGCTGGCGACGAATGACTGGCATGGCCAGCTGTTTGCCACAAAGCCCGAGGAAGGGGCCTTGCCTCAAGGGGGAGTGCTGGCCTTCTCCTCCATGCTGTCAGCCCTGCGGGAGGCCTTCCCCGAGAGGACAATATGGGTAGACGCGGGGAATATGCTGGGAGAGGAGTGGGCCTCCCCACAACAAGGGCAATTGCTGGTGGACGCTTTTTCCCTCTTGGGCCTGGAGTTTGCAACCCTGGGCAACGGCGAGTTTGATTTGGGGCCCCTCGAGGAAGAGGCCCAGGGGGCACTAAAAGCCCACCTCCTGCGGGCGAAATTTCCGTGGAGCTCCGCCAATGTTTATTTGAAGGCAACCGGTAACCACCCGGCCTGGTTGGGTACGGGCCTGCACATGCTGGAGAGGCAAGGCGTGCACCTGGGGTTTATAGGCTTAACCACGCCGAATACCCCTCAATATAGCCATGCCTCCAACCTGAGAGGCCTCTATTTTGGCGACATGGCATGGGCGGCAGAGCAGGGAGCATTGGCCTTGAGAGAGAAAGGGGCGGAGTTGGTTATATTGGCCATACACGCGCCTGGAACGTGCGCGCATGGGGACAAGCCTGAGGCATTGCCCGCTGAGGCGCTGCCCACCGAGGCGCTGCCCACCGAGGCGCTGCCCACTGAGGCATTGCCCCCCTGCAACCTGGAGGAAGGGGAAATATGGCCGTTGTTGGAGGCCTTGCCTGAGGGGCTTGTGGATGTGGCCATAACCGGGCATACGCTTCAGCCTCTGGGGCATTTTTATAAGGGAGTTCCGGTGGTGCAAACACGAGGCATGGGCAAAAGCTTTGCGCTTGTCCACCTCTATTGGGAGCCCAAGGCACGCCGGCTTTTGCGCGAGAGGACGCGCATAGAGGTGGAGGTGCCCATTTGCGAAAAAATATGGCCCAGCAGCCAAAACTGCAAGGGCCCCCCCAAGGAGGGGGAGGTGGCCGTGCCCAGCATGTTTTTAGGGAAGGCAGGGCGCGTGGATGCCAAGCTTGAGGCTCTGCTGAGGCCTTTTGAGGGGAATGCCAGAGAGAGGAGAGCAGAAAGCCTGGGTGTGGAAGTGGGGGAGCGGCTTTCCATGCATGGAGAGGAGGCCTCCGCATTGGGTGGCATGTGGGCAGAAAGTGTGTTGTTGGCGAGCAAGGCGGATGTTGCTTTGCTCAGCCGGGAGGTTTTCCGTGCGGATTTGGAGGCGGGCATGCTTTCGGCAGGCAAGCTATATGAGAGCATGCCTTATGGCAGCCGTTTGGCCTTGGTGCGCTTTTCAGGGGAGGAGCTTCGGCGCCTCATGCAAGCGGCACTGGGGCAGACCCGTTTTCGCTTTGATGTTGCAGGTGTGGAGTTAAGGCTAAGCTGCTTTCCCTCAGGGCGCAGGCGGGTGAAGACGCAGCTGGTTTCAGCGGAGGGGAAAAAGAGGGAAATAGAGGACAAGGCCTTCTATTGGGTAGCCATGCCCGAGTTTTTGGCACAAGGCGGAGGTGGCCTCGAGGGAGTGTTGGACACAGGGCCTCGACAGACAACACTGAAAAAGGACTTCAGAGAAGAGGTGCTGCACTTTTGGCAACAAAGGAAGCAAGCTTTGCTTGCACCTCATAAACCAAAAATTTTATGGGAGGGTATGCTAAACTCTTGCCACAATGGTGGTTGAATTTTTCCAAGGAGCAGTTATGCGCTCAAACAAACCCTCGCCTCCTTCCGCGAAAGCGCCTTCACCCCTTGCCCCAAACCATGTGCGGGATAGCATGCCGCAGGAAACTCTGCTCCCCCCCCCTGAGCTGCACCCGCCTCCTGTGAAAAAGCGCATGCGCCGCAGCGCAGAGTTGTTTGACGCCGAGGGAAACCCCGTCCACATTCGGCTGACATGCCTGTGCTGCAAGGGAATAAAGCCGCTGGCTTCCTTTGGGCTGAGAAAAATGTCCAACGGCACCGTGCGGAACCAACCCTGGTGCCGCAGTTGCCGCTCTACCAAAAACACCACAGCCAAGCCTTCTGCAGCCAACCCCACAGAAGAAAAAAAAGACAGGGAAGACAAAACACCTCTCTAACATGCTTGTATAGGCGCGACACATAGGCAACAGCGTGCCCGCACATGGACACGCTCGCCGGGCGGCCTAGACCGCTTCCACTTTGACATGATCTCTTCGTTGGGCTCGTTTTTGTTCGGGTCATGCACTTAAGTGCACTCCCTACCACCTCCCTTCCGTCAGCAAGCTCCACCGGAGCTTGCTCCTCACAAAAGCCTCGTCCGCCTCGACCTCATGTCCAAGCGGAGCGGAGGGAATGAAGAAAAAGCATGCTTTTTCTTCATTCATGGAGCGTAGTGCAGGCAAGCTTTAGCTTGCCTCAATTGAAACCGGTCTGGATAATCAAATCAATTTAACCTGAAAACGGCCTAGAAAACACCAATGCTAAAATAGAAATTCAGCAAACTCTCATTCAGCAGGCTGTCAGGGTTTAAATTAAACCCTAAATCAACAGCCAGGGGGCCGACGGGCGTTCCATAGCGCAGTCCAAAGCCCGCAACAGGACGCAAGGCAAAAGGAAACTTCGGCGTCTCCAGCCAAAGGTTTCCGGCTTCTGCAAACACACCCAACTCCAACTTTTCAAAAAGAGGCACCCTCAATTCTGCTTTAAGCAGCAAGAAGAATTCTCCCCCTTGGGAAAAAAATTTCTCTCCTCGCAGAAAACTGCGTGCCGTATCACTGCACCCCGTTTGAGAAATAACCCCCTTGCATTTATATACCTCTTCTCGGTAGCTCTGCCGAAAATCCGCAGCCAACAACCCATCTTCTGAAAAACCACGCAAGCTGGTGGCTCCCCCCAAATAAAAACGCTTCACCGGGGGGCTGATGCCTTTGTTGAGTGGAAAAATTTTTCCTCCTCGCAAAGAAAATGCCAGCACGTTTTTCTGCACCGGAATATAAAAACTTAAATTGCCGGACAGCTTTAAAAATTGGACAACCACAGGGCTTCCTTTTTCATCCTTTGCATATAGGTCGCTCACCCAGTCCAAGGAAGCTTGAGTCAAAAAACCTTTCTTCGGAAAAATGGGGTTGTCTCGAGCATCTAAAATGGTAGAGGCTCGCAAAACCGAAAGCACAAAAATTCCATCTAAAAAACGCAGCCTCTCCACATCTGAGCGAAGCAAATGTTGAATGTTCTGCCCTTGGTAAGGCAATTTTTTGACGCTGGAATATTCTGTCTCCCATTGCAAAAGGAATGTCAGTTCCGGCCAAATTCCAAAAGCCCAAGGGACGCGCAAGTGGCGTGTCCAATCCACACCCGGTCCCAGGGCCACACGCATAAAGTGGTAGGAGGGACGAAATACACGCTCAGCAGCCAAATCCACACGGAAGCCAATGTTGTTGGGCAGCAGGGAGCGGTTTTGCAAAGACAGGTTGACGCGTCCACCCAGCAATTCAAAACCAGACAAGTCTTCTATATCCACTTGGCCAAGCAATGCAGGCGCACTGGCCGCATAATAATTAACGGCCAACCGCCCCGCCAACGCAAGCGCAAGCCCACCTATGTTGGGATAGGCAAAATCAAAAACCAACCGGGGGCCATCGGCCATAAAATAACCAAAGCTGGACTCCCATGAGAGCATGGGACGCTCTTTCAACTCTACCAAAACATCCTTCTGTGCGGCCTGCACATCCGGTTCCATCAACCGCACCTCTACAAAACGGAATGTGCCCAACGCGGAAAGGCGACGTTGCAATGCCAGGAGTGCTCTTGGGTTGACAACCTGCTCCTCAACCAAAAAAACTTGTGAGTTGGCCGTCGTCAGTTGGGTTTTTTCCAAACCGCGAAAAACAACCTTGCCCAGACGTACTTGTGGGCCAGGCGTTGCGCTGAACGCCAAATCCACATTCCCCTCTTCATCTTTCTTCAACTGGGATTGGATGCTTGCAAACCAATATCCATCATCCATCAACTCCGCCAACAGCCTCTGCCGCTCAGATTCGATATGGGATTCAGAAACAACCATGTCCGGCATGAGCTTTAGGCTGCGTTTTTGCTGGCGCCTGCCTTCAGGAAACCCTTCCATGCTCAGTTTTCGAAAACGGAATTGAGGGCCTTCATGAATGTCAAAATAAACAACAATGCCTTCATCATCCCATTGTGTTTTGGAAAGAATGACGTTCGCATGGAGAAAGCCACGCTCTCTATATAAACTCGTCATCCCAGCAGCCGTTTGAGGCCACACTTCCTCAACAAACACCTGCTCTGCCCTGGGCACATGGCTCCATTTCTGCGCCTTTGGGCTTGAGCCTTGCAACATGAGCGGATCGACCATCGAGTCATCCAAAACACTCGTCGTTGAAGCTGCCGCATTCATCATGTCAACAATAATGTGGATCAACTCATCATCCGCAAGCCGCTCATTTCCACGAAAAACAATGTGGCGTACAAGCAGCTGACGTCCTTCCTCTATGAAGAACGCCAGGCTGGCATGGCTTTTGTCTGCTGAAAAAAACTGCGCATGACGAATTCTCACTTCTGGATAACCACGAAAGCGATAAAAGTCCGCCAACTTCTGCTGGATGCGTTCCAGCTCCCAGCGGTTTAAAGTCAGTGTGCTTCCAGAGTGAACGAGCTTTCCGAGCAACCTGTCTGATGTTTGCTGGTTCCCCCGAAAAACAAGCCTCCACTTGGGGCCTAAAACAATGGAAAAACAGAGGACTTCTTCTGCTTTCTCCAGGCGTGTCAGTTGGACTTGCCAATAACCTTCTTTAACAAAAAAGTCCCGAAGCTTTTGCTCGTCTTCTGCAACCTGCTCGAGGTTAAAAACCTTTCCTTCCCTCAAATCCATTTTCTGTTTTAAAAAATTTTCTTCAAAAGGAAATTGGCCCTCAAAGGTTATTTGGCGGATGTACAGCGGAGCGCCTTCGCTAAGCTCTATAATGGCTTCTGTCCCTCCGGGCTGCACACTCGCAGACACGGATATTTGTGCTTGGGGGTAGCCCAGTTTTTGGTAGCGCTCTTTCAACCGCTCTCGCGCCAAAAAAATGGTCTCATTGCTTAACTCACTCCCCGCTATCAACCCAGAAGCGCTCGCAATGTCCGCGTTTGACAAACGCGTATTGCCCACCACAACAAGTCGAGTCAGCTTTCTTTTGGCCCATAAATCAAACCTCAACAACAAGCCTTCTTGGCCTGGAGTTGAAAATACGGCCACATCCGCAAACCGCCCTGTTTCAAAAAGCCGAAGCAAACTCTGCCGCACCGCTTTGGGAGAGAGTTGTTGCCCTTTGCGCACAGAAACCAAAGCGTCCAGGCCTTCCAGCTCGGAAACCTCTCCTTCCATGAGGCGCAATTCCACATTCTCCACCTCTTTTGAGGGTGAGGTGCACAAAAGCAGCGTTGTTAATAAAGCCACTATTCCCATTCGAAACGAAACTTCAAGTCAAACCCCGGATTTCCAATGGAAAGAGCCTGGTTCCAGTTATCCCACTGCGCACGCAACGAAACCCTATCATTCATTCGCCACTCCGCTTGGACCTTGGTTCCCCTCCCTGTAAACAATGGCTGAACAACTCCAAACCTAAACTGCTCTGACAACAGCTTCGACTCTAAACGCACAGAAGGCTCTGTACGCCCTGTAGCCTCATCCAAGGTCGTCGCAAACTGCATCATCTGCTGGCCTCGCAATAAGGAGCTACCTGAAAACAAGTTTTGAAGCCAACGCTCCAAACCCGAAACACTGAAAAAAGCCTGTGCCACCAAACTCACTCCTGCACTGGACAACTGCTCATTGGAGGCTGTGCCCATCGTCAACACGCTGAGAATGTCCGTCTCCGTCAAACTCGGCTCGCTGCTTAAAACAACTTTGGGGTGGCTTAAATCCCCAGAGGCTCGAATAAGCACAAGGTATTCTTGAATTTGAGACTGCGCCATAAACTGCAACGAGGTTGTTTTTCCAGCAAACTGCAAAAGCCCTCGCTGCACCGCAAAGGTATTCCCTCTAAAATAGGCCTCTCCTCCTGGAGCCGTCTCTATGGTTCCATAGAGGTTGGGCTGCACGTTGTTTCCCATAAGGCGTGCCTGGCCCAGCAAGTGTACACGCGCGAGGTTGTTATCCACGCGCACATCGCCTGCTTTCAAGGTTAGATCATATTTCAACCATTCTTCTGGAGGCTTGGCATCTCCATAACTTCGAGCTTCTACTTGCCAGAGCAAGTCTTGCAAAGTCAGCGGCTTCTCATAACGGAGTTTCTCAACCTCTATCAACCCGGATAAGTTTAATAAACGTTGTGAGCCTTCAAGCTGAAGGTTCCCGGAAAACACGCCTGGAATCCCCGGCAAAAACTCTACATTTATTTTTTGAAACTGCCCCTCTATGGCCACATCCTCCAGGCCGGATGAGCCCCAACTCAATGCACCTTGGGCCTGCACTTGGCCTCCGTTGGCCAAAGCCCGCGCATCATGTATCCACATCCTCTGGTTGGAAAATTCAATTTGCGCATTAATCTGCTCTAAGGCCAGTGGCCATGCTTTGAGCATGGCTTGAGCTTTGTTCAGCTCGGCCACACCGGCAATGGAGGGGCTGAGCAAACTTCCACCTATAACAGCCGTAATTCCTACTTCTCCGGCACCCTCTCCAATGCCAGGCAACAAAGTCTCCAAAAGCCTTAAGTCAAACGTTCCATAAATGCTGAAGTTAGAGTCCTTAAGCCCTAAAACACCCTGAGCCAACAACGTGGTGTTGGGGCCTTCCATTTGCAAAAAGGGGAGTTTGAGTTTTTCGTCCGCATAACTCAATTGCACAGGAGCTTTATTGGAAACAGAAAAACCTTCCCGGGAAAAACGAAGCAACTCAATGTCTGCTTCTGCCATCAACCTCCTCGGGTTGTTCAACTCACCTTTGGCTTGCAACTGTGCTGTGGTGGAAACCAACATCGGCAGCCCAAATGAAATGCCTGACAACTCTATGGCGGATGACACATAATAGGCATAAGGCTCTCTCAACGTCATGCCTGCACTCAAATGTATCCCTGTCATCGGAGAGCCCAAAAGCGTCAACTCCCTGCCTAACACTCTTCCTTCAACGCGCATAGGCCCAAGGTTTTTGTTTTGCCAAAGCAGCTGCGCGGAAGAAATGGAAAGCTGTAGCTCAGGCACCGTCGCATCTCCAAAAACGTGGGCTTTTATGGCCAATGGGCCTGAAAGCTCCTGCGCTGCGGGGAAGGAGGCGCCAAGCCATTGTCCAAGGGCTTTGGTTTCATAGTTGGCTAAAAAATCCATCGAGCCATTAAAATCCCAGCTGCCAGAAGCCTGAAGTTGGCCAAACTCGCTTGTGAGCAAGGTGGGCAAAAGGCGAAGCGTTTGGCCATCTGTCAGCGAAAGCTTTATGCTGCCTTTCCCCAAGGGCAACTGCATCAACTCCACTTCATCCACATCCAGCTGAATGCTTCCACTCCATGTTTCGAGTGGGCTTGAAAAGGCCAAGGAGCCTGAAGCGTTTCCGTGAAATTTTCCCTGGAGCGCTTCAAATGCCGGGTGGAGCGGCAATAAAATTTCCAGTATGTCTTCAACACGGCCATTGGGGAGTTGGGCAAAGGCCATCAACGTTGAGGCAGCCCCTTTAAAATTCAACTCAGCACGTCCAGAAAAAGACGTCTTGCGCTTTTGCCCCACAACACTGGGGAATGAAAGCACACCCTTCTCTGAAGCCAGAGAAGCTTGGACAGCGCCCAGGGCATAATTCCCAAAAACAAAGTCTTGAAAACGGGCTTCTCCTCGCACCTTCACATCTTCCCTAAATTGCCCAAATACGCTAACACGGCCGCTCCCGTTGCCTGCCCAGGGAATTTTTGCAATGTGCCCAAAGTCTGACAGGTGGAGTTTGGGGGCTCTCGCTTCTACGGAAATGCCGCCTCCATCCTTGAAAAAAATAACGACCACCCCTTCAGCCTGGCTGAGCCAGTTTTGCCCTGCCTCCACATGTATGTTTTGGAATTCAACCCTGTCTCCCAAAATTCCAAAGCGGAACTTCATTCGGCTCTGGCGAAATTGCAAAATGTCAACTCCCTCGCGCTTTGGAGCACGGAAGGAGCGCGAAGCCAAAATAAATGGCCCGGTGTTCGCGTCTATGTCGCCCCAAATGCTCAACTTGGGAAACAGCTGGCCAACAAACTTGCCCTTCACATTGGCTTCAAAATCTACCCAGGAGCCTGGCACACCAGAGCGCTCTAGCACTTGTGCCAGAGAAATATTTCGCGTCACCACTGAAAAGCGGACTGGCCAAGCGTCTTCCAGCTCCAGCTCTCCTTGAAACTGCGCATCCCCTTCGCCCATGGGAATGCGCAATTCTTCTATAAACAATGTCTTTCCAGCAAAAGCCAGCTTGGCACGAAAATCACCCGGCCGCATGCTATCCAACACCAACCCCACAGCATCCAGCTCTGCGCGAGCTGTCAAGTGCTGGCTTCGCCCATTCAGTGAAATGCGGGTCCGAAAATGGCCTTCTGCTTCAGAAAAATTCAACCAGCGCGTCAGCATATGTGCCGGCAGATAAACTTGGGAGACCATGCCCACATAAGGCTGTGCAGCACATAGATCTTCAACCTCCCCCGAAGAACGCCAAAACATTTGCCCCAGGTTAAACTCTCCACTGCTGAGCCTTAGCCGCTCTTCTCCAACATCCAACTCCGCTTCCAGGCGCAACCGCCCTATATGTTCTTTTCGTTCCCCCCATTGAAGCTGTCCTTCCTCCGCACCCATGCGAAATTGCACCTGTCCAGCTTTTTGGGACCATTGCAAAGAAAACCCCTGAAGCTGTGCTCCCAAAGCTTCAGGAAATTCCAGTTGAAATCCCCCATCCCTTATCTCAAGCTTTTGGACAACCCAGCGGTTTAAATGTTTAAGCCAACACTCCTGCCTTGCAGGAAAAGCAAAAAACTCAGGAGACATTTTGAAACGCACATGCGGCCTTTCAATAATAACCTCTTGCAACTCCAAGCCGCGCCAACGCAAGCCCCCAAGTTTAATCTCGAGTGCTTCCAAGCTTAAGGAAAACCCCTCCGCCTCCACTGTCAACGTGTGCAAAGAGGCCTTGCGTTGCAACAGGCTGACAGCGCAACCCTCAAAATGGACTTCCCCTCTTGTCTGCTCCGAAAGCTGTGCCTTAAGTTGCTCACACAAAAAAGGCGAAGCACGCTCCATGCCCTTCCACACCACGGCCACGGCTGCTATAGCCAATGACAGAAACAATGCGAGGAAGACAAACCTTCGTCTGTGTCTTGGATAAGCCAAGCATTACCCACTAGCTTTCCCAAGCCCTTCCAAATACCGGTCGATTTCCGCCAAGTCGATGTTGGTTTTGGAAGCACCAGGGTGCGGATTGAGCGATTCCAAAGTCTCTTCTTTGGGCGAATTTTGACGTGGAAAATCCAAACCCATGTTGCTCGCCACTTGCCCGATTAATACCGGGTCGATATAGTGCTGGCGCGTCAAAAAAGCCTCGAATAAAGCATTGTCACACAAAATGTTGATGAGTCGAGGAACCCCCCTCACATAGCGGTGAATGGCTTCAATGGCTTCTTGAGAAAAAGGCACCTGGGGGCATTCCACAAGGCGCAAACGGTGGTGTATATAGTCCGAGGTGGATTCCGCAGTGAAGGGCTGCAGCTTATAGCGCAAAGCAACGCGCTGAGCCAAAGGCGGATCCAACTTGAGGTTTTGCTCAAGCTCAGGAAGGCCGAAGAAAACGAAAGAAATGAGCTTTGCCCCCGGCACTTCAAGGTTGAGCAGTCCGCGGAACTCTTCCATCAGCTCGCGGCTTTGAAGCATTTGAGCTTCATCCACCAACACCACAGCCTTGCGCCCTGAGTCATAAATTTCCAACAAGCGCTGATAAAGCTGTGAGAGCAACGTCAGCTTTTCCGTGCCGGCATCCTCAACGCCCAGTTGCATGGCAATGCGCCGAAGCAGCCACGTGGCTGAAATGCCGGAGTGGATAATAATCAGCAGCGCAGCTTCATATTCTTCTTCCGGCAAAGTATCCAACAAACGCCGGGCCAACATGGTTTTTCCCGCGCCAATGTCACCCACCAAAAGGGACAAGCCCTTCATGCCTTGCACCGCGTGCAACAGCCGCATTAAGGCCTGCTCGTGCTGAGCCGAATGAAAATAAAAATGGCTGAGCGGGGCATTTGAAAAAGGCTCTTGCCTGAGTTGGAAAAAATCAAGGTAGGTCATAAGCGCCTATAAGTAACCGACTTTGCGTGAAACTGTGGATTTGGGTTTGTCACCCGGCGTGTCTGTGCCAAAGCCCACGGGCCCTCCCACGCCTCCCAAGCGCTGCTCCACATCTCTAAAGCCCGGTTGTTTTGCCAAGAGCCGTGAATAGTGGACCCGCGCATCCTCTCTGCGCCCAATGGCCTCCAGCAGAACGGCCAATTCATAACGCAACGAAAGCTCGCTTTCTGGAGCCAAGGCAACGCGTGCAATGGCCGACTCATAGGCATGAATGGCTTCAGCCCATTCTTGTTTTGCCGCAAACAGCAAAGCCATCATCGTCAAACAATCCAACTCTTTTTTTGTCCCCTGGCACCCTTGGAGCGCTTGTCTAAACTCGGAGAGCGCATCATCCATAAGCCCCATCTCTTTATAGGCGATGCCCAGATCATAATGAGTCTCCACATCCCCACCTTGAACAACCTGCTTGAGGCCTTTTTTAAATTCCGAGAAAACATCATCAACGGAATATTGGAATTCATCAGCCGGGAGGGAGGGCTCCTCATCCATAATGACAAAGTCATCCTCCTCCTCCATGAGGGCCAAAGAAGCCGGGGAAAGGGGCTGCGAGGGGGTTAAGGATTTGAGGGACTCCAGCTTCGCAAGCAAGGCCGTTGCTCGCGCATGGCCCGGGCGCGAGGACAACATCGCATTTAAAATGACGCGGGCCTCGGCTGCAATGCCTTGGTTGATAAAAAACTCGGCCTCGTTGCACTCCTCTGTGCCCGTCTCAATGCTTCCAATAACGGGCGTTTTGTTTCCGCTTGCCCAAGTATCCTCTGCAGGAGCAGCAACGGGTTTGAAAACCTCCGGAACTTTTCCAACAGGAAAGGAAGAGGGCTGCACAACATTGGGCAAGGCAGCTTCAAGTGCTTCTGCTACACTTTCTGTGGGAAGCAGAGGAGCGCCAACCTTCAACTCATCGGCAAAGGCCAAGTCTTTGGCGGGTGTGCTGTCCCCTTCTGCCTCAAATATGGCAGGTGAAGCTTCCACTCCGGCCCCCAACACGGCCTTAAAGGTGGGTACCTCAGGGTGGTTTGGGTTCTCTTCAAGAATTTTTGCCAGAAAAAACCGTGATCGATTTGACTTCCCAAGCCGCGTGTGCAAACGCAACACATTCAACAGTTGCTCTTCTGCTAAGCCCAGGCTGTTGGATTCAGCATAAATGTGGTATGCCTTTTCATGAGCGTCGATGTTTTCAGGCTCCACTTGAAAAATTTTCTTGAGATGATCGAGCGCCTTCTCAAACAACCCATATTTAATGTAGACGTCTGTCTCTGTTAAAACACGTCCAAAAATTTCTTCTTCCGGCGAAGGCGTAGGGGCTTTCACCCAGGGGCCACTCGTCGTTCTCTGGGGCACTGCCGGAAAATGTACAGCGGGAGAGTTTGCATGTGCGGTTGAGGCATAATGCTGTCGCACATCTACATCGCCCGGGGCCAGCTGCGCCAAATGAGCCCACACTTGCTCCGCCTCTGCCATATTTTTTTGTTCCGTATAAACGCGCACCAATTCTTTGTATACGGAGAGGACTTTAGGCAATTGCCCCAGCTCCTCAAAAGCCATGCCCATCATGCGCAATGTTTCTATGTCTTTCGCATTGGCCTTAAAGCAAGGTTGGAGTTTGCTTAAAGCGCGTTTGGGCTCTCCTTCTGACAAATAAATTTGTGCCAATTCCTTGGCCAAATCCACGCGCTCTGGAGAGAGGGTTAAAATCCGCTCTACAACTCGCGCATATTCATCTAAGCGCCCCTGCTCGCGAAATTCCAATGCCGCCTCTTCAAACATTTTGAGAGACTCTGTCTGTTTATTTTGGCGTGCATAAAGCTCGGCAAGCTTGGCGCGAATGGTGACATTTTGCAAATCCAAGCTTGACATTTTTTCTAAAACTTCAATGGCAGAAGCCCAGTTCCCCTGCTGCTCAAAATAGCCGATGGTGGCCTGATAATAGCCCAGTGCTTCACCCAAGAGGTGCAGTTGTTGGTGCAACTCTGCCAGCTTCAAGTTGACTTCCACCAAGGAGGGATCCAACTTCAAAACTTGTTTATATAAGGCCACCGCTTTGAGAAAAAAACCATCACTCGCATAGCTTTCAGCTACGCGCATAAAATAGAGCGATGCTTGCTTGGGCTCGTTCTTCTTCTGGTAGAGCTCCCCCATTTTTTGCAGGGTACGCACATCCCGAGAATCAACGTCCAAAATACGCTGGTATTCCTTAATGGCTTTGTCATAGGCTCCTTTAGCAACCAGCTTGCCAGCAGCCTCGATAATTTTGTTCTTGTCCAAGGTAGTCAACAACGAAAGCGAACAGTGAGAAACTGCCCCAGCCTAGCAACGAAATGCCACTGAGGCCAAGTTTTTCGATTGAGCCTATGGCATTTCTTCAATGGCCCGTTTAAGCCTCTGTACACCCAACTCAGAATCCTGCATCCTCTCCACAAAACGCGTGTCATATTCGCCAAGCACAAAATCCTCTTCCTGAAGGGCCGCCCGATGAAAAGGAATGTTCGTTCGAACACCTCGAATAACATATTCAGACAAAGCCCGCTTCATCCGCGCAATGGTTGTAGGGCGATCTTCACCATAAGCAATGAGTTTGGCCAACAATGAGTCATAATAGGGCAATACGGTATAATTCTCATAAGCCGCCGTGTCCACGCGCACCCCCGGCCCGCCAGGTGCACTATAAGCGGTTATTTTTCCAGGAGAAGGTGCAAAAGTAACCGCATCTTCCGCGTTGATGCGACATTCCATCGCGGCGCCACGAAAATGCACTTCTTTCTGCGTCAACTTCAGTTTCTGGCCAAAACTCATGAGCAATTGGGTTTTGAGTAGATCTACCCCCGTCACCTGCTCCGTCACAGGGTGCTCTACTTGGACACGTGTATTCATTTCCATGAAATAAAACTCCCCCCTCTCATCCAATAAATATTCAATGGTACCCAGGCTGTTATAGCCTATTTCCTTCATGGCCTTGACGGATACTTCCCCCATTTTTTCACGCAACCTGGGGGTTAAGGCACAAGAGGGCGATTCTTCTATCAGCTTTTGGTGGCGCCTTTGCACAGAGCACTCGCGCTCCCCCAAGTGGATGATGTTGCCATGCTCATCGGCAACAATTTGAATTTCTATATGCCTTGGTCGCTCGACATAGCGCTCCAAATACATGTCCCCATTGCCAAATGCGGCAACAGCCTCCGCAGAAGCCGTTGCAAATGCCTTGGCAAGCGCTTCTGGAGCCCTGACAATTTTCATGCCGCGCCCCCCGCCACCCGCGGATGCTTTCAAAATGACAGGAAACCCTATGTGCTCGGCAAGACGCTTGGCCTCCTCAATGTCCTCAATAACCCCTGGAGAGCCCGGCAACAAAGGAAGCCCCGCCGCCTTTGCGGCTTCTCGAGCATGCACTTTGTTGCCCATCAGCCGAATAACCTCAGGCTTGGGGCCTATAAAGTGGATTTTGCAGGTTTCGCAGATTTCCGCAAATTCTGCATTTTCGGACAAAAACCCATAGCCGGGGTGGATGGCATCCGCCTGGGTTATTTCCGCAGCCGAAAGCAGGGCGGGAACATGGAGGTAGCTTTCTCTGGAGGGGGGGGGGCCAATGCAAACCGCCTCATCCGCAAAACGCACGTGCAGGGCATTGGCATCCGCTGTTGAGTGTACCGCCACGGTGCGAATGCCCAACTCACGGCAAGCCCGAATAATACGGAGGGCAATTTCTCCGCGGTTGGCAATGAGAACCTTCTTAAACAAATGCCCTTCCTCTCCTAAGCAAGCTATGGACTTGGCTCCAAGCGGAACAAGGCTTGCCCAAACTCCACAGGCTGAGCGTTGTCAACCAGAATGGCAACCACCTTCCCTGAAACATCCGCCTCAATCTCGTTCATCAATTTCATCGCTTCCACAATGCACAAAGCTTGCCCCTTGCGCACATGGCTGCCCAACTCTATAAACGGCGGCTGCTCCGGCCCCGGCGCCCTATAAAAAGTCCCCACAAAAGGTGAAGCAATGACATGCCCCTGTGGCTCTGCCGCCTCCGCGGGCGCGGCGCTTGCCCCTGCATGGGGAATGTCGGCTGCAGCCAACAATGCTGAAGGCGCCGGCGCCAAGGCAGCAGCCACAGCTTCCTGAGGCTCGCGTACAATGCAAAGCTTCTCATCCGCACGTTGCCAAACCAGGCGGGAGAGTTTCGACCTCTCTACAGCTTCAATCAAAACTTTCACGGCATGAACATCCAAGGCCCTCCCCTTTTCAGGCGTGGCCCTGTCAGGAGTGGCCCTGTCCAAAACAGCTTTGTCCGAAACAGCTTTTCCGGGAGCGGCTTTGACAGAAACAGCTTTGGCGGCTGGTTTTGTGCCAACGCCTTTCTTTGTCTTTGGTTGCATGGGTTTCAGCTCCCTGTTGATACCCGGGTTAAATATTTCCCATCTCGGGTGTCAATTTTCAAAACATCTCCTTCATTAATAAACAGGGGAACATTCACCGTATAGCCCGTTTCCAGCTTGGCAGGTTTGCTGGCCCCCGTCACGGTGTCTCCGCGTACACTGGGGTCGCACTGAAGCACTTTCAAGTCCACCGAGTTGGGCAAAGAAATACCGATGGCTGCACCATTATAAAAGAGGATGGAGACGTTGATGTTCTCCTTCAAAAAATTGCGCGCATCTCCGAGCACAGGAGCTAAAACAAAAGTCTGCTCATAGCTCCTGTTGTCCATAAAATAGAATTCTTCGCCCTGCTGATAGAGGAACTGCATCTCCTTATCTTCAATGTCGGGCTTTCCAACTTTTTCCCCGCTTTTAAGTGTGGGCTGCAAGACGCGACCTGTTATCAGGCTTTTTATCGTCGTGCGCACAAAAGCCGAACCCTTGCCCGGTTTTACATGTTGAAAATCCACAATCTCAAAGGGCTCATTGTCCATCTCAATCTTCAACCCTTTTCTGAACTCTGATGTATCAATCACTCCAGCCATCATTTGCCTTTCGAAAACAAGTACCCTTGCCTCTCTAGGCGCTTCAAGCAAGGAGAGCAAGCCCGTCGAAGAGCTCTTGACACCCAAGCTTCAATTTCAAAGCTCAGACTTGAGTTGTGGAACAACCAGCCGCAGCAAATAACGCCCTTTTCCCAGGTTGCCATCTGGAAGCATGCCCAGCACAACAAAATAGTCATGGCTCACCAAACGCATGAGCGTAAAAAGTTTCTCCGTCCCCACATGAAGCTCAACCACATTGCCCGTTCGCAAAATTTCAGCAGCATTCTTCATCTGCGAGAGAACGTTCGAATATTCTATCCAGGCACTGAGCAAATCCACAGAAAAGTCCAGCTCCTCCTGCCGCGGATATGTGGAAACAGCAATGCCGTCAAACCCCATCAAACTACAAGCCACAGCCCCTTCGACACCTGAAACCACAGCTTTCAAATGCGCTTCAAACGCCATGTTATCAAACGGCATGTCAACCCCGACGTGGATGTTAGTTCACACACTCTCCATCGGTTGCACCTAAAACGCAACAAATTGGAACAAAGGCGTCTTGCCCACCATGCAAAGCACAAGGCCCAACAGGTGCCAAACGCTCACCTTCAGCACATAGGGGGAGCTCATCCCCCAAATATACAAATATTGGAAATTCCATGGAGGGGGTTTCCAGTTTTTTTCCTGAACTCATTATTTTCCCCCGAATTTTAAAGCGTACAACCATGTCTGTCCCCACGGAGGCCCCCGCGCCTGCCTGCAACAATACACGCTTTATTTCACCAGCACCCAAGGGGCCAACCATAGAGAGCGGGACACGCAGCAACGTTTCGGCATTTGGCTCCAAAACTCCCGAAAAAGGCTCACTTTCTTCCAAAATAAGCCTTGAAGTCCCCTCGGCTCCATAAATAAAATATTGGCGCGTCCATTCTGTTAAAATAACCCGGTTCTCTTTTCCACTGGCCAAAAGCTGTCCCCCGGCGCCTTCTATGTCTACACCTTCAAGAATGTTCTCCAATTCAACAGCAAGCAAATATTGAGAGCTGGCGTTGATGTTTAAAGCGCCTCGAGCAATGGAATGCTCCCTATCCACCCTACAATCTGCATCTAAAGGCCGAATGGCACTCACCATGATGGATACGCCCGGTGCCCGACAAGCCCCCATAAGCAGCCCCAAACCAAACAAAAACAATGTATATATTTTCCATGAACGCATGACTTCAACCTTCTATAGACTTTGCATAACCGGCTTTTTGTTTAAAATGCGCGGTGTTATAAAAATGAGAAGCTCCTGGCGATTTTCTGTCTCTCTATAATTTTTGAAAAGGTGGCCCAAAATGGGAATTCGGCTCAGCCCAGGAACCGATGCGCTGTTGGATGAGCCACTGCGTACATAAATGCCGCCAATAACTGTTGTTTCTGCATCCTTAACCAAGACTTGCGTCGTGGCTTCTTTGCGTTGGATGGCGGGTTGGCCGTTGGCTCCGGTGTTGGATGGATCTGGCTGGTTGTTTTCTGCGCGAATGTTCATCAACACGCTCCCATCCGCCGTAATGTGCGGCGTCACTTCAAGTGAGAGGCGAGCTTCAACGAAGGCCGTGTTCACCCCGGAAGCCGAAACTTGTGAAAAAGGCAAGGAAATACCCTGGCTAATGCGGGCTGTTGAGTTGTTCATCGTCGTGACTTTGGGAGCCGAAATGGTTTTGACATGCCCTTGGGTTTCCAAGGCGGAAAGGCGAAGGTTGAGCTGGAATGCGCCCCCGGCGGAGCCAAAAACAAAGCCTAAACCACCACCGGAACCTGCCCCCACGGCCACAGGAAGGTTGACAGCATATTGAGGTGCTGATGAAGTTCCCGCATTGGGTGTGTCTCCCGCCGCGCCACCAATAGAAATGGTGTTAGGGAAAGCAATGCCCGTTGCATTGCCTGTTGCCGGAGACATGGAGGCATTTCCACCCCATTGAATGCCAAACTCTTTAGTATAATTGGTATTGGCTTCAACAATTCGGCTCTCAATTAAAACCTGAGGTGTCTGCGTATCCAAACTGCTCACCAGCGAACGCGTTCGTTCCATGTTGGAGGCAACTTCTCGAACAATTAATGTATTGGTGCGCGTATCCACAGAAACAGTGCCACGTTCTGTCAGCAACTCTTTGACGCGATCTTTCATCTGATCAGCATTGGCATAACTCACAGGAATTAATTGAATAACCAAAGGCTCTTGGCGAACCATTGTTCGAGCTCTCTCTTCACGCAAGCGTGCTTCTTCTTCCAGAACTCTTAAGGGAGCAACGCGAATAATGTTATTGCCCAGGGTTTCTTTCCCTAAACTTTTGGACCTTAAAACCAACTCCAGAGCCTGATCCCAAGGAACATTTTTGAGGCGAATGGTCACCTTCCCCTGCACATCGTCCGCGACAACAATGTTCTTCTGAGCAACTTCGGCTATCATCCGAAGCAAATTGTGAATGCCAATGTCTTTAAATTCAAAAGAAACACGTTTTCCAACAAAGACATTTTTTGAAAAAGGCTCTGGCTCCTGAGAAATGACTTCTTTCGAGAGTTTGCTGTTGTTGGATGCCACCATCACATCCACTTTGCTCTCTTGAATAACCGCCTGGGGTGCAATAAATTTCCATAACAAGCCATTTTTTGTCTTTTGAATCACTTCTTTCAATTCCATTTCACCTGTCACCACAATTTGAACATGTTCATTCTCCGCTCCAGCCTTAAAGGTGTTGATCATATGAATAGGCGTGTCATAACCGCTCACATCCAAATTGCGCTCAAGTTTAGCCGGCAAATGTGCATGGCTAACTGTGAGTATTGCACTTTGTGAGTCGGGTCTATTGACTTTCCATTTGGGCATATGAGACGAAATAATTTCTATGTTTCCCCCGGTGGGTGTTTCTTTAAAACGAATATCTCTCAAAAGAGTGGGCTGCTGGGCACGCTGAGTTTTCTTTGACAATTCAGAAGGCTTGGTTTTTTTAGACGCTATGTTTGGATGGTTGTCAACCAATGTTAAAACCAATCCAGACTTCAGTCTGGCCGTTGTCCATGAAAGGGGGGGCTCATTCAAGTCCCAAACGAGACGAATTTTGTCTTCATGTTTTCCCTGACGAAGCGGGGAGGCCAAACGGACATCCGAGTGGACGTCAAAAATATCGATGGCAAGACGTGGAGGGTTTCTTAACTCATAAACATCAAATTTGTTGAATTCTCCGTCCGCCAAAACAGTGAGTTTGTTGTTATGAATGCGGACGGATTGAAGTTTTTTAGCTTTCTTTTTAACAGGTTGCTCATCTGTTTTTTTAGAAACAATGTCCAATGGTTGTTGAGGCGTTGCAGCCTGAAGAAGCCATGGAATGTTTATGTTTCTTTTCAATGCAAGGGGGTCCGCTTTCCCCAAAGCAGTTTGAGGGACCCACAAAAATATTTGAATGGCTATTATTCCTATAGCCGTCAAAATATTTTTGGACTTTAGAAAACCAGAAATACGAATAAACCCTAAAAAACACACAACAAGCCTCACTGAACTTGTCTGTTGCTCATCAAATCAACAGACGCTGAATTCATATCTTCAGATTTAACACACAATGTTGTATCTCTCACACCACTTTTAAGCTCTTCACTGGGTTCAGAAACCACCAGACAATTTTGATAGATATGGCTAATCCGCCCACCATGTTTGCCAATTCGATTGTTCTTCTTAACAATATAACCCGTGCCTTGCGTGTCTTCCAGCATTGCGACAGGGTTTGCATCGCCGCTGATAATAGCTACCAATGAAAGCTGGCCTATTTCAAGACCACACAATAGCTCTTCACATAAATTGTCTTCATTCTCGGCATCCGACAATGCGGGGCGAGTTTGAATGAAGGCAAAAGGGTCTCTGGGTATATTGATTAAGGAATGGTTGTTATCCTCAAGTTCGACAATTGTTTTAGCTAATTCATCAATTTTGTTGTCGGGCGCTCTATCCACATGGACTTTTTTCTCCGGAGAATTTTGCACAGGTTGAGGTGTTATATTCACTTTATCCTCACCGCAGCTCCATAGAACAAATGCCAGCATAATAAAAAAAGGTCTCATGGCTTTGCTCCTCCCGTATTTTGCGCATTTGTGGGTTGAGCACCCAAAAACCGAAAAGTATTTGCTAAAAAGTCCGCTTTTAAAACAGGAGAAGAAGCTGCTGCATCTGGCTTTGTCAATGAAGCCTTGCTCAGTCGAATATTGCTGACATTAACAATTCTGCGCATATGAGATATTTTTTGAAAAAACAAAGATATCTCTTGAAAATTTCCTCTCACGGTCATTTTAACAGGAATTTTTGAAAAAAACCCAGCAGGCACTTCACGCAAGGGTTCAATTTGAGCAATGTCTAAACCGGATTTTCTAGCCACCTCGCTGAGTTGCCATAACAATTCATCTATATCTTTCTCATCAGGAAGCTCTTCAAGCGCTAATTTGAAACCTGATTCAAGTTGAAGCATCTCTTCTTGAAGTTTGCGAAGGTTTTCTGGGACTTTTTGCTTTTCAGCCAAAGTTTTCTCAAGCTGTATCTTGTGGGAATTTTGTTTTTTTATTTTCGTTTCAATGGGGATGATCATAAAATAATAGTTCATACCTGTCAGCAGCAAAGCCACACCCATTGTTCCAAGCACTTTTGCAACCCAGCTGGCATTATTAAGTTTTTCAAGGTATTTTTCCATATGCCACCCTAGCCAAGATAATTGACACTCAGCTGAATCTCAAAATTCACCCGCATCCCAGAAGGAGTTCCTGGCAAATTATCCGCCTTTTGCTCAGCACGTTTTAATTCTATATTTTGAAAAAAATATTTGACACTGTTTGCCAAAACATTTTCTGTCTTTCCCGGAATTGACAAAAATTCGACTCGAACTTGAAAACCATTTCTAGGTTTATCAACAATGCGGGCAATGCCTTGCGGTGTGCTCACAATTGCCTGAAGTTGCCGCATAAATTCTGCAACATCATCATGTGAGCTTGCCCTCCCTTTTAAAAAGCTCGGCCTAACATTTTCATCCACCTCATCTAAAACAACCCCTGAAGGCACAGCCAATGCCAATGTGTTTAAAACAAGTGCAGCACCTTTTCTGTTTCCCTTCAACTCCTCGAGGACTTTTAGCCTCTCTATAATTTCATCCCGCCTCTTTTCGACAATCCCAATTTCAACAACCGTTTTCTCTAACTCTTGTATTTTAGACTGCATGGAGGCAATCCGTCTTGCTTCACGTTCTTGAGTCGACAATATATTTCTGTGCCAAATAAAATTTAAAACAATTGCAGCAACAAGAACCAACCCCAATAACACCAGTGTCTGGATGCCATATTCTCTGCGTTTCACCTGTCTGACAGGCAATAAATTTATATATATATACATAACACTCCTAATATAATTTATCGCCTGCTCTGCGCAAAGCAAGACCCACGGCAACTGCGCCTAGCGTTCCCATTTCTTCCATAAAATGAGAGCTAAAACGCTTTGAGTCCACATGAATTTCCTTGAAAGGGTGAAGGGCTTCTGTCTGTGTCCGCGTCCTGTTTTGAATGGCCTGAATTAACCTGGGCGTCTTGGCTGCTCCTCCGGAGACATAGACTTTAGCGAGATGGGAATCGCCATTGGTTCCTGAATAAAAATCTAAAGAACGCTGAATTTCACCCGCAACTTGTTCGGCTATTTTTTCTAAAGAGCTTTGAATTTGTTTTTGTGTTTCTGGAGCTAACTGAGCTTCATGGCTTGCAGATTTGAGTATTTCAGCTTCATCAAATGAAACATTGAATTGTTTTTGTATTTCTTCGCTAAACTGTTGACCACCAATGTGAACATCCCGAGTAAACTGAGACACCCCTTTTTGAATAATATTAATGTTAATCACTTCTGCACCAATATTGATCAACGCAACAGTCTCTTTTTCATTGATGCCATAATTGGCATGAAAACAATTTTGAATCGCGAAAACATCTACATCAACAACAACGGGCTTTAGCCCGGACTCACCCACAACCGACATATAATCATTAACAATTTCTTTCTTGGCCGCCACAAGAACAACATCCATCTGAGCACTGTCCTCATCCTTGCCCTCCGGAAGTATGAATGTGTCGACAAAAACATCTTTCGCATCAAAGGGAATGTATTGTTGCATTTCTGCGGCAATGGTCTCATCCAGCTCAAAATGAGACATCATCGGCATGGTTAATTTTTTTATAATAACAGAATTGCCATTGATTCCAATGGCAACTTCTTTTCTGGGGACACGCAGTTCTTTCACAAGCTCTTGAATAGACTTGATGACAACAGATGAATTCATCAACGCACCATCGACGATGCTTTCCGGAGGAATGTGTTTTATTCCAAAATATTCCAACACATAACGGTTGCGTTGTTTTTTGAGACCCACAAGCTTTATGCTTGTTGAGCCAATGTCCAGTCCTATGGCTAGTTTTTCACTTGCCAAGCGAAGCCTCCATTCCATTCTCTTACATTGTAAAAGCAAACACCAAACCCACGACAGGACACATGCTCACAACCTCGAGACATGCCCACAAGTCTGCTGTTGTGTGCCTTTGAAAACAATTGCGTATATATTAAAAAATCCAGCTCTCGATTAACAACCATCGTAATTGATCATCTGCAGAGCGAGCGCTGCAATGTCAACCAAGAGTGCTATTTTATTAAAAGCCACACCAAGCTTGAATTTTCTAACCAACGGGTTAGGCTTGGCGCCAGCAACATGTATTCGAGCCCGGCAAGCGCTAACCATGGGCCAAATGGCATATTTGTTGCTCCAGGCTGCCACTCTTCTTCGGGAAAATCCGCTTCCTCATATACCTCGTCGTCAGGTATGGGCTGAACAAACAGCGTATAAGGAATGAATGCCAAGCGCTGCCAAAACCGCAGCCCTGGGCGACAAGAAGCCGGCAGAAAAGTGGGCTGCGGCGCCTCTTCTGTTTCAACAGAAGGCTCTGCGGGCTCCGTGCTGGGCGCTGGGCTCGGTTCCACACGGGGGCCCGCGCGACCTGTCAGCAACAGCTTGAGGCCGCCAAACAATGCCCCCTGGAGGGATGCAAACAACAAAACACTTAAGAGCGCCTTCCAGCCCAAAAATGCCCCCAAAAGCGCAAGCAAATATTTATCCCCTCCTCCCAGTGCCTCTTTGCGGAAAATAAGCCAGCCCAAATATTCCAACAGCCGAGAAGCCAAAAAACCCACCAAAGCCCCCACCAGCGCCATCTCAAATGCAGGCCAACCTTGAAATAAACCACACAATAAACCTGCAGCAATGCCAGGCAAGGTGAGCTCAAAGGGCAAAATCCAATGCTTGGCATCAATGAACGTGAGCGGCACAATAAAAACAATCAGAATAAGCGCCTGAAATAACTCAAATGTCCAAGCAAAACGCCAAAGGCATAACAAAAACAAAGCCGAAGTTAAAAACTCAACAAGGGGATATTGAATGGATATATTTTGCCGGCAATGTCGGCACCGTCCTTTAAGAAAAAGCCAGGAAAAAACAGGTATATTGTCGAACCAGCGGATGGGGGCCTGGCACGCCATGCACGCAGAGCGCGGCTTCCAAAGGCTGCGCCCTTCGGGCAGCCGGGCAATCACCACGTTCAAAAAGCTGCCGATGCATAACCCCAAAACAGCGAGCCAACTATAACCCATGACGCCATCAAGCAATTGGACCATGGTTATCCATATTAGTGGAAATCGCGCCGTTGGAAAACAAGGCAAGCGGCCAACACAGCAAAAACAGCATAAGTAACGCTATATCCTAATGAAGAAAATACTTCTGCCCAGGGAACATCCACCCCATAAGAGGCCTGGGACTTAAAATCTGAACGGTGCAAATTGGGCAGAACATAATACAGGCCCTTGCCTAAAAAATAAGTTGCCCCTCCAGAAGCCCGTTCTGCCATAAAAAACAACTCATCCGTCTGGTTGCTCACCATATAAGTCAAAATCAACAGCGTTCCTGCAACAACCTGGCTGCATAAACAACTCAGCAAAATGCCAATGGCTGAAAATATAATTAATTGTGAGCTAATGCCTATGAGCGCTGCAACTTGAGATTGTGTGAAAACCACTTTCAACAATTGCATTTGAAACAAAAAAACACAAACCATCAAAAGCTGCAAAACAAACAACGTAAAAATATTTCCAAAATATCTGCCAATGAGAAAATTCGCTCTTGAAATGGGTGCTGAAAGAACAAGACAAGCCGAGCGCTCTCTGAGTTCTCTGGAAAAGCTTCCCGCCGTTAAATAGATTGACATTAAAATCAGCACGAAACTCATGGAGGCAATCGCAACATCCACCAATACCCTATCTAAGGTGAAAACTGTCACTCGCATAACCAGGGTTGTTGAAAGAAGCAACACCACTGCAAATGCAACAAGAACAATCATAATGCGGTTTCTTCTGGCTTCAGAAAAACCATTCCATGCAATAGCCAAAATTTTCATTAATGTTTCATTGGTTTTCATAAATAGGCTTGTCCCCCAAAACTGCTTTAAAAAACACTTCTTCCAGGTTTTGAGCAGATGATTCTAATTTTTTAATGTCTGCCTTTTTTGACAACAAAAAAGTCAAAAATTCAGAAGCTTTATCTTCCTCAACAGAAACTTCTATGGTGTTGTTTTTTTCTGCAAGCAACTCAAAGGAAACGGGAGAAGGCAAAAGCTGCTCTGGTTTAACTCCAGAAAAACAAACTTTCTGTTTGGGGGAAGAGCTTGACAATAAAGCATTCAAATTTCCCGAACAAACCACAGAGCCATTGGCTAAAACCACCAGCTCATCACATAACATTTCTGCATCTGATATGATATGAGTACAAAATAAAATGGTGGTGTTCTTTTTTTTCTCTCTTTGAATAATCTCTCGAATTTTAACGCGCCCAACAGGGTCCAACCCAGAAGTAGGCTCATCCAGAATGAGCAGCTTGGGTTGTGACAGCAAAGCCTGTGCCAACACAATGCGCTGCATCATTCCTTTGGAATATTGTCTGATCAGCATTCTTGAGGACTCAGACATTCCGACCCATTCTAAAACATCGGCCATTTTTCTTTTTCTTTCTTTGGAAGGCAATGCATGCAACCTTGAAGAAAGCGACAGAAACTCCCATCCCGTCAAATAGCCATATAACATGGGGTGTTCTGGGACATAGCCTATGGACTTGCGAGATGTCCAGTCTCGGACATCCTTCCCAAAAACACTTGCATTTCCAGAGGTTGGATAAACTAAACCCAGCAATATTTTGATGGCTGTGGATTTTCCCGCGCCATTGGGGCCTAAGACACCAAACACTTGTCCTGGGGTTACGTTAATGGAAAACCCCTTTAAGGCCTGAAGGGTCTTTTTTTTCAAAAAACCACTTTTGTATGTTTTTGTTATATCTTTCATTGAAATGGCAGACATGTCATTTATCCTTCAGAAAACATTTTGAGACGGCTGGAAATAGAAGTGGAATGTGCCTTTCCATCAGCACTGATATAGAATTCCTTTTCAAAAGGTTCTTTAGGCAACCTAGACAACACTCCCATGGTTATCAGCTCATCAACTGCTTTTGGAAGTCGCCCATATCTATTTTGAAACTCGTCAATGCCATTGTCCAAAACAGTTAAAACTTGTTCGAGCTGTATTTCTTTTATTCTTTTTTCTAAAACCTCTCGCTCCATATCATCCGTCGCTGCTTCATGCATGAAGGCCATAAACTCCAATGCAGAATCAAAATTTTTGTTTTGTGCCAAAATTCGACTTGCCAACATGCCGGCATAGGGGGGAGCGTCTTTGTTTTTCGACAAATCCATCAATAATTCTGCTGCCTTAAATTGGTTTTGCCGATAAAACAATTCATTGCTTGCATAATAAATAAGCAGCTTTGTGTTGTTTGGGAATGAATGCAGACCTCTTTCATATATTTGAGAAGCCAGCTCTGCATTCTCCCAACCATGGGCTGTCTGAAAGGGAAGATTGAGTCCTGAAAGCCAATAGTTTTGCAGAAGTTTCGGGTCCAAATCCGCAATAAAATTCCCATAAGCAAACAATTCCTTTGCTTCTTCTGGAGATTTTATCTCACCGGCGACATTAATGGCTTTTAACCAATATATGTCTGCAACAAGAGAGATGTGAGAGCGTGCAACCCATTGAATCAGTTTTGCGTTGGGAAGCAAAACAAAGCCATACATTTGTCTGTGCACAACGGGTTTCTCTGCAAAAACCAGAGTCGCCACAAACGCCATCAACATGAGCAGAGTTAAATAAAACCACCGCACTTTCATATAAGTTAAATAATAAGCCCATAAAAAAAGGACAACTCGAAGTTGTCCTTTTTTTTGTTTTGCAGAATAGAATATTAGCAATTCACATCGTTCAGGATGTTATAGGCTGAGCCGGCCGGGTTTTCAGTGCCAGCGTCTGTAGCCTCGTTGCAGTTTCCTGTGGCCACGGTGGATTGAGCCGAAGCAATAAACCACCAGTCAACCTCTGTGTCATTGTCAATATTTCCAATAGCATCTGCCGCAAAATCAGCAATGCCTGCAGTGCTTCCAGAAACGGCGGCAGCTGTAGAGTTAAGGCCTGCAAGTGCATTTGTGAATGTGACGGCACCAGGAGTGTCTGTGCTTGTTGGAACATCTACTGTGCCACCATATCGCGCACGGTCCACGCCAACGCAATTCGCTGTGGGTGCCGCGGTAGTGGTGCCAGATACTCTGGATTCTGTCGCTGTACATGTGCTGTCCAAACGATAGGCATAACGGTTTCCACGCTCAGGCGCGAAACCAATTTTGCCTGTTTGATTAGAATATTTATCGTTTTCAGCAAAGAAAGCCTTTTGTGCCGTAAAAATAGCTTTTAAGTTTGCTTTGGCTTCGCTTTGCTTGGA
Organism: Cystobacterineae bacterium; assembly: GCA_009782175.1. GTDB lineage: Bacteria > Myxococcota > Myxococcia > Myxococcales > Myxococcaceae > WRKR01. The sequence goes on from WRKR01000020.1 coordinate 35,475, forward strand.
GCGTGCCTGAAATTTAATAAAGTTGGGAATGGCTATTGCCGCAAGCACACCAATAATGGCGACAACAATCATCAATTCAATAAGCGTAAAACCTTTTGACATCCTTTTTCTTAACATTCGTATCAACTTCCTTTCGTAAAACAAAAACCATATTAATATTGCTGTTTAGTTATCTATCCAACAATATCAATGCTAGCCATGTGAAGAATGACTGTCTTATAAACAGCAGCACGTAGTCTTCATAGGCATGCAAGAAACATCCATCGTCTCTCTACACTGCTAAGGATATAACTCCCTTTTTTCTGCTATCAATTCAAACGAACATACTTAGAAAAAACCTGAAGAAATTCATGTCAATAGGTGTTTTAAAAAATAAAATTAACTTCAATTCATGTCCTTTTCTTAAGTTGTCTTTTATTTGGCGTCTTTAGCATATAGCAGATTTTTCTTGTTTTTCTAATATACCTAAATACATTTCAAACAAAGGAGCTAAAGTGGGATAGCTGAGTATTTTCAGGCACCAAGCTTCTTTATTGCATCGCTTCAAACAGTGGAGTTTTGAGCTCCCCCCATATTTTGCAAGGGTGCAATGGGTTGAAGAGAACAAATATTAACATTCTTTTAAGAGAACGAATGTTAGTCTTTTTTTGAGAGAATTTTTGAGAGAATAAATGTTAAAACTTTTTTGGCGAACGGATTTTGAAACTCACTGAACGACAGACACGAGAGAAAAGATGGGCAAATACATGGCTATCAAAAAACCTCCTACAATTCCGCCAACAACCACCATCATGAGAGGTTCAATGAGAGCGGTCAATCCACCGACGGCAGCATCGACTTCATCGTCATAAAAGTCTGCTATTTTGCTAAGCATTTGGTCCAGGGCCCCCGTTGCTTCTCCAACACCTATCATCTGCACAACCATGGAAGGAAAAACTTTTCTGTTGGACAAGGGTCCAGCAATGCTTTTGCCTTCAGAAATTTCATTGCGTACATCCATAATTGCTTTTTCAATCACTTTATTTCCTGCCGTATTCGCAGTCACATCCAAAGCATTCAATATGGGAACGCCTGCGCTGATCATCGTTCCTAAAGTCCTTGAAAACCTGGCCACAGCAACTTTGGTAACCAGTGGTTTTAATACAGGTAACTTCAAAACAGCCGTATCTATCATCATCCTGCCTTTGGGCCAGCGAGAAAATAGAATATAGCCGATGACGGTTGCGAAGATGATTCCAAAAACATAAAAAATATTTTTTTGCATCCACTCAGACAAGCTGACCACAAACTGTGTGGGCCAGGGCAATTCAGAGCCAAAATCTGAAAACATTTTGGCAAAGACAGGTGTCACTTTCCATAAGAGAACAATCACCACCGCTATGGCTATCACCAAAACAACAACAGGATAAACCATGGCTCCGCGCACTTTTCTTGCCAGTTTTTCAGCTTTTTCTCTATAATTTGCCAGGCGCTCAAGAATGGTGTCCAAAATGCCACCGACTTCTCCTGCTGCGCACAATTGAACAAAGAGTGTATCAAATATTTTGGGGTGCTCTTTGAGGGCTTCTGAAAAGCTTGAGCCAGATTCTATTTTTTCCTTTACTTGTGTTACAACAGCTCGCAAACGCTTGTTTTCTATTTGGCCTGCCAATATTTCCAAACCTTGTACCAAAGGCAGCCCTGCATCTATCATGGTGGATAGCTGCCTTGTAAATATCAGCAGATCTTTCCCGGAAATTCCTGAAAAACCCGGGATGGATAATTGGATGCCTTGAGGCTTCTTCTGTATTTTTTGAGGTGTAAACCCAATGGATTTCAGCTTGGCCTCTACAGACTTTGCGTCCATCCCTTCCATTTCTCCACGCTTTTTCACGCCCTCCCGGCTTAAGGCCTCCCATTTCCATAGGCTGGGTTTGGTTGGTTTTTTAGACGTTTTAATAGACGTCTTGGACATAGACGCACTGTTATCTTTTTTAGAGCTTGAATCTGATAACATGTCGTACTCCTGAATATAGCTCTGCTGTTTTAATTGCCTAACATCCTCTGTAATTCTCTTGTTTCAGAACTCATGCTCAAACCCATCTCCTCACTAATAAGTCCTTTTTTGATTAAAGAGATGAGAGACTGGTTAAGTGTTTGCATGTGGCTTCTTTCTTGCCCAGATTGCATCAATGAATAAATTTGGTGTACTTTATCGTCGCGGATGAGGTTTCTGATGGCCGCATTGGGCAAAAGCAGCTCTACGCCTAAAACCCGGCCAGACGTATCTGAGCGCGCTAAGAGCCTTTGTGAAATAATGCCTTCCAAAACAAATGAAAGTTGCGAACGCACATAAGAGCGTTGGCCCGCAGGAAACATGTCCACCATTCTGGTTATTGTTTGAACGGCACTGTTGGTGTGCAATGTGGTTAAAACCAGGTGCCCCGTCTCTGCTGCGGTGAGAGCGGCGCCCAAGGTTTCTAAATCTCGAACTTCTCCAATTAAAATAACATCTGGATCTTGCCTGAGTATATAACGGAGGGCATCTTTAAATGATTCTGTGTCAACCCCTACTTCTCGCTGAGTGATGATGCTGTTTTTATTTTGATGCAAGTATTCTATGGGGTCTTCTATGGTTATAATATGCCCTTTTCGTTTTTCATTAATCTCATCCACAATGGAGGCTAAGGTGGTTGACTTCCCAGAACCCGTAGGTCCTGTCACCAAAACCAATCCTTGAGGTTTCTTGGCCAACTCTAAAACAACGGGAGGCAAGCCCAGCTCTTCGGCACGTCTGATCAACAGGGGGATCATCCTAAATGCGCCAGAAACAAAACCTCTTTGCCAACACAAATTGGCTCGAAACCTAGATAAGCCTGTGAGGCTAAATGAAAAATCAAGCTCGTGTTCTTCTTCGAATTTTTTCTTTTGAGTCTCGTTGAGGATTGAATAACATATTTGTTTTGCATCTTCTGGGCTTAAGTTTTCCATTTTTAATGCAACAAGTTTTCCATCAATTCTTAACTGCGGCGAGGCATTCACTGTTATATGCAGATCGCTCGCATTATGAACGACCATCGTTTTAAGCAATTGTTGCAAAGAGATCATAAAAGGGCCGTTTATTGATAGACATCAGGAGCTGTGTTGCCTAAAACTTCTTCTAAAGTGGTAACCCCCTCCATAACCTTGTTTAAAGCAGACATCCTGAGTGTCTGCATTCCCAGCCTTATCGCTTCTTGTTTGAGTTCTGCTGCTGAAGCCCCGTTAATGACCAAGTCTTTGAGGCCATCCCAAAAAGGCATCACTTCATATACGGCCACTCGGCCCCTATAGCCCCGCTCATTGCATTCACGGCAGCCTATGGGCTCATAGAGTTGAAAGCTTTGTATTTTTTCATGAGGTAGCCCTGCCTGGAGCAAGCGTTCTGTGTCCACAACGGCAGCAGGGCGCTTGCAAGCCGTGCACAACTTCCTGCAAAGGCGCTGAGCTAAAATGAGGTTGAGAGAAGCTGTCACCAGAAAAGGCTCTATGCCCATGTTGAGCAATCTGCTCACTGTCCCGGGTGCATCATTGGTGTGCAAGGTGGACAATACCAAGTGTCCCGTCAACGCTGCTTTGACGCCAATTTCAGCGGTCTCAAAGTCTCTTATTTCGCCGATCATAATAATATCGGGGTCTTGCCTCAAAAATGAGCGCAGGGCTGCCGCGAAAGAAAGGCCAATTTCATCATGCATTTGGACTTGGTTAATTCCGGCAAAGTTAAACTCAACAGGGTCTTCCGCTGTGCATAAATTGGAGCCCACCTCGTTTAAAGAGGACAAAGCGGAATAAAGCGTTGTCGTTTTCCCGGAGCCTGTGGGGCCTGTCACCAAAACCATGCCATAGGGCCTGTCAATGGCCTCACGAAACCAACTCAAAGGCTCAGGCTCGAAGCCAAGCTTGGTCATATCCAACTGCAGATTGCTTTTGTCGAGCAGGCGCAAAACAACCTTTTCGCCAAACAGCGTAGGGCAAACGCTGACGCGAAAATCCATCTCCTTCCCTTGTGCCAGCCGCACCTTAATGCGTCCATCCTGGGGCAAGCGCCGCTCGGAAATATCCAGCTGGGCCATAATTTTGAGTCGAGAAATAATGGCATTGCGCAACTGGAGGGGGGGCTTCATCACCTCATAAAGCACACCGTCAATGCGAAACCTCACGCGAAAATCATGCTCATAGGGCTCCACATGAATGTCCGAGGCCCGCTTGGCAATGGCTTCTTTTAAAACCAGGTTCACCAGTTTGACGACAGGCGCTTCTTCCGCAGAGCGAATGCTTTCCTCCGCCTCTGTTTTGTCGTCGGAAGTCGCCACATCCATGACTTCGTCAAAAATGTCATCAAAACTGGGGCCCTTTTCTGCATAATAATGCTCCAGGGCTTCACGAATGGAAAGCTCAGAAGCAACAACGGGTTCGACGTTGTAGCCCGTTAAAAATTTAAGCTCATCCACAGCATAAATATTGGACGGGTCGCTCATGGCCACCATTAAAGAGGAGCCTGAGCGTCCCACGGGCAACAGCAAGTGCTTTTTGGCAATCTCATATGGAATTAATTTGATAATTTCGGGCTCAATTTCAATTTCCCGCAGCTCGACCACAGGTACGCCATATTGCTTGGATAAAAAATCCGTCAGCTTCCTGGCTTCAATGGCTCCTGTTTTGATCAGCGCTGCCGACATTTTTGTGCCGCTGCGCTGCTGTTCTTCCTGGGCTTTACGCAGCTGCTGCAAGGAGATCATCTTTTCTCTAACCAGCAGTTCTCCCAAACGAGCTGACATGTAGGCTTGGCCTCTTTCGGCTATGAGTTAAAAAGTAAAAGCCTACAATGATTAATCAGCAGAGGCGCTCAAGGCTTTAGAAAAGGCTTCGCCGCTATAATATCTGCTCTTATTTGCTCTTTTAGAGCTTCAACAGAGGCAAAGCGGCGCTCGTCGCGCAATCGACTTAAAAAACGGATGGTGGCTTTTTCTCCATACCACTCACCTGAAGCCTCCAGGACGTGGACTTCAAGCTCGGCCCTCAAGGAGAGAGCGGTGGAGGGCGGAGGGGCAGCAGCAGAGGCATGGCCACTGGCCTCGGCAGCAAAGGTGGGCTTATAGCCCAAATTGGCCACGCCGCCCCGCCATAGCCTTTGGGAGTCCAGGGAAAATTGCACTGCATAAACACCAGGCTTTGGCGTCAACATATCCGCACAACATATATTGGCCGTGGGAAAACCCATTGCCCGCCCCCGCTTTTGGCCTTCAACAACCTCTCCTTCCAATTCGAAAGGCCGCCCTAAATATACTTTGGCTTCCTCTATATTTCCTGAAGCAACCCATCTGCGGATTTGGCTTGAGGAGACCACTTTCCCTTCTATTTTTAACTCGGGAAATATGAACAGTTTCCCCTTCAGTCGCCTGCTGGCCTCCTGCAAAGTTTGGACATTCCCACAACGCCCAGCACCATAAGTAAAATTGGCCCCTATGGCTATGGCGTGGGCACCTAAGTCCGAAAAAAGCAAGCGCTCAAACTGAGCAGCGGAGGTGGAGGCAAAAGAGGCATCAAAGCTCTGGCTAACAACGGCCATAACGCCCTGCTGCGCCAACAAGGCCAGTTTTCGCTCCGGCGTTGCTATGCGCTTGGGCGCACGTTCGGGAAACAGCATAACCACAGGGTGCGGCTCAAAGGTCAGCACCAACACAGGCCCCAACGCTTTGGCGCAGTGCAAAAGCCCAACATGCCCTAAATGGACGCCGTCAAAATTGCCTATGCACACAACTCCACGCCACCCTCCCTGGGCAATAAGCTGCTCTGCTGACGAAAAAAGTTTCATACCCAAAAAGCGATACGCTTATGCTTGGCCTTTCTATCCATTTCCCATATTTTTTTCACGGAAGTTTCCTTTATTGCCTTATCTCACCATGTCCCGCATCCCTTTGCGTTTAGAGCCAGCCGGCCTTGAGTTTGTTAACATCCAACCCCCTGTGGACTGGGCTCGCATTTTCGGATTTTCAGGTCCGCTGGAGTTGGAAATTGGTTGCGGCTTGGGAGAGTTCGCCCTCGCTTATTGCCAAGCCAACCCTCATGTTAGATATGTTGCTTTTGAGTGGCGTAAGAAATATGCTCGAGAAACATATTATCGCGCCCAAAAACGCAACCTCCTTAACCTAAAAGTCCTTGAGCTTGACGCACGCCTCTATATTCCAAAATTGTTTTCCCCCCAAAGCCTCTCTGGCATCCACCTCCAGTTTCCAGACCCATGGTGGAAAACAGCCCACAAAAAACGAGCCATCCTCCTCCCTTCTTTCGCCCAGCTGCTCTTCTCCTTGCTGGCTCCCAAGGGCTTTTTTGACTTGAGAACGGATGTGGAAGAGCGTGCCGCTTCTATGCTTCGGACACTCGAGAATACGGGTTTGCGAAACCCTCTGGGTGAAGGACATTTTCATCCCCGCCCTGAAAATGATATCCCTTCTTCCAGAGAACAGCGTTATCTCATTACAGGTCAACCCGTTTATCGCGCACAGCTCTTCAAACCCCAGGGTTGACGAAGACAGCAACTCTGCATTAGTGGACTCTCTCCCCTAAGAGGTTCTTGGAATATGAGCCCGATAAAAAGTCGGATATTTGCTTTCATCGCCTTCTGTGCTTGCTCTCCCCCTGTGGAGGCATTAACTCCTGAAAACACGTTGCGAGAGTTTTTCAACGCATTATCTCAAGGAGAAAGGGGAAAGGCCTGGGAAATGCTTTCAGCAGATACGCAAATATTTTTGACGCACAAAATAAAACTCGTTTCTGAAAACGCTTCAGGGCTTATTCCTTCAACCCCAGAAAACCTTGTATTTATGCCTACATCAGCTGTGCCTGTCCTTGAAAAAGTTGAGCTTGTCGAAGCTGACGAGAAAACAGCTCGCCTGCGCGTCCTCGCCAGCCAAAAAAGTACCTCGCTCACCATGAAAAAAGAAGCTGGCCAATGGAAATTGGCTCTTAACCACGGAGTTTCAGATGAATAAGCGCTTTAAAGAGCTTCGCAACCCTGTCCAAGTCGAAGTCATCCGGCGCCCAAGCGTTGGAAAGCTCTCTCCCGTTCAACCTGAACCTTTCACAAAATCCAGCTCTGCTTTGCCCAGAATAACAAGCTCTGCGCTGCCCAGAATAACAAGCTCTGCGCTGCCGAGAATAACAAGCTCTGCTCTGCCGAGAATATCCAGCCCTTCTTTGCCCAAAATAACCGACCCTGTTTTGCCCAGAATAACCAACTCCTCATTGCCCAAAATAGAAGAGTCGACGCACCCCTCATCCAAAACCGCTCCAACCTCCTCAGGGCGACGTATGCGTATGCCCCTCACACCCGCCAGCATTGAGGCACTGGCTAAAAAAGAGCGCGTTCCCGTTCGAATTGCCAAAGGAGAGCTTGAAGGCAAAATGAAGTGCCGCATCTGGAAACGCTTGCACCCCAAAGAAGCAGAGCACTTTGAAAGGGCCTATCAGCTATTAGATAAACACCCCCACCTCAATTTGAATGATGCTTTTGGACTTTTGCAAAGCAATTTGACTTTAGACGAATTCACCAAACGCAAGGCGCGCATCAAAAAGAAAGATGAATTGCGAGTGGCCAGAGCCAGCGTCTCCAGCATCGAAATTGATGCTTGGTTCAAAACCCTCATGGAAAACCAAGAAGAGCTTTCTTTTGTCTTCGCGGAAAGCACCTTAAGAGACAAAATCCGCGGCCTGGCTCCACTTGAGCTTGAGTTGGAAAAAACAGGCCTCATCGAAAAAATACAAATTGTCGCCGTCGCCAGGCCCAAAACATGGGAGCAAATAACCTTCCAGCTTTTGAGAGATTTAAAGCTTGCCCAAAAACCCAGTCCCGTTCCCAGACAGCCTACACAACGAGCTGTTGGAGATCCACGCCCCTTTCTCGCCCACCGAGGAAAAACGTTGAGCCTCTTCTTGAGAAATGGCATCAACTTGGAATTGCCCTTGGTGACAACAGGCCCCTTTGACTTGTTGCTGGGTATTCCAGGAAATGAAGTACTCATCCCCTTGCACGCCTTGCTGGGATGGAACCCTATAGACTAGACCGCTTTCAGGTTGAATTGAGCCTTCAAAGAGACAGAGTTGAGGCAAGCAAAACTTGCCTTCAACCGCTGTTTCAGCAAAGCCCTCTTGCAGCAAAGTCCTCTTGCAGCAAAGTCCTCTTGCAGCAAAGTCCTCTTGCAGCAAAGTTCTCTTGCAGAAAAGTCCTCAGCACATAAAACCCGCCTTCTTGTGTCGCTTTCACTTGCGGGTTGCTTCTGTGGAATACGTGACATAATCCGATGGCATGTTGAGTGCACCACACATCCGCGAATCCTTCCTCTCTTTCTTTCAAAGCAAAAACCACCTGCGCCTTCCTTCTTCCAGCCTCGTCCCCCAGGGCGACCCCAGCTTGCTTTTTACAAATGCGGGCATGGTGCAATTTAAAGACGTTTTTACGGGACAGGAACGCCCTCTGGCACCACGCGCATGCACAGTGCAGAAATGTGTTCGCGCCGGCGGCAAACACAATGACTTGGACAATGTAGGCTATACGGCGCGCCACCATACTTTTTTTGAAATGCTCGGCAACTTCTCCTTCGGCGATTATTTTAAAAAAGATGCCATCCGCTGGGCCTGGGAATATGTCACCCAATGCCTTGGGCTTCCTCCTGAGCTTTTGGCCGTCACCGTCTTCAAGGGCGAAGAGGGCATTGAGGCCGACGACGAGGCCTTCGAAGCGTGGGCAAGCGTGGGGGTTCCTCGAAACCGCATCCACCGGCTTGGACTTGGGGACAACTTCTGGGCCATGGGAGACGTGGGGCCTTGCGGGCCTTGCTCCGAAATTTATTTCTATGTCCCAGGTACGCAGCCCAAAGCAACAGACTTGCCAGGCGAAAGCGACAACTGGCTTGAAATTTGGAACCTCGTCTTCATGCAGTTTGAGCGCAAAACCAAAGACAGCCCACTGACGCTTCTGCCCAAACCTTCCATTGACACAGGCGCAGGCTTAGAGCGCCTGGCCGCTGTCGCACAAAAAAAAGCATCCAACTATGACACGGACGTGTTTGTGCCTTTGCTTGGAAAAATTTCAAAACTTTCCCAAAAACGCTATGGCGAGACAGAAGCCGATGACGCCTCCATGCGGATTCTCGCCGACCATGCACGCGCAACGGCTTTTTTGATGGCCGACGGCGTGCTCCCTTCCAATGAAGGGCGAGGCTATGTGCTTCGGCGCATTGTGCGGCGCGCCATCCGCCATGCAGAAAGGCTGGGCCTCAAAACCCTCGTCTTCCACCAGGTGGTTGAAAAAGTCGTTGAGCTTATGGGCGAAGTCTATCCGGAACTTCAAGAAAACCGCACCTTGTTGACGGAGGCGACGCGGCACGAAGAAGACGCTTTCAGAAATACCCTCGAAAAAGGCCTGCGCAAAATAGACGAAGAGTTGGAGGTACTCCAAAAAAACGGCCAGAACACCCTCTCAGGAAAAACCCTCTTCTTCCTGCATGACACGCATGGCTTTCCGTGGGACTTGACGCAAACCATTGCGAGGGAGCGCGGCTTTAAGGTGGACATCGCCGGCTGGGAAAAGGAAATGGAAAAGCAACGCAGCCGCACAGGCTTTTCAGGCTCCGGCGAAACGGCTGTGCAGGAAACCTATTTGCAGCTTGCCAAAACCTTGGCCCCCACCGCTTTCGTCGGCTATGAGGCCCTCTCTTGCGAAACCCAAATAGTTGCCATCCTCAAAGACAACCAGCCCGTCCAAAGCGCAAGCGCCCCCGACAAAATATGCCTCGTCTTCGCACAAACCCCCTTCTATGGCGAGTCCGGCGGCCAAGTCGGCGACATGGGCCACCTGGAAAGCCCCCATGCCTTTGGGCATATTGCTCAGGCCCAAAGGCCCCTCCCCTCCCTGGTGGTGCACCCCACCTCCCTCTCCCGCGGAAGCGTTAAGCTTGGCGACACACTAACGCTGCAGGTGAATGCCCAACTTCGCAAAGCGACGCAAGCCAACCACTCGGCTACGCACCTCATGCATAAGGCCCTCAAAACCGTCCTCGGCAGCCACGTCAAACAAGCCGGCTCCGTCGTCAGCCCCGAAGGCCTGCGCTTTGACTATACGCATTTTGCGGCGCCTGAAAGTGCACAGCTGGAAGCCGTCGAAGACTGTGTCAACCAGTGGATTTGCGAAAATGAGGCCACGCACACCCAAACCATGTCGCTTGCACAGGCCAAAGCAGAAGGCGCCGTGGCCCTCTTCGGCGAAAAATATGGCGAAACCGTGCGCGTCGTCAGCGTACACCCTAAGTCCAAAGAGTTGTGCGGCGGCACGCACACCCAGCGCACAGGGGACATTGGACTTTTCAAAATTGTCGCGGAGTCCTCCATCGCCTCGGGCGTGCGGCGCATTCAAGCCCTCACGGGCGCCAAGGCCTTCGCCTGGCTTCGCGACGCGGAGAAGGAGCTGAAACGCGCTGCGGAAATTGTCAAAGCCCCCCCCAGAGAGCTTGGCGCGCGCATGCTGCACATTCAAAAACGCATGCGGGAGTTTGAAAAGCGCCTCGAAATGTCTCTTCTGGCCTCGCAAGTCTCCACCCAGGAAGCCACAACCACTTTAAGAGAAATTGCGGGCATCCGCCTGCTTGTCCAAAACTTGGGCAACGTCACCCCCAAAACCATGCGGGCACTCGCCGACAAACACCGCGAAGAGTTGAAGTCCGGCCTCGTCGCCCTCACGGGTACCACGCCGGACAACAAGGCTGTTGTCCTCCTCGCCGCTACCCCTGACGTCGTCGCCAAAGGGGTGAAGGCCGCGGAGCTCATCAAAGGCATGGCCGAGGCCATGGGAGGCACAGGCGGAGGCAAAGCGGAGCTGGCCCAGGCAGGGGCGGCAGATGCTTCGCGCCTTTGGGCAGCACTCGAAAAATTGGAGCAGCTTTTGAAGTCTTCCAACTCTTAAAAAAAATGGGCAAAAAACCCTTCGTCGGGGGCGACGCCCGCCGCCACCAAGCTAAAATACCTCAGCACAAAGGTACCTCAGAACAAAATACCTCAGCACAATGGCACTCTCCCTCCTCAAAATACCCATGGGCTTTTTCGAGTATCCAAAAAGCCACCCAAAAAAACCCCCGAAATAAAAACGAAAGCGGCAAGCAGTCCCCCCATGAGGAGAATTTTCCAGCGGTAGCTGCGGCCTCTGTCCTGGCATAGGCGAAAAGCCTCTTTGACGCGAAGCTCCGGTTTTTCGGCAAGGGGCAAAAGAACCAAGAGTTGAGGCGAATAGCGGAAGAAGAGGAAGGCCAAGAAGACGAGGCCAGTCGCCAACAGCATGAAGAGTGCCTCCAGGGGGGAAGTTTCGCCTGTTGTATTTTTCAACTTGCTGAGCAACAAAACCGGGCCGCCGCCAAGGATGCTGGCGAAAAGCCAGACACAGGACATAGAGAGGGTGACGCGAAAACCCGCTGCGGCTGCTTTGAGGCCTACCTTAAAATTGAAAAGGGCGTTGAGCCTCGGCTTTTGGCCACTCCAAGCCGTGTTTGCCATTTCGAGGAGGCCACGCGTAAGCATGCACTGCACCGCAAACAACGCCGCTACCAACAAAAAATTTCTCAGCATTGGCAAATTAATTATACAACACGGGTTTCCTTAAGACTGTTTATCTATATGCAGCTATGCTCTAAAACCCATGCTTCTATCCTCTCAAGCACGGCTCAACCTTCGCCACTGGGTTGGAGCCGTGCCCCCGTAGGCATGGCACAAGCTTTATTCTCCACGGGCGACCGGAGCTAACCGTGGGCAGTGTGGAGCGGGAATATAAATACCAGCACAAGTGGACCACAATTGTCCTTTGTGCCGCGTTCTTCGGCCTGTGCACCGTTGTCCTCGGCTTCGAAGCCACAGGCAACAACCGCGACCTCGTCATCAACCACCTCGTCGAGCTCAGCCCGGACTGGGCGATCAGGTTTCATTGGCTGCTGACTGCGTTCGGCGCCGGCTCTGTCGTCATCACCGCCTTCCTTGCCTACCACCGACTCACCTTCCACCAGCGGCTGCTATTTGGCCCGACGGCTATGCGCGTGCCAACGTCCTCGTGGTCGCGGAATGAGAAGGAGATTGCATACCGGGACATTCAGGCACTGTCTGAGCTGAACATCCGCGGCCAGCGCCTCCTTTTTGTCACGCACTCTGGCGGCACAGATATCATCCAGGCGTCCATGCTCCCGTCCAAGGCGGTGTTCGCGGAAGTCTGCGAGCTGTTGGCTGCTCGCAAACAGGACAACGCCTAACTTTGCGCTCAAGCGGATGGAGCCACCTTGGAATGTGTCGTCTCTAAGTCGCTCACCGCACAAAAACAACGAGGAGCTCTGAACACAGTCCTTTGGGCAGAGTTTAATATTGGGCAAATATTGAACTTTGCCCAATGTTCAATAAAATCAGCGCATGAGAATGCTCGGAGCGACACCCTCTCGCTAGAAGTGCTCTGGGGATACGCTTGCAGGTGCATGCTCATTTTCACAATACTCTCTTTTTAAAATATGAGAAACTGCGCTTGAAGTTACTCGTCATGCCATGCCAACACTGTGTTGGTGCTTTGTGTTGGTGCTTTGTGTTGGTGCTTTGCCCGCCATGCACATGGGCTGCGTCTGCTGCAGCGCTCGGGGCTTTGGGGGGGGGGTTGTGCATGCATGCGAGCATTCATTGCTGAAGGAGTTGAAGGAGACCATGACAGCAAGCAATCTCGTCAAGCGCAGCTTCAATCGCGTTAAACAACTTTGGTCCGGCAAAAGTTTGCCCCCGAAGGAATGGAAACGCGTCCACGAATTGTTGCGTGACTGCGCTGCAAACCTGGGTGGCGAAGTTTCAACGCAGCTGCGCGCCGCAAAACTGAGTGAAACCTATCTCAAGTTTGACGACGAAAACCGCAAAGCCTTTTTGCGGCTCATTGTGCATGAGTTCGGCCCTGACTCTAAAAAAATCGCCACGGCCTATCAAACTTGGCAACAAGCCATGGGCAGCGATGAACAATGGCAGGCAGAAGCGGCTTTGCGCATGGCATTGCGCTCGCCGCGCCTGCGCATTCTGACGCAATTCAACGCCTTGCCTCAGGGCGTCAAATTTCTGGTCAACCTGCGCTCTGACTTGATGCGCTATATGGAGGACAATCCAGCACTGCGCTCCCTGGACCGTGAGCTTGAATACCAGTTGGGCTCCTGGTTTGATGTGGGCTTTCTCGAGTTGCAGCAGATTACGTGGCACTCGCCGGCAAGCTTGCTGGAAACGCTCATCCGCTATGAAGCTGTCCACGAAATACGCTCCTGGGCAGACCTCAAAAACCGCCTGGACTCTGACCGGCGCTGCTATGCCTTCTTCCATCCGCGCATGCCTGAAGAGCCTTTAATTTTCGTCGAAGTTGCTCTCATCAACCGCCTTGCCGACAACATTCAAACCATTCTCGACGAGCATGCACCATTGCTTGACGAAAAACGCGCCGACACGGCCATCTTCTATTCTATTTCAAATACGCAAACGGGGCTTCGCGGTGTCAGCTTCGGAAATTTTCTGCTCAAGCGCGTTATTGATGACTTAAAACACCACTTCCCCCGCCTGACAACCTTTGCCACTTTGTCGCCCCTGCCCTTGCTGCGCCGCTGGGCACAAAACAATGACGACGCGTGGAAACATGCCTTCACCCCAAGTGACGTTAACAACATCAGCAAAGCAGGCTCCATTGAAAATTCACGCACCGCCATCCGACAATTGCTCGACGACAAACGATGGACGGATGACAAACGTCTTGCACCACTTCTCTATGCACCGCTCACCCGCCTCGCCGCACGCTATCTCCTCAACGCCAAACAACCCGGAAACGCTCCCGTTGAGCGTCCTGCGGATCCGGTTGCCCGCTTTCACTTAGGCAATGGCGCACGCGTTGAACGCCTTAACCACTTGGGCGATCATTCCGAAAAAGGCTTCAACCAATCCTATGGTATGATGGTTAACTATTTATATAACCCCGACACCATCGAAACCAATGTCGAAGCCCTGCTGCGCAAGGGCAAAATCGACGCCGCATCCCACATCCATAACATGGCCAAAATGACGGACACCAAATAGCTGGAGCTGCTGGTTTGGGCCTTGGGTTTTCTCCCGGCCTATGCACGCGGGGAAAGCCCCGCGTTCAACGAAAGGCCAATGGGCCATTATGAGTGACCGTTGACTCAAAGACGCGCTGAGAGAAGCTTGGTGTGGCAAGGTTTTCGACAAACAAACGCAGAATGTCGATGCTACCTGCAGCGGCGGTACCTTGGGGGTGGACATATTGCCAATCCACATCCGTGACGACGAGAGCTTGCACTTCAGTGAGGCGTGGCTGAGACGCGCCTTCGCATTTTCGTATTTCGAGGCATAGGCGAAAGCAGACTGGGCCGAATGGCCCACTCTGCCCCGGAGGCGAGAAAAAAACCCCTCACTGTCCAGCTGAACGCTCCCCCTCTCGCTGAATGGGGATGAATGCATATTTCTCGGTGGATTGTTTTTCGAGCTGGCCGATGCCGGGGAAGGGGAAGTGGGAGCCGGCAATCCACAGCTTTTCATGTGCGGCTTTTTCCATCCACTCAAGGCGCGTCTCTATGCCCATGGGCGCATCCGCATCAAAGGCAATAGAAACTCTGGGGAAGGCTGTTTGGAGCTGAACATTCAAAACCATATCCCCCACAAACAGCATTTTTTGGCCCTCAGAGCTCAACAAGAAGGCCGTATGCCCCGCCGTATGCCCCGGCGTATGCAAGGCTTGAATGCCCGGAAGCAGCTCTTGCCCTGAGCTGAAAGTTTTGAGTGTGTCACCCAAAAGCGCGCGAAGGAGCTGCACGCCTTGCTGTATTTGAGCGCATTCGTTTTTTTGCGCTTCCGGGCACATTTCCATAAGGCCGGGGCTTGTCCAAAACGCCAATTCCGTTTCGTGTACCCAGACGGTGGCATTGGGGAAGCGGGGTTTCATGCCTTCAGTCAGCTCCATAAAAATTCCGCCCATATGGTCCACATGCGCATGCGTCAACAGCAC